>JBIOJG010000075.1:0-23216 GCA_044450645.1 Binatia bacterium
CGGCGACGACGGCCAGCTGTTGACCTCGACGCTCATGGACTACCTGTTGCCGACGATGTACGACGTGCCGATGGCGGAGAAGGCGGCGCTGGTGACGCCGTCGCCGTTCACGCCGTTGGGGGCCAAGGGGGTGGGCGAGGGCGCCATGCACACCACGCCCGCTGCCATCATGTGCGCCATCAATGACGCGCTCGTCCCACTCGGGGTGCGGGCACGGGAGGTGCCGGCGACGCCGAATCGACTGTGGAAATTGATACAGGAGCAAAAACGGAAAACGTAAAGCGTAAGCCTGCATCTTCTTACGTTTTACGTTTTACCTCCTGAGGAAACCGGGTGAAAGATCAAGCCTGCATCATCGGGATTGGAGAAACTGCGTACACACGCGGCAAGGGTTCCGGATTGACGGTGCTCGGCCTGCAATTGCAGGCGGCGACGCGCGCCATTGAGAATGCCGGGTTGAGGAACAACGAGATCGACGGCCTTATGCCGTTTCCCGGGCTGGGGACGGCGGAAGAATTCGCCGCCAACCTCGGTATTGATAGCCTGCGCTATGCAGCCACGATCAACATGGGTGGGGCGGCGCCAGTGGCCTCGCTTCAGGCGGCGGCGATGGCGGTCATCACTGGTGCTGCGAACTATGTGCTGATCTTGGGTGGGTGGAATGGGTATTCCGGTAGTCGGACGCGCCAGGCCGTTACCGCCGACACGTCCGCATTGCCGGGACGAGGCATCGCCCGTGACTATTACCTCCCGCACGGCCTGACGGCGCCGCCCCAGTGGTATGCCTTGATGGCGCGCCGCCACATGCACGAGTTCGGCACCAAGCAAGAACAACTGGGCGCCATTGCCGTGGCGATGCGCAAGCACGCGCAGCTCAACCCGCACGCCGTCATGTGCGGTCGCCCTTTGACGATCGATGACTATTTGAAATCGCCGGTCATCGCCGATCCGTACCGGCTCTTCGACTGCTGTCTGGAGACCGACGGGGCCGCCGCCGTAGTCGTCGCCTCGGCGGAGCGCGCGCGTGATCTGCAGCGTACGCCCGTTTACATCATGGGTGTCGCGGCGGGCCAGCCCTATCCGGCCGACGAAATCACGAACCGGAAAGACATCTTCACGACCGGCCTGACCACGGCGGCTCCACAGGCGTTCGCCATGGCCGGGATCCGTCCGGGCGACGTCGATTTCGCCGAGATCTATGACTGCTTCACCTTCGAAGTCTTGCAGCAGATAGAGGAGGCGGGGTTCTGCAAACGAGGCGAGGGCGGGGCGTTCGTTGCCGGTGGGCGCATCGAGTTGGGTGGCGAACTGCCTGTGAATACCCATGGCGGCTTGCTGTCTGAGGCGCACACGCTGGGCGTCAATCACGTTGTGGAGGCCGTGCGCCAGCTGCGGCGTGAGGCCGGACAGCGACAGGTCATGGATGCGGAGATCGGTGTGGTCACCGGCTGGGGCGACTTCGGCGACGGCAGCATCGCCATCCTCAGAAGATAGAATCAGGGATTCGAGGTTCAGACGTGACTGAGACAGCATACAGCAAACCACTGCCTGCCACGGAAGGGTTTGCGAAAGAGTTCTACGACTGGTGCAAGCGGCGCGAGTTGCGGTTTCAGCGCTGCACCGACTGCGGCGCCTGGCGACACGTTCCTCGTGAGATGTGTGCCGAGTGCGGCTCATGGAAATGGGAGTGGGCCAAGTCGAGCGGCCGCGGAAAAGTATTCACGTGGACGGTCGTTGCCCGGGCGTTGCATCCGGCCTTTCAGCACGACACCCCGTACGCACCGGTTGTGGTCGAGATGGACGAAGGCGTGCGGTTGCTCAGCGCGGTCACGGATTGCACTCCCGACCAGCTGCAGATCGGCATGCCCGTCGAGGTCACCTTCGACGACGTTACGCCGGAGATCACTCTTCCCAGGTTCCGCCGGTCCCGCTGAGACTAGCGCCCGGTAAATTGGCTTACGGGACGTCGCACCGGTTGTGAGCCATCTTCGACTCGATCCCGCGTGTCTTTCGCCTCGGCCCGACCCTGGCAGCCTCAAGGCTGGCTACCTGAGGGCCGACCAACCACTGGGGTAGCCCCTTTCGCCGCCGCCGAGAAACGTGATGCTTCCGCAAGCCGCGGCGTAGACCTGAAGTGCATTGAAAGCGATTGTTGCGCCAGCGCGACACTATTTTGCAGTGTCTTTTTCTTTCGTCATTAAGCCGGAACGAGGTAATAGGCACCTGTCGAACGTGGTGAGCGTTCGGAGCTAGCGACATCTTCCCGGACTTCACGCGGGGCGCGGCGCAGGCGGAGCGATAGGGGTCGGACAAATGGCGACGGAAATCACGCGACGAAGCTTTCTGAAGACCACCAGCGGGTGGCTCGCGCTGTCCTTGTTTCAATTGGATTGGAAGGGGGTCGGTGGCCGGGTCGCGGAGGGCGGTGTACCGCCCGACTGGTCGGCGGAGTACCGGAGCTTCGAAGACGTTTACCGTAACACGTGGACGTGGGACCGCATCGGAAAGAGCACGCACTTCGTGAACTGCTGGTACCAGCGTGGCTGTTCCTGGAACATCTACGTGAAGGACGGACTTGTCTGGCGCGAGGAGCAATCCGGCACGTACGCCCAGGTCAACGGCGAGGTGCCGGACTTCAACCCGCGCGGCTGCCAGAAGGGCGCCTGCTACAGCCAGCGTATGTACGACCCCGCGCGCTTGCGGTACCCGCTGAAGCGCGTGGGGAAGCGCGGCGAGGGCAAGTGGAAGCGGATTTCCTGGGAGCAAGCCCTGCGGGAGATCGGCGATGCTACGCTCGACGCGCTCCGCAAGGACGGAGCGGGCTCCGTGGTCTTCGACGAGGGGACGGCGATCAGCAACGGTTGCAATGGTTTGGGCTTGTACCGCACCCATATGATCCTGGACACGCCGTTAATGGACATGAACTCGGAGTGCGGCGACCACCGGCCTGGGGTATGGGCCACGACCGGAAAGCTGATGTTCTCAGGATCGATGGACGACCTGTTCTACTCCGATCTGATCCTGGTGTGGGGCGGGAATCCGGTCTATACGCAGATCCCCAATGCGCACTTCATCAGCGAGGCGCGGTACAAGGGGGCGCAGGTCGTCACCATCGCACCCGACTACAACGCCTCGGCGGTGCACGCCGACCTCTGGGTGCCCGTGAACATCGGAACCGATGCCGCGTTGGGGCTCGCCATGTCCCATGTCATCATCGAGGAGGGGCTTTACAACAAGGCCTTTCTGGTCGAGCAGACCGACATGCCGCTCCTGGTGCGTACGGACACGCATCGGTTCCTGCGCGCTGCGGACCTCCGGCGGGGCGGCGACGAGGATGTGTTCTACGTCTTCGATCAGGTCACCAAGAAGATTGCCGAGGCGCCGCGGCGGGAATTGCGGCTGAACGGCATCGAGCCCGCGCTGGAAGGGGAGTTTCAGGTCGACGCTCTGGAGGGGAAGTTGACCGTCACGCCCGTGTTCGCGCGGCTGCGCCAGCACATGGCCGCCTACTCCCCGGAGGCCAGCGCGAAGATTACGGGCACGGATCCCAAGATCGTCCGCACTCTCGCCCGGCAGATCGGCAAGGCCAAGGCCGCGATTGTGATCGCCCAGGCCAACTTTTCGAAGTTCTACCACGGCCTGGAGATGGAGCGCGCGCAACTCCTCGTGCTCACCTTGGCCGGTCATTGCGGCAAGAAGGGCACCGGGATCACCGGCTTCCCGTACATCAATCTCGGCGGCATCGACGCCCTGGCCGCCGCCAGTGGCTCTCTCCCTCCCAAGCTCGGCCTGAAAGCCATCGAGGAGAGGATGGCTCCCGAAATGGCCAAGCTGAAGGAGCAGGGCTACACCACCGAGATGATGATCTACAAGCAAGCCAAAGGGCTGTACGCCAGCGGGGGCACGCCGGCGGCGGGCATCTTCATGTATTTCCACGGAGGCCTCGGAAAGTTGTACGGGCGATCGAAGGAGTGGGATCCGCATCTGAAACGCGAGCTAAAGGAGTATCTGGCCGAGGCTCTCAAGAAGGGGTGGCAGGTGGATCCGTCAAAACTCCGTCCTCGCGTCTTCTTCCAGGTCGGCGGAAATATCGTCCGCCGCATTCGCGGGTACAATCGTCTGTTCGACGACGACGGCCTGTTCGCCAAGGTCGAGATGTTCGTCACCGTCGATCCGCGCATGAGCAACACCGCGCTCAACAGCGACTACGTGCTCCCCGGCGCCGGCTGGTACGAGAAGGAAGATATCACCTGGTCAGGGGGCTACGCACCCTACGCGCATCCCACCACGAAGGTCGTCGAGCCCCTCGCTGAGGCGAAGTCGGACTGGGAGTTCCACACCCTCCTCGTCAAGACCTTGCAGACGCGAGCGATCGAGCGAGGAATCCACACCTACAAAGATCGCAGCGGGAAAGAAAGGCGCCTCGATAACGTCTATGACGAGTTCACCTTCGGCGGGCGCTTTACCGAAGCCAATCCCGACAAGATGCTTGATGAGATGCTCTCCCTGACGGACAACCTCGGCGGGATCAACTGGGAGGATCTCAAGCGCAAGGGATTTGCGCGCTACACCGGTGTGGGTACGGGCCTCATGGGCATCGGCAACGCCACGGACATCAAGCCGAACGAAACCATCACGGCGAATATCTGGCATACGGAGCAGAAGCTGCCATGGCCGACGCTGACCCGGAGGATCCAATTCTACATCGACCAGGACTTCTTTCTCGAATTGGGCGAGGAGCTGCCCGTGCATAAGGACAACCCGCCCATCGGCGGCAACTATCCTCTGCAAATGACCGGCGGACATACACGCTGGTCGATCCACGCGACGTGGCGCGAACAGAAGTACATGCTCCAGCTCCAGCGCGGGGGGCCCGCGATGTTCATGGGGCCCGGAGACGCCTCGGCACGCGACATCCAGGACGGGGATCGGGTACGCGTATACAACGACATTGGGTCGTTCGAGATCCAAGTGAAGATCTCGGCCCAACTCCGTCCGGGGCAGGTAGTCGTGTATCATGCCTGGGAGCCGTACCAGTTCAAGGGCGGCCTTTCGTATGCGTCGATCGAGCCCGCTCCCATCAACCCTGTTCAGCTGGCAGGTGGGTACTTCCATCTCCAACCGATGCTGGCCTCCGGAGCACCGGCGAGCCCGGATCGGGGAACGCGTGTGGAGGTGAAGCGTATCGAGCCCGGTGCTTGAGGGACTGTCGATTTTCTCCCGGCGGGCACCCCTCGATACGCCGCCAAAGGCGGGCGGCTACTCGGGGTGAACGGTTCGGTTTCGATTTCACAAGGCTTTTCCCGTTCGCCCCGAAAACCGAACCCGCGCGACGCTGGTATATTGGGCCAATGAACCTCAATCCGTTCGGCCTGAGTAGCGCCCATCTTCTCAGGGCGCGTATCGAAGGCCACCCCCTGCGTAACGTGAGTCGGTTCATTGGTAGTAGGCCCCGTCTCTTCAGGGGCCGTATCGAGGGGCGGCTCGCGTTTATCGACACTCCCTTGAGGAGTCAGCCCGTGGTCAGCTGGCGAGCGCTGCCAGTGGGTGAGCTTTCAGGTATGCCAGGAGGAAGTCGCTGAACGCGGTGACCCGGCGAGGTACCTCGCGCGTGGCGGGCCGCACGATATACACGTATCCGGCGGGAGTGCGGTAGCGCGGCAGCACCCGAACGAGTTGGCCGCCAGCCACATCCCTCTCAGCCAGGAAGGTCGGCAGGATTCCAATTCCGGCACCGGCGCGGAGCGCTTCGCGCACGAAGAAGATGTCGTCGGAGCAGATGCGGCCGTGAGGCTCGAAGGTCGCAGACCCGCCCGGACTGTCCATCCGTATAGAAGGTAGACCACGAAAGACAACCCACGCATGACCAACCAGATCGCCTGGCGAGCGGGGTGTGCCACGACGCGCCAGGTACGTCGGTGATGCGAAGAGTTGTGCAGCAATGGGGCTCGCAGCTCTCGCCACCAACGAAGAGTCCTTCATCCGTGCCGGTCCCGTGCGTATCGCGATGTCAAAGCCCTCGACCGCCAGGTCCAGGACTCGGCTGGTCAGGTAAATGTCGACGCGGACCGCGGGATATCGCGCCGTGAAGCGGGTGACGGCGTCGGCCAGGAGCGTCGAGCCCAGGTCAATGGGGGCGGTTAGGCGCAATTCGCCCGCAGGATCCCCCGATCGCTCCGGCAATTCGCTCACCGCTTGCTCGAGCGAAGAGAGCAGCGGAGCGATGCGCTTGCACAGGGCGGCGCCTGCCGGGCTGAGGGCGACGTGCCGTGTCGTTCGGTGCAGCAGCGGAACGCCCATGGCGGCTTCGAGGCTCGCCACACGGCGGCTGACCGACCACTTCGGTAGTCCCAGTCTCTTTGCCGCCGCCGAGAAGCTCGCCGCTTCGGCAACCGCGACGAACACCCGGAGGGCGTTGAGATCCATTGTTGTGCTGTGGAGTGCCTCGATATCCATTGTTGCGCTGAAGCGACAGCATTCTGCAACGGTCTTTCTCTCGTAGTCAATCGGGAACGATCCATATGGGGGAGACGGGTGTGCGTCAAATCTGTGGGGAGAGTGAGAAAAATCTCGAAAGCGCTCGCCCTCAGAGGCCCACCCGGGAGAAGCGCCCGCTTGGAAAGGCCCCCAAGGCCTTGCTTTCCAGGTGGCACCGGGCTCTGTCCGGTGCGGTATCAGTTGTCCCGCTCATACAGCGGGTCCCAGTCCTCTGATCTTCGTCACCGACCATTGCGGATTCATAAGGCTGATCCGCCGACCTGCCAACACGCCAGATGACGGCGGGTGCGGAGCCCCGCTTCTCGCACCGGACAGAGCCCGGTGCCACTCGAACCTGTACCTTTGGCGGCAGGGTTCTGGTTGGTTGTCGCGCCGCGCTTTGAGACGGCTGCTGGAGGGACGCGGCCTTGTCTGCACGGACGGGTCTTGTATGCCTGGGGTGAGCAAAGGTACCCACAAATTTGTCGCACACCCGGGGCAGACGCGGCAGTATCATTTCTCAAGCCAGAGCCGAGGAGCCGCACTGCCGCTGAAACGGGCATGCACTTGCATGCCGACATCGAAGTGGGTGGCGGTCCATTGTTGCGCTAACGTGACGCAATTGTGCAGTGGTTTTTCTTTCCTGTTCAATTAGAAAGACGTATACGGATGGCCATGAGATCGTCGGTGTTTGCCAGGGAAAGGCAGTCTGATTGCGGCAGCGGATCGCCAACCCGTATTTGAAAGGAGATAGCTCATGGAAGCGGTTAGCGCCGAGGCATGTGTAACACCGCCCCTTCGCAGTCGGACACCAACGGCGAAGCCGGTCGAGCGTGGCCGAATCCCGATCGAAGAGATCGACAAGCTCAACGGGTTCACGCCGAGGATTCAACGGCTCAAGCAGCGCTACTTCGAGTCCCGTTCGGCGATCGACGGCGAGCGCGCGTGGTGGATGGTCGAGTCACTGAAGCAGACCACGGGCGAGCATCCAGCGAAGCGGCGGGCGAAGGCGTTTCGCAACGTGCTGGAGAACATGAGCATCGTGATCCGAGAGGACGAGCTGCTCGTCGGGGCGATGACGCGTTTCCTGCGCGGAGCCGTTCCCTGTGTCGAGTTTGCTCCCCGGTGGATCAAGGGACTCTTGGAGCAGTCGAGGCAAACAACATCCTCACCGGTGACCGAGGCGGTCTTGGACGAGGAGGATCGATCCAAGCTGATGGCCGCCGCTGACTATTACTTGGAGAACGGATACGCCGCCAAGCGCACCGACGAAATCATGGACAGGGTGACGGACGGGATGTGGGCCAAGATCTGCGAAGCCCGTATGGCGATGCGCCCGACGGGCGCACCCATCCTGCTGGCGTGCGGGGCGGACTACGACAAGATCATGGAGGTCGGGTACAACGGGTTCATTCAGGAAGCCCGCGAGCACACCGAACGGATCCGCGCCCAGGCCAACGGCAAGGGGCTTAGTGCCGAGGAACACGACAAGATCGAGTGGCTCGAGGCGGTCATCATCGTACTCGAGGGGATGATTCATCACGCACACCGGTACGCGGTGCTCGCCCGCGAGCTAGCCGGCAAGGAACAAGATTCCCAGCGGAAGCAGGAACTCCTCAACATGGCCGACATCTGTGAGTGGGTGCCGGCGAACCCCCCGCGCACGTTCCACGAGGCCCTGCAAACCTATTGGTTCACTGCGACCGGCCATGACCTCGAGAAGGCGCAGGCGAACACGTTCATTGCACGATTCGACCAGTACATGTGGCCGTTTTACGCTCGAGACATCAACGCCGGCCGCATCACCCGCCAGGAGGCGGCGGAGCTGATGGGCTGCCTGTTCATGAAGTGGACGGGTCAGGAGGCGTTCCTTTTCATCGGCGGGAACCGCTCCCATCAGGAGATTGCCCAGTCGAATTACTTCGCGAACGTAACCCTCGGTGGGCTCACCCGAGAGGGGAGGGACGCCTGCAACGAGCTCTCCTGCCTGGTCCTGCAGGTGGCGAAGCAGGTGAAGACCCACCAGCCGCACATCTCCATCCGGTATCATCGGACGATGGCCCCCGAGTTTTTGGAGAAGGCCATCGAGTGCAACCGGGATCACGGGGCGGGGATTCCGGCGTGGTTCAACGATCGCGTCGGCACCGAGTATCTGCTGGATCGGGGTGTGCGCTGGGACGATGCCCGCGACTGGGCAATGGCCGGCTGTGTGAACACGCTGTATCCCAAGAGCTTCGGGTGGGTACGACCCGGGGTTGCACCCTTAGTCCATCATGCGAAGATCCTGGAGATCGCCCTGAACAACGGCACCGAGCCGTACACCGGCCACAAGATCGGAATCGAAACGGGTGATCCGAGGAACTTCCGCACGTTCGAGGAGGTGATCGAGGCCTACCGAAAGCAACTCGACCACTTCTATGAGCTGTGCCTGAAGAGCTACTACGCCAGCGAGAAGACGTACTACGAAGACGCGGACTACTTCCCGTTCATCTCCGCCTTCCTGCAGGACTGCATCCAGAAGGGACAGGATGCCACGCGGTTCGGCGGGCGTTACCAGCAGTTGGAGGCGGCTGTCATCGTCGACCGGGCCGTCCAGGATGCGGCCGACTCGCTCACCGCGATCAAGAAGGTCATCTTCGAGGACAAGAAGGCCACCATGGACCAGTTGCTCGATGCCCTGAAGAAGAATTTCGAGGGCTATGGCGATCTCCGGCAGGCCTGCTTGGCGGCGCCGAAGTACGGCAACGACGAAGACGAGCCGGATGACCTCACGGTTCAGCTCTGGAGGTACAGCGTCAACAAGACTCAGTCCTATCGGGATGGGTACGGGCGGCGGTTCGTGCTGTTCCGGCAGGGCGCGGCGTGGTCCACCTGGGCCGGCAAGACGACCGGTGCGCTGCCCAACGGTAGGAAAGCGGGGACGTCCTTGGCGGATGGTTCCGCTTCCCCGCAGCAGGGCTGCGACGTGAAGGGCCCCACCGCAGCGATGAACTCGGTCGTCAAGCTCGATCCGATGTTCATGGAAGGACCGCTCCTCAACATGAAGTTCGCGCCCGGAATGCTGCGGAAGAAGGAGGGCCGGCAGAAGTTCGCCGAGCTGCTGGGCACGTACTTCGACAAGGGCGGCTTCCACGTCCAGTTCAACATCCTCGACAGGGAGACCTTGCTGGATGCCAAGCAGCATCCCGAGAAGTACCGGGGGTTGGTCGTTCGCGTCGCCGGGTACAGTGCCTTCTGGGTGGAGCTGTCACCGGCCGTGCAGGAAGAGATCATCAGTCGAACGGAGCAGTGCCTGTAGGTCCATCGCCACCGAATGCTGCGCGACCAGGAACACCAGGAATTCAGATCGGGCCGATGATCGCGGCCCCTAGGGCAGACCTAGGGCGCGCGCCACGTGATGGGCGGGCAGCGTCCCGCTCGGGTCATCTCGGATTGGCAAGACTCCATTCGAGGGCGGAGGGACCATATGGCAAACACAGATTACTTCGTGGCGCTGACGGAGTGCCACCTGCTGAACGAGCAGTCGCTCGCGGAGATGGCCTACTACCCGAACTTCGGCCGCTTCTGGGAGAGCGTGAACACCATCATGCGGGTGTGGTGCGACCGCAACATCGGCGAAGGGTCGGATATGCCGCGCCCAACTGCGACGGAACTCATCAAGTACATGGACTTGACCGGGATGGACGTCGCCTTCGTGCTCCGCGAACCCGGCGTGCTCGCCAGCCACTACGAGACGTGCATGTCTACCAACTCCTTCATCATGCAACAGATTGAGCCGTATCCGGAGCGCATGTATCTCGAGTGCAACTGCGGCCCGGTGCTGCGCCGCGGGGTGAAGAACGCCATTTGGGAGCTGGAATACCTCGTCAAGAATCGCAACGCCAAGTTGTGCAAGATCTACCAGCCAGAAGACGACGGCCCACTCAACGACAAGCGGATGTGGCCTTTCTATGAGAAGTGCTGCGAACTCGACATTGCCGTGACCATTCACACCGGCACGGCGTATCTGCCGCCGCTTCCCGAGCGGAACACGCATCCCAGGCTGCTGGATGACATCCTGATCGACTTCCCGGATTTGAAGATCATCGCCTACCACATGGGCTGGCCCGAAACGGAGGTTCTCATCAGCTTGGCGGGCAAACACAAGAACCTCTACCTCAGTATGTCGGGTATCATCGGGTACTACGCGCGGGCGCCGTACCGTGGCTATCACGCCATCGGCCAAGCGCTTGAGTGGGCGGGGCCCGACAAGCTCATGCTGGGGTGCGACCTCCCGTTCGACGAGCTCCCGCGCATCGTGAACTTCGTTAGAAACCTGGAGATGCCCGAGGAGCTGCAGGAGAAGTGGGGCTACCCCGTGATAACGGATGAAATCCGCGCCAAGATCCTCGGCCTCAACCTCGCCAAGCTCGCGAAGATCAAACCGACGAAGCGGGTGAACGCGGCGCGCCAGCATTTTCGCTGAGAAACATCAGGCTTTTCACCGCCGGCATCTCATACCGGATGGCTCGGATCTATGAGCTATCCTTTGCTTTCAGCAGCGGTATGGCTTATAGGGGTGCACACCGGTTGTGAAGGGCTGGAGGCAGCAGATGAGTGGTGGAGCGCCGGGTTGCCAATCTTCGATTTGTCGCTACCCTCGGAAGCTGTGGAGCCGCATGGGATTCACCCTCGGCATCCTCGCCGGGGTCCTGCTTTTACTTCCGGCCGCCGCTTCCCCGGCCCAAGTGGCGTCGGTGGATCTCATCAAAGAGGACCTGTACAGCGCGTACTTCCTCAGCCCGCAGGAGGGCTGGATCGCCGGGACATCGGGCACTATCCTGCATACGGCGGACGGCGGCAAGAGCTGGGAGGCACAACCGACGGACACCACAGCCTCTCTATTCGCCGTGAGCTTTGCCGACGCAGAGCACGGCTGGGTGGTGGGCAAATCGGGCACTATCCTGCGCACGGCAGATGGTGGCCGCAGATGGGAACGGCAGATGGCGCCGCAGGGCAAGAACCTCTTCGCCGTCAAGGCGGTGTCGCCCAGGACGGCGTGGGCGGTGGGTGACTGGGGCATGATCGCCACGACCTCCGATGGGGGCACGACCTGGCAAGACCGCTCGCTGGCGGATGATGTGATTCTGTACGGTGTCGATTTTCCCGATCCCAACACCGGCTGGATTGTCGGCGAGGTCGGGTTCCTCATGGCGACACACGACGCTGGGCAGACCTGGGCACGGAGCAAGACGGCGACCGGGAAGTCGCTGTTCGGGGTTACCTTCACGGACGCTACTCACGGCTGGGCGGTGGGGCTGGACGGGGAGATCTGGCGCACGGCCGATGGGGGCGCGAACTGGACGGCGCTGCCGAGCCCGGCGACGCGAGCGGTGTATGCCGTGGCCGTTCAGGGCCCCGTGGGCTGGATCGTCGGTGATACCGGGACCGTACTGGTGAGCGGCGATGCCGGCGCAACCTGGCGGAAAGTTCCGGTGCCTGATGATCTCAAGCTGTTCTGGATGCACGGGCTGAGCGTGGTTCCGGACCGAGACAGTCCGACTGGGATCATCGTGGGAGCGCACGGGTTGATGTTATGGACACGCAACGACCAGATCCGCCCACAATGACTCCGGCGCGCCGGCGGCGGAAGCTCACCGAGTGGTACGTCGATTTCCTGCTCGCCCACCGCGGTGCGGTGATCATCCTGGTCAGCGTCGCGACGCTGTTCTTCGGTTACCAGTTGCGCCACCTCGTCATCTACACCAACTTCTTCGACCTCTACCCCCCGCGGCACCCCTACATCCAGCTGTATCAGCAGTATCGCAAGATGTTCGGCGGCGCGAATGTGTTGGTCATTGCCGTGGAGACCAAGGGCGAGACCATCTATACCATCGACAACATCAGCAAGATCGACCGCATCACGCGGGCGCTGATGGAAACCCCCGGTGTCGATCCGCTGCAAGTGATCTCGCTGACCCACCCCAAGCTCAAGAACATCGACGTCTCCAATTGGGGCATCTCCATTCACCCGGTGATCTTCCCGGCCTTTCCGCGCAATCAGGCCGACCTCGATCGGATCAAGAACGTGGTGTACACCAACCAGGGCATCCGCGGCTTCTACGTCTCGGCGGACGACAAGGCGGCGACCATCTTTGCCGGGTTCTGGGAAGAAGGCACCGACCTCAGCCTGCTGTTCAACCGCATGCAGGCACTGCAGCGGCAGGAGGCGGACGCCAACACCAACATCTACGTGACCGGCTACCCGATGCTGTACGCCTGGATCGCGCACTACTACCCCTGGATTGTCCGTGTCATCGGCATGACCGCCGTGGCCATCATCGCGCTCCTCTGGTTTTACTTCCGTACCATCCAGGGCGTGGTGATTCCGCTCTTCTCTGGAGTGCTCAGCACCGTCTGGGCCCTCGGCTTTGCGGCGCTGTTCAAGTTCAACATTGACCCGCTGGTGCTGGTGGTGTTGATCCTGATTACCGCCCGGGCGCTGAGTCACTCGGTGCAGTCGATGGAGCGCTACCACGAGGAGTACTACCGTCTCGGAAACAAAGACGCGGCGATTCGGGCCTCCTACCTCGGCCTGTTCGCGCCGGCGTTCGTTTCCATCGCCGCCGACGGCTTCGCCATTTTGACCCTGGCGGTGGCCGGCATTCCGCTCATCCGGAACCTCGCCTTCGTGTGCAGCTTCTTCATCGTCACCATCAGCGTCAGTGTCGTCACCTTGCACCCGATCATTCTCACCTTCGTGCGCCCGCCACGCCACGACCCGCAGACCGGGCATCGCCTCTCCGATCATATGTACCTGGGTGTCAGCGGGGCGTTGGTGCGCTTGAGCCAGGGCCGGACGCGCTACGTCCTGGTGGCGCTGTTCTTCCTCACCCTGGCGGCCGGCGGCTACTTCTCGCATCGGTTGAAGATCGGAGACGTCTCCATCGGGAAGGCGATTCTGGACGCCAAGCATCCCTACAACGTCGCCTACGATTTCGTGAACAAGCATTTCGTCGGCTCCTCACAGCTGGTGATCATCGCCGAGGGCGACGCCCCCGAGGCCATCCAGAACGGCGAGGTGCTGGACAAGATCGAGCAATTCCAGAAGTACATGGAGCAGGGGCCGGACACCGGCGGATCGCTGACGTTGACCAACATGGTGCGCCGCTCGTACCGCATGTACCACGAAGGCGAGCCGCGCTGGGAGTTCGTGCCCGACAATCCGCGCGACCTGGGCAACCTCTTCTTCCTCATCCAGGGCGGGACCTCGCCGGGCGAGATGGACCGCTACTTCAGTCACGATTATCGCAACGCCACGATCACCGTGTTCTACCGTGAGTACTCGAACGAGGTGATCAAGGGGGCGATCGAACGGGCCAAGCGGTTCATCGACAAGAACCCCTTGGAGCACCTGCGCTTCCGGCTGGCGGGCGGGCTGATGGGAGTGCTGGCGGCGGTCAACGAGGAGGTGGAATGGTCCTATCGGGTGAACATCGCGCTGGTGATGGTCACGGTGTTCATCCTCAGCTTCCTGACGTACCGCTCGGTGCTGGGCGCCCTGATCGTGATGATGCCGTCGATCATGGCGCAGCCGCTGTCTGAAGCCTTCATGTACTGGTGGGGCATCGATGCCAACATCAACTCGCTGCCGGTGGCGGCAGTGGGAATCGGTATCGGGATTGATTACGGGTACTACGTGCTGAGCCGGATCGTCGAGGAGTATCGCAAAACACCCGATTTCGACGCGGCCAACTCGGAAGCGTTGATGACCACAGGGAAGGCGATCATGTTCACTGGCACGACGCTGACGGCGGCCGTGATCTTTTGGTTGTTCTTCCCGATGAAGTTCCAGGCGGAGATGGCGCTGCTCCTGGCGTTGTTACTGTTCTTCCACATCGTCGGGGCGCTGGTGTTTATCCCCGCCTTCGTGTCGCTGCTGAAGCCGCGCTTTCTGGTGAAGCGTGGCACAGTGGCGGCGCCGGGGAAGGTGCAAGCGGTGGCAACAGGGTTGGCAGGGTAGGTTGGGTATGGGTTCATCCAAAACTGTGATGTGGATCATGGTCGCTTCCGTGCGGTGGCGGTACACACGCATGGGAGGATCGTGGCGCATCACGAAGCCAGGAAGGAGGGCAAGCGATATGAGAAGGGGGATTATCGCGGCAGGAGTGCTGGGGGTGCTGCTAGCGTGCGGCGTCGCCCAGGCGTTCTATCTGGATGAGGGCCAATCCATCCAGGTGACGGGCAAAGTGTTCACGCAGGCGAGTTTCCGGACGGTAGCCTCGGACAGCTCGGGTGTGAGTTGCTATCCTTTTGGGGCGAATTGCCAAGGGTTCACCTTTCCAGACACCCGGGGCGGGCAGCTGATCCAACACCGCAACCTGCTCGACCTGGAGATGTATCACAACGTTGCCAAGGGGCTGGGTCCGCAGTTTACCCTACTCGACCAGTTGGGGTACCGGCTGCGCGTCAAGTGGTTCTATGACGGGGTCTATGATTACGGGCCGAGGGGATACAGCCACGCAGGAGCCACAGCAATGGCCGCCAACCCCATTTTTGCCGATAATATCTTGGGGCCGGGGCTGCGTAAGAACCGCGATCTCGACACGCAGAAGGACCCGCTGTGGAATGCCTACGTCGATCTGGGCAAAGGCCCGGTGAAGTTTCGCATCGGCCGGCAAGACCTGTCGTGGGGCGAGAGCGACGGGTTCCGGCTACTCGACATGATCGAGCCGCTCGACAACCGCTTCGGCTTCCCGTTGGTCGAGGACCTCGACGACCGCCGTATCCCGCTGTGGATGGTGCGTCCGACCGTGAGACTGGGCAGCTGGGGACATCTGCGCAACCTCACCCTCGACGGTTACTGGGTGCCTGGGTCGATCGACAACGAGATTGCGCCGGTTTCGCCTGTCGGCAACCCCTTCGGCGTCGGCGCTCCTCCGGGGCCATCCGAAGTGATCCGCCCGAGCAAGAACCTTGGCAACAGCCGCGGTGGTGGTCGGCTCATCGGCACCGCCGGGGATGTCACCTTCTCGCTAGCTCACTACGTGACCTTCAATGACATTCCGTCGGTACGCCTCAAGGCGGACGGTTTAGCCATCGCTCCACTCGGAGGGGACCAATCCCTCTTCGCCCCGAATGGGAGCTTCTTGGTCGAATTGTACCAACAGCAAATCACCGGCGGCAGCGCGACCTTTGCGTTGCCATTCGATCCGTACACCATCATCCGGATGGAAGCAGCGAACTTCTGGGATGAACGGGTGTTCATGCCAGACAAGAGCGTCAGTGCGGCGCTTCCAGCAGACAAGGTTGGAGCATGCATCGGGGGGTTCTTTCATGACGGCACTCGCTTCTGCCCCGACGTCAAGGGCGTCGGCGAACTGCCGACGAAAGACGTCATGCGCTGGATGATCGGTGCGGATCGTAACGTCTGGATCCGCTGGCTCAATCCGGAGAACACGTTCTTCTTCTCCGCTCAATATTTCCACTCGCACATCTTCGACTATCAAAAGGGCATCGCCAACGCGGTCCCGAGCAACACGCACTTCGTACCGCTACCGCAGGCGCCGGGGATCAACACCACGACGTTCGACTGGGTCTCGCGCATGGAAGACGAGTTCACCTTCACCTATCTGATCAACACACTCGTGTACCACGGAACCATTCAGCCACAGGTCTTTGGCCTCTACGATGCGCGCGGCGTCAACGGCGTGGTGCCGTCGATCAGCTACCAATACGGCAGCAACCTGGTGCTTACGATGAAGTACGCCGTCACGCGCGGTACCCTCGCCGGCCTGGGGTTCTTCCGCGACCGCGACCAGCTGCTGTTCCGGGTGCAGTACAATCTGTCGTAGTGGGCGACACGTGAGAGGAGGTAGACGGATGAAAAGACAGCGTAATGTGAAGATCGCGTTGTATGTGCTCGTTGGCGTACTCGGGCTTCTGGTCACACCTGTCCGGGCGGATGTGACCCCCGGGGAAACCATTGACAAGACCAATTGGCAAAAGGCGGAAGGCCTCTTGCCCGATCCGGTCCTCAACTACGTCAAGAAAGGGGACTTCGTCCTCCATATCGGCAAGCTCAATTACGACCCGGTGTGGGAGCCGGAGTTCCTAAAGGCGTCGGAGGCCAACGCCGGCAAGTACGACATCGACGAGGACGGCAACGTCGTCGATCCGACGATCGGTAAGCGGCCGGAACACATCTTTGGCTTCCCCTTTCCGAAGATCGATCCCAAGGACCCGAAGGCCGCCATCAAGATCGCCTGGAACAGGTCGTTCGCGGTTTTCAAGGACGGGCAGAACTACTTTGAGTACTCCGTCGAATGGGTGGGTCGCGGCGGTTTCGAGCGCCGCATCGTCGGTGTATCCACGGACTACTACTTCGACGGTCGACCCAACAAGCTGAGTAATCCGGACGCCACCGAGCTGAAGGAAGCTTCGAACGTGAGCAGTCCGGCGTCGGTGGAAGGGTTCATCCAGCTTACGTGGCGTTACATGGACAACCGGCCCGACAGCGTGTGGTCCTATGTGCCGGCGATGCGCCGCACGCGTCAGCTGTCGTCGGTGAATCGCTCCGACCCGTTTCTGGGCTCCGACATCACCTCCGATGACGCCTACGTGTGGTACGGGAAGAACCAGTCCATGACCTGGAAGCTGGTGGGACAGCAGGACATCCTGGTGCAAACTCAGGGACCGGACCCGGTGCCGCTGGTTGCTGGCCCGGAGGGGGACAGCGGGACTTCATGGGCCACGACCAAGGATAACAAAGGGGCCATATTCGGATATGAGACTCCAAACTGGAAGGGCGCACCGTGGGCCATGACCAACATGATCTGGGTGAAGCGCCCGGTGTGGGTCGTGGAAATCTTTCCTAAGGATCCGTACTATAGCTATGGGCGCCAGGTCATCTACGCCGATCGCGAGAACGCCCTTCTGTACTACAAGGTGAATTACAATCGCGCCGGCGAGTATTGGAAGTTGTCTTTCGCCGATTCCTCTTTGGCCTGGTCGCCGGATGGCAAGCACCGCTACTACAATACCGCCGTACAGATGGACATTGACGACAAGAGCGACCACGCCGGGGTTGGATGCGGAAGCGGCACCCACGGTGACATCTCTGAATACAACACCGCCCGCGTGCATCCGGAGAACTTCTCGGTCGATAACTTGCTCAAGTTTGGCAAGTAGGGCGACACTTTTGCACTACGCGTGGGCACGGTTCGCCGTGCCCACGCGCTGTTTCCGGCAAGTGGATGAGGGAATGTCTTGAACGTCACGCGTAGGCGGTTCGTGTGTGGTGTCGGCGCGGCAGCGCTGACGCTGTCGCTCGGTCATCTCTCCGTCGGAGCCTCCGCCGCTGGCGCCGCGGATGATGCGGCGAGCGCGCTGCCGCCGGTGCCACCCTACCGCACGTGGGAAGATATCTTTCGCCAGCGATGGACCTGGGACAAGGTCGCCAAAGGCACGCACCACGTCAATTGCTGGTACCAGCGCGGCTGCAACTGGAACGTCTACGTCAAGGATGGTGTGGTTCTGCGTGAGGAGCAGTCCGCCACCTATACCCCGACCAACTCTTCCGTGCCCGACTATAACCCGCGTGGTTGTCAGAAGGGGGCCTGCTACAGCCACCGCATGTACGATCCCGACCGCCTGAAGTACCCGCTCAAGCGCGTCGGGCAGCGGGGCGAGGGCAAGTGGCAGCGGGTCAGCTGGGACGAGGCGCTAAAGGACATCGCCGCCACCACGCTCGACGTCATGAACGAGCAGGGCCCCGGCGCGATTTACTGGGACATGGGCTCGGCCTTGACCAACGGCTGTCACGGTGTGGGACTCATGCGCACCGCCTTCATGCTCGATACGCCGTTCCTCGACTTGAACGCGGAGGTCGGCGACCACCACCCTGGAGCGGCGGTGACGTGCGGGAAGATCGGTTTCGCCAGCTCGGCCGACGACTGGTTCTACTCCGACGTGATCCTGCTGTGGGGCGGCAACCCGGTCTACACCCAGATTCCGAACGCCCACTTCTTTCTCGAGGCCCGTTACCGTGGGGCCCACGTCATTGCGATCGCGCCGGACTGCAATGCCTCTTCCATTCACGCCGACCTGTGGGTGCCGGTGAACGTCGGGACCGACGCGGCGCTCGGCCTATCGATGGCCAATGTGATCGTCGAGGAGAAGCTGTACGACGCCGCGTTCATTGCCGAGCAGACCGATATGCCGCTCCTGGTGCGCAAGGACACGCGACACTTTCTGCGCCAACGCGATCTTCAGAAAGAGGGCGCCGACGACACCTTCTACGTGTACGATCTCACGTCGAAGAGCGTACGGCCGGTTTCGAAGACCAGTCTCAAGTTGGAACGCGTGCGGCCGGCCTTGGAAGGTGAGTACAAGGTGCGCACCACCACGGGCGAGGTCACCGTCACGCCGGTGTTCAGCCTGCTACGCGAGCGCCTGAGGCAGTATGCTCCGGAGGCCGCCGCGCGCATCACCGGCACGCCGCCAGACCTGCTGCGCCGCCTGGCCCGCCAGATTGCCAAGGCGAAGGCCGCCACCATTCTGGTCCAGTCGAACTTTTCGAAGTTCTATCACGGCCTGGAGATGGAACGGGTGCAGATTCTGGTGCTCGCCCTGTGCGGTCACGTGGGGAAGAAGGGAAGCGGCGTGAGCGGCTTTCCGTACTTGAGCCTGGATTCGTCGGAAGCCATGGGGGTAGCCCCCGCGCTGCCGTTGCAGGCCGCCATGCTCGCCATGGCGGCCGAGAACGCGCCGAAATATCTCAAGGCCAAGTGGAATGGCTTCACCGACGAGATGTTCCTCTTTCAGGAAGCTCGCGCGATGCACGACAAGGGCGGCGTCGTCTCCTCGGTGTTGTTCTTCTACCTCCACGGCGGCCTGCGTGAGCTGTATGGCGATACGCGCGGCTGGGACCCTTTGCTGAAACGCGACATCGACGCCTACGTGAAGGAGGCGTTCGACAAGGGCTGGCAGCTTGCCCCGAAGACCGCGCCGAAGATTTTCTTCGAGGAGGGCGGCAACATTCTGCGTCGCGTGCGTGGCTACCCGCAGCTCGTCAAGCATCTCCTGCCCAAGCTCGAGCTTCTCGTCACCATCGACTGGCGCCTCAGTACCACCGGGCTGCAGAGCGATTACGTGCTGCCGGCGGCCGGCTATTACGAGAAAGACGATCTCACCTGGTCAACCCCGCTTGCTCCCTTCGCACATCCGACGACCAAAGCGGTCGAGCCGCTGGGCGAGTGCAAAAACGAGTGGGAGTGGCACTGCCTGCTCCTGAAGACGATGCAGGAGCAAGCCGCCGCGCGCGGACAGAAGACGTTCCGCGATCGGGCCGGTGAAGAGCGCAGGTTGGACTCGGTCTACGACACTTTCACCTTCGGCCGGCGCTACATGGAAAAGGATAGCGACAAGTTCATGAGCGATATGGTCGGGCTGGCGAGCAATCTCAAGGGCACGAGTTGGGAACAGCTCAAAGAGAAGGGGTACGCCCGCTTCACCGGGGTCGGCATGGGCATGGTCAACATCGGCACGGCCACCGATTTCAAGCCCGACGAGACCATCACGGCCAATACCTGGCACACCGAGAAGAAAATGGTGTGGCCCACGATGACCCGGCGGATGCAATTCTACATCGATCAAGAGCTCTACCTCGAACTGGGCGAGGAGCTGCCGGTGCACAAGGACAATCCGCCCATCGGCGGCGACTATCCGCTGCAAATGACCGGCGGACACACGCGCTGGTCGATCCACACCATGTGGCGGCCGGACCCGCGCCTGTTGCGCCTGCAGCGCGGTGAGCCGGTGATGTACCTGAGCAGCCTGGACGCCGAGGCGCGGGGGATCAAGGACGGCGACCGCGTGCGCGCGCACAACGACGTCGGGGCTTTCGAAGTTCAGGCGAAGGTGTCGCCGACAGTGCGGCCGGGACAAGTCATCGTCTACCATGCGTGGGAGCCGTTTCAGTTTGCAGACCATCGCTCCCACCAAGTCGCCATCCCCAGCCCGATCAACCCGATCCAGCTCGCCGGTGGGTATTCCCACCTGAGCGCCATGCCGAATTCCAACTCACCGGGCCAGAACGACCGCGGCACCCGGATCGAGGTCGAAAAGATTGCGACTGGGCCTCTCTAGCCCGTCGGGGAACCGCGGGGGCCGGGGCGTCCAGAGCCCGGCAGATCATCTACTCGGCCCGGCCAAAGGGGGGCGATAGCAAGCGGCGCATGCTTCGTATGCAACCGAGTGGAGTACGCGAGATGCAGTGCGTTAAGCGATGGCGTGGCAAGGCGAAACATCGCGCTGGCCTGCTGCGGACCGCTGGTGCAACCGAAGCACTGGGCGCTTCGGTTGTGCTGTACATTCGGACGTCGAGATGTAGTTAGAGCGCATCGGATGCCCCTTGCTGCTCTTCCAGACCTATTGACCTACTACCGCGCGGCGCTTTGCGGTAGGGCTAGAAAGAGTCGATGGTCTCGGTAACATCGGGTGCTTAACCCTCTACTTGAAAGAGCGATTAAAAATGGGAGGATTACGACATGGCTAGATGCACAGCACCAGTATATGGCCATCGCACAGCGAGCGGTGCAGCGGCCTGCCCTGCATGCGGTGGCCGCTACAGAGGCTACAGCGGCTACGGTGGCTACGGGTCGTACTCGTCCCCGTCCTACTCCCCGTCGGGGAGCAGCGGGGGCGGCCGGAGCAGCGTTGGCGGGTCCGGCAGCAGCGGAAGGCCGAGCTGGTCGCGAGCCGGTTCGTCCGTGTCGTACACGCCTGCAGAAGTGCGGGCACTCACGCCGGTCCGCCGCAGCATCGAGAACCGAGTGCCCCTGCCTGACCCTCGGGACGTCTTTCTCTGCCATGCGTGGGACGACCGGGGAGGGGCCGCCAAGGAGCTTCATGATCTGCTCGAGTCACGCGGTGTCTCGGTCTGGTTCAGCGAGAAGGACGTCGTCCTCGGCACGTCGTTGCTCCGCGAAATCGACAAGGGACTGGCGAAATCGCGAGTCGGGATCGTGCTGGTGACCCCTGCGCTGCTGCGCCGCCTCCGAGGAGAGGGCATCGCCGACAAAGAGCTTTCGGCACTCCTAGCGCGTGACCTACTCGTTCCTATCGTGCACAATACGACGTATGAAGCTCTCCGCGAAGTCAGCCCCCTGCTCGGCTCGCGAAGCGGCCTGAGCACTGCAGAAGAGCCGATGACAGACGTCGCGGCCAAGCTCGCCGAGCTGGTCGCCCTCTAGCTCTATTGCCCCACAGAGGTTCGCCATTCTGATGCGGCTGCTTGGTGCCCTGACGTTTGTGGGTTACTTGGAAACCGTGCTTGCGCTGCAACTCTGGAACATCAATGCTGGCGGCAAGCATGGTCAGTGAGCAGGCGGTCGTGCGCTCTAACAATTCATTCAAGCCGACGCCGCTTCGCGGCGCGGCTTAATTCAGGCGTTAGACTTGAGGGGAACACGTGACGGACTTTCGGCCAAAACCATTTGTCTTCGTATTGATGCCCTTCGATCAGGCCTTCGACGATGTTTATCAGCTTGGGATCAAGGTGGCCTGCGAACGAGCTGGGGGATACGCCGAGCGGGTCGACGAGCAGATTTTCGAAGGCAGCATTCTCCAGCGAATCTACAATCAGATCTCTAAGGCCGATGTCGTTGTGGCGGACATGTCAGGACGTAACCCGAACGTCTTCTACGAGTCCGGGTACGCTCACGCACTCGGCAAGCCAGTGATTCTGCTCACCCAGAACACGGATGATATTCCCTTCGACCTGAAACACTACCCGCACATCGTCTATCATCGGCGAATCGTCGATCTGCTCCCCGAACTCGAAAAGCGAATACGGTTCTTCATCGAATCTCCTAGCGGGCCCGCTAGCGTTCGGTATCAAGCCCTGCGGCTGTACGTAAACGATACGTTGGTAAGTGGAACCACTCGAGTGGCGATCGGGATCGAGCCAGCGCGCATTGGATTCTGGCTCCGGATTGATATTCACAACCCTGTGGACAGGGAAATAAGAACAGCCGAGTGCCAAGTTGGACTGATCACGCCCTCAGTGCTTATCGGAGCTGAACTAGAGGACTCGCGACAGTTGGTCTCGTCGTTCAAGTTGGATGGGGGCAAGTACCTTCATCTTATCCATGATATACTCACCATTCTTCCTGGAGCGTGGAAGCGAGTAAGCATTATTCCGGTAACCCGCAATGAGGCTGTTGCACCAGGGCAGGAATTCAGCTGCGTCGCCCGCGTCTTCAGCGAATCGGGCATCGAGGATCATCCGTTCGAGGTTGCCCTTGTTCCGGCGTCGAGCAGCGAGAAAGTCTAACAACACGCACGAGCGGACCGCGGCTTGAACTTCCGTCGTCGTCGCGAGCGACACCGGGCCGGCCGCTCAGCGTGAGCGTTCGGCGGACGTAACAACCGGGCTCCCGATTGGTCACGCGTGAAGGAGAAGAAGCCCATGCGACGGAAGCCCAAGATCAAGGATAAGACCAAGACCATTGACGAGTATCTTGCGGCGTTGAGCAACGACAAGCGAGGCGCGCTCGAAAGGCTGCGGAAGACCATCCGGGCCGCAGCGCCAAGAGCTGAAGAGTGCATCAGCTACCAGCTCCCCGCCTTCCGTCTCGCCCTCTCTGCCAATGTGGGTGAGACAGTTGGGTAGCAACAGTTTACTGTAGAGGGCGGGGAGGAAATGATGGATGAAGGTGGTGGAGAAGAAACAGGTGGATGAGACGTTCGGGGAAACG
>JBIOJG010000076.1:0-23178 GCA_044450645.1 Binatia bacterium
CAGCCCGACGAGCAGGGGCGGGCGAAGAGTTACCTGACGGCGGCCAATGCGTGCCACGTGGTGATGGTGGAGGTGGATCCGGAGACCGGTAAGGTCGAGATCCTGAAGTATTACATTGCCGACGATTGCGGCACGCGGCTCAACCCGGCCACGGTGGAGGGCCAGACCCAGGGCAGCCTGGCGCAAGGGGTGGGGGCGGCGTTACTGGAGGAGTACGTCTACGACGACGACGGCCAGCTGTTGACCTCGACGTTCATGGACTACCTGCTGCCGACGATGTACGACGTGCCGATGGCGGAGAAGGCGGCGCTGGTGACGCCGTCGCCGTTCACGCCGTTGGGGGCCAAGGGGGTGGGCGAGGGCGCCATGCACACCACGCCGGCCGCTATCTTGTGCGCCATCAATGACGCGCTCGTCCCGCTCGGCGTGCGGGCACGGGAGGTGCCGGCGACGCCGAATCGACTGTGGAAGTTGATACAGGAGCAAAAACGGAAAACGTAAAGCGTAAGCCTGCATCTTCTTGCGTTTACGTTTCACATTCCAATGACCGACCAAGGAGGATAGCGTGGCCAACACCGATCACTTCGTAGCATTGACCGAATGCCATCTGATGAATGAGCAATCGCTTGCCGAGATGAGCTACTACCCGGGCTTCCAGCAGTGGTGGGGCAGCGTGGACGGCGTGGTGGGGGTCTGGGCTGGGAAAAAGTTGAGCGGCGGGGCCGATATGCCGCACCCGCGCGCCGCTGAGCTGATCAAGTGGATGGACAAGGCCGGCGTTGACGTGACCTTCGCGCTTCGCGAAGGAATGATGGACGTCTCCGGCTATGCAATGTGCATGTCCACCAACGCCTTCGTCATGCAGGACATCGCTCCGTATCCCGATCGGATTTATCTCGAATGTAACGTCGGACCCGTCCTCCGGCGCGGGGTCAAGCACGCTGTCTGGGAGCTGGAGCACATGGTGAAGAACTGTAACGCCAAGCTCTGCAAGGTGTACCAGTGCGAGGACGATGGCCCGCTCAATGACAAGCGCATGTGGCCGTTCTACGAGAAGGCCTGCGAGTTGGACATCGCGCTCACCATGCACACGGGAATGGCTTACGTGATGCCGCAACCCAACAAGTACACGTTGCCCATCCTGCTCGACGACATCCTTTTAGACTTTCCCGAGCTGAAGATCATCGCCTATCACATGGGCTGGCCCTATCACGAGGAACTCTTCGGATTGGCCGGCAAGCACCGGAACCTGTACATCAGCATGTCGGGCATCGTCGGCTGGTTCCAGCGTGCCCCGTATCGCGGCTACCACATGATCGGCGAGGCATTGGATTGGGCCGGCGCCGACAAGATCGTGATGGGGTTGGACCTCGCCTTCGACGATATGCCGAGAGTGGTGGATTGGGTCCGGAATCTCGACATGCCGCAAGAGCTGCAAGAGAAATGGGGATATCGCCCGATCACCGATGAGATCCGGGCCAAGATGCTCGGCCTCAATCTCGCCCGGCTCGCCAAGATCAAGCCGAAGAAGCGGCTGAAAGCTGCGGCGGCGAACGCCGCGTCGGCGAAGGCCGCACCAGCGAAGGCCGCGAAAGCCCAGAAGCGTTGATCTCAGCTGCAGAGCGGTAGGTCCTTCCAGGTTCCGCCGTGTCCACTGCCGCGGCCGGTGCCGTATTGTTTCAGATCGGAGTGAGCCATGAGTGATTCGCCGAAGATGCCATCAACGATGCTGTACGAGAAGCGCGACCGCATCGCCATCATCACCATCAACCGGCCGGAGTCGATGAACGCTTTTACCGCCGAGATGCTGGCGGCGATGGATGCCGCGTTCGCTGATTTCAACCGGGACCCCAATCTGTGGGTTGCCATCTTCACTGCGGCCGGCGAGAAGAGCTTCTGCACGGGAATGGATCTGAAGGAAGCCATTCCCATGGTCACCGGCGGTGATGAGATGGGCTACGGAGATCACACCAAGCGCCCGTTCTCGGATGTCTTCAAGCCCATCATTGCGGCGGTCAATGGCTACTGCATCGCCGGCGGGTTGGAGTTCCTGCAGGGAACCGATCTGCGCATCGCGGCGGAGCATGCCAGCTTCGGACTGGGCGAGGTGCGATGGGGGATCATTCCCAGTGGCGGCTCGCACATCCGGCTGCCGCGGCAGATCCCGTGGGCGGTGGCGATGGAATTGCTACTGATGGGACGGCCCATCACCGCAAAGCGTGCATACGACATCGGCCTGGTGAACGAGGTTGTCCCGCTCGACCAGTTGATGCCGACGGCTCTGAAGTGGGCGGAGACGATCTGCAAGAACGGTCCGCTGGCGGTGCGAACGGCCAAAGAGATCGCCGTGCGCGCGCTCGGGCTCGAATCCGGCTTCGTGCTGGAGAAGGCGCTCGGAGCACGCGTCTTCATTTCGGAGGACGCCAAGGAAGGGCCACGCGCCTTCGCCGAGAAACGGCCGCCGAAGTTCACCGGACGCTGACGCTCCGGGCGCGCGCTTGCGGCGCACCTCCTGTGGCTGGCGCGCGACGGCGCGCTTCGCTATACAACACGGGTGCGACCCACCTCGGAGAATCCGTTCGGAATCAGTCCGTTCATGCACGGGTTGGCCAAGCTCCTCTTCCGCCTGGCCGGTTGGACGACGGAGGGTACTGTCCACCGGCCGCTCCGTTTTGTCGTGATCGCCGCGCCGCACACTTCGAACTGGGACGGCGTCATCATGATGGTGGCGGCGCACATCTTCCGCGTGAAGATGGCGTGGTTCGTCAAGGACGCGGCGTTCTTCTTTCCGCTCGGGCCGATCATCCGCTTTTTCGGCGCCGTGTCCGTCGACCGCTCGGCGCGCCACAACATGGTCGGCCAAGCGATTGAGCGGTTCCACAATAGTGAGCAGCTCATCCTCGCGGTGCCGCCCGAAGCCACCCGCAAGAAGTCGACGTCGTGGAAGACCGGTTTCTACCACATCGCCAGAGGCGCCGGCGTACCGATCGTGCTCGGCTATCTTGACTACCGGCGCAAGGTAGCGGGCCTGGGCCCGGCCTTCGTGCCCACGGGGAACATCGAAGCCGACTTCCAGGTGTTCGAGAAATTCTACGCCTCGGTCACGCCGAGGTTCCCGGAGCTTCGCGGCACGGTGGCGGTGGATCCCAAGTCGGTTGCTCGCGACAGCTCCGCAGCGTAACGCGGTGCCGCGAATCCTCAATAGATGACCTGTTGCTCGATGAGCTGACGGTAACGCTCCTCCGATAACCCCAGCAGCTCTTTGAAGACGCGGTCGTTGTCCTGGCCGATGCTTGGGCCGGGGTGGACGTCGGCCTCGGTGCGGCTTGTCTTCACGTAGGCACCGTAGATGGTCTCTTGAAATCCGAGCGGGTGCGTCACCTCGATGAAAGTGCCGCGAGCGCGATAGTGCGGGTCGTGGAGCAGGTCGGCCACGTTGAGGACCGGTGCGGCGGCGACGCCGTGACGCTGGAGGAGCCGCGCCAGCTCGTAGTCGTTGAAGGTGCGGGTCCACTCGGCCATACGTTCGTGCAACGCATCGATATTTCTGACGCGAGCTGGCGGGCTGGCGAACTCTGATCCCTGCGCCCACTCCGGGTTGCCCATCGCCGTCAGTAAACCACGCCACTCCTGGTCAGTGGTGACTGCGATGCTGATCCAGCGGTCCTCGCCGGCACATGGGAAAACGCCGTGAGGCGCCGCGGCTGCCAACGGATGTCGGTTGCCCATCGGCCCGGCGACGCGGCCGTTGAGTTCGTAGTCCATGAACGCCGGGCCGACCATCTGCATCACCACTTCTTGCTGCGAGTAGTCGATGTGCTGTCCCTTGCCGGTGCGGTCACGGTAGCGGAGCGCGACCAGGACGGCGAAGGCGCCCATGACGCCGTTGTACGGATCTGCAAAGGCGTTCTCGAAAGGGATCGGTGGCCCGCCGAAATAACCGGTCAGGCTGTCGATGCCGGTGATGCTGCTCAGACTCAGGCCGTAGGTTCTGACGTCCTTGAGTGGGCCGTAGAGGCCGGCAGCGGGCATGGAGAACATGACGATGTCCGGCTTGAGCGCACGCAGATCTTCATATCCGAGGTGCAGCTCCTGCATCACTCCGGGGCCGAAGTTCTCCACCACGACATCGCTCTTGGCGATGAGTTGCCGGGCCAGTTGCTGCGCCTCGGGCTTCTTGAGATTGAGGCTGACGCTGCCGTTGCCCGCCCAGCCGGCATGGTTCGAGATGCTACGGTCCGGGTCGCGCACGCCGCCGGCGAAGGGCGGCAGCATGCGGGTCAGGTCGATGCGGGTGCGCGATTCGATCTTGTAAACCTCGGCGCCGAGAAAGCCGAGGGTCTGGCCGGTGACGGGGCCGGCCCAGACCCAGCCGAAGTTCGCTACGCGGATGCCTTTCAGGGGAAGTGCCTTTGCCATCTTCAACCTAGATCACGCCGTCACGGTGGAGTCGTTGCAGCTCGTCGGAACTCATGCCTAGGAGTGTCCCGTAAACCTCGTCGTTGTGCTGCCCGAGCAACGGTGTCGGCTTGGTCGGACCGCCCGGGCTCTCCGGCAGCTTGAAGGGCGCGCCGAGATCGCGGATCTTCCCCAGCGCCGGATGCTCCAGATCCACGATGTATCCGCGCTCCTTCAGGTGCGGGTGCTCGGCGGCTTCCGCAACGGTGAAGACCGCGGTTATGGGACAGCCAGCAGCCTGGCACAGGTCCATGATCTCCCGCTTGGTGTGCTCCATCGTCCATTGCTCGATCAGCGGATACATGGCGTCGGCGTTCTGTGCGCGGACGAGCATCTCCTGGAACATCTCGAGCTGCATCCACTCGGGGTTGCCCATCACGCGGGCGAGCCCATTCCACTGGCCGGGCTCCAGGGCGAGGATCCAGACATGGCCGTCCTTGCATGGAAGGATGGTGGCCGGAGCGCCCAGGGACATTCCGACTCCGGTGCGGCGGTCGAACTTGCCGTCCTGCGCGTACGCCCCGATATTCTGGGAGCCGACGAACAACGCGGCGATGGCTTCGGCGCAGGACACATCGATTTGCTGGCCGCCGCCTGCTTGTCGTCGTCCGTACACCGCCGCCAGTCCCCACGCGGCCGCGGTCGTGGCGCCGTAAAAGTCGGCGGCGAAGGTGCCGTGCTCCAGCGGTACGTCACCGGGCCGGCCGCAGTAGCGGCTGCTGGCGCCGGTGAGATGAAACGCGTTGAGGTCGCAGCCGTTCCAGTCGCTGTACGGCCCGGTCTGACCGAATGGCGTGATGGAGATCATCACCAGGTTCGGATTCACTTGGGAGAGGGTAGGGTAGTCCAGGCCCCACTCCCGCATCTGTTTCGGGTGATTATTCTCGATGAGCATGTCGGCGTGCCGTACGAGTCGGAGAAAGATGTCGCGCCCACGGGCGGTGGTCACATCCAGTGTGATGCCGCGCTTGTTGGTGTTCATGAAAAAGAACAGGCCGCTCTTCTCCAGGTGCGGCTGATCTTGTGGAAAAGGCCCCCACTGGCGAGCGAGATCGCCGGTTCGAGGCGGCTCGATTTTGATGACCTTCGCACCATAGTCGGCAAACAGCTTGCCGCAGTATGGTGCCGACACCAGTTGACCCAACTCGAGGATGCGAATTCCTTCTAGCGCGCCGTCCATCTGTTCAGTCCTGTGCTCAGGAGACCGTCCTTATTGGCAAATCCCGCGCAAGCAAGCAACGCTGCGGGCGAGCGGGAGAACTCACACGTTCAAGCCCGTCATACCCGCGAAAGCGGGTATCCAGGTGGGGTGGTGATGTTCCCGCGCCATGGATTCCCGCCTTCGCGGGAATGACGAGTGGAAACTCGCCCGATGTTTTGGGCAAAGCCGGTCAGGGGCAGGCTGTCAGCCGTGCGCGCAGTGCTTCGATGAATCTCGGGGTGGTACCACAGCAGCCGCCGATGAACTTCGCCCCTCCGGCGACCAGTTTGGGCAGGTAGCTGGCGAAGGTCTCGGGGTCTGTCCGATAGACAGTTGCGCCACCGGCAAACTCCGGGAGTCCTGCGTTCGGTTTGATCCAAATCGGTCGATTGGTGGCGGCGGCCAGTGCCTCACAGATCGGCAGGCAGTGCTCAATGCCAATGCCGCAGTTTGCGCCGATCGCGCGAGCGCCTGCCCGGGTCAGCTCAATCGCTGCCTCCCGCGCTGTGACCCCCATCATGGTGCGGTCCCGTTGTTTTCCGGATCCGAAAACCATGCACGCGACAACCGGCAGACCGGTGGCGGCGGCGGCTTGCACCGCGATCCTGGCCTCGACCAAATCGGACATCGTTTCCACGACGATGCCGTCCGCCCCCGCTTCGGCCAGGGCCTGCGCCTGCTCCGCGAACGCCGCCGCCAGCGCCGCTTCGGTGATTTCGCGCGCAAGCAGCAGCTTGCCGCTGGGGCCGATCGAGGCGAACACGAGGGCTCGCGCGCGTGCGGCACGCCGGGAGATTGCGACGCCGGCTCGGTTGATCTCTTCGATCCTCGACCGCTCCGGATGCTGCTCGAACGCGATGCGGTTGGCCCTGAAGGTGTTGGTCAGGATGATCCGACTTCCCGCATCGACGTAAGCGCGGGCGACCTCCTCGACTCGTTCGGGATGGGAGAGATTCCAGCAGTCCGGGATCTCCCCGGCCGGCAAGCCGCGCGCCTGCAACTCGGTGCCCCAAGCGCCGTCGGTGAGCACGGGCCCGGCGGCGGTGAGCTCTTCCATCACCCGGTCAGTCATACTCTCACCCTACAGGATAGGATGCGCCGATCCCCTTCCGCTCAGACGAGAAAATTACCGTACCCGGTTGCGACGGGACGTTCCGGATCGTCCTGCCAAGCAATGACGCGGACGTGGGCGATGCGTTTGCCGAGCTTCACCACTTCCGCCCGTGCGATCGAGTCCAAAGGCCCGGCGCTTCTGAGGAAGTTGATGTTGAAGTTGATCGGCTTCGGAATGCGGTCGCCGCCCGTCTGGTGAATCAGCTCCACCAACGCCGCCATCTCCAGAAACGCGCCAACGACGCCGCCGTGAATTGCCGGCAACCGGCGGTTTCCAACTATGCCGTCACGGAAGGTCAGGTGCGTGATCCACCCCTCTCCGCTCGCCCGCGCCTCGATCCCGATCAGGCGGGCATAGGGAATCCTGGTGACGATTTCGTCCGGTGTCATTGCTTACCCCTGCGCGGTCCCGGCAATCCGCTTCAGACGGGCACCGTTTCCAGGATCCCGGGCGGCATCGGGTTCGCCCCCAGCATGTAGGTCAAAAGCGAAGTCGCGAAGGGATCGTCCCGATCGTCGTGGTAGGCGACTCCGCGGACGAAGGCGACGTTCTTGGTGACCCTGTAACAGTGGGCATAGCCGAGGAGATCGCGGCCGGGCGTGGCGGGCCGCAGATAATCCACCCGGAGGTCGATCGTTGCGATCGACTTCAGCTCGTCGAGGCTGCACATCACGGCGAGGCCACCCGCCTGATCCAGCAGGGTGGTGATCACGCCGCCGAAGACGACGCCACGGCTCGGATCGCCGATGAGCTTCTCGTGGAAAGGGATCTTGAGCGTTGCCTTGCAGGGGCCCGCGTGCAGCGCAATCACGGGCAGTTCGCGGCAGTGCGGTACGTGCTCCATGATGTGAGGGGGATTGTCCCCGAAAAACGGGCTGATGATGTAACTCTTCGCTTCCATTTCCGAATGCCTGGCGGCTGCGTCGAGCGGATATCCTGGACTCCGCGCTGTCCTACGTCAATGGCGGTTGGAACCACGATCCCTGCCGCACATGCCCGGCCGGCATGCGGGCGCCCTCGTGCGGCGGGGAGGTTGTATCCAGCTAGCGAGCAAGGTATCGGTCCAAACCCATGGAGTTCCGTGGAAGCACACTGGTGACCGGCGCGAGCGGGTTCATCGGCAGGCATACCGTCGCGCAACTCGTGGCGCGGGGCGTGCGGGTGCGGGCGACGGCACTGCAGGCACAAGACGAGCCGTACTTCGAGCGATTGGGCGTGGAGTTCGTCCCGTCAGATCTGACCAAGCCGGAGACCCTGCCGGGCCTCTTCACCGGCGTCGACCGGGTCTGCCATCTGGGGGCCATCTGCAACCTGTCAACGCCCTATGAACGACTGTATCCGATCAACGTGCTTGGGGTCGATCACATCACCCGGCTGGCGCTCGCCGCCGGCGTGCGCAGATTCGTCCACGTCGGCTCGACCAGTGTGTACGGCCGCTATCGGGGGATGCCGTTCACGGAAGATGCGCCCCGCCATCCCCAGGACGACTACGGGAGGAGCAAACGGGACGGTGAAGACGTGGTGTGGCGCCGCATCCGCGAGGGGTTACCGGCGGTCATCACGCGCCCCTGTACGGTGTACGGTCCTGGATGCAACGATGGCGCCGGCAAAGTGTTCTCACGCCGTACCTCGATCCTGGCCATTCCGGGAAGCGGCAAGCAGCGCCTGTCCAATGTGCGTGTCGAGGATGTCGCTGCGGCTGTCGTGCACCTCGCCGACTGCGATGATGCCGTCGGTAAGGCGTTCAACATCGTGGACGACAGCCACCCGACCGTTGAAGAGGCATTAACGATTGCGGCACGGACGTTTGGTGCGCGTCCACCGCGGCTGCATCTGCCCATTGCCATGGTCAAAGCGTTCGCCCGCGTAGATGGGCTCGCTGCCAAGCTGCGTGGCCGGATTCCAGACCTGGAGTACGATGCGGTGCGCTTTCTCGGCGACGACTATGCGGTGGACAATGCCGCGCTGAAAGCCACGGGTTACCGGCTGATCTATCCCGACTTCGAAGCCTCGATACGGCAGCTGACTAGTTCTTCTCGCTCGCCCCCTGGGAGAGGGGCGGGGTGAGGGCTCTTCAACGACGCAAGGAGTACATTGCATGCAGGCAGTCGTGATCACGGGAATTGCTCAGGGGATGGGGCGCGAGGTGGCAAGGCTCTTGGCGCAATCGCAGACCCCGGTGGCGGGCTTCGATGTCGATGTGGAGGGCATCGCGGCGCTGCAAGCCGAGCTGGATGGGGTGGGGTGCCCTCATCTGTTGACGACGTTGGACATCACCGATCGCCGCGGAATTCTTCACTTCAGAGACATGGTGCTGGACAAGTTTGCGCGGGTCGAGGCGGTGCTGTCGAACGTCGGCATCGGGTTCTTTGGCCCGTTCGAGGAAGTGGATCTGGGGAAGGCGCTCAAGTGTCTCGATATCAACGTGATTGGAACGGCGGCCATCTTTCAGGCGTTCATTCCATCGATGCGGGCGAACCGGTCAGGGAAGCTGATCGCCGTGTCGTCGCTGGTGGGACAGATTCCGTTCCCGTTCGAGTCGATTTATTCAGCGAGCAAGTTCGCGGTCGAGGGGCTGGTGCTTTCCTTGCGTTACGAGGTGGAGCCGTTCGGCATCAAGGTCGCCTTGATCCGGCCAGCGCAGGTGTCCACGGCGTTTGCCGCCAAGATCCACCAGCGGCCGCCGCAAAGCTCGCCGTACTGGGCGCGGGTCGATCGCTTCATCAAGCGCGATGACGAGCTCATCAAGAGCGCTCCGACCCCGGCGCAAGCCGCGGCCGAGATCGTCAAAGTGATCCGGGCAGCCAGTCCTAAGCTGCACAATCAAATCGACTGGAAAAGCCAACTCTTCCTCACACTCAACCGGCTGCTGCCCCAACGAATACGCGACGCGCTGCTGCTGCACCAGATGGATATCAAGGTGTGACGGAAGAGCCGACTGGCACCCTCATTCCTCTTCGATCTGCGAATCGAAAAACTTGACCAGATTGCCGCGGTTCTCGGTGGTGTTGAACTCGATGGCGGCGCGCGGGTGCTGGTTGAGCATCCCGGTGATCATGTAGGGAATGTCGAATCCCCAGAGTAACTTCTCGCGCAACGGCTCGATGTGTTCCTGGATGCACTGGAGGACCGGTCGCAGTCGGTACTTGGGATTGTGCAGGAAACCGATCAGCAGCTCGATCGGGCAATTGCCGGCGCCGCGGCCGAGTCCGGCCATGCTGCCGTCGAGCAAGTTGGCGCCCATGATCACCGCCTCGATGGTGTTGGCGTACGCCAACTGCTGATTGTTGTGCGCGTGCATGCCGATGGTCTTGCCACGCGGCCCCGCGAGACGAAAGAATTTCTCCAAGAGGTAGCGAACCTGCTCGCTGTAGAACGACCCGAAGCTGTCGACCAGATAAATGACGTCCACCTCGGAATCCGCGAGCATGGCGATCGCCTCGTCCAGCTCCCACTCCGGGATGGTCGAAGCCGCCATCAAGTTCAGCGTGGTTTCATAGCCCTTGTCGTGGGCGTCCTTGATCATGTCCAGGGCCACGGGGATCTGATGGATGTAGGTGGCGATCCGGATCATGCTCAGCACGCTCTGGCTGCGGGGCAAGATGTCCTCGTGATAATCGGTGCGTTCGGCATCGGCCATGACCGAGAGCTTCAATGGTGTAGGGTTGTCGCCGACGATGCGGCGTATGTCGTCCTCGGTGCAGAACTTCCATCTCCCATACTGCGTCCCGACGAAGATGCGCTGGGACGCTTTGTATCCGAGCTCCATGTAATCGATGCCAGCTTGGACGCAGGCCTCGTACACGGCCTGCACGGTCTTCTCTTCGAACTGGTGGTTGTTCATGAGGCCGCCGTCGCGAATGGTGCAGTCCAGGATCTTGATTTCCGGACGGTAGGAAATCCACCGGCGGGCTGAGCCGTCTTGCTCTTTGTTCGTTTCTGTTTTCACGGTTCGGTCTCCTGCGCCAGGGCTGGCTTCAAGTGCCAACTCCTGCGATTCAGGTGAAACGATTGACATTCCCCAGCCGAAAAAGCAAAGCGGAAGGCGTTGATTCTCGACGCACCCGACCCCTTGGTCGCGAGCACCCGCCTGCCTGAGCAACCGCGAAGGGTTATTGAGAAACCCGGGGGGACCAGCTAGAAGTGGCAAAAGCTAACATGCATCCTTTTTGAAGGCCCTAGGGCGGTATGGACGGACATGCTAAACAAGATGTCTTCGTCGAGAAGTTTGTCACGTTCCGCAAGCTTGTCGCCACACCCCAGCTTCAACAGGCCAAGACGCTGCTTGCGGGCGACCCGGAGAAGCCGTTGCTGCAGGCCTTGCTGGAGTTGGGATTCATCAACGACGGCGATGCCAAGAGCATCCGGCAGCTCTATGAGAAGAGTCTGGCCGATCAGCCACGTGGGCCGGCGGCACAGACGCTAGCCCAGCCGGCTGAGGGGCCGGCGCCCGCCGGTGCATCCAGCAGCCCACCGGGGGCACAACCCATTACGCCGCCGGTCCCGGCGATTCCTGAGGCGGACGCTGACCGGATCGCCGCTTTCAAGCATCTCCATGATTACCTGAGCTATGCCCGCGAGGTGAGTGCCTCCGACCTCCATCTGAGCGTCGGCGCTCCGCCGGTGATTCGGAAGTACGGCCGGCTGTGGCCGCTGTGCATGGAACCGTTGGCGCCCGAGCAGACTGAGCGGCTGCTGTTTCAGATCCTGACGGAGGAACAGAAGACATCCTGCCGGGAACACAAGGCACTGGATTTCTGCTATCGGGCACCGGATCAGGGCCGTTACCGCAGCTGCATTTTGAAACAGCGGACGGGATGGGACGGCGCCTTCCGCGTGATTCAGTCGAAGGTCCCGACCTTTGACGCGCTCGGCCTACCCGAGCAATTGCGGCGACTGACGGAGTTCAACCAAGGTCTCGTCTTGATCACCGGCCCAAATGGCTGCGGAAAATCCACGACCATGGCCGCCATGGTCGAGCTGATCAACCACAGTCGCGGCGAGCACATCATCACGATCGAAGACCCAGTCGAATACAATTTCGTGCCGTCGCTGTCACAGATCAATCAGCGGGAAGTTGGCGCGCACACCAAGACCTTCGCAGCGGCGTTGCGGGCCGCCCTGCGTGAAGATCCCGACGTCATCGTCATTGGAGAGCTGCGTGATCGGGAAACTGTCTCCCTGGCCATCACGGCGGCGGAAACCGGTCACCTGGTGTTCGGCACGATGCATACGACGTCGGCGGCGCGGACTATCGACCGCATCCTCGATGTGTTTCCACCGGACGAGCAGCCGCAGATCCGCAGCATGATTTCCGAGTCGATCAGGGGGATTGTCTGCCAGCAACTGATTCCGCGTCGCGACGGTACCGGGCGAGCGCTGGCGCTCGAAGTCATGCTGAATACTACGGCGGTCGCCAACCTCATGCGCGAACGCAAGCTGTTTCAGATCCCATCCATCATCCAGACCTCGAGGCAGCAAGGGATGATCCTCTTGGACAATTCCTTGCTGGAGCTGGTCAACGCCGGTGTCATCGATGGCGTGGAAGCCTACTACGCATCGGACAATAGAGCGCACTTTCTGAAATGGGCGCCGAGGATCGATGGCATGGCGGCCGAGGGATAGCCGATGGCCAAGATCGATCAGCTATTCGATTTCATGATGGGCCAGGACGGGTCGGATCTGCATTTGGCGGAGGGGCAGCCGCCGAAGATCCGACGCCATGGGCGCCTCATGAAACTGGACCGTCCCGTGCTGACGGCCACGATGATGCTCGAGTACCTCCAGGAGATCTGCCCTGCGGAGCGCTGGCAGCACTTCCTGCAATCCGGGGATTTGGACTTCGCTTACGTGCTCGGCGAAAAAGCGCGCTTCCGTTCGAATTACTTCTACCAGGCCCACGGTATGGGGGCCGTATTCCGCACCATTCCCAGCAAGATCAAGACGGTCGACGAACTCAACTTGCCTCCGGTGTTGAAAACCTTCAGCTTGCTGCGCTCGGGGCTGGTGTTGGTGACCGGGCCGACCGGGTCCGGCAAGTCCACTACGCTGGCGGCGATCGTTGATCTCATCAACGAGACCGGCGCGCGTCATATGCTGACCATCGAAGAACCGATCGAGTTCGTGCACCTCAACAAGAAATCGATCATCTGCCAGCGCGAGGTCGGCATCGACGTGAACTCCTTTGCCGACGGGCTGCGAACGGCCGGGCGCCAGGATTGCGACGTGATCCTCGTGGGCGAGATGCGCGATTACGAGACCATCTCTCTCGCCGTCAGCGCGGCAACCACCGGCTCTTTGGTGTTCGGGACGCTACACACCAACTCCGCCATCAAGACCGTGGACCGGATCATCGATGCCTTTCCGGCGGCGCAGCAGGCGCAGATTCGCACCATGTTGGCGGATTCTCTCAAGGGAGTGTGCGCGCAAATTCTGCTTCGCGCTGCCGATGGCAATAGTCGCGTCGCCTGCAACGAGATCCTGTTGTCGAACTCCGCGCTGGCGAACTCGATCCGTGAGGGGAAGACACCGAACATTCGCAATATCATCCAGGGTGGCCGGGGCCAGGGGATGCAGCTGATGGATGATGCCATCCAGAAATTCCTCAACGAGCGCAAGATCACCGCCGAAGAGGCCTACATGAAGGCGACCGACAAGTCCCGGTTCGCCTCGCCCGAATCGCACGGGTGATCGTCGGCCCCGCCGCCCGAGTCTGGCGCAGCCCCCTCGCGTCATGTAGGAACGCACGGACGGAGGTGTCCTCATGCCGTACAAAGTCATCCAGTGGGCGACGGGTAACGTCGGTAAGCACGCTCTGCGGGCTTTGATCGAACATCCCGACTACGAGCTGGTTGGGCTGTGGGCCCACAGCCCGGACAAGGTGGGCAAAGATGCCGGCGAACTTGCCGGCCTGGGAAAGATCGGTGTCATCGCCACCAACGATGCCGACAAGATCATCAAGATGAAGGCCGACTGCGTGTCGTACATGGCCAACGCCGACCTGCGGCCGGCCGACGCCATCGACGACATGGCGCGTTGCCTGCGGTCGGGGAAAAACGTGGTGTCCACGTCGGTGCCCTTTCTGACCTATCCGAAGACGGCGCCGCGCGCGTTGGTCGAACCGCTGGAAGAGGCTTGTAAGGCCGGCCGCACGTCCTGCTTCACCTCCGCCATCGATCCGGGGTTCGCCAACGATCTCATCCCGCTCGTCCTCATGGGCGTGTGCGAGCGCGTCGAGTCGGTCCGCATCCTGGAGATCCTGAACTACTCCACCTATTACAACGCCACGACGCTGTTCGACATCATGGGCTTCGGGCAGCCGCTGGATCAGACGCCGCTGCTGCTGCAGCGTGGCAACCTCAAATTCGCCTGGGGCTGCGTGGTGGACATGATGGCCGATGCGCTTGACGTGCAGCTCGATGAGGTGCGTGAAGTCTATGAGCGTGTGCCCGCTGAGAAGACGTTCGAGGTCGCGCTCGGCACCGTCAAGGCCGGCACCGCCGCCGGTCTGCGCTTCGAAGTGCAGGGCATCGTGAAAGGCCGTCCGGCAATCGTCGTTGAGCACGTCACGCGCATGCACGACGAGGTGGCGCCGCACTGGCCGCAGGGTACCGGGAGCGGTTCGTACCGCGTCATCATCGAGGGCTCGCCGTCCCTGACCTGCGACTTTCATCTCAGGGGCGCTGATGGCGACCACAACACCGGTGGTCTCTGTGCCAGCGGCATGCGCGTGCTGAACGCCATCCCCGCCGTTTGCGCGGCGAAGCCGGGACTGCTGTCGACGCTCGATCTGCCGATCTTCACAGCGCGGCACGTCATGCGCTGAATGGAGGTAACAACGTTTCGTCTCTGGTGGATTGGAGGTTGCAGGAATGCTGCTGAAGAACAAGACCGTGGTCATCTCAGGCGTCGGCCTGGGCTTGGGAAAAGAGATCGCTGCCGCCGCCTTACGCGATGGTGCCAGCGTGGTCATGGGGGCGCGAACCGAAGACAAGCTCCAGGACATCGCCTCCGAGCTGGACCCTTCGGGCAAACGAGTCGCCTGTTGCCGCACCAACATCACGGATCCCAAGCAGTGCGGCGCGCTGATGAAGATGGCCGTCGATCGCTTCGGCGGAGTGGACGCGGTTGTTCAGGTGGCCGCCTTCGAGCTGATCTCCAGCACCTTGGAGAGCACGTCCAACGACGAGTGGAGCAAGTCGTTCAACACCAACGTCGTCGGTTCGGTCCAGGTGGTCGAAGCTGCTGCGCCGCATCTCCGGGCTCGCGGTGGCGGCTCGGTGGTGCTCATCGGCACGCAGGCAATGTACAAGCCGCAGTTGCCGCAGATGGCGTACGGGGCCTCCAAAGGCGCGCTGCTGTCGGCGATGTACTACATGGCGAAGGAGCTGGGGCCCGACAAGATCCGTGTGAACATGGTGGTGCCCACGTGGATGTGGGGGCCGCCGGTGGAGATCTTCGTGAAGTGGCAGGCGCAGGAGCGCGGCGTTCCCGAGGACGAGATCGTCCGCGGCATCACCGCCAACATGCCGCTCGGTGAGATCCCGCCCGACGAAGCCGTCGCCGATGCGGTGATCTTCTTCTGCTCCGACCGCGCCCGCATGATCACCGGCCAGAGCCTGCTGGTGAACGCCGGCGAGTTGATGCGCTGAACGGCAGATCCGGCGGGCTGATCAGTCCAGGGCGCTTTCTGCATTACAGGTGCAATGAGATTGTGGAGGGGTTCCGCTCATGCTGAGAGATCCAACCGGCGAGATGCCGGCTTGGAGTGGCCATGAACCAGCGCGTTTCGTCATTCCCGCAATCTTCAGGCGGGAATCCATTGCATCCGGCCCCCGCTCATGGATGCCCGCCACAGGATCGCGGGCATGACGGACTAGAAAAAAGGAAGGTTCATGGGCAGCCCGTCGAAGCATGGGGCGGGGTGTTGCTGCTCAGGTCCGTCACTGCGAAGCCTGCGGCTTGAGGCCCTCGACCGTCACTTCGTGCGTCTCTCCATCCTCGGTCTTGTACCAGAACTGTTGCGGCCCGGAGACACCGAAGTCGGTGACGCAATGACCGTTCTCGCCTATCTCCCTGGCGACCAGCTTCATCGCTCCAGTAGGGGCATCGATAGTGTAGAATTCCATCTCCACATCGTACACTTTGAAGACGATCGTTTGAGCATTGAGCCACAGGTAGTCGTTGTCGTGGGTGAAGTGAGGCGCACGGTAGCGCCGCTCGGGCTTGCTCAGCTCCCGGATCACCACTTCCTCGCCGGTAAACGGTCCCACCAAGTTCACGTGACCAACTACGAAGCGCCCATCGGGTGAGCGTTTGCCGCCTGCCAGCGCGGCATCGATCTGTTCGCGTTGGCTCAACAGCCCGTTGGCGAAATCCGCACGACGCTCACGCTGCAGCTTGGCGTAGTCGAGCCGCGAGATGGACGCGAGCGGTGGTAGGTCGAGATCGTACTTGTGCTGCTCGCGCCATTCGGCCTCAATGTCGGGCGCGGACACCTGGTACGTGACCGGGGAGTCGGGGCCACGCTGATCTCCGATGAACGACAGCCCCTGGGGAACGTACGTGACTCCCGAGTAACCGACGCCGTGAACGTGCCAGTGATAGCTCGGGGTGCCGAGGTGCTGCTGTAACTCCTCCGCGGTCCACAGCCTTGCTTTGAGCGTGTCGAAGAGCTCCTGACTCACGGGCCGGAGCGGTACCACGACGGCGTATGCGCCGTGGTGATAGATCGCGTAGCGCTGCGTGGGGGCTAGGTGAGCGAAATTCCCGTATCGCCGTTCGCCGGTATTCACCAAGAGTGCGAAGATGTCGCCATTGTCGCGGCCGGGGCTCACGCAGAGCCGGAGCGCACCGCCGTCGAAGGCGTACTGGATGAAGTCCTGGGTCTCCAGGGCCTCATTGTGGACGAGTTGCACCGGCGGAAGAGCTGCACGAGCGCTCGCAAGGCGCCAGCGCGCGGCGGCCATCGTTTTCAAGAGCGCCGGCTCTTGGGCTCCAGCGGCAGCATCAGACCCGTGGCCACCGGCTGCCGGGCTCTCCGCGTATACGGGGGAGGCGCCGTGGAAGCCGATCACGAGCAGAGCAGTGACAGCAACCACGGTGCAGGCCGTCGGCACCCGATTCAAGGCTACCCGGCGTCCGACTGTCATCTCACCCAGTGGCAAAGCGCCGCGATCCGATCTGAATTCGGAACACTCACCGCTACGTCCCGACTCTTCGCCTGACGATCACCGCTGCCGGAGCAAGCCAGATGAATGCTCCGCTCCACTTGCCTCGTTGTGTCGGACCGACCGAACACCCGCCACCGCCATGCTCGGTTGGCGTGGACGTTGCGGTCGGGCTTGGGGTTGCGCTCGGCGTAGGCGTCTGTGTGGCAAGGGAGCGGCAATATCGAAGGTGAGCGGCTGACTGTGGACCGTCGTGTACGGACCTGGAGAATAGACGCCATTGCAGTCGTATTCCGTATTATAGGCGCCGCTGATCGTGACCGTGGCGAGGCCGGTGCTGACCGCAGAGAGCTCAAAGCTGCGGCCAGTTGTCACGCGCGAACCGTCGAGTAGTCCTTCGGCACCATCCAGCGTGAACGCCCTGAGACTATAATAGTACCCATTGTAATCGAACTGGATCGTCACTTGATCACCGACCAATGGGTGCAGTGGCGCCACGGTTACGCTCCGGAATCCCAAATAGCCCGGGATGAGACCACATGTCGGAGTCGAACTTGGCCATGGCTGGGTCGGGGTGCTGCTTGGTGGTGGCGGGAGTGTTGGCGTCGGTGTCACCGACGCTATCGAAGTGGTCGCTTCCGCCAGCGAGGCGGCGCCGAGGGCGAACACGAGCACAGCCAGTTGCCGTCCAGCCGATAGGATGCGATACATGATCCCCTCCTTGGCGTATAAAATTACACGAGTTTGCCCACGTCTCACATCAACCGTCTGTGCGGCTTCCCTGTCCAAAATGCTTCTCGAAGAACTCAGCCGCCAACCGCTCCCCCTCGTTGGTGAAGGCAACCGACTTTGCTTTGCCCTTCGGGTCTGAGATCCAACCTTCCTCGTGGAGTGCGTCGAGAAGATCCCAATTCATTCCCTTCCAGGCTCGGGCGCCGAACCTGTCACCGTGCGCCGTCAGGTGAAGCATCGCGAGCCCGACCTCTATCAGCTTCGTACGATCGATGCCGTCCGGTAGTGCCATGTGCGAATAATACCCGAGCGGCGTACTGCGCCGCCAGCCCGCACCGAAGGTCCTTCGCCGTCGTCACATCGAGCGGATTGCGGCTCAGGCGCCGCGGCGTCCCTTCAAACCAGCTGCCGCGGTCGCCTGCAACTGCGGGTTCGGCCTAAACCAGCCGATCATATTCTGCATGTGTACCGATCCAGACGCACAAGAAGCCGTCCTCAAATGAGAAGGTCGTAACTCTTGTCAGCCAGGGCTTGGATGTCTTCCGGCAGCGCCGCATAGCGTCCCCAGAAACGAGTACTGGCAGAATGCTTCACAGGGGTCGGGTCTTCCCGGCACGATGCTCAGCTAGAGCTTCATCGGCGAGAAAATCGAGCTTCCCAGCCGCCGAGTCCGCTTCGATCTGGCGATCCCACCGGGCATGGTCGTATTCGATGAACCACTGACGCAACCGTGCGAAGGCGTGGTCATCGAGACTCTTGATCTGCTGCTCAATCTGTTCAACGTCGGTCATGCCGTCCTCCGGTCAACACCGATTGTAGCGCAAACCTCGCGAGGTGCCGAACGGCTTGGCGATGAGCCGCGCGCTCTCTTGGCGTCGGCCTGTTAGACAGTCTCGACATCGTCATGCAGCTCGCTCCTCAACCCGCCGGAGCAGCTCTGTCCATTCGGGACCCAGAAACGGGATTTGGTCAACCATCTCCAGAGCGGCCCTCACGTTTGCGGAATATTCTCTGTCGTTCCTGTGACCAGAGAACCCGCCTTGGACAATCACGTCGCGCAAAATTCGGCAAAAAGGCTGCATCGTAGGCTTCTTCAGGAGATCGAAGTAGGCGCGCAACACGACATCCAATAGGTACGCCCGGAACCGCTCGTCGATGGCATCCGCAAGCATCACACTCCGCAGGCAGATCCCGAGAGCGAGTATCGCACTCTTTGGTATGTTGCCGTTCTCATGATCGATCATCTCGTTCCTCAAAGCGACGTTCTCCTGCGTTGGAGGGAGATCCGCCGCGGATTCAATCCAGCCACTGAATACGTCGAAAATCGCGTAGAGAAGATAATGATAGGCTGTTGGCCACTCCCTCCAGATTTCCACGGTGCGGAAATCAGGTGACAGGTTCCGCACGATCCGCTCAACGACCGGAGGAAGGTAGTACAGCCACATGTGCCACTCTATACCCTGATAGAGCGCCTCTGAGACCATCGCCTCAAAGAACCATACCGTTGCGTGGATGGGGCATTCCCAGCGTCCGGCCTCGTAGTACGTTCCCAGCGCTAGGTTGTATGGGTCAGCCTGGCTGTTTCGGAATTGGTGGTCGAGGTACCCGAGGGTAAAATCTCCGAAGGGCTTCCATACCGCCATGCGCTCCGCTACGCGTGCGTCCGCCAAGAAATAGTGGATCAATCGGTTCTCCTCGACGATCTCGTACCTGCGTCCTTTGGCCAGATTCTGATTGTGTCTGATCTCATCGTAGATGATGCTTGTCTTGTCTCTCAGTAGTGCTCGAATATAGAGAGTCAGGAAGTCCTCACGCTCCGAGAATTCGTGGTTGAGGATGACAAGGGCGAAGTAGGGTCTGGCTTTCGCTAAGTATGAAACAAATGGCTCGTAGACAAGGAACCGCCTCACCGTATCGCCCGCGATACCAGGATGCCGATCAAAGACCGGGAGCAACCGGGCTGTGAACCTCCGAAGGCGGTCGGTGGTGCTTGTAGCCTCACCGAACCGGAACGATCCCTGGGGGGCCAGTCTTTGCCGGAGTCGGAGCAGAAAGTAGTCGCTGTTGTAGACGCGAAATAGAGCGGAGAGGTGCCGTTCGAGAAGAAAGAGCGCCTGGGAGAATCGTTCCTCGGAAACGAGGCGTTCGGTGAGGTTTCTGAAGGTCGATATTGTCGATGGTCGCACTGTTGCGGTCCGGGCGCGCGAATAGATGAAGACGACAGCAACGAGGACGATCAAATACGAGGCATTCTCCGCATCGAACCCCCACCGCCATGATCCAAGATCGGGTGCAACCCCGAGGCTCGAAAGCACGGGGTAGAACTGGATGTAGTGGATCAAGATGAGAGCTGTCGCAGCGACCAGCCAATCGAGGGGCTTCAGGCGGAGCTTCAGGTCGAGTTGACGCTCGACAGGAAGAACTGCGTACGCTGCTATCAGCAGGCCAAGCAGCGTGAGAAGCGTTTCGGCACCCATCGGATCGATCGCAACAGTGTCGTCTGTCTAAACGTGTGGCATAAGCCCCAGGGGGGCAGCCCCGCCGGCTTCATGCCGGTGTCAGCCTTCTCCTGCGGACACCCCCTCCGGGCAGGGAGGCCACCCTGTGTATCGCGAACCCGACGGCGATACCGCCTAGTGCGTAAGGTGCCACCGACACATTCGGCGATGACCACGGTCCGTAGGACGCCACAAGGTAGAAGTACCCGTTGACCAAAGTGTGGGCGAGGATCAGAACGATCAGCCCCACCCCCACTGCCCTGGCCTGCGATGAACCGTCCGGTAGGTTCAAGTATCGCAACCTACAAGAGTATCCGAAAGCCAGGGCTGCCACTAGAACCATCCAGAGAAAGGGCCCGCCGGACTCGAGCGTGAAGCTGCCAGCGGCGGCAATCCCAAACGAGAGCCCTAACGACCCTCTTCCGGTAACCTTCATAAGACCAAAGAGAGCAAGGAAGAGCACAAGCGCGCCAGCGGCAAAGGACGTTGCCACTGCTGCGGGGCCAAGGTATATCGGATCGCCCCTCGCTACCCCATCCAAGGCGTAACCGAGACTGGACAGCCCAAGACCTCCGGTAATCGACCGGCGCACCCAACCGGGCCACACAGGTCTCGCCAAACCCGCCACTTGGCCCGCGAGAAATCCGAGGAAGGCTGATGGCAGGAAGAGCATCGTCGGTCCGTCCTCGAGCAACCATGCCAGGAAGCACCATCCCGTCAGCTGGCCTATCCAGAACACGCGTTTGACCCAGTGCCAGTACTGCGAAGGCTTGGACGCTTCACCGCGCGCTGTCTGCCAGCAACCGTACTCTACCGCAGCCGCAAAGCCGAGCACGGAGCCCAAGCAGGCGCATGAGGCCACCTGAAGAGCGTCGGAGGCGATGCTGGCTACCGCTTCGAACATTGAGTCCCCAAACTGTCACGCGCAGCGGGCTAACGGTTGACGCTCAAGCGCGGCCCGTCTTTGGCCGTCGCCTGGAGCGTGTGGTTCGGCGCTCTCCAACGCGGCCTTCCTCGACGCAGGTGTGAATGCTCATGAGAAATAACTCAAGAGGAACTGCTCGACATAGCCAATGACGCTGCCGGCATCCTGCGGCGAAAGTTTCGCCCAGTCAGCGTGCATGGCGTAGTTGCGGATCCTCGGCATCGCTCCGAGGAGTGCCTTCTGGGGTCCAGAGACGAGGCCCTTAGTCTTTAAGGCGTTGACGACGTCTTCCATTGTCTTGTCTTCAATAGAAAGCCCATTGGCCACAGCCAGTCGCTTGAGCGCGTCTTCAAGGGCAGCGCATGCCAACACACACGCGACCGTATGCTGGCCCTCATCCAATGCTGCCTTGGCTGTCGCCACGAAGTCGCCGAAAATCTCGCCGGAAAAGGTTGTCTGAACATCGAACAGATAGCCGCCGTCGATGTCGCTCTTTGCACCTAGGAAGATTCCTCTGCACGCCTTGAACTGGCGCTCCGAGACGTAGTTGTTTTTGACGCTGGACAGCTCGGATTCCAAGCGCAGGTAGTGTGGAGACTCTTTGCCGAAGACGCCTTGAATCACGTTCAACGCACTCGCGGCCCATGCATAGAATGGCTCTGGTTCCGCCCAGGGTTGTTCGCGGTCACGAAGCGGAATTTGCTGAGCTTGCGCTGCCAATTCTGCGAATCGCTTGACCACCTGCTCTTGAATCTTCGACATGTCGCTTCTGCTTCGTCAGGGGCGCCGCGTCAACGCCTGGCCTTCACGCGCGCGCGTCTCGCGCGTCGCGTGCAAGGGTTGGCTCGGCACCGCGAATTCACATGTTTCATACACCAGGCTCATTTTTCTTGTGCCGCAATTCCTCGACCTTTTCCCCAAATCGTCTGTCGATGCGTACCGCCAGATCTCCAGCGGCCCGGTTTAGGAATTGGACAGTGTGCTGTCGCTTTTGAACGACATCGGTTCGATCAGAGTCAAAGGATCCGAGCATCTGGCTCGTCAGCTTACTCATCGCGTACAAGATGCGATCAGTCCGCCGCTCTTCAATCTTTAGAACACCTGCGACCTGCTGAAGTGTGAGGAGCGGATTAATGACGTGTGTCTTGAACACTGGAGACTGATCAATCGAGTTGGGCGGCGTAGCCCCTCGCCGCTTTACAGGAACCTCGTACGCTTCAACCACTGGAAGCGAAGACATCGGTATCAAACGAACAAGATCCTCAGCACTCTGGCAGTAGAAAATGAATGCTCCTTCCGCCCTGCCTTCGTTCTCAGCCGCCTCATCAATCGCGGGACCCAGAATCAATGATGGCTCGCGGAATACGACCTCTCCTACCGCAATTGCACCTCTGAAGAGAAAACAGGGGCTACCCGCAGCAGCTTCCGCTGCAATCGTCATGCACGCCATGCTCACAACACTTAATGCGAAGAGCTTCAGATGGTCATTGTCGTTGGTACCGGCGGGCTGTGGAACCCCCTCGAACCGTTCTGCCTTCTCGGCAGCGCACGACACGATAATCGTGTCAGAAAATGTCGCCAAAAACGGGTGAGCGCAGATAATTGTCCGCCACGGTTGGCCGAGCAACTCGGTGTCTTGGTACTCCTTCGTCACGGCTGCCATAACGCCTCGCGCGGAGCCGCCGAGATGTTCCATACGTTTGAGCACAGCATCGGGGTCATGGCGCTGCCAAATTCCCTTGAAGCCTAGAGCGTCCAAAACGGCTACTGCTCCGATATCCATTGCTCGTCACTATCACAGAACGCGCGAAGGAACCGATCGTGACGGAGTTTGCCAGAATGAGCCTGCAAGGCGGAACAAACACATTGTACTTCCCACTTTCGCCAAGCCGAACGGCTTGGCGATGAGCCGCGCGCTCTTTCGCGCCGGTCTCCATCGCCTTGTGTGCGCCCAGCATGGGCGCGTTGTAAATGAGGTGCAAGTCCTCATGTAGGAGAACCGGTCATGGAAACATGAAGAACCTACCACTCGAAGCCAACTCCGGCAGGGTAACCGGTCGGGGGAAGGAAGGCTAGAGGAA
>JBIOJG010000077.1:0-22486 GCA_044450645.1 Binatia bacterium
ATGTCGGTCCTCATGACCGAGCACCGCGCACAGCCGCTCCAAATACCCCTCCAACCGCTCCGCCGCCGCCACCCGTTGTCCCATGCATGCAGTTTGCCATGACGCGGTCCCGCGATGCAATCATTTTATGACACAGTAGTACTAGCGGGCGGTCGGCAGCGCCAGACAGAGTCCGCTCAGGATGCTTGAGCTGTACGCGGCGTATTCTATTCGTCGGTCGAAGGTGGAGGTGCTTCGGGCGGGAACAGTGAGGGCTGCTTGGGCACCGCCGCTGGCGTCTCGGTGTGCGGGTGTCCTTTGACGAGTTGCTCCAGTTCCTGCACGCGCCGGGAGAGTTTCTGTATCTCTTCCCGCACCCCGCCATCGCAACCGACCAACTGTTTCAGCACCGGGTCCAAGCGCTTGGTGGCTTCCTTCTGGAGCGTGGAGAGAAATCCCTTCGAACGCGACTCCAGATCCTTCGAGGTTTGCTTCAGCACCTTCTCGAAGTCACCACGGAGCCGTTTCGCTTCGGTTACAACCCGCTGCAATGCGCGTTTCTGATCCTGCCCAAGCCGAGCGGTTTCCTTGCGTGTCTGGCTCAGCACGGCTGCGGCATCGCGTTGAAGCTTCTTCAAATTCCCTTGCAGATGCGACAGAACAGGACTTGGTTTCGCCTTACTGCGAGCGGACTTCTTCTTCGCCATCAGCGCGTCTCCTTTTGCCTTTACATATTCCTTGCCGCACCGGTGAGCAAACCGGGCGACACAACCGGCGCCCGACCTGGGAACGATCCTTTCCAGCAAGGGGAGAGGTTGTGCACTTATCGGAACCAGCGGCGCAGTTTGCCGGAGTAAGCTCGACACCTCGGTCGGCAAGCATATTGCCTCCCGTTGCCGGGCAAGCACGCAAAGGGGATGGGGCTGTACTTTGTCGCAGCCAAGCAAGGAGGGTTGATTCATGATGACCAAAACCGCAATCACGTCGTTCACCGCGCTCCTGGTTGCGTGTGCCGGTCTCAGCATGACGGCCGGGACCGCCTTGGCCGCAAGCCTGACGATCACGCCGACCAGCGTTGCCGCCAACTACACGGGGACGATCGCGCTGGACATCACCGGGCTGACGACCGGCCAAACCGTGCTGGTGGAAACCTTCTTCGACATCAACGGCAACGGCACGATCGGTGCCGGTGACATCTTGGTCCAAAGCTTCCAGGTCACTGACGGGCAGGCACTGACCATCGACAGGGTGCGCAACACCAACGTTCCCGGCGATGAAGATGGCCTGGCCGACGGCGCGATTCACACCCTGCTGAACTTCGCAGCGTGGAACGTCACCAAGAGCGTTGCGAAGTGCATCTACCAGGTCTCCCCGGCCACCAGCGGGTTCACGCCGGTGACCGCGCCGTTCACCATCACGCAGCCTGCGTACGCCCAGAAGGTCGTTGGTCAGGTCACCAGCGGCGGGGCGGCCGTGCCGTATGCGTTCACCTTTCTGACCGACCCGGCCCTCAACGGTAACCCGATAATCGCCGCGCTCGCCGATGCCAACGGCAACTTCACGCTCAACGCGGCGCCGGGCAGCTATGCGGTGAGTGCCCTTAAGGATGGGTTCGTGACTGATTCCTCCGCGGCACCGGTAATACCGGTCAATGCCGGCGCGACGGTCACCCAGAACCTCTCGCTCACCGCCGCCGACCGCAGCATTCAGGGCCGCCTGACGGACCTGGACAGTGGTGCGGGGATTCCGGGCATGCCAATAACGGCGAAGTCGAGCAGCGGCGCGAAGGCGTTGGGGTTCTGCGACGCCAGCGGGAACTTCGCGATTCCTGTGTCTTCGGCGTCGACCCAATGGGGCGTTGATCCCTCTGAGCAATTGTTGGCTCTCTCGGGGTATTTGGCCCTCAGTAATCGCTACCCGGTTGACATCAGCACCGGCAGCGTATCGGGAGTCTCTATTCAGTTGCCGAAAGCCACAGCGCTGATTTACGGCACGTTGAAAGACGATCAGGGGAATCCGTTAGCTGGCGTGGATCTCTATGCGGACATGGATCAGTACGAAGGCTACGGGCTCACTGACAGCGCCGGGAACTACGTCGTCGGCGTCACCGCCGGGACTTGGAACATCGGCCCGGACAGCGACGAACTCACCGCCCTCGGGTATTCGACCCCGGGTGCGAGCGTAAGTGTCACTGACGGCCAGGCATTGCGTCAGGATTTTACTGCCCAACAGTTCACGGCTTACTTGATCGGACAGTTGATCGACACGATGGACAACGGTGTCGGGAACATCGGCGTGTACGCTTGCCCGCAGGGTTCGGGAAACTGTTCCAACTCGACGACCAACTCGGACGGCACCTTTAGCGTTGGTGTGTTCGGCGGCACGTGGAATCTTGGGTTTTCATCCGGCGATCTCGCCAACCAGAACCTGATCGGCCCACAGCTCCCATTCACCGTGACCGATGGCGTGAACCATCCTGGGATCGTGGCGGTCGCTTTGGCAGTGACGTCATCGATCACCGGCACGGTGCAGGAGAGCAACGGAAACCCCATCACGAACTTGGACGTGTATGCCTACACCACCATCAACGAAACCAATTATAACGCAAACGGGGCGACTGACGGGAGTGGCAACTATTCGCTGTCGGTGGCCAATGGCACTTGGCAGGTCGGCCTCAACTGCCAGGGCGATAACAGCTTGAACTCACTGGGCTTGCCGTGTGTCAATAACCAGTCCGTCACAGTCCCTAGCCAGAACCAGACGGTCAATTTTACGGTCCTGGAGCCTTGCATCGGCGACTGTAATGGCGATGGTCACGTGACCGTCGACGAGATCCTGACCATGGTGAACATCGCGCTCGGGAACGCACAACCTTCGGCTTGCCCGGATGGCATTCCGAGCGGCGGCCAAGTCAACGTCGCTCTGATCCTTCAGGCGGTGAACAATGCCCTGAACGGGTGCTCGTAGCTGCTCAGATAAGGCGGCGGGGGTGAGGTTACAGCTGCCTCCGCCGTATTTTGAGGTTGAAAGATTTGTTTTTTCGTGGATAGTGTAGATCAGCATCAAGAGTGACCTAGATTGAGTAGGTCACGGCAACCGGACGGACACGCACGGTGCCGTCCCGCTGAAAGGTGGGGATGCGGCTCTGAAAGGAGCAACGGTGTCCAAAGTGAAGAGCCCGCCGTCCTGATGCAAAAGGAGGCGGGCTTCTAAGTTTTGGCGCTCAGCGGGGCAGCAACAGCCCGCAGCATCCCGAAAAAGGCGGTCAGCACCACGGCGCATCCCTGCCTCGCCAAAACCTCATCCGCCGCAATTTAAGCCGAAGATCGGTCGCCTGCGCTTCGGACGCATCCGGCGCTTCCGTCGACGCTTGCCATTACAGAGGGAAGCTCGCAGGGTCGCTTTCCAGCGACCTGCTCAGCCGCGCGCGTGAGGATCGGTGTCTTGCCCTTCTTGACGAGCAATGCGCCAATCGCCCACTCAATTGGGTCGGCGATGGCGCCACGCCGTCACGGCCCCATCCGCGTCCGCCACCTGGACAAGAAACTCATCCACACCGGCACGCCGCAACTGCGTCGGCTGCGCGCGGCGTTGCGTCAGGCGCAGGAGCCGCTCTTGGAACCGGAACGCCGTCCGTGGCCAATGCACCAGGCAGTACGCGCCAATCCGAGTGAGCAATGCACTGCGCGGCCGCATGCCGAAAGGCGCAAAGCCTTCGAGCGTGAACCCGGATCCGCAGAGCAGATCCGCCAACGCCCGCGGCTCGTACCGGCGCGCGTGACCGACGACGCGGTCGAACTCATGCCACCGATGCCCATGCAGCGGTGTGCTCAGGACGAGCCATCCGTTCGCCGCACTCACGCGCGCGAGCTCGCGCCCCACACCCACGTCGTCGCTGATGTGTTCCAGGATGTCGAACAGGTACAGGTGCGACACGGCACCCGATGCGAACGGCAGCGCGTCGATGCTCGCACGGATCACGCGCGCGCCGGCGCGCTGCAGCTTCGTGCAGGCCGTAGGACTGACATCGACGAACAACGCCTCGGAGAGCGGCAGGCGAGGCCGCAGGCCACAGCCAATTTCAACTTGCAGACCATCGGCCTCGGCCGGGACGTGAACGCCCGGCATCGCCAGCAGCGATGCGGCTCGCCAGCAGCGTTCGTAAAACCGCCGATTGTAGTGATCGACATCGCGCCGTTGCGATGCGGAGGTCACGCAACGGCCTGCAAGCGACCGACGCTCAGCCGGCGACGCCAGCGCTCGCCGAGCCGGCTGCGCGCCGGTGACGAGCTGATTCACTGCCGCCCCTTTACCCGCATGTCATTCTTTGATCGGGCCGTGCGGGCGCGTCGCTTCAAGGCGTCTGATCGAGGTGCCGCTCGAACGCCGCAATTTGTTTTTCGACGTGCTCTTTCGCGATCCCATATTTCTGCTGCAGCAATCCGGCGAGCTTGTCGCGCTTGCCATCGATCGTGGCCAGATCGTCATCAGTCAGCTTCCCCCACTTTTCTCCGAATCGCCCCTTGAGTTCCTTCCACTTGCCTTCGATTTGATCCCAGTTCATTGTTTTTGTCCTTTCGTTGGATCGCTTCGTGAGGTCAGTCATTCCCCGCGTCGCTGAACAGCGGCGTGCGGCAGCGGTCAGACTTCGTCCCAGCCATTGGGTTGAAACTTCCAGACGAGCGCGCTCGCTCTCTGCCGAGATGCACCGTCCAACCTCGGATCGAACTGCCAGCGTCGTAGAGTCGCTAAAGCTTCCATCTGCCGAGTGTGGTTTCCAGCGGTGCCGAACAGGCGTTCCATCTCTGCCATTTGTCGGCCTGCATGGATCGTCACCAGGCTCAAGCCCAACGGCCCCGCTGCGGTATTGCTATGCCGCCGGGAGTTTCCATCGAGAGATACCTCGCCAAAACCTCATCCGCCGCAATTTAAGCCGATGATGAATTGGCGCGCAACATGGAGACCTCCGTCGGGGTCCATGTGCGCTCAGTCTGCGCCCCAAGTCCAGTCGTGCACTACCGCCCTAAGCTGCCCGACGATCGGAAGAACACTTTAGGCGAATCGTCCCCAACAGTTCCAAGTTGGAACCAGATCCTCGGTTGCCTGCGAGAGCTTGATTTGCTGCGGCAAGCGCAAGCGGCCTAGTAACCGTGCGGGTTGAGGATATCAGCATCTGGGCTGATTCAGGGCGCCGGGGACGAATCCTTCGAACGTTTGGAACCGTGGTAGCTCGGTTGCTCGCACGCCGGAGTCTCCGAGATCTTTTCGTTAAATAATCGTCTTCTCCCGATGCGCGTAGCGCAGGTTGTCCCTCGCCAAAACTCCATCCGCGCCTTTGAATCTCTCACCGTTCCCGGTGGTGACAAAAAATGTCACCTCCCGCATATGGGACCCTGGCGAGGCGCACGCGAATTCTCGGGACGCACAGCCAGCAGAATAACACGGGGTCGTGCGGAGTGGGCTCGCGTCCGAAGCGTATGACCAACGCCTTCGACTGCGCCACCATTGCATCCCGCAACAAAGGATCATTGCGAGCCAGGTCCTTTCGTCGCTGCATAACCATTCGGAGCCTACATTTGGACGGCTATAGCGAGATGGTGTATCGCCGTGCGAGGGAACGGCGATCTGGAAGCCCAGATCTCCTGTGCCGAGTCGATGCCGACCCGCCTATGCTGCTTCACGGCAGCCGTGGGCAGGCGCAACAGGGGCAAGATGAGACTCAACCACTCTCTTCTTCGCCACACGGGTCCGTGCCGTCCCCCGCACCACTTCTCGCAGCACCCCGAGCAAGCTGCCGATGAACGCCGCAATCAGCATCCACGCCAACACCGCTCCAACGGTGGGGTACACCACGCCACCACTGCCCAGTGCGCTGAACACCGGTACGGACAGAATCTCTGGGAGTGTGAACATCTGCGACCTCCTTGCTCCTCATTCGCCTCGCTGCTCGATATTCTCCGCAAGGGCGGTGCCAATGGACCGCAGCGCGTGCGTTGACGCGAGTTTGCACATGTCCGCAGTCCCAAGACGCGAGGGGGTGCTGTCTGGAGTATGCAGTTGTTGGGGCAGCGAAGCGGCAGGCGCTGGGAAGCAGGAACGAGATGAACTTTGCTGCTGCGGATTGTTAGCAACCACCTGCGCCCGGAGATCGCGCAGCGGGTGCAACGTTGCCACGGCGTACATGAATATGGCGGCTGCCTTCGCCGCGAGCACCGCACGGTAAATCGCCGCGCTGGGTGCGCAGAGACTCGCCGCAGCAGGGATGAGGTCGAAGCGAGCACATCGCAAGCGAACCACCGCCATCGTGATTAGATTAAGAGCTGTCAGTAGGTCGCCATGTCAGTGGCGCGCACGCGGTAGAGCGGTCCCCGTCTTAACACCGTACGAGCCCAACTGGCTGATTGGAGGCCAGTATGCGAAGTTTGATTCGATTCGTGGTCACGGTCATGGCAACGGTTGGGATGGGGATCGTCATTGCGAATGGGGCACACGCTGGAGAAGTCAATCTGCCCAAAGCTGCTGGGGGTAAGACTCCACGGGTTTACGCTGTAGAGCGGTCCCTGCCCGGAGCGCGGGTTGAGAGCATTCTGGCGGACCCGCGCAGTGTAGTGACAGGCACGAAGCAGGGAACCGGCTGGCTTCTCCACTATGGCACGAAGCGTGACAATTGCGCCCGTGCCGACGTGACCTCTGGGCTACGTATGATGTGCGTGGCCTGGTGAGAACAAGGCACGCATCGTGATCAGTGGTTACGAGGCTGTGATCACATCGATGCCGGAGTCACGGTGGACAACGCTTGGGTTTGACCGTCTCCAGATTGTCCCCACTCCTCCGGTTGGTGGTTAGCAATCGTTCAGGCAAGTCGTACGCTGAGTACCGCACACATCTCGGCACTGCGCCGCTGGTTCTTGGCACCGGTTTAAGCAAGTCGAGGTGACCACCACGCACCACGGGGCACAGGCCTGCGGCGAAATCATCGGGGGCACGGCTACTTTAGGGGCATATTGGGGTACGGTGCAGCCACTGACATCAACGCGAGCAACCCGACGAACCAGTTCATGCTCGAACGAAGAGCATATCTCGGACCTTGGCAATCAGAACGCCCGACAGGCACGGCGAGGTAGACAGAACTTGGGGCTGAGCGCGAAACTTTTGACACCCGAACGGTGAATCGCCAGCGGAAGTTTACCCCTCGCCAAAATTCTATCCGCGCTTCTCAAGCGGCTGCCCGCCACTCGTAGCGGTGGTGCAGGCCGCCGACACGGGGCAATGAGGCGGCCATCGCGCGCGGCGAAGTCGGCGGACACGCCGCTCGGGTGATCGGCTTGGAGGGTGGTCACGGACTGGACTTGGGGCGCAGACTGAGCGCACAACGGCCAAGTCACCGTCGACGAGATCCTCACCCTTGTGAACATGGCGCTCGGCAACGGCGGAACGTGTGCGAGCGGACTAGCTGCAGGCGTCACGCCTGATGTGTCAGTGATTCTCACGGCTGTGAACAACGCGCTCAACGGCTGCCTGCCGGTGGAGCCGCCTCCCACCCCGACGCCGACCCCCGTCTTCGACAAGACGGCGCTGTCGATCGACGATCCGGCGAGCCTGTGGGTTGTTGTCAACAAGCTGCGCCCCCTCAACCCCACCCACTACCAGCCGGACGATCTCGTCGACGTTCCCGTGCCCTACGTCAACCCGCCGCAACTTCGTGCCGAGGCATCCGCTGCGGTCGTGGCGATGTTCGACCAGTTCCTAGATGGCGCATCGGCGCAGTTTAGGCTGGGCGGGTTCCATTGGCGGTCCTCCGGTCCCGCGTGCGCCTGAGGCCGAAGAAGCGCGGCACTGGATGGGTGCAAAGGTTCGGCACAGGCGGAGACGATCTCCTTGAAGAACTCGCCGCAGGAATAGCTCAGGGGCTTCGGATCTTTCAGGCTTACGAAGGCAGCTGACTCCGATTCGCTCGTGAGCTAGTCCATCCGAGTAGAAGACGCCGGACCTCGTCACGCGCGTCAGTGGCTGCCTCCGCTTGAGTTTTCGCCCGATGTAGAGCGATGCTAGCCTACGGCGCTCCACCTTCACTTTCGGCGTTGTGAGGGGGAAAATTGATGAGTGAAACGGCAGCCGGGACCGCGATGAAGGACACCCGATCTGGTGCGCAGGGTCTGTTGCGCTATGCGGTCGCATCAGCCGCGGCGCTTGTGGTGGTGCTCATGCCCTTGTCGCTCACGCCGGCGTTCGGAAATCATTTCCGGTTCATGCTCCTCCTGCCCGCCGTGGTCTTCAGCGCGTGGTACGGTGGATTGGGTGCCGGCTTGGTATCCACCCTGCTCTGCGCCGCGGGCGCTGCCTGTCTCTGGCTCGGGCCCGCGTCCTTCCTTGCGTCGGCGAGGGCCCAAGACCTTACGGCGTTGTGCGTCTTCGTGCTGGTGGGTGGCTTCATCAGCTTGGTCAGCGAGAACCTCGTTCAAGCCCGGCGCCGGCTCGAAAGCTCACTGGTGTTGCTGCGTGCCAACGAAGAGCACTTCCGCGCCATGTTCGAATTGGCCAGCGTGGGCAAGGCGGAGCTCGACCTCACCGGCCGATTTGTGCGGGTGAATCGGCGGATGTGCGAGATCACCGGCTACTCCGCAGAAGAACTGCTCGCGATGAGCTTCATCGCGTTGACCCATCCGGAGGATCGGCCGCGCGACGCGGCCACTTTTCATCGCCTGAGCACGGGGGAGATTACCGAGTACTCCACCGAGAAACGGTACTGCCGCCGGAATGGGAGCGTCGTCTGGGTGCACGTCGCCGCGGCTTTGAGCCGGGATGCAGCGGGCGAACCCCGTAGCAGCGTCGCCGTCGTGCAAGATATCACGGATCGTAAGCGCGCCGAAGAGGCGCTCGAGCAGCGCGCCCGGCATGCGGCGCTGGCTGCAGATATTGGCGTGGCCCTCACCGGCAGTGACGCGGTGCGGGACATGCTCCAACGCTGTACCGAGGCCATCGTGCGCCACCTGGATGCTGCGTTTGCCCGGATCTGGACCTGTGACGACCTCACGCAGGTCTTGGAACTACAAGCGAGCGCCGGCAGATATACTCATCTGGACGGGCTCCACGGTCGCATACCGGTTGGGACGCTCAAGATCGGCGTGATTGCTGCTAACCGGCGACCGCATTTGACGAACGCCGTCATCGGTGACCCGCATATCAGCGATCAGGACTGGGCACGGCGCGAAGGCATGGTTGCTTTTGCCGGTTATCCGCTGATTGTCGAAGACCAGCTGATCGGGGTGGTGGCGATGTTCGCGCGCTCAGCGCTTCCCGAGTCGGCCCTGGCGGCCCTGGGATCGGTGGCCGACGAGATCGCTCTGGGCATCAAGCGGCGGCGAACCGAAAGCGCTCTCCGGGAAGGTGAGGAACGCTTTCGGGCGATTTTTGATTCGGTCAACGACGCCATCGTCGTTCATGAGCTGCCGAGCGGTGCCATTCTCGATGTCAACCGCCGCATGGGCGAGTTGTATGGCTATACGCGCGAAGAGGCCCGGCAAGTCGACATCGGCATGCTGAGCTCGGGCATACCGCCCTACACGCAGGAATCCGCACTGACGCTGATCAAGAAGGCTGTCAGCGAGGGGCCGCAGGTCGTTGAGTGGCAGGCCAGAGACAAGAATGGACGCCTCTTCTGGGTGGAGGTGAGCTTGCGACGCGCGACCATCGGCGCCGCCGAGCGCATGCTGGTCACCCTGCACGACATCACCGAGCGCAAGCGCATCGAGGCCGCCCTCGTGGAAGCCGACCATCAAAAGGAGCAGTTGCTGGCCACGCTGCAGGCCACCAATGAACAGTTGGACCGCCGCGTTCTGGAGCGCACCACCGAGTTGACAGAATCCAACGCCCGGCTGCGGCAAGAAATAGCCGCGCACCGGCAGGCCGAGGCGGCGTGGCGCGAGAGCGAAACGCGGTTCACCGAGTTCATGGAGCACTTGCCAGGCGTCGCCTTCATGAAGGATGTCGACGGCCGCTACGTCTGGGTGAATCCAACGTTCGAGCGGATCTTCGATGAGCCCTTGGCGTATTATGTGGGCAAAACCGATGACCAGGTGTGGCCGGCACCAACCGCCGCGCAATTTCGTGCCACCGACCAGGCGGCGCTGCAAACGCGGCAGATGGTGCAAGTCACTGAACCCGTGCCGCACGCCGATGGGACGCACTACTGGGTGGTGACCAAGTTCCCGATCCTCAACGAGCACGGGATGCCACGCCTGCTGGCTGGCGTGGCCATCGACGTCACCGAAGCCAAGCGCACCGAAGCCCAGCTGCGCAATCTGGAAAAGCTGGCCCAGCAGCGCGAGCGACTGGCCGACATCGGCGTCATCACGGCGCAAATCGTCCACGATCTGGGCAATCCCCTGGCCGGCCTCTCGATGCAAGCGCAGTTGATGTTGCACCGTGCTCGACGCGACCAGTCCCAGCCGGTAAGCATTGTCATCCAGCCACTGGAGCACATCCTGAACGAGGTACATCGGTTAGATGGCCGGATCAAAGAACTCATGTACTTCTCGCGTGATCAACGCCTGCAACTGAAACCCATCGACCTGACCGGGTTCTTACAGGAGGTCGTGGACGCCTGGCGGCCACTAGCGGCCGAGCGCGGCATTGTCGTGACGATGGACACGCCGGAGCACTGCCCGTCGCTGACCGCCGACGACGAGAAGCTGCGGCGGGTTCTCGACAACTTGCTGAAGAACGCCATCGAGGCGATCGGTCGCGGGCCGGGACGCGTCGGCATTGCCGTCAGCTTGCCGGCACCCGAAACGGTCCGCATCTGGGTGCGGGACACGGGTCCTGGGATTCCGAACACAGTCGAGGCGTTCCGGTTGTTCGAGACCACCAAGGCCAATGGCTCCGGGCTCGGGCTTCCGGTCGTTAAACAAATCGTGCTCGCGCATCGCGGCACCATCGAGTTCTCACCGGTGGTGCCGCACGGAACGGTCTTTTGCATTGAACTGCCGCGGGGCACGGCCCAAGCTCGGGGGTAGTCGACCCCGCCGAAAAGCTTAAGAAGCAGCAGCATTGCCAGAGGATGCGAGGGAACCTGTGCGACTGCAATGGGAGCGAGCGATTCTCGGTTCAAGCGCGGCGGACGGAATATTGGCGAGGCACACCTTCGGCCAGCAAGTGGTCAAGAGCACATTTTCGGGCGGTGATACGGCGAACCACGGCTACATCGAACTCACCTTCCGGTACTAAACCGAAGCTACGCCTCCCAGCGAGCGGGAAAACTAAGCCAAGAGAATGAAGACGACTCTTCTAGAAGAAAAATAGCAGAAGTGGCTACTCCCCGGTCATCGAGCGCGGCATCATCCTGAAAGGGGTGGGATCAGGTATCGTTGTGGTTGGCGTCGAGAAGGCTGCAAAAGACCCTGGCATGATCAGCAGAGCTAGCGTGAGCAGGCGTACGTCCCGTTCCTCCACTACGTGGAAGAGATCTACGAGGCGACGAAAGCGTCCGCGCATGGTCATTTCCACGAGGACTAGACACCCGCAACACATGCGGAGTAAACGATTGGCAAGTACCAAGAGCCGGGGCCGCAGGTCGGCTCCGCGTCGAACTCAAGGAGGTCATGACTATGACGCTTGAACGATCGGCAAGTGGAACGGAACGCCCGCTCGATGCTCCGCTGCTGACGTTCGACATCCCTGCGCTGTTGACACAGATGAAACAGGAGAGCGCGTGGCAGACGGGAAGTCGCAATGGCGTCACGTTGCTGAAGACCGAAGGGTTGCGTGTGGTACTCGTGGCTATGCACGCCGGGACTTTGATTCCGGTCCACAAGGCCGAAGGCCCTATAGCCGTGGAGGTTGTCGAAGGACGTCTGCTGTTCAGCGCCGCCTCGCGGGATGTGACGCTCGGCAAGGGCCAGCTGCTCACTCTGCAGCCGGGAATTACCCATGGCTTACGGGCCATCGACGAGTGCGCGTACCTGCTGACGATCGCCAGCGAAACACCGCACCCGGCTGAGTGACGGGGAGCGGCTGGTCCCATCGAAGGCATCCATGCCGGAACGCCGCGTCTTGCGCCACCTGCGCAGCCTGGATTGGGAGGCCATGGCTCCACCTCTTGCACATTGTGAACCAGGATGTGCTGCTGGCGATCACGTTGGTCATCCTCGCGCTCAGATCCGCGATCTCCGGCGCGAAGGCCGCGAGGAGCACGCGCTGGAACTCGCGGAACGGACGGAAGCCGCCGGTGCCTTGGGTGACACTTGGGCCTTCAAGGGTGGCCAGTGGATGCAACTGTCGCCCACAACCTCTCCCACTGGCGCTCCAGCGCCGCCATGGTGGGCGACCAGGCATAAGGAGAAAGAGGCATGAAGCTTAACACAGGGCGGCTGTTCGTGAGACTGTGCCTGATGGCGGTGGTGCCGTTGAGCTATTCAGCCAGCGCCAACGCAGTAGTGTTCAACCCTGACGGCGCGACGCATGATCCCACTAAACAAAGCGGATGGGCCCTGCCGACGGTCGATAACTCGTTTGCCAATTATAACAACTGTCTCAGGTGCCACCAGTCCGGAGGCATTGCCGCTACAATAGATCCCAAATTTGACAAGTCGAGCTACCTTTTCGGCGGCCACAAGAACATGTCCAGGCTGGCGGACGGTACCAAGTGGGGAATCCCGGGTGTTGATCTCACTCATCCGGCAAACCTGGAACAGCTTAACAATCTTGCTGGTTCACTTAATCCCGATGGCTCCTTCATCAACCTTTGGATCCAGGAAGATTACCCCAGGATGGCCGTTGACTGGACGACTGGCACTCTTACTTCGTCCAGCTCGGTAACACTGGCCTATTGCGCCAAGGACGCCACCGGCGCAATTGGTTCGGATGATGTTCCGGATTTAGCTGCGTGCCCAACGTGCGAGTCTCCCGTCATGGGGAATGGAAATGCCGGGTATCCTTTGAACTACCCTGACGCGGCCACTTGCGCAGCAGCAGCTACCCACACCGGCAAACCCTACACCTGGACTGACAAGGGTTCTCAGCCGTTATACTGGATCTACGGCGGCGCAGGTCTTGAGGGCGGTCCGGCCATGATGGAGCCCGGAAGCCAACCCTATAAGTGTGGCCGCTGCCATACGACAGGCTGGACGGCCAATCACGCGGCCGATGACATTAGCACCAAACGCCCTCAGAGTGATTTCCCCACCGTCGACTTTAAAACCCTCACGGCTGTCGGCACCAGCACCTTACTCCTCCGACCCTCCACAGCGGGAGATTCCGCCACCGACGTTTCTTCCTGGAACCAGTGGGGCGTTGAGTGCTCGCGGTGCCACGTCGCAACAGATGGCGGCCATTCGACCTGGCCTACAAGCTCGACGACGGGCGGCGACATCGTCGCCGTCTGCATGACCTGCCACCGAATGGAAAGCGACACGGCCCCGAGGGCGAACCAGAACGCCAACGGCTACGTGGCCAATAGCAACGCGGCGACACCCTTTACCAATAAACAACAGCAACCTGACGGGTTCGCGCACCATCCCGACGGACCGGAGTTCCTGAACAGCGCGCACGCCAAGTTCACCGGTTCATGGGGCCAGATCGGATGCCCACCGTACGCGATCAATGGATATGGTAGCAGCATCACTCCGTATGCCCCCGGCGCGCCGACCGAGTGCACACTGGGCACTATGAATCTTGATGGTTCTACAAGCTCTTTATACGCAAGCAAGTTCGCGCAGGCCGCAAAAGTCGACTTAACAGGGGTATCCGACACGGTTGCGGGCTCCTGCGTCACGTGCCACGACGTTCACAAGCCGCTCAATGAAAACACGGCGGGCATGAGCCAGAGCGTGAGAGTGGCCTGCACGGATTGTCATTCAAGTTCGAAGGCTACAGTCAGTCCGCAGGTCAACCTTTCGGTCATCAACCACCCGGCTGGACCGGGCACCCCGCTGGAGAATGCTGGCACCGATCCGTCGAGCGCCTGCAGGATCTGCCATCAGCCTCCTAGGATAAAGCACATTTGGAGGATAAACCCCGACGCGACTTACAGTATGTACGGTGACTATACTTACGCCTACCCCGTGAACGGTTCCAGTGCTGCGGCTGCCGCGAAAAACGTAAACCTCTCTAACACTGCTCCGGACGGCATGTATTCCAATGCTGTCTGGATTGACCTCGACAACGCCTGCGGCCAGTGCCACGGCGGCGGAGTGTCGGAGACGGACATCACGACCACCGGATCCATCACGGCGGGATCTACCGATGGATCAACAATCAATGCTCTGACCGTTGCTGACGCAACCGGCTTCGCTTCCGGCAAAGAGGTTACGATCGCTGGAGCAGGCTGGACTGGTGCCGATTTCAAGACCATCATCGCAAAGGTATCCGGCACGACGGTGTATCTGACCTACCCTGCTGTTACGTCGGTTACAGGGGCGAAGGTCACCGTGGCCGGGAACCCCACGGCGAACGGCGCATCCTACAAGACCAAGGCGACATTGGCGACGATGGCCAAGGGCATGCATGCCGCGGCGCAGTTGACGCCGACGCCAACTGCAACACAGACGCGAACGGCGACTATTCCGCCGACTGCCACGCCGACCCTGACGCCGACGAACACTCCGAGGCCGTGTGTCGGCGACTGCAGCGGCGATGGTCGCGTGACTGTCGACGAGATCCTCACGATGGTGAACATCGCCCTCGGCAATACGCCGGTCACAACGTGCGAAGCCGGGGACGCCAATCACGATGGGCAGATCACTGTCGACGAGATCCTCGCGGCGGTGAACAACGCGCTGAACGGCTGCGGTGGCCCCTGAGAAAATCCCATAAGAGCCTACAACTATGGGATTGGGCGCGTCGCGATCGCGGCGCAACGCCTCTGGACACGTCTCTACCTTGCGGTGGCGCGCGGTGCCGGCGCCCTGCTAAGGAATGGCGACGTCAATTGCGAGTAATCCGGGAGGCCGACATGGACGAGCCGGACAACAAGTGGGAGCAGCTGTACCAGGGTGGTTTCAAACCGTGGGACACTGGGCGGCCGGACAGCCATTTGGTGCGCTTCGTGGCTGACGGAGGCATTCGGCCGCGCCGGGCGCTGGACGTCGGGTGCGGCACGGGCACGAATGCCATCTGGCTGGCCGAACACGGATTCGCGGTCACCGGCATCGACGTGTCCCCGACCGCGCTCGCCTTGGCGAAGGCGAAGCCGGGAGCCGAGCGTTGCGACTTCGCACTGGTGGATTTTTTTGACCTGCCGGCGCCGGCCGACCCATTCGGGTTCGTCTTCGACTTGGGTTGTTTCCACATCTTCCACGAGGCGGCGGAACGCACGAGGTTTGCCCGGCGCGTCTTCGAGTGCCTGGCGGCGGGCGGCCTTTGGCTGTCGCTGAGCGGCAATGCGGATGGCCAACACGTGGGGATTCCGACGCGGACGGCTGCCGACATCGTCCTCGCCGCCGAATCCTGTTTCGAGATCGTGTCGCTCAGTGCGACACGGTTGGACATTCCCGACGATGTCGATCTGCAAGCGATGGGGTTGCCCAGCGGCGTCGAGTTGCGCGGCTGGTCGTGTGTGATGCGGAAGCGAGGATAGCGCGCCTCAACTGAGCCAAAAGCGCCGGGCGGCATTTGCACAAGTGACCTGTGCCTCGCCAAAATTCTATCCGCGCCCTTCGGACGCATCTCGCCACTCGAAGCGGCGAAGCGGTGACAAAAAATGTCACCTGCTCACGGCATCGACGAGGGACCTGGCCCAGTCGGTCCACACCGCACGCAGGGCGACCCAGAACAGGCAGTCTACCGGTACGAGGCGTGAACGGCGGGCGCGGTGCGCGAGAGTGGCAAGTTGGTGGCGCAGGGCGAGATTGTCGAGCACCAGCGCCTGTCGCGAGCGCGCCAGGGAGCGAAGCCCCCAGAGGGTGAGCTTGAAGAGGAGAAGCATCCCAGGACGATGCGAACTTCCGTCTGTAATGGCAACTGTCGATGGAAACGGCGGATGCGTTCCAAGCGCAGGCGACCCATCTTCGGCTCAAAGTGCGGCGGATGAGGTTTTGGCGAGGCACAGGCTACTGCGGTGTATTATATCGCTATACGATAGTATGCACAGCCAAAACGCCGAGAGCGGGAACACTTCCTCAGCAAATGCCGGCCACACGACAGCGCCAACTGGCGCTCCTCAGGCTAGCATTCGTTAGAATCCCGTTTATCAAGTATACGGCTGAGGCAGAACCCAGATGTCCTCCACGAAGTCTCATCTCACTTCACGTTGCGGAGGATCCACAAACCGACTACCCGGCTCGCGGCGATCACCACCACGGCCACTCCGAGGTGCTTGCCGACCTCAGGCAGCGCGCGGACGTCTCGCGCCCGGGCCAGGACGTACGACAGGCCGACCAGCAACACAAGGCCCCATCCAAGCGCGATGATGACGGCATAGGGGTTGGGAAACACCAGTACGACAATCGCAAACGTCAGACCAATTAGCAGGCGTGCCACGAAGTTCATGAGCATCGCCCTGAAGGCCGCTCGGGCTTCCAGTTGCTCCGCTTCTTGGTACATGTGGACGCTCAGGGAATCGGTGATGTTGTCAGCGACCGCCACGATCAGCAGCCCGCCCACGATAGTCGCCGGGCTCACCGTCGCAGTGCCCAAGCCGATGATGAGACCCATACTGGTGACGATGGCTGCCGTGCTGCCGAAGCTGAACGTACGTGGGTTGAGCATTGACCGTTGCCACCTCGCAGAGCCGAAACTGTGCCACCCGGCAGCGCCCTCTCCGCCCCGGTCGCGTTCACCTGCGGGCTGGGAAACGAGGTTTGGTAGGTTCAGTCACGGATCTGCTCAGCGAGGTAGTTTGGTTCGCCTACCTGCTCGATGAGCATCAGCTGCGATTCGAGCCAGTTCACGTGCTCTTCCTCGGAGACGAGGATCTTTTCCAGCAGCTCGCGGGTGCCGTTGTCCCCCTTCTCGACCGCCAGCGCAATCGCCTTGTTGAGCCGGGACACTGCCTCGGTTTCCAGCGCGTGATCCAACGTGAGCTGCTTGGGAACGGTCGGGCCGACCTGCACCTTGCTGAGGTGCATGTTGGGCACGCCCTCCAGGTGGAGGATGCGCTCGATCAGCTCGTCGGCGTGCTTCATTTCGTCGATCGACTCCTTGCGATCCGCTTCCGCCAGCCGCTTGTAGCCCCAGTTCGCGCACATCTTGGCATGGATGAAATACTGGTTGATGCTGCTGAGTTCGCTGGCGAGGACCTCGTTCAGCGCTTCGATGACTTTCGCGTTGCCCTTCATCGCTCGCCCCTCCTTTGATTCTGCTGCTCATACCACATGGTGGACGATTGCGGCCAGGCATTCCGTATACTGCCAGGCCCGCCGGCTGGCCTGGCAGTAGATGGGTCATGGTCGTCTGCGTTCACAGCTGCCGCATGAAGGCCACGAGATCGCTCTTCTCCGGCTCGGTGAGCGTGACGCTGGTCACGAGATTGAAGAACTCGGCGGTGTCCTCCAGCGTCAGCAGTCTCCCGTCGTGCAGGTACGGCGGGGAATCCTTGATGCCACGCAGCGGGAAGGTCTTGATAGGCCCGTCGGCACTGGCCATGAGGCCGTTGACCATGCGCGGTTTGTAGAAGCGCTCCACCTGCAGATTGTGCATGGTGTTGTCGGTGTAATAGGGGGCCGGGTGGCAGCTGGCACACTGGGCCTTTCCGAAGAAGAGATCCTGGCCGCGCCGCTCCGACTCTGTGGCTTTCGTGGGCTCCAGCTTGCCGTCGATGCCGAGCTTCGGGGCCGGCGGGAAGTCGAGCAGTTCCTCGAACTCCGCCATGTCGTGGACCTGGCTGGCGCGTTCGAGGATGTTGACGCCCTTCTTGGTGGCGGTCACCGGATCGCCGTCGAAGTAGGCGGCGCGCTGCTCGAACTCGGTGAAGTCTTCGACGCTCTTGAGCGCGCGCTGCGACCCGAACAGCCGCTGGATGTTCACCCCGCGCAATGACGGCGTCTCGATGCGATGGCGGAACTCCTGCGGACGGATATCTCCCACGAGATGCGTCGAGGCGTTCGTGTGCCCGTTCGCATGGCAATCGAAGCACGCCACGCCCCGGCTGGGGCGCTCGGAGCGCCGGTCCTCGGTCTGGTTGAACTGCTGCTGTGGGAACGGGGTGAGCAGCAGGCGCAGGCCCTCGATCTGTTTCGGGTTCAAGATCCCATTGAAGATCTCATAGTAGTTATCGATGGTCAGGAGCTTGCCCTTCGATACGTCACCGAGATCGGGGCGTGTCGTCAAGTAGATCGGGGCTGGAAACTCCGGGAGGAAGTGATCAGGCAGGTCAAAGTCCAGGTCGAAACGGGTGAGGTCGCGGCCTTCCTGTTTCTTGATCTCATCGATGTGGAACTTGGGGAACACCATGCCCCCTTCGGGATGGTTCGGGTGCGGGAGCGGCAGGAAGCCGGCAGGGAAGGTATCCTTGTTCCGGATCTCATCGGGGCTCATCGCGGCGAGCGCCTCCCAGCTCACCCCTTTTGACAGCTTCGCGCGGACCCCTTCCTGGACCGCTTTGCCGCGCGACATGGTGACGCCTTTCGCCGGCCGGTTGCTCAGGTCGTAGCGGTCCTTGAGCAGATCGGCCTGCCGCTTCTCCACCCCGGCTTTGGCCGCCTTCATGCGTGCCATGATCGCGCTGAAGTCCTCACCGATGGCGACGGGCGCGTAGCTGGAGTTCTTCGCCGGCTCTTCCGCCGCCACCGCGAGGGGAAGGACGAGGGCCGCAGCATACACACCGGTGTATATCGTCCGTCTGACGCTCCATGAAGGTCGTTTCATTGCTTGAACTCCTTTTTGAACCTGGCGGCACCAGGCTCAGTGATGTTGTCCTGCACCTGGAACGGGGCTGTGACGGGCATCCCTAGACACACCCATCCGTACTCTCCTGCAGCACGTGCCTTGCCAAAGCTCCCTCGACCAAGATTCGCATCATGCGGGCTCGGAGCTTCCGCTTTCTGGGAAAAGGATCTGGCGTGCTTTCGAGCGCCCCGGAACGGCGGCAGGATGTTCGGCCCGCTGAGGTGGTCAGTCTTGACGATCGTTAACTGACCAATCCGTCGCGCTTCTGTAGCAGCTCGTTCAGCAACCAGCGGTTCTTTTGGTGCGTCTGGACCAGGCGTGTGTAGGGGTCGGCGGTGCCGATGTCGCCCGCCGCGCTCGCGACTTCGGTGTCCTCGTGCATCTCGTGGATGATGACGTCGGGCGTATTGCGGGCCTCCTTCAACGGTAGACGAGATCCTCACGTTAGTGAACATCGCCCTCGGTAACACGCTCGTCGCTGTGTGTGACGCGGGCGACGCCAATCATGACGGCCAGATCACCGTCGATGAGATTCTCGCGGTGGTGAACAACGCCCTGAACGGCTGCGCGTCGGTTCTGTAAGGCCAACCGGGTCGAAGGCATTATCGGGCTCCACTGCGCCTGGAGACCTTTTCTCGGCTCCTGTCTTCCTGACGATTCGTTGCCCTGTCATTGTTCTCTTGCCCTTGATCATTCTGCTTGCGCTCGTGATGGGCGCGACGGCAGGTATCGCCGCCGGCACGGTACTCCGGCGGCGCCCGCCACTTCCGGAATTTGCGCTGTTAGGCCGCGACGCGTTCCCACTTCTGCAAGCCTGGGAAGGCAAGGCGGGCCGTCGTTGCGTTGCTGTTCTGTAGGGCACAAGTTTCGTGCCGCGCAACCGAGCGGCGGCCTCCGTGCCCTCGTCCAGCGGCCGGTCATTCGCAATAAGGTACGACCATGAACTATCCATTCTGGGACGCGCCGCTAGGGTATGGGCTCTTGATGGGCGGGATTGCCGTGGTGCACGTCTTCATCTCCCATTTTGCCATCGGCGGCGGGTTGTATCTGGTGGTGACAGAGCAGGCGGCGCGCCGGCGCAACGACGAGGCGACGCTCGCTTTTCTGCACACCCTCAGCAAATTCTTCGCGCGCCTCACCCTGGTGGCCGGTGCGCTGACCGGCGTGGGCATCTGGTTCATCATCGGGTTGCTCAACCCGACTGCCACGGAGGCGTTGATCCACAATTACGTGTGGGGGTGGGCGATCGAGTGGACGTTCTTCGTCGTCGAGATCACCGCGGCGTTGGTGTACTACTACGGCTGGGCGCACATGACCGCCGCCGCGCACCTCACGGTGGGGTGGATCTACTTCGGCGCCGCGTGGCTCTCCCTGTTCGTCATCAACGGCATTCTGACCTTCATGCTGACGCCGGGGCAGTGGTTGGCCAGCGGCGAATTCTGGGACGGTTTCTTCAACCCGACATTCTGGCCATCGCTCGTCCTGCGCACGGGGGTGTGCATGATGCTGGCGGGCCTGTACGCCCTGCTGGTTGCGGCCCGGCTTGAGGCGGGCGATTTCAAGGCGCGCACGGTGCGCACGGTGACGACCTGGGGCCTTGCCGGACTGGTCGTTACCGCGCTGGCGCAGTACTGGTACTGGCAAGCCATTCCCGTCGCGATCACGACCAAGGCGCTGCAAGCCATGCCGGCACCGATGCAGGCCTTCCACGGCAGCATCTGGCTCGCCGCCGCGATCGGCGTGTTGCTGCTGGTGTCTCGGGCAATGGCGCGACGAGTGCCGGTTGCGATGGCGGGGCTGCTCATGGTGGTTGGGCTGGCGTGGTTCGGCTCGTTTGAGATGTTCCGCGAGGCCCTCCGCAAACCCTATGCCATCACCGGCTACATCTACGGCAACGGCGTCGAGGTTGCGCAGGCCGACCGCTACCGGACGCACGGCTATCTCGCGCACGTCGCGTACCGCTCCGCGGACGACGGCGCGGATCTGTTCCGCCACGCCTGCCGCAGTTGTCATACGATCGACGGCTACAAGCCGCTGAAGGCGGCGTTTGACGGCACCGACCGCGCGTTCATCGCCGCGATCGTCCGCGGCACACACCTCCTCAATGGGCATATGCCAGCGTTTTTCGGTACGGCCGCGGAAGCGGACGAGGTTGCCGAGTATCTTTACCTCCGCGTCGACCAGCGACCGCTCGAGCAGATCTGTGCTGAGCGGGGGGACCCCCTCGGCCGGAAGGCTTACGGGCTGCGCTGCGGCAAGTGCCACGTGCTCGGCACCGCCAGCGACAAGTCACCTTCCCTCGCCGGCCTCGACAGTGATGGCCTGAACGGTTTGCTCGATGCGGCCGCGAACCTGGGGGACGGCATGCCGGCCTACACCGGTTCCGCGGCGGAACGGGCCGCACTGGTGGCCTACATACAGACCCTCGGAAGCCAGGTGAAGCAATGACCCTCCCAAACTACGAGTTCCTGTCCGCGCCGCTGTGGCTGGTGACCACGCTGCACCTGCTGACGCTGTCCCTGCACTTCGTGGCGATGAACTTCCTGCTCGGCGGCGTCATCCTCGTCGCGCAGGCCGCGGTGCGCGGACGCGGCGACGACCCGACGCTGGTGCGGTTCACAAGGCTGTTCCCGACGATTATGGCGGCAACGGTAACCCTCGGCGTCGCGCCGCTGTTGTTTCTGCAGCTGGTCTATCCCCGGCAAGCCTACGCGGCGGCGATCGTGAGCGGCTGGTTTTGGCTCATGGTGGTTGCGGCGGTGCTCATCGCCTACAGCGCGCTCTACCTCTGCGCCGGCAAGAGCGAGAAGTCCGGCAGGGTCAACCTCCCGCTCCTCCTGCTGGCGTTAGTGGGGATGATGTACGTGTCGATTACCTACGGGTCCATCTTCGCGATGGCGGAACGGCCCGACCTCATCCGCGCACTCTATACCCAGGACCAGTCCGGCCTCGTCTGGAACCCGGCGACGGGCGACTATCTCCTGCGCTGGCTGCACATGGTGGTCGGCGCGGTGACGGTCGGCGGATTCTGTGTGGGGATGCTTGGCCGCAACGCCACCGAAACCTATCGGGTCGGCAAGTCGTTCTTCGTCGTCGGCATGGCCTTGGCCTTCATGCTGGGTCTCGCCTACCTGTTGTCGCTGTTGCCGATTCTCGCAGCGTTCATGCACACCCCGGCCATCTGGGGATTGACGGCGGCCATCCTCTTGTCGCTGGGCTCGCTGCATTTCTTCTTCAAAAAGAACTTCCCGGTGTCGGGGGCGATGCTCTTCGTCTCGCTGGTGGGGATGGTGTACGCGCGGCACACCGTCCGGTTGCTGAAGCTCGCCGGGCAATTCGACCCGGCCAGCTGGCGCATCGCGCCGCAGTGGGGCCCGTTCGTCCTGTTTGTGGTGTGCTTTGTGATGGCCCTAGCCGTCGTTGCCTACATGCTGCGGCTGTTCTTCACCGCGACCGAGCGCTCGGCCTGACACACGCCTGGTGCGCTCAGTCTGCGCCCCAAGTCCAGTCCGTGACCACCCTCCAATCCGATCACCCGCGCGGTGTGTCCGCCGACTTCGCCGTGCGCGATGGTCGCCTCACTGCCCCGTGTCGGCCTGCACCACCGCTACGAGTGGCGGGAAGCCGCTTGAGAAGCGCGGATAGAATTTTGGCGAGGCACAGGGTCAATTCTGCCGAGCACTGA
>JBIOJG010000078.1:0-21834 GCA_044450645.1 Binatia bacterium
CCGCCGGGCAGCTCGTTTGCGCGCGCACGGGTGCGCGTGGTGGCCGACTCGGGCGCCTCCGCCAAGGCCGCGCGGATCCGGCACGGGATCGTGAGCGGGACCGTGGACCGCTAGCGCCTGCGTTGACGGGTATATAGAGAACGGTTCCTCCCGCTTCTCCCCCTCCGCAGCAGCGCCTGTGCCTAGACCACCCCAGGCCAACAGCGGTGGCGCTGTGGGGCTCGGCCTGCAGGCGTCGACCCCCGGGGTGACCCCTGTCAGGACTGACAGGTGGCGCGGCGCGCGGCCAGTGCGCAAGTTGGGGATGCGAGCGTTGCGCGTGGGGGTGACGCCGGCTCTCTCTGAGGGGGGTCACGATGGAAACCGTCCGCTTCGCACCGGTCGTTCTCCTCCTGAGCATCGTTGGTTGCCAGAGTGTCAGGAACCCTTCTTTGCCGGTCCCTCGAGCCGCGGTAACAGTCGTCAACGCCTCGTTTGGCAAGACCTGGGACGCGGTGATTGACGAGTTCGCTAACCGAAATCTCCCCATCAGGACGGTGGACCGTTCGTCAGGAATTATTGCAACTGACCGTCTCGGGGTGGCGCCAGACCTCGGTGATGTCGCGGACTGCGGCAGGGACATCATGGGACCGGACCTCCGCCCGACGCAGGCTACCTACAATGTTCTTGTCCGCGGAGATAGCGTCAGGTCCACGGTTCGCGTCACCGTGAGCTGGATTCGCGTCGGGATGGCCCGAGGATTGAGCACGGATATTGTCACCGAGGAATGTTCCACTAAGTCGGTATGGGAGCCTGCGTTTGAAATGCGCATCAAGGCAGCGGCGGAGAGCCATAGGTAGACGATGAGCCGAAGGGCCAACGAGGCGCCGCAGTCATGGAATCAGCCAATCCGCTGGCTCGTTGCTGAGTTGGCGATGGTAGTGGGCGCCATCGTTCATGCTAGGTAGGAATGAAGCTCGCGCCCAAACGGAGATGGTGCTGCTAACGCACCGACCATGAGACCGCTGAGTTTCTGGTGAGGGAGTAATGACCAGGCGGCTAGTAGGATTCCTCGGTCTAACGTTCGCAATGATCAACCCGCACTCAAGCTGCGCGGCACAGGTTGTACGTCAGGCGCATGCTGCTCCGCGGCTAACCACAGCGCGCATAGCTGAACTTGCTACACCCGCCACGGTAACGATCATGGTCCTCGACGCTAGCGGCGATACCATTAGCCAAGGAAGCGGCTTCATCGTGCGTCCCGATGGCGTCATCGTGACCAACTGGCACGTACTCCAAGGAGCTTCTGCTGCGATCGTGATACTCAGCACGCGCGAGCGGTTTGATCGTGTCAGCCTTGTCGACGGAGACTCCGTTGCCGATATCGCGATCTTGCGCATCCCGGGCTTTGGGCTGCCGGCCTTAGCTACTCGCAGCAGCGTCCCGTCCGTAGGCGAGCGAGTGGTCGTGGTCGGTAGCCCGCTCGGTCTCACCAAGACGGTCACGGATGGCATTGTCAGCGCCTCCCGTATCATCCTGGGTAGGGAGGTTGTCCAAGTCACTGCTCCAATCAGCCCGGGCTCCAGCGGCGGCCCGGTCCTTGATGCCTCCGGTAGAGTCTTCGCCATTTCGACATTCTACCTTGAGGGTGGTCAGCAACTGAACTTCGCCGTACCGGTGCGATACGCACTCGGCCTGCTCCAAGCTTCAACCGCCGATCGGCCACTTGCGCGAGTCTTCGGGCATTCCAACACCCAGGCCCGGCTTGGTGAGACCGCGACCGCCGCAGCACCGTCTCGCGCAGTCTCTCCCGCCGCCTCGATGGCAGGAACCTTCTTGATGGATCAGAGTTGGACGGGCACCGGCCCGCTCAACGGCAGGCGCGATCGAGGGCTTCTGATTGCCGGCTCAGACGAGATAGGGTTGCTGATGCTAGCCGCTCTAGTGGACGATTCCGCTGTGGGACTTCGTGGCGTCTATGGTATGACGACTTTTCGTACGGATGCTTCGGGACAAGTTGTGCTGGACGTAGGCGGCCTCACCTATGACGGCTACCAGACGAATGACGGCTTCTATGCCACGGCCACGACAATTTCCAAGTCTGGAGCTCAGTACTCTGTCGTGGCCGTGGCCTCTCGGCACGCCATCCCACTCTCGAACCCCATCGGCCTCTATAGGCTAGTCACCCGCACGTTCTATACCCTGACGTCGGGATATTAATCGCCTGGTGCGGTTGATTGGACTGGTGTCGCCGCACTCGTCACAGGTCAGGACTCAGTTTGGGTCGACTTGGTGCTCCGCAACAACAGTGGGGGCTCCGTCTATCTGTTCGGAGGTGGCGCAAGACGGGCAGACGGAACATTCATTGTTACGTCAGAGGACGGGAGCACTCGACTTGAAGGTAACGTCAGGGCTGGCGTACTTCAGGGTCAGTGGACCGACATCAGAGATCAAGGTCGATTCAGCGGCGACCTTCGCGGTACGCGCTATTAGAGTCTCAGCTCGCAGAGGGTGATTGGAGACACACATTGAGCCATTCACGATCCAGGTTCGCGATAGCCGTCATGGCTCTCGTCGTGTCCCCCAGGGCGCTGTTTTCGCAAGTCCCGGTTCGGTACTCTGGAACTGTGGTTAACAGTGGGTTGCCTGGTTCTCCAGCGTCACTACTAATCAACTTCCAGGCCGATGATGGCTCGCGCGTAAGCGGCTATCTGACTATCGGAGCCCCCTTGGGCGGCAGCGGGCCCTTTCAAGGCATCAGATCTCACGACAGCCTAATACTCGTCACGGCATCAATGACCGGTGACACCATCGTTTGGACGTCTCCAGTCATCGGCTCATTTATCGGAGGCGCCTACCGTATCGTGGGTGGGCCCTACAGAGGTCAGTCTGGCGTGTGGAGTGCCCAGAACCAACCTGTCGTTTCGTCACAGACTGCGACTGTCGACGACATCATCACGCTTCTCTACAAGCGGTCATGTTACATCGGAGTCGCACAGGCCCAGCGTGTATTGCCCAACGTCCCGCAGAGGGACGACCTCCTTGGCCGAGGATACACCACATGTGATGGCAGCCTGCGGCGAATTACAGAAACGGGAGAGCTTCAGCGCCAATCTAGTCCGGGGGACTATGGTTGCGGATATGGGATCGGAGCCACCTTCGCCGTGTACGGGTTTGGCTCCGAGGCACGCGAGCCGTCCGCGCGGGTGACCCAGGCCTTGCAGTTGTGTCACCAAGAGCTGGTGCTCCAAGGACTCGTGCGCGATTCCGCTTCCACTGGCGGCACGAGAGACGTGTACTGGGCAACCATCAGAGCGGACCTTCGGAACCTCGTCACCGCAGAGGAGAGCTTCTTCGCCGACAGCGTCACGTATACGGGGGCAATGAGCCACCTGAGTTATTCTCCTTCAAATGGCGTGACCGTGACTATCACGGATGTCAGTGGCCTCGGTTGGGCGGCTACCGCAACACATGCCGCCTCGCATTGGACATGCGCCATATTCGTCGGCAAGACGACGCCACCTAGAGCGGGCCTGACCGAAGGAGAGCCTGGCTGCTGGCAGTAGGCGCTCCACGGAGAGGCCCATTGGCGCGCGACCAACTCGATTCCAATGCTAGGCGAACCACCGGCCAGCGCGGCCAACGCGCCGGCCCGCAGCGCAAACCCATTGCGTTAGGCGGCGGCATAGCTCCATTCATGTCGAGACACGAGCCCACGACCATGATCGTCGGTCTGGGAATAGAGTTGGACTAGACACGGACTAGGGCACTTGCGGGGTCTGACGTGCTTCCGGCGGGGGGTCCCCAGTTGGCCGTAGGCCCGGCGCAAGGAACTCGGGGGGGGCCGCCACACAATCGTCCGTACATCCGTGCTGTGCCCTGGTATACATCCCGAGAACATCCTCGGAACACCGTAGCATATGTCCGTACACGCGCCCTCGGTGCTGCGAGCGCCCGCGCGGACAGCCCGCTCCGGCGGCTACAACCCTCTTGGTTGGGCCGCGCCGCGCTGAGCGTCAGTCCCAGCGAGACGCTGCCATGCGCATCTCCAAGCCCTCGCACAGCTCGTCGTACGTGAGGCAGAACACGCTCTGGTTGCTGATTCTGACAGAGTTGCGCCACCATACAAGGCGCTCAAGATCGACCGGACGCACATAGCGTGATCGGCCCACTACTAGAAAGCCTGCAAACTGGGCAGATCGGTTTCCGAAGCGAGATGTGAAATCGGCGGTAGCGCGGAAGTCGTCGAGTTTCCAAAACCAGTCGACCAATTGAGAATACCCGGACAGGAATCGCTGCGACCAGTACGGCACGGATCGACCTCCGTCCTGAAAGACACTTGACTGCGTAGCGTCTTCGAATTCGACAAAGCAATAGGCACTGGCTCTGGCGTCGCCGACCAGTAGATCAGTGCTGAAATCACCGTAGAGGGGATACTCGTAGGCGATTAGGGACCGTGTCAGTAGGTGGGGATGATATGTACTGATGAACGAGCTCAGATTGCGCCGTTTCCGAAAGAACGGAAGAATGTCTGCCCGCTCACTGAGATCATGGTGCGAATCGAGAAGTACACGGAACTCCTTCAACTCGTTCTCGCAATCTGGCCAGCTAAAGTCCAGCGGCTCAAGGGCCTTCACGGGTTGTCGGTAGCGGACTTGAGGTCCGTCCGTTCCAGTGTCCGCTTACTGTAGATGTCGATAACCCGCACGACCCCAGAGGGCTCCACCTGAGCAACGACCCTTATATCCTGCGGAAGGCGTAGTTCGAAACTGCCGGTCGGGAAGGGAGCTGGAAGCGAGTGGACCGAACTCGGCGGTCCGCCTCCCTGGAGGTGTTCGACGGCGTCGGCGACGCTTGTCTTCTCAGGCTCCGTAAGCAGCTGGTAGCTCGCAGAAGAACTGGAAGACACGATCAGGCCGGCACCAGATAATATGAACGGGGGGAAGCGATCGTCACTCATGCGCGGCCTAACGGATCAGGTTCAAGCTGCGAGCCGGTGCGTTGGACGCCCAAGCCGCTGGGTTACTCGCAGCATACCAACTGAGCCTCGTGCCCGCCAGCGCAGGCAGGCAGCCCGGCAGCTTCGAATCACCATGTGAGTGACAACTGATGATCCAGCTCGAGGGCCATGAGCGGCTTTCCCCCAACACTCCGTACCAATCCGCGGACACGAACCAGACGACCCAAGAGCTGAGCGGGCGTGGGGAAACGAGACAAGAAGCGCCGCGGAATCATGGCGGTGAAGTAGTCGTTTGGTGGCGCGCTACCAAAATAGAGAATCATTGCGCTGTCAGTAGGGGAAACGCGCATGTCCACAATTGTTCCTTCCACAACAACATTCTTGCCAACGTTGCGGGCGGCCTCGGAAGGAGTGATCACCGCTGGTCCAGCTCGAGGGCCTGGCGATGTGGGGGGCTGTGACCGTGCGGCGCGGCCTGGGCCCGTGGTAGGCTGGAAGGCGAAAACCTCAGTAGTTCTAATGACGCGCCGTCGACCCTCCTCGAGCATTGCTTGCAAGTCCGCAGGTCTCATCCGGACCGCCGCAGGCGGATTGTCGACCCAATACTCTGCAGGCTGCCCGTTGGCCCCGGGCTGTAGGCACCGCAGGCTTCGCGCGCCCGCAGAGGCCTCGATCCTCGCGGCACACGATAGGCGAAACGGTTCAGTCAGCTGCAAGGCCACGTCGACAGACTGCGATCGCTCGTCGAGGAGCTGCGCGCTGAGCGCGGAGCTCGTGCTCGCTGTCGCGAAGTAGCCCAGGTCAGCAACTAGGTCCGGCTCATAGAGTCCTGGACAAGCAGACTCTAAGGGCACGTTCCGCGACTGAGACTCATTCGCACAGCCGGCTAGGTATGCGTACAGCGGCATGAACGCGGTCGGATCGTAGGATAGATAAGGCCGAAGGCGATCGATGCTGGTCGTATAGACGCCGTTGGCAGCGTAATATGCCCGCTCTGCCTGCTCAAGGTTGACGACATCGAGATAGACCCGCTGACGCAGAGTACCGCCGCCAGGCATTGTAGCGTCGAGGCTGGACTGGGATTCCGCAGGGCGGGCGATCAGTAACGCGCCCAGTAGGTAGAGATACCAGGACCGGCACATGATACTCTCCCGTAGCCGTAACGCGATTCGTTAAGTCTGCGGGCCGGCGCATTAGCCCGCGCTGGCCACTCTCATCGTAAGGATCGATTTGGTCGTGCGCCAGCCCGGAACGTCGCGGATAGAGGCACACGACGACAGCGGGCCACGCTGACAGCTTAGAGCTAGTTAGTCCGGCACTGAGGTCTCGCATTGGGGTCGGCCCATGAGATCGACAAGTTGCCGTAGCCTCTGTCCTGCCACCTGGTTCTAAGCAGCACGAGAATAAGAGAGGCCGCAACGACCGTAGTCCGACAGTCATCGAACGAGACGGCGCCGGATCGCGCTAGTCCAGGGAGCAGGCGCGTCGCAGCCGCAGAAAGGGAACGCGCGGCCAGTGCCACCTCCGCGACTAGGCTGTCGGAGGCGAGGCCTGATAGTTGGATGATAGTGGAGGCTCTGCTTGCCTCCGAGATGGCCGTTACGAGTGACTCTGGCTCTGACGTTTGCGTGAACGCCAGTAGAGCGGACCATCCGGTGATGTCAGCTCGAAGCGCGGCCTGCAGCAGGGAGTCTGCGTGCGAAGGTCGACCGCTCCTGTTCGAGGGTGCTGCCAAGGGAGGAAGGCCTAGGCAAGGGTCCGAGCTGCCGACGTCGAGCTCAAGTGCGTCGGCGGCCACTTCACGTACCCGCGCGATTTGTTCAAGGCTCACACCACGCTGTCGCGCGAGTTGCAGGAAGCGGCGGCCCTGCTCACGTGACTTATAGCGTCCCTGAATATTGGTGATCTGCTGCGCGATGCAGGCACGTTCCGGTGGAGACAGCTGCCGATACGTCGCGGCGGACGGCGAGTCTACAGCCGACTTTGGAAGACGGTACCCCCAACCGTGGGACCAGATGGTCACGATGGCGTCGGTACCCTCAAATCTGCACAGGCGCAGTTCGTCACCTCGACGAACCGGCGTGAAGACCTCGCGCGTGTCGTAATCTCGGAGTTGCACTGACCGAGTAACGCGCACGTAACCGATTTCACTTCCCTCTGGGCAGCCCCCGAGACTTGATTGGGGTGGACGAGACGAAGCGAGTGTAGCAGCAACGATCAGCATGGGAAGCAGTTGTACCATGTCCGTCTCCATCGCGGGATGTGGATCGCCGCCGTCCTACTTGGGCCCCGGTCGCTTGGGCCACTTGTACTTGTCACGCCAGGCGTAGAGCGTCGCGTTGTCCAGACCAAGCTCGCGCGCGATCTGCGTTGGCGGGTCGCCGGCGCACCAGCGCTTCTCGGCCTCCTGCGCCCGCTGATTGAACTGGTGCGCTCTGAGGTTGGCAAGAAAAGGGTATAGCTCGCCAAGTGAAGTATCGATAGCCGTGCGGATGGCCAGGTAGTCCTCATTCCCCTGTCGGACCGATCGGTCGTAGTTAGTAAGGTGGTGACGGAGGTACGCCTGTATCGCACCCTGTACTAATGAGTTCTGTACAACAGATGCCATGCTCTTTCCGAGAAGCTGCGGGATGTTAAGGTCCGTGTGGATCTTGCTGATTCCGAGGTCGACAATGGCGTCTACCACTAGCGGAAGAGGGTTCCCAGGGGGATAGAGGCGACCCCACAGTATTGGTGCGTCCGCGACGCTTCGAGCGAGGCTGTGCAGGGTGGCGCGGCGATCGTACTCGGCCAGCAGTACGGCTTCTTTGGGCCACACGAGCGAGGTACGGAGAGTTTCCGGAGGCTCGCACCAGTCAATGACGCCTTCAGGTGAAAGGCACAGAGCTTGACTGTTACTCGCGCTGCCAAAGAGCACGGGTGCCGCTAGGGTAGAAGCGGCAAGCTCAGGCGACCAGCCACGCCGGGCCAAATCGTTCCAGGTCCAGTAATCGACGGGCACGTACTCGCGAGGCGCCGCGCGATCTCGGGGGAGCGGCACGCTGCTAGCCATTGGTGTGGCCGTGTTGGTCCGACCCTTGGCGGTCTTCCTTAGCGCGACGGATCGCTCTTTCGGAGTCATAAGAGGCTGCGCTTAACCTGCACGTCGATTTGGGTGTGCCGCCACTGTCAGCCCTGACAGGGGTCGCGCTGGCACGGAGGATGCAGTCGGAGGTCGAGGGCGCTCGGATCTCACGTCGCCATCAAGGGAAACTCCAAGTTAAGGTGGTCGTTCTGAGCGCTCTGTAGAGACTCTCGCTTAACGGGATCGAAATATCCGCCCGGTATTCGATTAGTCGCCCCCTGTTGTCAACCACCATGACGAACTCGGACAGCGGCACCACGATTTCAGCAAGCTTGTAGCCATCTTGGTCATCGATTTCAACATTGATATGAAAGACACTGGGAGCGTACGCTCGAGCAAGCAGTCTCTGCATAACGGATCCCGGTCGTACGTGGAGTAAGCAGTACAGCTTCCCCTCACGCCACTTCGTTGCGATATCGACAGCTAGCGCGGAGTCGTGACCAAGCGGGATCGTATCGCGTGGCCAATGCTTGTTTATCGTAAGCGTCGTATCAGCGGCAGATGACGCCAGGGGCACCGCTGTGAACGCGCCTTCGCGCAATACCGTCACTGCTCCCGTTTGCCGATCCAATCTGTACAGAGAGCCGTCTCTGGACTCTTGAATCTCGTAGCGAGCACTGTCACAGCCGGATATCCCAAGGGATAGTGCTGCGACCATGGCGAGTGGGAGCGAGGTAATGAATGTGACTCTTAGCGGGAGTGTGCGCATTGCAGACGCTCCGTCTTGGAGGCGTGACCGAAGAACCTGGCCGAGGCACAGCAGTGCGCTTGGAAGATTGTGTGGTCTATGCATGAGGTGTGCCGCATATCGGGGCTGATGACGAGTGTCGGATTCGATTCGTCCTCTCGCGCGGCAGGGCAACCCGAACGCATGGCAGCCTCCCAAGTCTGAGGCAGGCCGCCCGACGCATCGCACTTCAACTGCGAGGAGCCGCCGAGCAACGGCCGACGCGGACACACGAACACCCCCCAACCTGCACGCCCGCCGCGCCCGCCGCTACCTGTTACCGCTGACAGGGATCCCCAAAGTGCCAGCCCGATGCGTGGCAGCCGCCGCAAGTGCCTGCGATGCTGTCGTTTCTGCGCAGTAGAAGGCAACCGACGCGCGGCCAGCAGGGGGAGAAGCGCTTGTAGCCTTTCTCTATATACCCGCGCCTGCGTTGACGGGTATATAGAGAAGGGTTCTTCTGGCTTCTCCCCCCTTCCCAAGCTCACGTGCGCACGAATCCGCCTGGAAAAGCACTCGGAGTGGCGGCGTCCGGTGCCTTGGCCGGCGGCGTCGGCCTTGGTGCGTGAACCCCTGTCAGCCGTGACAGGTGGCGGGGCTAGGACCTGTGGTGCAAGTTAGGTAATCGTGGCCGAATTTGGTGCGTGGATCTGGCATCCACAGTGCCTGGCCCGGTGCGTGACCTATCGCGTTAAGCCGCAGTCCACTGGAGTTCCTTTCGTCATGAGCTGGATGGACTTCCTCCGCAGCATCGGCTCCTACGCTGGTCTCTTGAGCGGCGTTCTCGTGGCCGTATACGCGTGGCCAGGGTCGCCGTTGCGCAGAGTGGTGGATTCGTGGATCGAGCGGCGCGTTCAAGCCAGATTCGACTTCGAGCGCGATCAGTACCGTCACCAGCTTAGCCTGGAGGCGGAGCAGGTGAAGGCAAAGTATCAGGGCGATCTCCACAACCTCGGTCTCATTGTGGAGCGGCGCCACGAAATCTGCCGTGAACTCTATCGGCTCCTTTCCGTGTCGGACGGCGCCGCGGGCAGCTTGTTCGGCGCCCGCCTGGCACCAGTGTTCGACGCTTACAGCCCAGAGCAGGTGCTCGACTACATGAAGTCGCGACATTTCCCAGGCACCGTCGTGGAGCAGGTACAGGCAGACTGGACTCCCAACCGAAGGGCAGCACTCGAGCTGCTAACTAGGACGGACAGGAATGCCGAGATCGAGGCCGCGACGCGCGCTTATCACGAAGCCAATAACTACATGCTCACGAATGCTCTCTACCTGCCCGAGTCTGCTATCACGGCCTGTCGTGATCTGTCGGCCGTCCTTTGGGACATCATCGGAATTGCCCGCTTCCCCGCGCCCAGATCAGACTCCATAGGGAAGAAGAAACTCGCATCGGAGAGGCTGCTAGTGGTAAAGGCACAGCTGCAGGCTCTTGTTGGCACGCAACCGTGACGGATTGCTGCCTAACGAGGACTCGACGCTGTCAGTGTGGCTCGCTCTCACTGGCGCGCGACCACCTCGACCTCTACACTGTCATGAACACGGCCAGTGCGACCAATGCGCCCGCCCGCAGCTTAAACCCATCGCGTTAGGTGCCACGTGACCGACGCCAATCTCTATTCCGACGACCTCGCAGTGCGGTACGCGGCCAGCTCTGAACGACCTACGCGCGACACCGGCGATCTCTGGCCATTGGGCTGCGGCGGCGCAGCGAACGCATTTCTAGCACTCGTGGGAGCCAGTCCTGGCGGCAAGACGAATACGCCGGATAGCGTCTATGAGGCCACCGGCAAGCCAATGCGCGTGGGCCCGGAAGCGATGAACTTCAATTGGGGCGATTCTCGCGAAAAGAAATGGACTCGATTCTGCTCAGACATGTTGGGCAGTGCGCAGTACGCCCGTGGCTTGACGGCTCTGCTCAACCTCGCGTCCCAGCATTCAACGAACGCAAGAAGGGATCTCGACTTCGGTGAGTTTGGGCGTAGCTGGACCCAAAGTATCTGGCCCGTGCTGAAGAAGGCGCGGCCCCGCATCGTGTGTGCTCTCATGGACAGCGCGTGGGAGGCGGTGCTTCCGACCGTCCGCGCCGCCAGAGTCCCCTTTGCCAACAATCCTTACCCAGCGGGCCTGAAGCACGGCCCGATCGTATTCAGGTTTCCTGAAGCCCCGTGGCCAGCCATGGCATTTCAGTCGTACAAGCACCCAAACTACATGAGCAGGGAAGCAACAGCCGAGATGGGCAAAGCATGCCAGTGGTTCCTCGCTCAACGTGGCAGCTAACCAGGGCTTGAAGCTGCCGGCCGGCTGGCTGCGCTGGCGCGTCACATCCGGTGACCAGAGTCCGCGCTGCCGCTGGTCGCCACGCTCGCTTCGCGTATAGCGTCGCGCTTGGTATCTTGCATACATGATGCCCCCGTACCCGGCATGGATCATCCGGCCACCTGCGGAGATTCGCTACGCCTCGAACCAAGGCGCCTGCGACGTTGTGTGCCAAGGAGAACGCCGCAACGACCTCGGGCAGGCCATCGCAGAGGTGTTGAACCCGTCCAGTAGCTCGTCGGCGACCACCGTCACTTCACCGACCCTTTCCACGTAGCCGCACCGCACCCGTTGACCCGGTTCCGATGACAGCGCGCTGGTATGCCAGATGGACCGGCGATGGGCTCACCTGCCCACGAGGTCACGTAATCGAGGGCGTCGGACCCGCCAGGGCGAGGGCGAGTTGCGGGGCTTGCAGCAAGGACTACGAGATTCTGGACGACGCGCACCCCGACGTTGTAGGACGAGGCCGGGATGACCAAGGCCCGGTCCGCAGCCTAAACCCATCGCGTTAGGCGCCCATGCCCAGAGCGTTGACCATCGGCGCCTCCTATACGCGCAGCGCCATCGCGACGCGACTCGGAGGAGATCTTCAGGGATTCTTGCCGCACAAGGACGGCAATGTTGTCTGCATCTGCCTAGACCCAGCCAAGAATCCGAGTGCGCCACCGAAGGTACCCGTCGGGTTGGGCAGGACCAGATTACGCTATGCGCGCCGGTTCTTTGAGCAGCGCTCAGCCGTGCCGCTGTTCATCAAGCTCGGGCGTAACTACTGGGAGTACCGTGGGAACTACCGTTGCGTGCGGCACATCACCGACTCCCGCGCCGTACGCCGCTTGGCGGATCCGGATGGCCGCCGTGATGCGCGGGCAATTATCTACATACAACGCCAGGGCGCTGCCGAGGTGAGCCCGGAAACCGATCCGATTCTTGTCGGCCGAGAGGGCAACCTTCGTCTCCGCATGCACCGCGAACGCGAACGCGATCCTTTATTGACCAGGAGGAAGAAGGCCGAGGCGCGCCGCAGGGGCCGATTCCGGTGCGAGGCGTGTGACCTTGATTTCGGCGGGCACGGAGGGGGCCTTGGCGCTGCTTGCGCCGAGGTTCATCACCTACGGCCGCTGGGCCGCCTCGGTCGCGGCGAAGAAGTGGCCACACGTCTTAGGGACCTCGCACTGCTGTGCGCGAACTGCCACCGCATGGTGCATGCCGGCGCACGGATTCTGTCTCCGAGCGCTCTTCGGCGCCGCATGGGCGCCTGACCCTGGGCTTGAAGCCGTCAGGCAGGCTGGCCGCGCTGGCGCGCGACCAACTCGGCCCTTATGCTGGTAAACCAACGGCCAGCGCGTCCAGGACGCCGGCCCGCAGCTTAACCCCATCGCGTTAGCCAGCACGCTTGCCAGACTCCGAGACCGTTAGCGATGACCGCGCGCTATTCAAGCGCCTCACGCTGTCGCTTTTCGACCTCAACGAGGCCGCGTTCTGTCTGGAGCGTCTTACGTGCCGCGGCCCTTACTCCACTGCTAGTGAGCCAGACTTCGCCAGTCGAAGAGCTCTTGAGACCACAGCAGTGTTAGCATATGCAAGACCCTTTACCGACAACCGCACTGCCGCCGACGTACTTCCTAGGCTGCCGTCTCGCCTGTTAAAACGATACTCACGAGCGCAGAGGGAACTACACGAGCGTCTCCTAAAGCTCCGCAATGAGCAGCTTGCTCACTCGGACCCCGGGCCTGCCGAGGTACAGGTGTGGATTCAGAACGCTGGCACCGATGGCCCAGGAAAGGTTCCGTCGCATTCCACTTCGGTTGAAGGGTATGCCCTACGCTCAAACGACATTGAGGGGTTTCTCTCGTTGATCTACATTCTCTGGGAAGAGCTTAATGCCGAGAAACTCGCCGTTCTGGCGCGTCTACCCAGAGAAAGCTTCTAGCGTGCTGGCTAACCAGGGCTTGAAGCTGCCGAGCCGGCTGGCCGCGCTGGCGCGCGACCACCTCGGCCAACAGATTGAAGCTATGCTTGAGCGGTCAAGAATATAAGCCCCTATCAGCATCCAGCATCTACACCCGTAGTTGCTATTTCACATTGAAACGGCGATCTTCCAGTCGTGTAACAAAGCCGTACTTGGAGGGTCTAGACCGCAGACCGCATAGTTTGGCCATTGCCATCGAGGTTAGCCCTCTGCACTTTCTGTCAAGAGTGGCGGGCATCGGCAAGGCCGCCACCTCACTCTCTGGCAGGGGAGAGGGGTTTCAAATGCCGCTCGCTCTTCGTCTCACCGATCTCCGATCGTTCACTCCCGAGGATCGCGAAAAGGCCATCGCCCGGCTCGCGCTAAGCGCGATTGCGCCGGCAAATGGCCAGGCCGTCGCCACGGCTGCGCGCATCAAGACCTTTGAAACCCGCTATGAAATGACGTCCGCCCAACTGCTCGGGAAACTTTCCCGCAACGAGCTGCGCGAAACGGCGGACATTGCGGAATGGCTGTTCTGGCTTGAGGTGAGCCAAAAGCGAGACGAGAATCAAGCGCGCCCCGCATAGGCTGTCGAACTACCTTCACGTCCACAATTCGCATATGGAGCATCACGAATCTACCGGGTTCATTCTGCCCGGTGGGAACGGTCTGCTCTTTTCAGATTACGGCGACGGACTGTTTCTGATGGCAGGAGAGATCAAGTGCCTGGGCGCGATCGTCGTAACTGTTCTGAAGGTCCTGATGGCGATGGACGAAGATCCAAAGGACCCCAAGGTTATGACCATCGCGTATTCCTACAACGCGAAGGTGGAGGGCCGAGGGAACATCGTCCGTTACGACAGTCCCCATGCACCTACTCACAACCCTTTTCACCACGTTCACCGCTATGATGTTTTCGCCGAGGCGGGGGACGATCAGGGCACGGTTGGTGAGATCAAAGACGGCGATCAGCCGACAATCGGAGGTCTACTTGCAGAGCTGGAGGTGTTCTACTACCAGAACATCGAGCGGCTACCGAAGGTCTAGTGGCCCTTATTCTTCCACCGAGCTTGTGCCGCCTTCTTGGCAATACTACTTCGCCGCTTCGCACTTAGCGCCTTTGCCCTAGCCGGCCCGCCCTTCTTTCCGCCCAAGCTGCCGAGTAATGCAGCTGCGTGGCGCCGCAACTCATCCGAGTCTGTATGAGGCGAATCGCCTGCTAGTTGCCTGACCGCATCAAACGCAGCGCGGTTCTCATCGGTGCGTGGCTTGCTTGAGCGTTTAGGCATACAGCCAACCTATTGTCAAGCGGTCCTTGGTACAAGAGTCGGCCCTATGGGACCACCAGAACCCGCAGGTGGAACGAGTGGCGCTCCTGGCGGTGTCGGACCCGTTGGCCCAGGCGGCCCCGAAGAGCCGCCCTTGTCCTGCGGGGTGGCCTTCGATTCGCCCTTCTTCTCTAGCCAATCCTTCACCCAGTTCACATTGGCCTCGCTGGCCAACTGCTCCGCTGCCTCGCCTTGCCTGTAGCGGGCCTCAAGCTCGGCGATCCATTCCTGCTTGATGGTCAGGTTTGCGCCGAGTTGCGCGCCGATGGTGAACATGTCCGTGTTGCTGCCCACGCCGGGCGCTACCTCACTCCGCTTCTTCGCTACATAGCTTCGCCACAACGCCTCCTCGCCCGGCTTCGTCCCGTCGTAGCGGCCCAATTGGAATTGCGACTTGGCGTGACTTGCCCCATACCCGATAGCCGCAAAGCCGATGGAATCCTCGCAGAAGTGCTTGTCTTTCCATGTTCGGTACAAATGGGCTATCGGAGAACCGTGGCTCGTATCGATCCCGGTAATGATGGTTTCCGTACCGCCGCCGTATTCCTCGCCTGGCAATTCGAAATTGATCATGCGCTCCATCAGGTTGTCCACGATCTCATTGGACAGCCCGTGTGTACCGTTCCGGAATCGCTCCGGATCAACGCCCATACGTCCCAAAGTGTCAGTCTCGGCTCGGCGATACCGTGCGGCCGCGTGGCGCGCACAATACAACTCCGCGACGTCTTGGACGCGCCACCAATCGGTGGGCCGCTCGGCAACACGCTTCTGGACACGCGCGGTCACGTCCTCAAGGACTTCTGTCTGGAAGGCGGCATCGCCAGCCCACAAGGCTGCGACCGAGGATGTGAACCACCAGCACTTCAGGCCCGGACGACCCTCATATTCGACATCGCCGGAAGTGATCATCCGGTCACAGGCCATGATGACTAGGCCACGAGAGATCGCAGCCAGACAGACGGTCACCGGGCGCCTACGCCTAGGAGCATCATGCCTCCAACGTAACGGCTTGTGCTTGACCGCACAAGAATCGCGCCAGAGGGACGTCATTTCAGCCCCCGACGGGCTGAAACTGACCCATTACCCACGGGTCGTACTGGACCATAGCCGGCAGCGCTGGAGTCTGCGCAGCCCGTACTACCGACGCTCCCCGGGCAGCGTATCCTACGGTGTCCTAACGGTATCTCGAACGGCCGTAGAGGATCACCGTAAGATCAATGCAAGGTCGCCACGGGGTCAGCGGACCACCTACGCGCGCGAGGAGAGGCGCATTGCGAAGCGGAAATTGGTCGGCCTCGTCGGCGCCGTGGGGGTAATGGCGGGTACGCTGGGGTTTCACAGGGGTTTCGTCGGGGTACTACCCGGGTGCTTACGCGCGCGAGGCCAAGCCCGTCCGCGACCTCGGACGGGCTCGGCGTCCATCGTTATCCGGCGTTGTCTGTGTGTTGTCCGGGCGTAGTCCAACGCGCGCGCGAGACCAATTCGGCCCTCCCGGAGAGGGCCTCGGCTGGCCGCTCTGGCGTCCAACTCGGGCCTGTTTCTACCGCTGCTCCCTGGGCAGCGTATCCTACGGTATCCTACGGTATCTCTAAGGTATCTCGCGAGTGTCCTGAGGGGCCTCAGCGGGTCCCAGCGGCGACGTGCGGCAACCTGTGGCCTGCGTCGGCGCCGCGTGGGTAACGCGGGTACGCTGGGGTACCGCTGGGGGTATCGCTAGGGGTATTACCTAGGGTATCTACGCGCGCGCGAGGCTCTTTCGTTTCGGGGGACGCCGGGCTGTCAGCCGCACGGGCAGGAGGCCGTCTTGGGCGGCCGGGTTTGCGGGTCTTGCCGGGGCGGCGGCACCATGTTTCCTACTGGGTTTCCTACCAGGTTTGCGATCCGCGCGCGCGAGTGACCCCGTGGTGACCTTGCCGTGATATTACGGTGACCCTGTGGTCGCCCTACCGCATTCGCAGAAGGGGCCGGGCGTCGGCCCGGCCCCTTTCGGCTAGCGCGACCTCTTGCTTGGCTTTGTGGCTGGCGGGGTGTCTAACGGCAGCTCAATCACCTCCACCTCTGCGACACCCTTCACGGCTCTCGGCGCGCGCTTGTATGTGACGTTCGTTTGCTTCACCGGCGGCATGTCGACCTTCTTACCACCCAGCAGCTCCGCGACCGTGATGATCTGCAGGCGTGGATGCTTGGTGTGCCAGCCCGGGGACTCGTAGAAGTCTGCGGACGCCGCCTCTCGGCGCATCGGCTTCGTCGGCTCCTCCATCGTGATCAGCACGCCCATTGCCGCCTTCTCTCGTTCGACGACTCCGCGGAGGTCCCTGACGTACTCCGCCTTTAGGTGCCCGGCCTTGACCGAAAAGATGACTTGCTTTGTCTTCCCGCCCTCGCTCTCATCGTGGAAGTACAGGCGTCCGTCGATGCCCTTGTCCGCGCCCTTCTTCTGCTCGGTCGGCCGCGCTCCGACGAGGCCGAGCGCCCACCACTGGAACTGGTACTGGTCGCTCTCCGCCAAGGCCTCGGCATCCTCGGCGGTCGTTGGTTCGCCCACGATCTCGTACTTTGCGGCCTCTCCGTAGGCGTGCCACAACCTGGTCTTGATCAGCGTGATTGCGAGATGGGTTATGTCGATGCCGATCCAGCTTCGTCCCATCCTCTGAGCGGCGGCGACGGATGTCCCGCAGCCGCAAAATGGGTCGAGAACGACGTCGCCAGGTTTCGATGAGACGGCGATCATGCGCTCTAATAGAGCTTCCGGTTTCTGAGTGGGATAGCCGAGACGTTCGGCATGCCACGACCGCAGAGCTTCGATGTCTGTCCACACGTCCTGCGTAGGCATGCCCTTCGACTCATCGAGGTAGCGCTTCACCCGAGCGATGCCGTTCTTGGTATAGAAGATGCGACCTTCCTTGTCGAGTCGGGTCATTGTTTCGATGGGGTAGCGCCAGACCCGCCGGATCCCCTTCCACTCGTATTCGTAGCCGCCGCCCGAGAGGCCGGCGGCGCTCGCGTCGCCCGACATGAAGACTCTGCCGTCGTCATCCTTATAGCGGTAGTACTGCTCGACGTAGTCCTCCTCGTACGGCTGGTAGGTCTCGTTCCACGTGGCCGCGTCGGTCTTCACGTAGTAGAGAATCACATCGTGGGCGCTACCGAAGCGTCGCGCGTCGCTGTGCCCGCTGGTCCGCTTCCAAGAAACCTCATTTCGGAAGTTCTCCGGGCCGAATACGGCGTCCAAAAGCAGCTTTAGGTAGTGGCTCGCCGTGGGGTCGCAGTGGAGGTAGAGCGAGCCCGTGGGCTTGAGCGCCCGGTGCAACTCTACCAGCCGCGGAGCCATCATCGAGAGGTAGGCCAGCATATCGGTGTCGCCGAGAATCTGCCTGAATCCCTGAAGGGTCTCGGATACCTTACCGCCCCGTTCGACCACCTCGTGATACGCCGCGCTGGCGGCCTCATCCCACTGCCACGTGTCCTCGAACGCTTGGACCTGTGCGGCGGCCCTGTGTCCGTCCTGGGCCTTGAAAAGCACGTTGTAGTTCTGGTCGCTCTTGAATGGCGGGTCGAGGTAAACGAGGTCCACCGATTCGTCCGCGATGTAGCGACGGAGGATATCGAGGTTGTCGCCGTAGTAGAGCACGTTCTCGCCCATCGTACTCCCGGAAGGGGTAGGGCCTCGTTGGCTCTCGCGAAGATATGATGTGCCGCCGGCGCTTGCTATACCGAATCCCGCCGCGCGGCCCAAACCCTGAACTCACCCCGATGCACCCACCACCGGCCTCGCACGGCGCGCGCTCGCACGATGCCGCTGCGGCAGAGGGCGAGGACCAGTACTGGCGGCATACCGGATGCTCGCGCGGCCTGTTTTAGGGTGAGCCAACCAGTCATGCGCGGAAGGGAAGGAGCAGCGATCACCAAGGCGTCACCAAGGAGTTCAGTCCCGCTGGAGCGGGCTGCGAACGGCGGGTAGTATTGCCGTCCTTCGAGACACCCAGTAGACACCCTAGAGACACCGTAGGACACCGGGTTTTCCACTGGGTTCGCTAGCGGGGTTTCTCTACGCGCGCGCGAGGGGGGCCCAATTCGGGGGCGGGCAGGCTGGCCGGGTTTGCACGGGTTCCACCAAGTTTTCCAGCGGGTTTCCCACCGTGTTTACGATCCGCGCGCGCGAGGCTCTACGCCCGCCGAAAGCGCAGCTCATCCAGAGACCCGGCAAGTGCCCCAGTCCGCGTCTAGTCCAGCGTCGAGTCGGCTGAGGACGGAGCGTTTAGCGACGTTATCAACTTCCTCAGACTGTCGATGGCTTCGAGTCCGCGCTGAGTCTCCTCTCGATTAACTCCGCCAGTAGGCGTGTCGAATCGGGTAAGAGCGTTATAGACCTGCGTGAGATTGTGATTGAACGCGATATTCGTATTGAGCCTTTCAATGACCCGGCGATACTCCGGCCGGATCGCCTCGACTGCACGCAAGAAAGCTGCGTCCGAGTGAATCGCCAGGTGCGCCCATGCCTGCTCGTGGTCCGCCAGGTCCGCGGGTTCCGTCGCCCGCAATTCGGCCGCGATGGCCGCGAGCGCGTGCCCCCTTGGCGTTTCGGTGCGGCGCTCCCGCAGTTCTGTTCCTTCGCCCAGCAAGAGCCAGTTCAAGTTGAGGTTTCCATCCCGGGCCATTCGCAGGAGGTACCCGGGGTCCGGCATGGCCGGGGCTGCCATTCTCAACCATGCTGTGAGCGTCGTGCGCGGGATGTCAAATCGCAGACAGAATTGACCCCAGGTTCCGAAGCGCGGGCCAAACTGCTTCAGGCGTCTGCAGATGGCGACTGCGTCGAGCTTCGTGGTGAGACCCTTCCGCTTGGGCATTGTTTGTACCTCTGACGTTTAAACGTACAAGTATGTCGTTTGCACGTCATTAGAATCTCACTGGAAATCCATTCCGGCAACTGGCTACGTTGGGCCGTGTGAAGTCATCGCTCTTGACCCATTTCAGGAGGGACCGTGAAAGACCGCGCGAAGGACGAGAAGCTGCTGGACCGGATCGCTGCCATACGTGACGAGCTGGACGACGTATGCGACGACCTCGCACCAGAAGACGAGGACGACGGGGCCGACGAGGCCGACGAGGTCGAAGACCAAGAAAAGGGCGACGAAGAGGAGTGAGTACCAGGACCGGCCGTCGTCCCGAGGTGGACTCCGCGCGCCTTCGGCGCGCGCTCTATCTCAACGTCGTGCGACTGCGCGATGGCTCCTGCCTGGTCAGCGGCGGCGACCGCGAGCACCAAGTCGGGCGGATCGGCGCTCGCGTAGTGTGCGACTGCGAGGACCGTGTTAAAGGGCCGTGCAAGCACCGGCTCGCCGTGTTGCTGGCTGCGCGCCTCCCCGCGAGCGTGCGGACCGCCCTGCGCGAGCTGGTGCCCCCGCCTCGGCCGAAGGCGCGGCGCCCGAAGGACACGACGGCGCACGCGACCCGCGCCGGGATCGTCTAGTGTCCACCTGGCCCGAGCGAGGGCCGAAGGAAGACGAGCGCCAGACCAACGCCACAGGGTTTGAGAGATGGGCGCGGGCCGTGATTAGTTGCGGCAGGAAGCTAACGGCACCACAGGCGCGGCTGCTGCTCGCCATTGGCCAGTATGACTGGTACAACGTAGGAGGTGGCTGCACCGCGTCCGTGCCTCACCTAGCCCGCGAAGCCGGGCTGAGCAAACGCACAGCGCAACGCGCGCTCGAAAAGCTCGTGAAGATCGGCGTGCTGAGTCGCAAGCGCCGCAGCACGAGGACGGGGCTGCAACTCGCCGACGCTATGCGAATCAACCGAGCTGCCTGTGTGCGTCTGTTGCCGGGTGCCACGGCGGCGCCCCCGGGGTGCCAGCCTGGCGAGAGACTGGTGCCAACTAAGACAAAGACCGATGGCAGCGTGGCACCCGAAGTCCTTGCAGTTAACCCCTTGCATGAAACCCGTACAGAAGAAACCCGTGAGGCGGCCGCCGCTCGCCTAACGGCGGCGGCCTCCTACAACAACGACACCAGAGAGGCTTCCCGTGCGCTCCTCGATGAACTGAAGCGCCTCTCCCTTGAGCCTGATCCACCTAACGGCAAAGGCACTTCCCAAGGAACGCGCAAGGCCAGAGCCCTCGCCTCTAGGGTGACACCATGACATCCCTGCGAAGCGCACGCCCTTTGGCCGTGCAAGGGGCACAATGACGCCGCGTAGCACGTCGTCCGCGCGAATGGGCGCCCAAAGCGTTGCAACGCCTGAGCGCGCTCCGATCTGCGAGCGCGAGGGCTGTAACCGCCCCCTCGCCCTTGTCCCGCGCCATGGCAGCCCTCGCCGGTTCTGCTCGGCGCGCTGTCGGTGGCTCGCCTGGGCCTCCGCGCATCCACGCAAGGCCGCTTGGTGAGGCACCAGGCGCGCTACGGGGCGCAAAGTGGCGCACGGCAACGGTCTACGCCCTCCGGCCCGGGCGATCGTCCGATAACTCGTCCGACTTGTGCGGCGTGGAGCCCTAGCGGGGCGCTTGCAAGGGCTGGCGAACCGTGACCTTCGACCAACTCGCGGCCAGCTGGCGCACCGACGCGGACACATTGCGGCGGCGCGGGTGCCTTGAGGCGGCTCGCCTCTTGCACTCCTGCGCCGACGACCTGGACGCGGCGCGCCACGCCAGCGAGGACGAGACGTTGCCGCTGGCCGAGGCGGCGCGCGTGTCGGGCTACACCTCTGCCCATCTGCGCCGCCTGATTGCCGAGGGGCACCTTCGCAACGTCGCCACGGCGGGCCCCACGCTCGTGCGCCGAGGCGATCTGCCGAGAAAGCCGGGCCACGGTTTGCGGATTGCCTAAGACGGGCCGCCCTTGCACGGCCATAAACTCGGTGTCACATTGTCACCATGACAAAGACCAAGCGCGACACCCTGACCCCGGCCGTTCGGCGTGCCCTTCGCGCGGCGCCATGCAGCATGAACGACCTGGCGAACTCGGCGGGACTTGCCCGGCAGGCGCTTTCGCGCGTCCTGACGGGCGAGCGCCCGGCGACTGTGACCACAGGAAAGAAACTCGCGGCGGCCCTTGAGCGATGGGCGCAGATCTGCCAGCGCGAGGCAAAGCGCATCCGATCGTCACTAGGAAGGGAGACACCATGAAGCGGCGCAAGTATTGGTCCCGATCCTTCGGGCCGTGGGGCTGCACCGTGCGACTGTACGAGCGCGGAGCGACCAACCTCCTGTGGTTGGAGATTCGCGTCAAAGGCGAGCGGCCCGCCTACAGGGGCCTGGGGCATCGGGACCGCGCGCTCGGCGTGGAACAGGCAAAGGCCGAGCAAGCCAAGCTTGTGCTTGGCATCGCGCCACGCGGCAGGACGCCGACGCTCGGCGCGTTGCTCGACCTGTACGCTGCGAGGTTAGGCGAGCGCGACGACCTCCGGCCTTCGGCCGCGAAGGACGCGGCCCGAGCCGTGACGTACTGGAAG
>JBIOJG010000079.1:0-20127 GCA_044450645.1 Binatia bacterium
CCGCACCGGGAGGGCTGTACGTGCCTGCCGCTTCACCGGCACTTGGGTAGCCGCCAGTCTTTTCTCTGGCTTCTGTGGCTCCGGTCCCTTCTTCGCCTTTTCCTGCTTTTGCGCCATTGACCGTCCTCCTTGCTTGCTAAGCTAAACCCATCCACCCTTGAAGGCTTCGTCACCCGGCTATCCTGCTCAACGCGAACATAACGTCACATGGCCGCGGCACCCCTGCACCCTGCCATTCTGTTACTCGATAGACCCGGGTACGATCCTCCGCCAATCGTCGCACCGGGGAGCCTCGTCCCCTATTGGCAAGTCATTCTCCGCGACCTGCATGCGAATGTTCCAGCCTCTGTCTGTCCTCTGCATGGAGATGTGGATCGGCGGCGGCGGCCGCCACGCACTCCATCGTCCCTTCCTAAACTTCCCGCCAGGACGATACGCTCGGTATTTTGAGGCGTAAATCTCCAGATACCCTTTCCACTCGACGCCGCTTTGCGCGTCTCTATGGCTCAGAGGATTACGGCCTACGGACCAGTCGAAGTCCTTGTACTGCCAGTATCGCCTTCCGCTCTTGCTCCAGACGACGGCATCGCAATCTGAGAAACGGGATCGAACGAAGTCTTCTGCGACTTGCTGAGCCTCTGGGTCGAGGGCATCAGTGAAGACCATCGTGTTGGTGCCGAACGAGGGATACGGCAGCGCGACGAAGGCAATCGATGCGAAGACACGCGTCAAGGTGAAGGCGCGTGAGAGCCTGTTTGTACTACACGACATGGCGGACCTGTTCGGTTGCACGCCCTTGTCAACGGCGCCAGTTGCGTGCCGCGCCAGCGTTGCAGCCCCTGCCGCAAATAACTGGCGTCGATCCCGAGTACCTGGCACACGTACTGGAAGGAGAAACAGTTCGCTTGGTCATCGGCACGGCTGCGAAGCGCGTCGTCCTGGCTCATGATCCACGTCTCCGCCTCCTCGAAGAGCCGCTGCTCGCGCCGGTTGGTCGAATGCACGTACTTCCGAAAGCAGGCAATGGCGTCGTTGAGCACGGCGCTCAGCAACCGGTACTCTGCCTTCTTCTTCGGCGCCTGCCTGGGCACTGTTGCGAAGAACTGTGAGGGGAGAACGACATCGGGTTCGAACATGCGCTGCAAGGGTTCAATCGTGTCGGTCATTCGGTCCTCAGAGGTAGAAGAGAAAGAGGCGCTCAAATCCCTGCCGCTTGAAGGCAAGCGGCGCTTCCTTCCAGAAGTGCGGTTCCTGGTAGGCGGGATGCTGACACAGGCAGCGCCCGCAGTGCGGGCAGGTTTTGGAGGGGTCCTCGTTATGCTCGCACCAGGAAGCCGTAAAGAGGTTGAAGCGCTTAGCGCAGTACGGACAGGTGATCAGGTGGGCTGGTCTGGTGCTCGCGTTCACGGAAGTGCCTACCGCAAGCCTCATGCCAACGCTTGCGCTCGGAGTGACGTTGCGTGGGTTCTTACAGCGTTCGCAGCGGCGGCAACCCGGGCAACGGGCGTTTGCGGATCTGACGCATCAGGGCGGGCACCACCTGGATTCCAGCAGCACGGCTTTCGGGGTCTGTTTGTCTACTATCTGTGAGCCAGAATGGATGCGCTCGTGTTGGGTCGCGCATCGCGCATGTGCTCATCGGCAGCGTGGCCGAAAAAGTCACCCGGAGCGCAGCCCGTCCAGGTAGCCATGACGCGGTCTTGGTAGACTTATCTTCGCCAATTCTCACAAGTGAAAACGTCGAGGTCCCTCGACCGAAAACCTCTTGCTCCCTTTACGGCCGCCGGCATGGGTGCGGGATTTGCGTAGCATGCATTCCGAGGACTGCAGGGGTGAACGCAGGAGGCCGTATAGGCGAGCTCATGGGTCCAACCCCCGGAGACGTGCCAGCCACAGGATTCGCTGAACATGGCGGCGTAGCTGATCTGGGAGCGTCGGTATGATTACCCACCGCGACATTTACATGGCGGCCTACGCGGGGGGGGGGCGTGAACTCTTGCCGCCCTACAAGGAGCCGTCCATGAGCGCCAGTGACGTGCGCCGCTCCAAACTTTCACATCTGCGCGTGGTCGCGGGTCGGACGTCGTGCCCGGTCGAGCCCATCGAATTTAGGGTCACCGAGCAACGCAAAACCACCGGGCTCCTGCGTGTCGCCATTGTGCCTTTGCTCGGGGCGCTGCTGCTGACCGGCGGGGCGGCCGGAGGGACCTACCTCACGTGGTCCCCCATGATGCGGCTTGCGCCGCCGCTGCTCGGTCTCAGCACAGCCTTGCTCGCAATCGACGCCGTACTCATCCGGCATGCCCTCCACCGCCTTGAGCGATCAGAGCATAAGGGCAGCCCTTCGTGGAGGCGTCGTGCGGTCGCCGTGAAAGCCAGTAACGGCAGATGACGCCACGGGAGGGAAACCGAGGTCTAGTGCCGGATACCGACAAGTTCCATACGATGACCGCCCGTCGTTCGAGACTAGCGTTGATACTCGTGATAACGGCCGCCCTCGCGCCTTTGGCTGCTAATGACCAAACCCGCTAGCGAGCCGCTCGACATTGAGGCGCACGAGGTTGCAGACCAGTTCGTGCGTGCGCACTTTGCCCTGGCGTGCGGCCCGGACGTCTTCGGCAAGACCGGTGACCAATATTGGCAGTACCGAGGGTTCCACTGGTCGCTCCATCACGAACCATTGGCCTACAGCGATACGCGTGCGGGCATTCTCTGGAAGGGACATCTGGCGCTCGCGGCCGCGCAGTACCGGACCTGCCCGCAGCACCATGGGTTCTTCGGGCGCACAGGAGGCAGCGCGTGGCACCCCTTCGAAACCCTCTCGATCTACGTCCAGAAAAAGAACGGCGTCTGGAACATTTGCAGACCGGGCGCGGAGGAATGCTGGCCCATCGGCGACGCCGCCCCCACCTGCGATGAGCTGCGCCGTGTTGTGCCCGCTCGGTGAGATAGCGTGAACCGCACATGCGCAGTCTGCTGACACTGGCGTACAAGCTCTTGGTCAACGACCGGGCGAAATTCGCGGCGCTGACCGTCGGTCTGACCTTCTCCGTCTTCCTGATGGTGCAGATGACCTCGATGTTCTCGGGCATCTTGCAGCGCGCGTCGGCGACCGTGGTGAACACCGGCGCGGTGCTGTGGGTGATGGACCCAGCCGTCACGACGGTCGCCAACAGCATCCCGATGCCGGATTACGTGCTCGATGCCGTCCGCAGCATGAAGGGCGTGAACTATGCCGTCCCGTTGTACTCCGGCGGTGCGCTCGTGAAGCTCAACACGGGCGTGTACCAGTCTGTCACGGTCATCGGACTCGATGACACCAGCCTGTTCGGCCGCCCGCGTCTTCTCGACGGCCACATCGAGGACCTTTACGGAGACAACGCGTTCATCGTCGTGCGTGACGCGGAATACGGCAAACTCGACAGGCCGACGCTCGGCACGACGTTCGAGATCAACGATCACCGCGCGGTGGTCGTCGGAGTCGCGGAAGTACCGATCAGCGGCCTGTTTGGGATTCCGACGCTGTACACGACGTATCGGCGAGCGATCGAGTACATCCCGTCGATGCGCTACACGCTCTCGTACATCCTCGTGCGGCCGAAGACCGGGGAATCGATTGCCGACATCAAAGCGCACGTCGAGGCGCTTGGCTACCGCGCCTTGACGGCCGACGAGTTCATGCACCAGATCACCCTTTTTTACATCTTCCAGACTGGACTGGGCACGAACATCCTCATCATGACCGTCATTAGCTTCATTGTCGGGCTTTCGATATCCGGGCAGACGTTCTACACCTTCATCCTCGAAAATCTCGATCGCTTTGGCGCGCTCAAAGCCATCGGCGCCAAGGCGCGCGATCTCGTCTACATCATACTTTTCCAGGCGCTTCTCACCAGCCTGAGCGGCTACGGGCTGGGGGTGGGGCTGTGCGCGCTGCTGATTGCACTCGCGAAGCTCCGTTTGCCCGACTACTCGGCCACCATCACGTACCTCAACCTGTCGCTGGCATTGGGTATGGTGCTCGTGATCGCGGCCGTGTCGAGTTACATCGGTGTGCGCAAGGTCATCCGCGTGCAGCCCTTCGATATCTTCCGAGGCTGAGATGCCCACTGCGGCGATTCAAGCACGCGAGTTGGTCAAGTGGTTCGGCGAAGGCGATGCGAAGACCAACGCCATTCGAACGGTCAGTCTGGATGCCTACTTCGGCGAGATGCTGTACATCGTCGGTCCGTCCGGCAGCGGCAAGACGACCCTACTGAGCATGTTGTCCGGCATCCTGCGACCGAACGCGGGCACGGTCACGATCAAGGGCCAAAACATTTGGCAGCTCAGTGACGACGACCTCGCCGAGTTTCGACTGCATACGGTGGGATTCGTGTTTCAGGACTATCATCTCTTTCCACGCCTGACGACGGCGGAAAACGTGTCCATTCCGTTGATCCTCAAACGGCAGCCGTGGGCGCAGTCACTGTCAGCTGCCCTGCACTACCTCGACATCGTGGGCTTGCAGGCGCGCGCCGAATTGCCACCGATCAAACTGAGCGGCGGCGAACAGCAGCGGGTCGCCATCGCGCGCGCGATCGTCGGTGAACCCGATCTCTTGATTTTCGATGAACCGACTGCCTCATTGGACGGCGACACGGGGCGACGCATCGTCGAATTCGTACGCACGCACGTCCTGAACGAGACGCGCTGCATCGTCATCGTCACACACGACAGTCGCATCCAAGAATTCGCGGACCGCACGATGACGATGGAAGACGGCCGGATCACCGGCGTCCTCGGCGGAGGCGACCGTGCGCAATAGGCTCTTATTCACCCTGTCGATCATCGGCATTGTCGCCGGAATACTCAGCGCCGCGCTGTTTGCTGTCCGGCCGAAGCCGTTGCCGCCCGTCTTCAATCCGGCGCCCAATCCGTACGATCACGGCATCTTCGCCAACGGCATCATCGAGAGCTATCAGGCGAGCGGCGAGAACATCAACGTCTATCCGGAAGTGGCCGGCACTGTCACCGAGATTCTGGTTCGCGAGGGTGAGACGGTCAGCCGCGGCACGCCGCTCGTGCACATCGAAGACTCGGTGCAGCGCGCGGCCACCGAACAGCAACAGGCGCAAGCGGAAGCCGCTCACGCGCTGCTCGAAGAGCTGCGCGCGCAACCGCGGCCCGAAAACCTCGAAGTCGCTGTTGCGCAGGTGGCGATGGCGCAAGCGAGCCTGAAGACCTCGGAGGACCAGCTGGCAAAACAGGAGCAATCGTACGCGACCGATCCACGATCGGTGAGCCGCAACGCGTTGGATGACGCCAGGAATGCGGTCCGCGTAGCGCGGGCAAACCTTGCGGTGGCACAGCGCCAGTTGGCGCTGGTGAAAGCGGGGGCGTGGAGCTTCGACATCCGTAACCAGGAATCACAGTACACCGCGCTCTCGAAAGCGGCCGCAGCCGGCCAGGCGCTCCTCGTCAAGTACTTGATCCGGGCGCCGGCGGACGGCACCATCTTGTCGATCAACGCTACCGTCGGCAGCTATATCTCGTCGCAGGGAACCTTCGACACGTACACGCAGAGCGCCACGCCGGTTGTCGTCATGGGAGCGCCGCAGGACTACGTCGCGGTGCGCTGTTACGTTGACGAGATTCTGATCGCCAAGCTGCACACGCTCGAGCAGCTCGAAGCGCAGATGTACATCCGTGGCACGGACGTTCGCATTCCGCTCGAGTTCGTGCGGGTGCAGCCGTACGTCTCACCGAAGATCGCGCTGTCCAATGAGCGCACCGAGCGCGTCGATCTCCGCGTCTTGCCCATCGTCTTTCGATTCAAGAAGGCTGCTGACGCCCACGTGTACCCAGGGCAACTCGTCGACGTGTACGTCAAAGCCGAGTGAAGGGGGCGGACTGAAAGCGCCGAGGTGTTGCGAACTGATCATGAAATGCCGATGGTTAGCGACCGTGTTCGCTGCGGTGCCGTTCCTCAGCATGCTCGGGTGTCCGGTCGGACCGAATTTCGTGCCGCCCCAGCCGCCCGCAGCAAGCGAGTACACGCGTCGAGGCACTCCAAGCGGCACCGTTCGTGCGGACGGCCAGGCTCAACAGTTCGAGCCAGATGCGCCGGTCGCAGCTGATTGGTGGAAGCTCTTCCGCTCGCCGTCAGTAGATGCCCGAATCGACGCAGCGATCAGCAACAATCCAACTCTCCAAGCAGCGCAATCCAGCCTGCGCGCGAGCGAAGACGCGCTGCGCACAGGGTATGGGGTGTTCTTTCCGCAAGTAAACGCGACTGTCGGCGCCACGCGCGAGCGCTTCGGGCTGTCCGGCGTGAGCACCACAAAGAGCACCTTCAGTCTGTACACGCTCAGCGGAACCGTCGCCTATACGCTCGACGTGTTCGGCGGCGAGCGCCGAGCTATCGAGAGCGAACAGGCCCAAGTCGACGCGCAGCGCTACCTGACAGCCGCGGCGTACCTCACACTTGTCGGCAACGTAGTGAACGCGACGATCGCGGAAGCCGCCTACGCCGCCGAGGTCGACGCCACGCGCCGGCTCATTGCAGAAGAGCGCGATCAGGCGCAGATCACGGCGACGCAGGCACGCGCCGGCATGGTACCGTATGCGGGCGTGCTGGCGCTCGAGGCGCAACTCGCTGCGACCGAAGCGACACTCCCGGTGCTCAGGCAGAAGCTGGCGCAGACAGAACACCTGCTCGCCACGTTGCTCGGCCAGGAGCCGGCGAATTGGGCATCGCCGCGCGTCGAGCTCTCGACGTTGAGCCTGCCCGGCGAGCTCCCGGTAACGTTGCCGTCGGAGTTAGTGCACCGGCGTCCCGACATCCTGGCGGCCGAGGCGGAACTCCACCGCGCGAGCGCCGAAATCGGCGTCGCCACGGCAGCACTGTTTCCGAGCTTCACGTTGAGCGGCAGCTACGGATGGAACAGCACCTCGTTGACGGACCTGGTAGTTCCGGAGAGTCGCCTATGGACGCTCGGCGCGGGCCTGACGGCGCCGTTGTTTCACGGCGGTGCGTTGTGGTTTCAGCGGCGCGCCGCCAGCGACGTCTACCAGCAGGCGCTGGGCACGTATCGGCAGACGGTGCTGAGTGGGTTGGCGCAAGTTGCCGACGTATTGCGCGGGTTGCAGCACGACGCGCAGCAGGTCGCAGCGCAATCGCGGCAGTACCAAGCGTCGCAAGAAGGGCTGCGGCTGACGGAGGTGACCTACCGCGCCGGTCTGGTCGACTATCTCCAGGTGCTGACTGCGAACGCGCAGTATGAGCAGGCCGCGATCAGCTCCATCGGCGGACGCGCCCAGCGTCTCCAGGATACCGTTGCGCTGTTCGTGGCGCTGGGTGGCGGCTGGTAGGATGCGAAGGACGCAGTCCTTCGCGAGTGATCTGGAGAAGATTGCTGTATGCCTGTGCGATCGCAGCGCAGGGCTGAATGTGTGTGCCCCTTTCGGCTAATCGGACGGCCATGGCGTCGGTCGCGCTGAGCAAGTCTGGGTGGCGTTCCATCGACCTGCGAGAAGCCGCGACCCTGGATGGCGCAACAGAACTCGCGCGACTCAGCAGCAGCGCATACGGATTGAGTGCGGAAACCGCCGCGCAGCGGCGGCGCGAGAAAGGTTTCCACGATCGCCTCCATGTCCGTCCCGAAAACTCTTGCAAGTACATTCTTGCGGCGTTCAGCACGATGATCATGGCGCCGTTGGCCTCGGCGAGGCTCGGCAGTAAGCGGTGGTAGGGGTACTCCCGGTCGGGGTGGAAGTCTCAGTCGGTTATGCAGGCGCGGATTACCACGGCTCGACGACCTGCACGAGCGGGGATCCTTCGGTCGAGAATCTCAAGCCGCCCGGCGCTCATAGTGCCGATAGAGGCCGCCGCTCTCAGCGACTTCGACCACGGCGCCCTGCTCGCGTCCTTGGATCGGCCGCGGCTCCGGGCAGTCCATGGCGAGCGCCTGGTGACAGCGCCAGCGATGGTAGTGGTCGAAGTACGTGGTGAGGAGGCGGTGGAGGTGGCGCTGGTGCAGGACAACGACGTGGTCCAGACACTCACGGCGGATGCTCCCGATTACCCGTTCGACGTAAGGAGACTGCCAGGGGCTGCGTGGCGCGCTCAGTACTTCCTCGATCCCCAACCCCGCCAGGCGCTGACGGAAGGCGGCGCCGTAGACGCTGTCGCGATCACGTACGAGGTAGCGCGGTACCGTCTCCCAGGGGAACGCCTCCACCACCTGCTGCGCCGTCCATTCGGCGGTCGGGTGTGCCGTGATGTTGAAGTGCCGGATACGACGCCGGTCGTGGGCGAGAATGATCAGCACGAACAAAATCTCGAAGCGCACCGTGGCCACGGTAAAGAAGTCGATCGACACGAGATCCTTGGCATGAGTGGCGAGGAAGGTCCGCCAGGTGGGTGACGGCGGCTTGGAGCGGCGTACGCGGTACTTCTCCACCGTCGACTTCGCCACCGCGATGCCGAGCTTGCGCGGCTCACCCATTATGCGGGGGGAACCCCACGTCGGGTTGGTGGCCGATATCATGCGGATGAGGTCCCGGATCTCCTGGGCGACGGGCGGACGGCCGACCGTGCCCGGGCAACTCAAGCGCGTCCAATGGTCGCGGAAGCGTTGGTGCTGCCAGCGGATGACGGTGCGGGGTTGCACGATCACGAGAACCTCTCGCCACCTGGACCAGGCGCGCGAGAGCCATGCCCACAGGAGACGGTCAGCCGGTACGAGCTGCGGGCAGCGCCCGGCTCGTTGGTAGACGGCGAGCTGATGGCGCAGCGCGAGGATTTCGATCTGCAGCGCCAGTCGGGAGCGGACGATAGAAGCGAGGCTGGTCACCACAGCCAGCACCACGGCTTGCATGGCCGCATGCCTATCGTGGCCGCCAGGCGGACTCAATGCCATCTCGGCAGCCGTCGATGGCCATCGAAATTACATGCTAGATTTCAGGATGATCGAATTCTCGGGACCACGGCCCCCACTCTGAAACGTACGAGCCCCACTGGGGCGAAGGCCTCCGACAACGCGTGGGCAGAGTCCACGCAAAGGAGAGACTTCGATGAAAGGGATTGCATACGTATCCTTTCATCAGGGTGGTGGGCTGATCGTTCCGGCACACACGCCCTACGAACGCGAACTGCTCTTCGAGTACGTCGAGGCATCCGCTAAACAGCACGGAGGTGTCCGGCTCGATTGGAGGCACCAACACTGGACGGTCAGCTTGAGCAACGGACAGCGCGAGGTCTGCGCCGCATGCCGGCGGGCAGTGAACAACCAGATGACGTACCGGTTCGACGGACGGATTCTTTGTGCTTATTGCGCGCGCAAGGGCGGCATTTCCAAGGTGGCGGAGGACGCAACAATGTTGACCAACCAAGGTCCTGATAGTCCCGAAGCGCCGGTTGAGGAACCGCCCGCACCGGATGCTCCAGCCCCTGCGCCACAAGAACCGAGGTGGCCCGCCGGGTCGGCAAACTGCTCGGACGCATCCTACTCGACGCGCCTGACACGCGGCCGTTCTTTGGGACAGCCGCGAAGCTCCAGCCCCTGCGCCAAAAAAACCGAGGTGGCCCGCCCCCAACTTTCAAGTCGCCGTCCCTAAAAAGGTACGCGGAGCGATAAAAGGAGAGAGCGTGACCCGCTCGCCTGATACCATTTTGCTCAGGCGTGGACTTCGGCGCTGGCGTTGGCGGGGATGGGGTTGGTACCGGGTGTGGTTCTGGCGTTGGGTGGCCCGGCGATAAGTGGCGCGAGGACGAGCAAGCCCGTCAGGAACGTCGGCAACTCGCTTTGAGCTTCCAGCGCCCCGGCTTACAGACGGGGTTCGGAATCAGCCCCGAACTGGGACAGGCCGCCCCTTGCCCTTTGATGCGGCGACTGCAATCGTCGTGCAGATGGCCTACGCCATCGAAGGGAGGTTCCCATGGGCGACAAGTCACCCAAGTCGAAACAGCGCGACCAGAAGCAGAAGGATTTCGCCAAGACAGTGGGCGCGGCCCAGGCGAAGTCCAAGCAGGACCACCAGAGCCGGGCGCCGCAGATTCTCGCGAAGGGCAAGAAGTAGCCCGCCAGGTGTGGGCTGCGGCCGATAGCCCAGTCCTGCCAAGGAGGCAGCGATGGCAGCCGTCAGCAACAAGACTCAAAAGCCCCTGAGCGTCCCGCTGCCCGGCGGCAAGACCTTGCATCTCGGTCCCGGAAAGACCGCACAGATCTCCGCGAAAGCCGTCGAAGATCCGCGACTCAAAAAGCTCGTCGACGCCGGTGAGATCGAAATCGTCGACGAGGATCCTCGATCCACCGCCGGACCAGGGGGTGGCCCGAGGGGCCGAACCTCCACGTACGGCCACACCTCGGGCAGCGGCGGCCGCCGCAGCGGTGACCGCTGAAGCCCGTCGGTCCGCTGCGCGACATGCGCCGCGACGTCGCCGCCGAGCGCAGTCGATCGGCGCGCTCGCTCCCGCAGACGATGCTCGACCGCGACGACCTACATCGGCGAGATCCGCCACAAGCACGATCGGCATCCGGGGCAGCATGAGGCCATTGTGGACCGTACGCTCTGGGAGCGCGTCCACGAGCGGCTGCACGATCAGGCGGCCCGCCAGGGACGCCAACGTCCGCGGCACGCACCGCCCAGCCCGCTGGCCGGCAAGCTGTACGATGAGCGCGGTGAGCCGCTGTATGTGCAGGGCACGGCCAAGGGCGCGCGCCACTACCGGTACTACGTCTCGCGAGAACTGGTCCAGGGCTCGAAGGAGCATCCTGAACGCGGCTGGCGCATCCTGGCACCCGAGCTGGAACGTGCGGTACGCGCCGTGGCGGCGCAACTGCTCGCCGACCGCGCGGCCCTCGCGGAAGCGGCGGAGGTCGCGGGCCTCGATGCCAGCCGCCTGCCCGCCGCAGAAAACCGGGCGCCCGCCGCGCATTCTGGCGCTCGGGCGTGACGCTGGCGCCAGCGACGGCTTTGACTACTTTTTCGGCGGTTTCGGCGGTGTCGGTATCGGCGCGGTCGGTGGCCGCGGGGTTTTGATGGGGTCGGGCATGTGATGCCTCCTTCTTTGCGCTTCCAGCGCTACTAGCTAGCGCTGCGGAAGTCCGTCAAGCGGTCGGTAGAAAGGAACATTGTTTTCAGCGCCGCCGCGAGCAGCAGCGCCCGGATGTCGGTTCGACCCAGTGACTCGGGCAGTTGGTGCACCCCCAGTGGATGTGGGGGCTGCCGACGTCCTCGCAGTCATTGGGCGGCTGCTCCGTGCAGCGCACGCCGACAAGGTAGGGACCTCCACAGTTGGTGCAAACGCGCGGCGCGGGCTCAAGGGTTGGGGCGGCCACGAGAGAAGTGTGAGCGCGCCCACGGGTAAAAGCAACGGGACGATGTGAAAGAGCCGCCAGGGTGAGAACCCTGACGGGTGCATTCCGCTTCGAGGCGTTCGATCTGTTGCACTCCCGCTCACGGTGGCGTTGCTGTCCTACGGCGATACGTATGCCGTCGGCATCAGCACAGACGATGCGGCCATTACGCGTCCGCAGCTGTTGTCGCGCTACTTCGGCGAGGCCGTGGATGAAATCGAACCCCGCGCGCTGCCGCAGCACAATGGCCACGCTCGGCCTTCCCATTACAGATCGTCCTGGCCGCAACGTCTGCTGTGACAGCAACTTGCGGGCGTCGGCGACTTCCCGAACACCTGCGGCATCGGGGCCTGTGGCTGTTCCCCAGCGAGTAGCCATGAAGTGCAAATTTGCTCTTGCGGCGCGGGCACGTGCTTCGGTGGAGCGAGCGTTGGGTGCGTGACGCACTGAACGCTGTGGGTCCCGAGAATTTGATCATCCTGAAATCTGGCGTGTAATTTCGATCGCCATCGACAGAGGCCGAGGCGGCATTGAGTCCGCCTGGCAGCCACGATAAGGCATGCGGCCATGCAAGCCGTGGTGATGGCTGTAGTGACAAGCATCGCCTCCGTGGTCCGCTCCCGAGTGGCGTTGCAGGTCGAAATCCTCGCCCTGCGCCACCAGCTCGCCGTCTACCAACGAGCCGGACGCTGCCCGCGGCTCGTACCAGCCGACCGTCTGCTGTGGGCCTGGCTCTCACGCGCCTGGTCCGGATAGCGAGCGGCCCTCGTGATCGTGCAACCCCGCACGGTGATCGCTTGGCAGCGCCAACGCTTCCGAGAGTACTGGACGCGCTTGAGCCGCCACGGCCAGCGCGGCCGCCCGCCGCTCGGTAAGGAGATCCGGGACCTGATCCGCAAGATGTCGGCAGCCAATCCGACGTGGGGTGCCCCACGCATCATGGGGGAATTGGGGAAGCTCGGCATCGCGATGGCAAAATCGACAGTGGAAAAGTACCGCGTACGCCCACCGACGCCGCCCTCACCCACCTGGAGGACATTCTTAGCCACTCATGCGAAGGACCTCGTCGCGATCGACTTCTTTACCGTAGCTACGGTCCGCTTCGAGATCCTCTTCGTCCTGATCATTCTCGCGCATGACAGGCGTCGGGTTCAGCACTTCAACATCACGGCGCACCCGACGGCCGAGTGGACGGCGCAGCAGGTGGTGGAGGCGTTTCCCTGGGAGACCGCGCCGCGCTACCTGCTACGTGATCGCGACAGCGTCTACGGTGTCGCCTTTCGCCAGCGCGTGGCGGGGGTGGGGATCGCGGAAGTGCTGAGCGCGCCGCGCCGCCCGTGGCAGTCCCCCTACGTCGAACGGGTGATCGGCAGCATCCGCCGCGAGTGTCTGGACCACGTCGTGGTCCTGCACCAACGCCACCTCCGCCGCCTCCTGACCGCGTACGTCGACCACTACCATCGCTGGCGCTGTCATCAGGCGCTCGCCATGGACTGCCCGGAGCCGCGACGGATCCAGAGACGCGAAGGAGGGCGCGGTGGTCGAGGTCAGTGAGGGCGGCGGTCTCTATCGACACTACGAACGCTTGGCGGCCTGAGTGCCACGACCGGAAGAATGACCGAGGCGCGTGCAGGCCGTGAGCCTTGGTCAGCGACATCTGGCGATCGCTCCCTGCCGACCGAGAACTACAGAGAGACGCGCGGTGGCGACGGCGCCGCTCATCTTTCGGCTTCGCCGTGCGCCCGTGCGCCAACTGGGCGGGATCGCTCTCGTGCTCAAGACCCGCAGAATGCATGGACATGACTTTTCGGGATGGACAGTGTGTCCGCCGCCGTCGCCGCTCGCTACGGTCACCTCCCTGCCCCGTGTCGGCGGTCTGCACCATCGCTACGAGTGGCGCGACGCCGCCTGAGCGCCAGATGGGATTTTGGCGAGGCACACGTGCTGGCCTTTGCGGAGTACGTGCTGAACAACGCCGGCCGGCTGTGGGTAGGCCAGATGATGGACACGAGACGGATTTGCTTGTAAGTAACAGCGGAAGCGCGCAAAGAGGGGGATCATGACGAAGGGCGGTTTGACGGCGGCGGCCGTGGTGTTGTCGTGCGCCGGGACGGTGCTGGCCACGAGACACCGCAGCAGAACTGCGTCGACGCCCATGCGCTCTGGTCATCCGACAACAGCGCCGCGAACCGTTGATCTGCGCCGATGACGTCGGCCACCACCCCGGACGACGCACACGTCGTCTTCGCAGACGTCCACATGGCGTTCGAGGATCGCGAAGTGCTGCGAGGACTCTCGTGCCGTTTTCCGCGCGGGAAGATCTCCGTCATTCTCGGTGGTAGCGGCTCCGGCAAGACAACCATCTTGCGCTTGATCGGCGGGCTGGTCCACCCACAGCGTGGCCGCATCATCGTCGCCGGCGAAGACATCAGCGAGCTTGCGGAGACCGAGATGTATCGCGTGCGGGCGAAGCTCGGCATGATGTTCCAGGGCGGCGCACTGCTGGACTCGCTCACGATTTTCGATAACCTGGCTTTTCCGCTGCGCGAGCACACGCCCATGACCGAACCCGACATCGCCAACGAAGTGCATCGCCAGCTCACCGCCGTCGGTTTGTCGGATGTGGACGATCTGCTGCCCGGGCAGCTTTCGGGCGGGATGATCAAACGTGCGGCGCTCGCCCGCGCGATCATCACCAAGCCCGAAATCCTGCTGTGTGACGAACCGTTCTCGGGACTCGATCCGATCTCGGTGAAACTCATCGAGGCGTTGCTGCATCGCATCAACCGGCAGCTGCACATCACGATGCTGATCTCGTCGCACCACATTCCGTCGACGATGCGGATGGCCGATGAGGTCGTGCTGCTGAGCCGTGACGCTGCGGTCTCCGGCACCCCGGCGGAGCTGCACGACAGCCCCGACCCACGCATTGCCGGCTTCTTCAATGAGGAGGTCGACGAGTCGATCGCGCCGGTCGAGGCAGCGGCACACCCAACCTCGCGGTGGGTGGGCGCATGACCACGCTGGTGCAAGATCTGGGGTGGGCGGCCATCCGCTTCGTTGACCACCTCGGTAAGCTCGCCATCTTCGCGGCGCAGATCCTGCGCGCCGCGGTGACCAGGCCCGCGCGTCTGCGCGCCTTCGTCAACGAGCTGTTCACCTTGGGCGTGTTGTCGTTGGTGATCGTGTGCATCTGCGGCCTCGCCGTCGGCATGGTGCTGGGGCTGCAAGGGTACAACACGTTGGTGCGCTTCGGTGCGGCGCAATCGCTGGGCGCGGTCGTCGGGTTGAGCCTCATTCGCGAGCTCGGCCCCGTATTGACGGCGCTGCTGGTCACGGGCCGCGCTGGATCAGCCACCACCGCGGAGATTGGCACCATGGTTGCCACCGAGCAACTCGACGGCCTGCGCATGATGTCGATAAACCCCGTTCATCTCGTCGTCACGCCCAAGACGCTGGCGATGATCGTCGTGATGCCGCTGCTGTCTGCCCTGTTCATCCTGTTTGGACTCGGCGGCGGGTACTTCGTCGGGGTCACGCTCATGGGCCTCGACGGCGGCACGTACGTGTCGAGCCTGCAAGCGGCCGTCGACTACTACGACGATGTCGTCGGCAGTCTGCTGAAGGCGCTCGTATTCGGCATCCTGATCGGCTTGATTGCCACCTACCGCGGGTACACCGCGAAACCGACTTCGGCCGGGGTCAGCGCAGCAACCACCTCGACCGTGGTGATCGGATCGGTTTCCGTGTTGATCTTCGATTACTTCATCACCGCGCTGTGGGGGGTTTGATCGGATGAGTCGTTCGCCCGTGAGGGACTTCGTGGTCGGTCTGTTCGTACTCGCCGGCCTCGGCGCCGTTGGCTATCTATCGATGAACGTCGGGAATTTCTCCTTTCGGAAGGACGGCGGCTTAACGGTGTTCGCGGAGTTCGACGAGATCGGCGGGCTCAAAGCTCGGGCGCCGGTGGTCATCGCCGGCGTCAAGGTTGGGCAAGTCGACTCGATCGCCCTCGACAAGGACTACCGTGCGCGGGTCACGCTGTCGCTTGACGCCGCATTGACGCTCCCGATTGACACGTCGGCTTCGATCGTTACCGCCGGCCTGCTCGGCGACCGCTACATTTCACTGCAGCTCGGCGGCGACGACAAGAACCTCAAGCCCGGTGACGAGATCCGCTTCACGGAGTCGGCCGTCTTGCTCGAGCGACTGCTCGGCAAGTTCATCTACAACACCAATAGCACTGCACCCAAGAAAGACTGAGAGGCATGCGCATCCTGACCCGGCTCACTCTTTTCATTGCGGCGGCTTCTTTCGGACTCGGTTGGCTGCCTCCGTCACTGACCGCGGCCGCATCGGAATCGTCCGCGCAATCCAACCACGATCCGCTGGAAGGCATGAACCGCAAGATCTTCTGGTTCAACGACAAGGTCGACACCTACATTTTCGTACCGGTCGCGACCGGGTGGGATGCGATTGCACCGACCCGCGTGAAGCGGTGCGTCTCGAATTTCTTCCAGAACTTGCGCTTCCCAATCGTGACGGGCAACGACGTGCTGCAAGCCAAGCCTCTCGCTGCGGCGTCCGATGTCGGCCGCTTCGTCGTGAACACGACGGTGGGTGTGGCGGGCTTTTTCGATCCGGCCACCGGCTGGGGCCTGGAGCAGCACAACGAGGATTTCGGACAGACGCTCGGCTATTGGGGCGTGCCACCCGGGCCCTATCTCGTGCTGCCCTTCTTCGGCCCCTCGAATCCTCGTGATACAGTAGGGTTGGCTGCGGATTCGTTCAGCACGGTTTATCCGTACTTCATCGCCTACGTCTATACGTTCAGCGCCAACGCTACCAATATCATCAACGCGCGAGCGTTGGGGCTCAAAGACGTGCAGCAAATCAAGGACGCCTCGCTCGACTACTATGCGGCGGTGCGGAATTGGTACGAGCAGCGTCGTGCAGCGCTCGTGCACGACCGCAAAGGTCTGTCCGAAGAACAGCAGCAGGATCTTTACAATGTCGAAACCAATGATGGAGAGTAGAACCGTGAAGTCACAGCGGAGCCTCGAGGGTGCACACCTGCGTGTGCGCGCGCACGCAGGCTCGATTGCCCACCGTCGCGCCGTGGTGCTGCTCGCTATCCTGTGCGGCGTGATGCTTGGAGTGGTGCGCGCCGAGGTCAGCCGGACGGCGGTGGTACAACAGACCGTCGACGCGGTGGTCGCGGTGCTCGCCGACAAGAGTCTGACAGCGGATCAGAAGCGCACCAAGATTCAAGACATCGTCTATGATCACTTCGACTTCAAGACGCTGGCGCGGCTCGTGCTGGCGCGCAACTGGAAGCAGCTTTCGTCCGAGCAGCAGAAGGATTTCGTGGAAGAGTTCAAGAAGCACCTATCGATGACCTACAGCAAGAACGTCGAGACCTACAACAACGAGCGCGCCGAGGTCACCGGCGATCGCGCTGAGCCCGGCGGCGATTGGACGGTCAAAACCAAGATCGTTCGCCCGGGTGGCGCGGACATCCTCGTCGACTATCGCCTGCGTCAGGAAGACGGCGGCTGGAAGGCGATCGACGTGATCATCGAAGGTGTGAGCCTCGTGGCCAACTTTCGCTCCCAGTTCCAGGAGATCGTCAGCAACCAGGGCCCGCAGAAACTCATCGATCTGCTGCGTGAGAAGAACGCCAAGGGCGAGCCCCTGAAATCCTGAGCAACTGAGGTCCGACGGGCGGCTAGCCAAAGCGTGATGCGGTTTGGTAAAGAAAAACATCGCTGCTCGAACGTCATGCATCGCCGGCGTAACGTTGGCACTGGTCCTGGTTCTTGCCGCCCAGCGCACGAATGCGCTCGAGGATTTGGAAGCGGAAGAGAGTATCTCCGACTTCCTGCCTTCGGTCTACCCGGCGCCCGTGCAGGTGGCGCAATCCCGCAGCTGGGCGATTCTTCCGGAGCTGGGCTATGCACCCGACACGGGCGCCCTTGCCGGCGCCAAATTCGCGCACCGCGACCTCCTGCAGAGCGGCGCTACTCTGGATTTCGAAGCGACCTATGCGATGAATCAGCAGCGGTCGGTGTCGCTGTCCCTGGGCTCCCCGCATCTGCTCGAGGATCGGTTGCTGATTCTCTTGCGCGGCAGGTATTACTTCGATCCGCAGCGTGAGTTCTTCGGTCTCGGAAACAACGATTTGAGCCAGGATCCGGATCTGCCGTCGACCCACGAATTCCAGGAACTGGCTGGCGGTGTGGTGGTTGGCTGGCGTCCGTTCGATCAGCTGGCCTTCAACCTCGCCGTCGGGCTGCGCCGAGTGGATATCGGTCGCAGCAAGCGGAAAGACGGTCTGCCGCTGACACAGGAGAAGTTCGCGGATCTGACGGGGATCAATGGCGGCCTGGCGAACCGGCTGGCTGTATCGCTGGTGTGGAACAACCGCGATGACGTCATGCGGCCCACGCGTGGCTGGCGATTGATCCTCAAGGTTGCGCACACCAACAAGGCGGCCTTGAGCGATTTTGAATTCACCCGTTACGTCGTCGATGCCGGTTACCTGCATTCCTTTTTCGCCAAGCGCCTGATCGCCGGCATCCGCGTGAACGGTGCCTATATCGACGGCCCGAATAACGAGGTCCCGTTTTGGGAGTTGGAGGAGCTGGGTGGCCAGGACAGCATGCGTGGCTTCTTCCCGCATCGGTTCCTGGGCAAGGAAAGAGTGCTGCTGAACGGCGAATTGCGCTTCCTCCTAGCGCAGTTCGACTTCTTTGATCTGTGGCACGTGAAGCTGGACGGCGTGGTGTTCGGCGATGGTGGGCGCGTGTTCCTCAATCACTCCGACGTTCGTGATGAATTCAGAATCGACCGCAGCATCTTCGAACGCGTTCTTGGCGACTTCCAGTACAGCTACGGTGGCGGGTTGCGCATCGCGTTATCGAACGCACTGGTGGCACGGATCGATGTCGGATTCAGCGATGAGGAGACGGGACTGCTGTACCTGTCGTTCGGTCAGACGTTTTGAATGACGGCTTGCCCACGCGCAGCCGGGCTGGCATCAGCTGCTGCCGCGCCGCGCCCAACTAGGCCGCGTTCCGCATGATCAGTTTCAGCGGCGGCAGGCCGGCTGGCGCGAGCGTGGTTCCCGTGACATAAGAGCATCATCTACTGGCAACGAGGGAGCATAACCATGAAGCCGAGGCCCGTGCTGTCGGTTGATGAGATCAATTTGTCGGACCAGGCGTTCTGGTTGCGACCGATCGAGGAGCGGGAGGGGGCCTTCGCCACCTTGCGCGCCGAGCGGCCGATCTCCTTTCACGAGGAGCCGTACATCGAGGGGCTGCCGTTTCCGCGCGGACCCGGTTACTGGGCGCTCACGCGGCACGCTGACATCCTCGAAGTGAGCCGTTCGCCGGACATTTTCCGCTCCGGGAACGGCACCAACATCACCGACCTGCCGGCCGACCTCAGCGAGTTCTTCGGCTCGATGATCAACATGGACGACCCGCGCCACGCTCGGTTGCGCCGCATCGTGTCACGCGGCTTCTCACCGCGCATGGTGCAACGGCTGGAAGCGGACGTACAGCAAACGGCCGTACACGTCATCGATACGGTGATCGACAAGGGCGAAGGCGACTTCGTCACCGAGATCGCCGCGGCGCTGCCGTTGCAGATCATCTGCAACATGATGGGTATCCCCGAGAGCCAGTACCGGTTCGTCTTCGACCGCACCAACGTCATCCTCGGCGCCGGCGATCCCGAGTACGTTGCCGAGCCCCTGCAGATCATCCCGGCCCTGCTGCAGGCCGGTGCCGAGCTGTCGGAGCTGGTGCAGGATCTCGGCCGTGTGCGTGCCCAGCATCCGACCGACGACCTGACCTCGGCGCTGGTGACCGCGGAGGTCGACGGCGAGCGCTTGACCGGCCAGGAGCTGGGTTCCTTTTTCGTGCTGCTGGTCGTCGCGGGCAACGAGACGACCCGCAACGCCATCAGCCACGGCATGAAGGCTCTGTGCGACTACCCCGAGCAACGGGCCATCTGGCAGGCCGATTTCGAGGCGGTCGCCCCGACGGCGGTGGAGGAGATCGTCCGCTGGGCGACGCCGGTGATTCACTTTCGCCGCACGGCGACGCGCGACACGGTGCTGAGCGGGCAACCCATCCGCGCCGGACAGAAAGTGGTGTTGTGGTACTGCTCCGGCAACCGCGACGAGGCGGTGTTTGAGCAGCCCTACCGCTTCGACGTGCGGCGTGATCCGAACGAGCACGTTGGCTTTGGCGGGCCAGGGCCGCACTTCTGCCTCGGCGCGCACCTGGCTCGGCGCGAGATCACGGTGATGTTCCGCGAGATCTTCGAGCGCATGCCGGACCTGCATGTGACAGGCGAGCCGAACCGGCTGACCTCGTTCTTCATTCACGGCATCAAGCACATGCGCTGCGAATTTACGCCCAGCGGCGCGCGCGCCTGAGCGCTCAGGCTGTCTTCTAAGTCTCTCGTCGCTCAGCAATGAGCTGCCCTACGCCGCTTGTGGCGTCTCCAGACGGTGCGGCACTTTTACTGGTGAGCGCAGCCCAGCTCGGGTGCTCAATGATCGTGGCGACCACCTCCGCGACGCTCGGGCACATGAGGAACCGGTCGTTCGGTCCACGGGGAGCGTAGTGGCGCGACCGCTCGGCTTGCAGTAAAACGACCGTCGGCACACCAACGGCAACCACCAGGTGCATCGGGCCGGAGTCCGGTGTCACAACGAGGCGGGCCATCGCGGTCAAGGCGGCGAACACACGCAAGGGTTGAGGCAGCATCA
>JBIOJG010000080.1:0-19844 GCA_044450645.1 Binatia bacterium
CGTCGGTCCACAAGGCGCCCCGGATCTCCAAGCAGGGCGACGCCCATATCCGCCGAATCCTCTACATGCCAGCCTTGGTCGCCAGTCAGCATGAGCCGCATGTCCACGCCTTCTACGAACAGCTCTTGGCTGCCGGTAAAAAGCCCCTGCAAGCCCTCGTGGCGGTCATGCGTAAGCTCCTGCACGCCATCTGGGGAATGCTCAAAACCAACACCGACTTTGATGGGGCCAAATTCCGCAAACTCCCGGAGGCCGCTTGACAATGAAGAGAGTATCTCAGGACGAGCGGTTGGATGTGCAATGTCAAGCTGTTTTGCCGCTCACCCTGAGTAGGCCGCATCTTCTCAGCGGCCGTATCGAAGGGTGCCTGCTGGTTACCGGACCTTTTGTGCAAAACCGCCTTGACCTGTCCGGATCACGCCTCACGCGTCACCCATCACGTCCCTCATTGTTGCCGCGCACCGCAGTCGCTAGAATGCCGCCGATGCAGGCAGCGCGCCTCTTCTTCGTGACCGGTAAGGGTGGTGTGGGCAAGACGACGGTGGCCGCCGCGCTCGGTCAATACGCCGCTGGATCGGGTCATCGGACACTGATCGTCGAGACGGCGACTGACGGCCGGCTGGCCCACCTCTTCGGCCACCGCGTGCTGGAGCCCGCCCCTCGACGCCTGCGGGCCGGTCTCGATGCCGTTCGCGTTGACGCCCGGCAATTGGTGGAAGAGTATTTTTCAGGTCTGCTCCGCTTCCAACTGCTTTCAAAGCGGTTGCTGGCAAGCCAGACGTTCAACGCGCTGACCGCGGCCGCACCGGGCATCACGGAGTTTCTGCTGTTGGAGAAGCTGCTGGGGTGGATTGAGCCCGGTTTCGGTGTTCGGCGGCGCCGTTATGAAGTGATCATCGTCGATGGCCCGTCCACTGGCCATGCGCTCAAGATGCTGCGCACGCCGCGATCTCTGGCCACGATGGTGCCGGGCGGGCCGTTGGGAAAAACGGCGCGCCGGCTGCTGGCGTTGTTGGGCGACCATGCGCGCACGGAGGTGCTCCTGGTGAGCCTGCCGGAAGAGATGTCGGTGCGCGAGACGATCGAAACGCAGCAGGCGCTCGAAGGCGATCTGGCGCTGCGCGTGACGCGGCCGGTCATCAACCGCGTCTTCCCGCGGCATTTCTCGGCAACCGAAGCGCACTTGATCGAGCAGCACGACGAGTTGGACGGCGCGGCGGCTCCACTGCTGGCTGCGGCGCGGTTCAACATCGCCTACCGGCGCGAGGCCGAGCGCCACGTTGCGCACCTGCGCCGGGCCCTCGGTGTGAGCCCGATTCTGCTGCGTCAGTTGTTCATTGCCGATGTCCGTGCCGCCGCCCTCGAGCCGTTTGGCCGGACACTCGGAAAAGCCGTCCTGGAACCGGTCGACGACAGCCAACAGGTGAAAGCTCAGAACGGGAACCGCCGAACGAGTCACGGGTCACGAATCACGGATCAGCCCGCGCATGGCAACCATTGAAAGTCTCTTCCGCAAGCGGCTGGTGATCTGCGTCGGCGCCGGAGGGGTGGGGAAGACCACCACCGCCGCGGCTTTGGCGCTGGCCGGCGCGTTGCAGAGACGGCGCACCGCCGTCATCACCGTCGACCCGGCGCGGCGGCTCAAGGATGCGCTGGGCCTGGACAACTTATCGATGGAGCCGCATTCGGTGGCGGTCGACTCTACCCACTTCGATGCGCTGGCCTTGGATACGAAGCGAACCTTCGATGCGCTGATCGAACGCTTCGCCCCGAGCCCGGCGGTCTCTGGGCGCATCTTGGCCAATCGCTTGTACCAAGAGTTGTCGAACGAACTTGCCGGTTCGGCGGAGTACATGGCGATGGAGAAACTGCATGAGCTGCTGCACGCGCGGCGCTACCAGGTGCTCGTCGTCGATACCCCGCCGAGCGCGCATGCCCGCGACCTGCTGGCCGCCCCCAATCGCGTCACCAACCTCTTGGCCTCGCGAGCCGTGAGCTTGCTCCAGGCTCCCGCCGCGCTGCTCTCGGGAGTCCCGTCGAGCGTGGCACGCGTGGCGCTCTCCACACTGCTGAAGGCGCTGCAACGTTGGACCGGGCTCGATCTGCTCCGTGACGTGGCCGACCTTGCCGCTGGTTTCGAGCACATGATCGAGGGCTTTCACACGCGTGCCGAGGAGGTGAGCCGTCTGCTGCGCGCGCCCACCACGGCGTTTGTCTTGGTGACGACCCCCGAGCCGCATACCATCGAGACGGCGATCAGCTTTCATCGCGAGCTGACTGCCGGCGGGTTCCCCGTGGCGGGCATCGTTGCGAACCGGGTGCTGGCCTTCCCGCGTCTAGACGAAGAAGCAGTGGCGACGGCTGGATGGGATGAGCGGCTGCGATCGAGGCTGCTCCGCAACTACCGCGAGCTGCAGGAGTTGTCCCGGCGCGACCGCCGTGCCTTGCGGAAATTGCAGGAAGAAACCGGGGCGCCCTTGCTAGCTGTTGTCCCAGCCGTGACGGTCGCGCCGACCACCCTGGCGGGACTGGAGCGGTTTGCGCGGCTGCTGCTGTGAATCGGCTGCAAGCCCAAGGTAGAACGCCAGACGCCTATAGATTTTCTGGCTTTCGGCTCTCCGCTTTACGCTTTTCACTCTTTTTGGTTTTGTCCTGTGCCGCCAGGAGCCGGTCAAGCTTCATGCTCAGGTTCACCAGGCTGCCTTGGAGATGCTCCACTTTGACCAAGAGCTTGTGGTAGTCGGCTCGCGACGGGAGATTGAGTAGGTGGAGCAGCACCTCGACGTTCTTGTCCATGCGTCCCTTGGTCTTGGCCGCTTGGTCGATCACCTTCGACACCCCGTCGGGAAGCCCGCGGCCGCTGACGAGGTCTTGCACCGCGTGGCCGAGTGTTTCCTCTCCGCGTTCGAAGAGCCACTGCAAAATGTTACCGTGGTCGTCGTGGGACTTGGCAGGCATAGTGTTTTCACTATAGTGAGGCCGTAGTGGAGCCGTCAACCAGTCGTGGATCGTGTTCGTTCGGGGAAGACATGACGGACCACGCTCTATGTCCGCTCTTTTTGAACACGACCCACGAGCACGACTCATGTATTTCCCGGAGCCTGCCGTGTCGTGGAATGTGATACTCGGCTATTTCACCGGTTTGGGTTGGTTGTCCCCCCACATCGAACCTAGCACCCTCGTGCGCACCGTATTGCTCGTCCACACCTGCGACAGCATCATGTGCTGGCTCTTTGCTCATAACAGTGGCTATTCGAAAAAGCTGTGGCCCGTACTCGGGTTCTTCTTCGGGATCTGGGCGGTGACCCTTCTCATCATACTTCCGCCGCGTTACCGGCCGAACCGCACGTGATGCGGATGAGGCTACGTGCGGTGGAGCGGAAGCGTGAACACGAACTTCGCGCCTCGCACGCCGCTGGAGGGTTCCACGCCGAGCTGTCCGCCGTGGGCCTCGGTGAACTCGCGCGCAATCGCCAGGCCCAGGCCGGTGCCGTGCTCCTTGGTGGTGAAGAACGGGGTGAACACCGCTTCTTGATCCCGTTCGGGGACGCCCGGGCCCTGGTCTGAGATCACGACCTCGACTGTACCGGTGCGGACCGCTGCCTGCACGGTGACCTCGCCCGCCGGCCGCGAAGCCTCCACGGCGTTGCGCAGGACGTTGGTGATGGCTTGCTTGATCTTGAGCTTGTCCAGCATGAGGCTGATGCCCAGTGGGCAGTCGGCGCGCAGCGAAACCCCGCGTTCCTCTGCCTCGGCGCGGCACTGGTCAAGGCATTCCTCGATGACACGCGCCAACGGATGTTCGTAGAGGTTCAGGCGCAGGTCCTTACTGAACACCAACAGATCGGTGAGCACGCGGTTGACGTCGTGCAACGCGCCTTCGATTGCGGTGGCGTTGTGGCGTGCCTGGGCCAGCACCGCCGGCGGATCGCCGGCGTGATCGGCGTTGCGAATGAGGTCGGCATAAATCCCGATGACGCCGAGCTGCTGGAGGATCTGGTGAGAGACCACCGACGACATCTTCCCGATGGCAGAAAGCCGCTCCCGATGCTCCAACTCACGGTTGAGGCTTGCCAGGCGGCGGTTCTGCTCTTCCACCGTCAGCCGTCGCTCGTTTAGCCGTTTGAGCATGAAGTGCAGGCCGAGCGCCGAGAGCGACCAGCCCGCAGCCCCGGACAGCCCGTGGGCACGGAATTCGTAGGCGATGAGAAACACGAACGGCGTGAGGGCCAGCACCACAATGAGGCCGATGTCGGTCAACGCCGCGCGCAGTTTTCCCTCGGACGACAACGCCAAAAGGGGGCGGTCGGGATAAATTGGCAGGATGGAGAGCAGCCCCCAGGTGGCGTATCCTCCCGCTTCCGCCACGACCATGGCGCCTGAGGCGCCTGCCGGCAATGCGTGTGGTACCAACCTCGAGACGATCCACCAACGTATCCCCAGGCCCAAGGTGAACGCCGCCCACTCGGCGGCGGCGCCGGCGTTCGTCTCAGTGTCCACTCGCCAACCATCCGCAAAGAATTCACGGCGCACCGTTGGTGCCGCGGAGCGCAGCTGCGGCAGGCGTTCCTTCCAGCGTTCCGGCAGCACCCCGTGCAACACCTGCATAAAAAGTGGGGCGATGTTTCGCAGGAGCACGATCGGCAGGCCGCCGATGTAAAGAAAACCGATCGTCGCCGCCATTTCCGGGATGGGCAGTGCGACCGTGGGTAGCACTTCGACGTACGGCAGGAACAGGAGAACGGAGACGATCAGAAACACGACGTAGGTGGGCCAATCGGCGGCACGAAAAGCCAATAGGCTTGCAACCGCGACGCAGCTGCCGGCAAGGATCACCAGCGTACGGAGGGCCAGGCGCCCCATCGCTTTCATCGGGTGTTCTTGTCGCCCAAGCCGAGCTTCACGGCGAGCAGCGCCGCCTTCGTCCGGTCATTGACCTGCAGCTTGCGAAAAATGCTGGCGACGTGGTTCTTTACCGTCTGCTCGCTGATGAAGAGACGCTTGCCGATTTCGCGGTTCGACTCGCCCGTCGCCAGCAGCTTGAGGATCTCCTCCTCGCGCGGCGTGAGGCCCGCCAGCTGTTCGCGATAGCGGTCCTCTTGGCGCTCGCGCTCGAACTCCCGCAATACGCGGCCGGCGATTTCTCCGGAGAGCATCGGCTCGCCTTGTGCTGCCCGCTCCACAGCACCGCAGATTTCCCCTGGCGGGGCGTTCTTGAGGAGATAACCGACTGCGCCCGCCTTCAGCGCTGCGAAAACACGTTCCGAGTCCGAGAACGCGGTGAGCATGACCACGCGGATGTCCGGATACCGGTCGTGCAGCAGCTGCGTGAGTTCGATGCCACCTTGGCCGGGCATCTCGACATCCATCAGCACGATGTGCGGGTGCCCGCACTCGCGAATGGCCCGCCACATTTCCTCGCCGCCGCCGACCGCGGCGATCAGCTGCAGCTCGGTACGGGCCTCGAGGCACTGCCGCAGGCCGTCCCGGAAGACGGGATGATCGTCGACGATGATCACTCCAATTTTCTCGCGCACCACGTTTTCACCTTTCGACAGCGGCCGTTCGAGCGCGCGCCTGAGGACCGGATCACGCGTTCAGCAGCAAGCATCGGCCAAACTGGCAGCTCCGCAATAGCCCTTTCGTACCGGGTGTTCAAAGCGGAAGTACTAGTGCTTCCGAGCTCTGGAAAATGAGCAGTCCGACTGATTGTTGGTGCCCCCAACCGTGCTTAACCTACCTGTAGGAAAGAGAGGATATCATGTTCGTGACCCTACCCGGATGGTTCCTCAACAGCGGCGGCGTTGCTTCCATCACCTTTGCCCAGCCCGGTTCCGCGGGCAACCTCCTGGGCGTCCTGGGCTTGCTCACTCTTCTCGCACTGGCGCTGATTCTTGCCGCGGGCCGATGGAATTGGCAATCGGGCCGCCCCCGGATGCCGAAAAGGCTCCGAGACGCCCGGTCCGTGGCTGCCGCGCGGCGAGTTTACGATTGCGCATCAGTGAATTAGTGTAATGAGTCAGAAGTTCACGGCGGACTTTTACTCTTTTAGGCTGCTCGGCTCGTTCATCCCGCTGACCATGATGACGAGCTGCCTCACCGCCCTGACCCTGCCACGCGCCCACTGCGGTGAGGAAGTTGAGGCTCCCTCCTCCTGACTGCCGCACCGGGCGCAGCGCTCAACCGATGCGCTCCCGGATCTGGCGGTCCATGTCTTCCTGGAACTTCTCGAAGTCCGCGTCCGCGAGCAGAGTGTATAGGGTGTCGATGGGAAGGCGCTTGGTAAGCGCGGAGCTGAAATCGGGGAGCTTGTTCTTGCGTAGCTCCTGCCATTCGGTTGCCGTGGGCGCGTAAAACAGATCGCCGAATCCCGCTTGGTCGAAACGCTTGTAGAGCTGATCGCCGTCGCGCAGATTCTGGTACTCCTTGGTTGAGCGCAGCTCGGTCATGAATTGAACCAGTTCGGGCTCGACGTGAAAAAGCCGTGCGATGCGCTCTTTACCGACTGCGCGCAGCACGTCATCCGCAATTCCCAGATTATCCTCGTACGAGGTTTCGAGCTGGCTTCGCACCTCGGCGGCCGGGATCTCCTTTTGAGTCATGTAACCCCGAATGGCGTCGCACGGTGCGGTGAAGGCGTCGCATCCCGCTACGCGGACGAAGGTCTGCCAGTCGCGGACGCTCGCGACGATGAGCAGGGTTTTGATGCCCGCCTCGCGCCGCAGGCGCCGGAGCGCGCGCTGCGCTTCGAGGTCCACGTGCTCGCCAAGTGATGAGGCCTTGAGCCCCTGGTTGATGCGCCCCATGAAGATGTTGGTGAGCGTGACGTCGGCGAGCAGCCCGGCAGCGACTGCCTGACGCGCGGAGAATGTCGAGGTGAAGTTGACCGGGATGCCCTCGCGTTCGAGGTCCCGTGCGATCAGAAAACAGTGCGGTGTCTGCGGCGTGAACGGTACCTTGACGACGCCGGACGGCACCATGCGGCGCAGGCAGCGGCCGACGCGTTTGGCGGCCTCCGCATCCCGACCGAGGTTCATGTGTAGCTGCAGGCTCACCTGCCAGTTGCGTCCGGCGCCAAAGGCACGCGCCATATCGTTGCCAATGCGGCCGCAGACGACGGCGTACAGCAACGGGATGAGCTCGTCATCCGTGAGACCGGGCTGGAGGGAGCGTAACCGGCTTGCCCAGGCCGCTGGGTCGCCCGCTTCGAGATAACGCGCAATGACCTTGTGCACCAAGGGCTGATTGGCGGTGTTGCCGTCAACCTCGCTGAAAATGGCGCCGCCATCGGTGGAAACGAGCGCGTCCGCTTCCTTCGTGTCCGCGGTGTCGGCGTAGATGTGGACGGTCCCTGCCTTGTCTACCGCGGCCAGCAACGGAGATGACGACAGCCTGCGCCGAGCGCTTTCCCCCGGTGGCTGGCCGAATGAGACGACGGCCGCGTCAAGAGTGCTCGCCGATGACTGTCCCTGCCCATCCATAGTGCTGCTCCTCTCCGTGGTCGGGTTCCCAGCTTCTGAGTGCTCGCTTCATCGTTCAAGGTCAAGCCCGCCAAGTTCTGAGGCAATCACACGCCCACTCCTCAGGCGACTGTCGATAAATGCGAAGACGTGCTTCGAGAGCCTCAGCACGAGCGGTCTCAGAATCCATAAAATAAGGGGTTTTCCGCTCACCCTGAGCCTGTCGAAGGGTGCTTTCAGAGAAAATCGACAGTCCCTCAGTAGGGCGGGGCGAACTTGATCCCGCTGGCGCTCACGATGTCCATGATCCGCAGGAAAAGATCCTCGCGGATAGTGACGTACTCCTGGAAATCGGCGGTCAAAATGTCGGTGGAAACTTCGACCTGGAAGGACGGGCCGCCGAAACCTGAAAACAGAGCACGCGCGGTTGGCGCATAGACCTTAGGGTGCTCGTGCAGCAGCTTCGTCAGCTCTCCCAGCACCCGCCGCATCTGCTCGGCGGTCGTATCGTGGTGCAATCCGATCGTTGTGGACAAGCGAATACGGTCGCGGCGGGCCATATTCTCCAGCTGCATGCTGGCGAATTGTGCATTGGGAATGGAGACGACGGTACGGTCGAGCGTGCGCACGCGTGTGGACCAGAGGGAGATGTCCTCCACCGTGCCCATTTTGTCTCCAAAACGGCAGAGGTCGCCGACCCGCACCGGCTGATCCGCGATCAACGTGACACCGCCGAAAAAGTTCTTCACCGTCTCCTGCGCTGCGAGCGCCACGGCCAGGCCGCCGACACCAAAGCCCGCGAGGAGACCAGAGGCGTTGAAGCCGACGTTTTGCAGGAACGCGAGCGCAGCGACGGCGATCAGGAACAATTTCACGGTCCGCCGGCCGAGCGGAAGCATGGCCACCGCCGTTGCCTGGCCGCGCGCGATGAGACGGTCCGCAACTTTCAAGGCGCCGATATCGATGAGCCGCAACGCCAGCCAGGTCAGGGCGGTGACGACCAGCGCCTCGGCGATGCCGTTGAAGAAGGCCTGCACCGGCAAAGCGAGTCCCAGCAGGAGGGACCCGGAAATGAAAAGCGTGATCCCGATCCCCAGCCGCACCGGTCCGACGATCAGTTGCTCCACCTTGTCCTCGAGTGTGTGGCGCAAGCGCGCCACCAGTGGGCGGACGGCACGCGCGATCAGCGCGGTGATGAGCCACGACGCCAGGACCGCTACCAGGGTCAGCACGCCGAGGCCGATCCATTGCCACAGTTCGATCTCGACAAAAGTGATCTCGAAGAAGGGATCGGGCAGCCACTCACCGAGCGGACCGTACCCGAACTGGACATAGAGTTCGGGTATCTTGGTGACGGTCATCGCGGAGACCTTCCAGATGAACGCCCCATCGAGCGGCAGGCGTTCGAGAAGAATGGGGATCGGTGCTTTGGCCGCACGGATGGTGCCGACGCGCTCGCGGCGTGGCGGACGACCACCGCTGAGGTTGCCCTCCGGTGAATCGCTCAGCGAATCGAGGTCGATCCACAAGGTGTGATCAATAACAACCTTCAAGTGACGCGCGAGAACGGGTCCATGGCTGGGGCGCTCCCCTGGGTTGAGGCGGCTGAGGTCGAGGTATTCCGCCGCCCGTTCGTAATCCCCGTCACGGCAGGCCTTGAGGTAACCCGCCATGGCGCTGCGGGGCGTGCCGCGGTCAAACTCGTCGGCCGGACCAGCGGGCTGCGGGATCGGCTTGGCCACAGTCGGACTGGCCTGCTGGGCCAAGGAGGACGACAAACTCATCACGCAGATGATGGCGGCCAACAGGACCGCGGTGTGCCGAATCCCTCCGACCCGCGCGTGGCGCGGCGAGATCATTGCTTGCTCCAGCATGAGTCTTCCTCCCCTTTCTGCCGTGTCCCGGATAGTGCCTCCGCTTGGAGGGGACCAAGAAAAACTTGGCCGCGCTGGCTACCGAACCGTGACCACCACTCGCCGGTCGCGTGGGCCGTCGAGCTCAACCAGCATGATCGCCTGCCAGGTGCCGAGAACCAGCTTCCCGTCGCGCACCGGGATGGTTTCGCCGGGACCGAGCATGGCCGCCTTGATGTGGGCGGCGGCATTGTTGTCGACGCGATCGTGCCGCCAGATGCCGTCAGGAACGAGTTTGTCGAGCGCCTCGAGGATGTCTTCGCAGACGTTCGGGTCGTCGTTTTCGTTGATGACCACGGCCGCCGTGGCATGGGTGACGTACACCGAGCAGATGCCGTCCGCAGCTGTGGCCTGGCGAACGATCTCGGCCACTCGCGCGGTAATGTCGAGCATCGCGTACTTGCGGTGGCTGCGGATATGGAATTCAGTCTGCATCGAGGAACAGTATTCAGTATTCAGGAGTCAGGAGCCAGAAGCCCCTCCTGACTCCTGGATTCTGACTCCTGACTTCTCTTCCTTCTCACATCCACGCGCCGCCATCGACACGGAGGATCTTGCCGGTGACGAAGCTGGCGTCATCGCTGGCGAGATACACGGCGGCTTTGCCGATATCTTCCGGCTGGCCCGGGCGCCCGAGCGGGATGCTGTTCAGCAGCGCATCGCCGTGAAACTTGATCATGCGCTCCCCCATGTCGGTGGCGATGACCCCCGGCGCGATGCAGTTCACTCGCACGCCGGCGGGAGCGCACTCCTTCGCCAGGGACTTGGTGAGGGCATTCACGCCCGCCTTGGCGACGTAATACGGCGCGCCCATCGGCCCGCACATGTCGGCGCCGATGGAGGAGATGAGGATCACGTTGCCGCTGCGGCGCTGCACCAGGTGGCCCACGGTGGCCCGGCAGGTATAGAAAACGCCGTGCAGGTTGATGTTGATGACCTTGTGCCAGTGGTCGACGTCGAGATCCCACAACGGCGCGACGCGCGACGCAATGCCCGAGTTGGCGACGATGATGTCGAGATGGCCGAAGTGCGCCAGCGCCGTATCGACCATGCTCTGCACGGCCGGCCACTCGCCGACGTCGGCCTGCAGCGCCAGAGCGCTGCCACCGAGCGCCTCGATCGCACGCACGGTGTCGGCGGCGGCCCCGGCGTCACGCCGGTAATTCACCGCGATATGCGCCCCTTCCCGCGCCAGCTCGATGGCGATGCCGCGGCCGATGCCGCGTGAGGCCCCGGTGATGAGCGCAATCTTGCCGTCCAGTTTTCCCATTCCGTTCACCTCATGCGGCTGATCGCTGACCGCTGATGGCTGAGTGCTGCCTCATTTCGGATGCTCGATCAATTGCAGCAAGACGCCGTGCGTGTGCTGTGGGCCGATGAAACAGACCTTGGTGCCCTCGTGGAGCGATTGGATCCTTGCCGTGATCCCCTTCGTGGCGAGGTGCGCTACGGCGTCAGCCAGGGACTCGACTTCCAGCGAAACTGCGTACATGCCTTCACCGCGTTCGCTGAGAAACTGCATGCCCGGGTTCTTTTCACTGGTCGGCTGGAACAACTCCAGCGCTGCGTCCCCGATGGACAGAAAGGCCCAGCGCATGTTCAATTGTGGCGTGACCCCGCTCCGTTCCACCGGAAACGCGAAGTTGGCGGTAAACGTCTTCACCGCGGCATCGAGGTCCTTCACCACAATCGCCACATGATCAATTTTCTTGGCTAGCGGCATTGATCTTCTCTCGTTTCTGGCTTCGGTTCCGAGCTGAATGCTGACAGCTGACCGCTTCTTCAGTCCGTTGGTTGCGCGTACTCGACCAACACGCCGTGATTGGCGCGGGGGTGGAGAAAGCAGATCATGCCTGCCAGACCTTTGCGCGGGAACTGGTCGATGAGATCGATGCCCTTAGCCTTGGTTGCGGCGAGCTCGGCGGCGACGTCCTCCGTTTCGAAGCAGATGTGGTGAAGACCCTCGCCGCGGCGCTCCAGGAATTTGGCGACACCGCCGTTGGGGTTGATCGGCTCCAGCAGCTCGATTTCGCTGTTACCGATGGTGAGCAGGGCGGCTTTCACGCCCTGATCCTCGACCACGGCGGTCTTGTGTACCGGCAGGCCGAGGGTGTCGCGGTAGAAGGCGTAGGCTTCTTCGAGATTGCGGACGACGATGCCGACGTGATGGATCTTGCGAAGCATGGCGGGTCCTCTTACGTGTGGAGTCCGCCATCGTCTTAGTCGATCGGGCGCACTTCGACAAGACGAAGCGCGTTCAGGTGGCGGGGGGCTCTTCCTCCAGCCACCAGCGGCCCACGTCGATCTCGATCGCCTCGAAGGGCGTGATGCGGGCCGACTCGGCACCGCCGTGTGTGCTCGCGACCATCCAGCGCGCTGTATCGAGCCGATAGACTTCGAGGGTGCGCAGCAGGGGATCAACGAGCCACAGGTGATTGACGCCTTCCCGGGCATAGATGGGCATCTTGCGCACGCGGTCTAGCCGACCCGTTCGCGGTGAAACCACCTCGCACACCCAGTCCGGCGTGAGATCGAAGTAGGGCACGTTGGGTACGGTGGCCATGCGCTCGTGCCGCCAGCCCGCCAGATCGGGGACGAGGACGTCACTGCCGAAATGGAGCTCGGGCTCGTTGAGGATCCACCAGCCTCCCGGGCCTCCAGGACTGCCCGGCCGGCGCGAAAACGGTCCGAGATCTTGACCGACGGCGGAGGACGTGAAGGCGTGCGGCGATGCTGGGCGCGGGGTGGCGTACAACTCGCCATCAACGATTTCGGCGACCAAGTGGTCCGGGACCTGGAGGAGGTCTTCGTAAGTGGCCCGACGCCGGGCAGGATCCATGGCTGAGACGATAGCACACGCAGCCGCGCGCGCCGAATTCGCCGGAGACGTGCGTTGACACAGCGGTGGGATTTGCCTACTGTCTGGACAGCTTACCTACGCAGTTCTTGCGGGCGTAATTCAGCGGTAGAATGCCAGCTTCCCAAGCTGGACGTCGCCGGTTCGACCCCGGTCGCCCGCTCTCGTCTAAGTGACGGGGCCGACGGCATTTTCGTTCAGCTGGCGTCTCCGTCATTCGCGCGATCAACGGGCAAGGGTTCCCGGTAGGTTCCCGGTTTGGGCTGGACGTCGGCTCAAACAACGGCGACGCAGTGTGGACGCGCAGCGAAGTGAGATTGCGCCGTCGGAGTTCGTGATGCGCTACGCGGTTGAGATGTTCGACTATATCTAGTAGAGAGAAGGGAAGGGCGGTCATGGGACGCATCCGGCGGGGCGGCTATCTGATCGATTGGTGGATCGGCGATCACACCCCCAAGCACGTGCATGTCTACCGCGATGGCGTGCTGGTCGCGAAGGTGGAGATTCCCGGGCTGCTCGTGCTCTCGGGGACGATGAATCGCCAGCTCAGGAAGATTCTGGAGCAATTGATCGAGGAGAAACTCATATGAAGACGACAGAGCGTATCCGCGCCGTGCGCTTCGATAATCGCAAGCGAGTCCTGCACGTCGATTATGCCTCCGGCAAGCGCATCGGCGTGCATTACGGCCATCTCGGCATCACCCAGAAAGTGGTCGGGGTGTGGGTCGACAAGGAGACACGTGGTCGTTCGATCGGCATTCGTCTGCAGGATGGAAGCGAAGAGTACATGCCGTACGACCAGCCCCTCGCACTGGCGCGCGATCCGGAATACCTCCTGCGAACCCAACTCGAGCGCGTCCTCGCGCGGATCCGCGAAACTCTCACTGCCAAGGGCATCTCGAAGCGGTATCTCGCAACGCAGCTCGGAACGTCAGACAACCAAATCCAGCGGCTCCTTGATCCATCGATCTTGAACAAGAACCTCGAACAGCTCTACCGTATCTCCCTCTTGCTTGGACTCGAGCTGGAGTGGCGGGTGAGAGCGGCGGCATGACCGGCGCGAACCGACGGTTGCCAATACACTGGTCGCGGAAGGAGATGGCTCCCAAACGGCGGAGTTGGACGAGCATCAAGCGCGCGAGAGCCGACAGCGAAGAGCGTCGTCGTGCCTATCGGAAGGCCAAGGACGCCTTCGAACTCGCCGAACGGGTCCGAGAGGCGCGCGAACGCATGCAGATGACGCAAGCGGAACTGGCGAAGCGAATTGGCAGTACACAGCCTGCCATCGCGCGCCTTGAAGCCGGCGGCAGCACCCCGAGTTTTGACACCCTCCGGCGCATCGCCTCAGCACTTGGCTTGGAGCTTGTGGTCGAGCTGCGTACTCGCCGAGTCGCGGCATGAGGACGGCGCCGCGGCGCCCGTGCCGGTCGCGTGTCATTCCTTCAAGGACGGCGCTGGCGCGGACCCAGCAAATTCCTTCCCGCGCGGACGGGTTCGCATGCGCCTGTGAGCGCACACCCGATTCCGAGATGTACGGACTCTCCAAAGACCTTGCCTCCGGCCCCGTTCTGCTGAAGCCGCACGGATCGCTCAACTGGTACGAGACGACACGGATTAAGAGGATAGCCGCGCAGAAGCGGGTCGAAATATTTCACGATAAAGAGGAGACTGAGCGAATCGAGGCCTTTCTCCATCCCCGTGAGATCAAGTCGAAGTCAGGGCACCGCTACACACCGCTCATCGTGCCGCCAACATACCTGAAAGACTTCACCCGCCCAGTGTTTCGGCGTCTGTGGAATCGCTGTACGGACGTTCTGAGCACCGCGAAGAAGCTCGTGTTTCTCGGGTACTCCTTGCCGGCAGCCGACTTGCACTCACAGTTCATTTTCCGATGTGGCTTTCACAACCAGATTGAAGGCAGGATTCGGGACCGGATCAGCCGATACCCCCCTACCGGCCCCGCGGAGGTCATCATTGTAAATCCGGACCAGGAGGCAGCACGCCGGATTGAGGAGGTGGCTGGTCCGAATATCCCATGCACTTGGATTTCGAAGCGAATCCAGGAATGGCTTGAGGATGGAATCTAACGCTGGGCGACAATCTCATGTCGACTTGGCTCTATGAGATTGGGGAGAAAGAACCAGCTCCATTTGCCATCCGGAATGAATTCCCGAAGTGGGTAGATCGCTGGGTATTCCCAGGTGAGGCGCCTACCCCCCGGCGACGGCAAGCTTGACGATCCACACCGGGAGTGTGTATCTCTTTAGGGTGGCCGGAGGAATCCATATGCACCAACGAATCAACATTACGCTACCGGCAGATACCGTGCGGCTGCTCGACCGCGTTGCCCCGAAAGGCGACCGCAGCCGCTTCATCGACGAGGCCGTTAGAGAGCAGGCCAAGCGTTCCGTCAAAGCCAAGCTCCGAAAGGAGCTGAAAGAAGGCTACCTGCGTGAGAACGAAATCAATCGGCAGCTAGCAGAGGAGTGGTTCCTCCTCGACGAAGAAGCATGGCAAACGGCAGAAGAGGAGTGAGTCCGTTTCCCCGACGCGGTGGCATCTATCTGGTGCGCTTCGATCCAACCGAGGGGAGCGAGATCAAGAAGACGCGACCGGCGCTGATTATCCAGAACGATATCGGGAACCGGTTCAGCAACATCACGATCGTGGCGGCCATCACGTCAAAGTTTCAGCTGCCCGTGCATCGGACCAATGTGCTCATCAAAACTCCCGAAGGCGGCCTCAGCGTCGACTCGGTTGTGCGGCTCGACCAGATTCGCTCCGTGGATAAGCGGCGCCTCTTGAAGCGTATCGGCGCGGTGAAGCCAGCCACTCTTACCAAGGTGGACCAGGCGATCAAGATCAGCCTAGGACTTGTGAACCTCTCATGACTGACCGCCCGCGCGCCCTCCCGCTTTCTGTGAACGTGTCCTTGCCTGCGGAATGCGAAGAGCTCATTCAGCAGCGCGTTGCTGCTGCGGAGGCACGCGGGCAGGTCGAAGTCTGGACCACGGTCATTCACGATGCTCTCTGGCAGATGCGCAACCGCGAGAAAAGCCGAGAGGAACTCCGCCAGGAAATCGAACAGGCGATGCTCGACGGCATCAACTCCGGTCCAGCTATCCCGGTTACCCCTGCGTTCTGTAGGAACATGCGTGCTCGCGCAAGGCGACGCCACAAGGAGATTGAGGCAGCGCGAGCCCGAGGGCTCGTCGGCAATCTCCTGCTTCCGCAGGAACTCTTCGCATTTGTCCAAGATCAAGTCGTCGCTGATCGCTTCAACTCGCCAACCGAAGTCGTCTGCGAAGCGCTGCAAAGTATCACACCAGCGGTTTGCGTAACGACGACCGTCAATAGACAGGCGCGGGGCAGTCGTTCCCGACGTAAGCGATCAGATAGGTAGCTGTGCCGTATGAAACGAACGGCCAGAATCCCGATCAGCTCAACCGCCGAGTTTGAGAAGCTGCTGGACTCCGTGGCGAACGACGCAGTGTCCGCGTCAATCCACTGGAAACTTCTCAGCGATCTATCGACGGCTGCGACCAGCTTCGAGAGAGAAATGAATCAATCTTTGGCGTTCTGGTCGCTCACCTTTGCCGCTCACCGCGAGGCCGTTCTGTTTCGGCTCGCACGTCTCTATGACCAGGGCGAACGAGCCTTGAGCTTGCGGACTTGGCTGGGCACGATCGAAGCCAATATGGACCTGTTCGACCAAGAAGGATTCCGCGAAAGACTGAAAGACAATCCGTTCGTCGACAGTCTAGCTAGGTCGGCGCGGAGGCCAGATGCGACAATCCTCACTGCTGACATCGATAGTGTATCGAGAAAGTCGGATGCGCTGGTGACAAAGATCTGCAATCTTCGCCACAAAGTGCTGGCTCACCGTGACCCGTCGCTCGTCCTCAGAACCGGCCCGTCAAATGCCGCTGGAATCACAAACGGAGACACGGAACAACTTCTTGATCGGGCCGTGACACTAGTCAACCGGTACAGCTCCATCTTCCGCGCACGGACATACTCGACCACCATTGTTGGAGCAGACGACTACGAGAGCATGCTGAGGTTCGTTCAAAGGGGAATCAATGCATGCGAAGCTGAGATCGACGCGGAAAGCGGCGGAGCTTGAGCATGCAACTCGTACTCCCGGCAATCCTCGCGGCAATCGTCGCCATTCTTGGATGGTACGTTGCGCATCGCTTGTCCACCGAGCGCGACGTTGCGAACCAACGGCGCAAGCTCCGAGTCCAGTATCTGATCGAAGCCTATCGCCGCCTTGAGTTCGTCGGCAATCGCCCCTTGACCCCGGAACTTGCACCCGAGTTCGAAAAGGCGGTTGCAGACATCCAACTCTTTGGGTCGCTGCGCGAGGTCCAACTCGCTCGCGAATTCGCATTGGGATTTGCCAAGAACGGCACTCACCCTCTTGATCCGCTTCTGAACGAGCTACGCGATGATCTACGTGCAGAGCTGAAGTTGGAGCCTGTGCATACCAACATCACCTACCTGCGAATGGCCTTCGACAAAGACGAGCCAACGTCAAACGTGCAGCCTCAGGTACAGAAAGGTGCGCGCGGATGACCCCATGGGGCGACGCGGATGGAGTCAATGTCGACCGGGAACGGTTCCCGGTTTTTCGGGATTCTTAGGGGTTTTACGGGACAATCCGGGATGACCCAACGGCCACTCAACCCACTGAAAACGCGAGATTTACTTTAGTTTCCGCGGAGATCGCGGAACGCGCTGTTTCGCCTTCCCAAGCTGGACGTCGCCGGTTCGACCCCGGTCGCCCGCTCTTTGTCTGCGTCGCTGGAAGATATCGGGATTGCTCTGTGCGCTGGGCTGTCATTTCGCGGCTCAAGGTTCCCAGGGGTCCCCCTTTCCGGCTGGATGTCATGGTCGACCAAAGCCTCGCGCCTGTCGTCCGCTCGGGATTCCAAGGTGATTTGGAAAATGCACGAAACGCCTTGACATATCCGTTGTCCGCGCCGTATAGCCTACGGCCTCCTATGGGGAATCGGCGGATGTCTTCGAAACGCGCGGGGGAAGGTTTGTGAAATCAGCCCGAGTGAGCGTCTGTGCAGTTCTGCTTTTGGCATTTGGCTGTGGTGACTCCGATCACGGCGGGACGGCCGCCTCATTGACGGTCAACCCCGGAGAGTCGATTCAGGCCGCGGTCGACGCCGCTGCGCCGGGCGGCACGATCACGGTCATGCCCGGCGACTATACGGAGACGCACTCGGGTACGGCAGCCGTACGGGTGACCAAGCCTCTCAAGTTGCTCGCCAAGAGCGATCTGCCGGGCGTGAAGGTTCGCATTTTGCCGAGTCCAGGGCAGAACCACGGCATTCTCGTCGAGCCCGCAAACGAAGGTGATCCGGATATCGACGGCGTCGAAATCAATGGCTTCACCGTGGAGGGTTTCTCGAACATGGGCATCTGGCTGCGCCACGTGAACAACTTCACCATCGAGAACAACGAGTCGATCAACAACCTGGAGAATGGAATCTGGCCGACCCTTTCCGCGAACGGGCTGGTGAAGAAGAACGTCGCCTACGGCTCGCAAGACAGCGCGCTGTGGGTCGAGGGTTCCGAGAACGTCCGTGTCCTCAACAACGAGCTCCATAACAGCCCGACGGGCCTCGAGATCACGGTCTCCAACGAGATCACCGTGGAGGAGAACGACATCCACGACAACACTATTGGAGTCGGCCTCTACCATCCCGCCACGGCGGGGCTGCCGCCGCTCCAGCCGCTCTCGGCCAATGGCTACTGGCACATCGTCAACAACTACGTGCACGACAACAATGAGCCAAATACCGCGCCGGGCGGATCGGAGACTTCGCAGCTGCCGTACGGTGGCGGCATCTTGCTCCTGGGCGTCAACCACGTCGACGTTCAGAAGAACCGGATAGAGAACAACGACTTCTTCGGGATCGGCATGATCGACTACTGCGTTGCAGTGGCGGGAACGGATTTCGACTGTAAAAAGCATCCGCCGGCCGTCGCGAACACGTCGCCGGATTATAACCAGTTCATTTCCAACGAGCTGGCCAACAATGGCACCGCCCCCCCGCCCGGGACATTCGCTTCGTTCGCAGCGGACATATTAGCACTCGGCGGAAAGAACAACTGCGCCAGCGGGAACACAGCCGCCACAACGAGGCTCCTGCCATTACTACCTGGGTGCTAGGGCCTGCGGCCGGCGTCGGTTCGGCGAGACCGCTCCCCGTTGGGTCGCTGTGGCCTTCGAAGTCCCACACGCTGAGGTGCCCGATCGCCGGACGCTTCGAAGGCTTCCCGTGCACGCTCGTGGAGAGGCCTCGCTGTGCCGGCCCGAGCTTCTCTGTGAAGCGGAAGCCGTCGCGATGCTTCGACCTGCGGTCGGCGTCGGTTCGGCGGGCCGCTCCCCTCCTTCGACGGGGCTCAGGACAGGGTTGGGTCGCTAGATGGTGCCAAGTCCGGCAGACTGCTAGAGCAGGAGCCTATGCCGCGGGGTCGTCGTTCGGGCGTGGTCGCCACCGTCATGCCGGTTGCTCTCGCTGCGGCCCTGTGCATCGCCGGCTGCGATCGCGAGCCTAGCACGCAGGCGATCGTCGCCGCTGTGGCCGATGCGGCCGAAGCACGACTGCAGATCACCTATCCGTTGGAGGGAACGCTGTTTCCCCCCGAGAGTGTCGCTCCGACCTTCGTGTGGGAGGACAAGACGGGACACGCTGATCGTTGGTCCGTCGTGGTTCGCGATGACACCGGCGGCGATGTGCTGAGGGCTTCGGTCGACACGCCGCGGTGGAGACCTTCGGAGAAGAGCTGGAAGCAGATCAAGCGCGGGAGTGTGGAGCGCGATGCCGAGGTGATCGTCGCAGGCGTCAGCCAAACGAAGCGTGCGACCGTCCTGTCATCGGCGCGCGTGCACATTCGCACGTCCAAGAACGAGGTGGGCGATTCTCTCTTCTATCGAGAGGTGCCCTTGCCGTTTCTGACGGCCGTGCAGGATCCATCCCGTATCCGTTGGCGCTTCGGAACCATCGACGCGGAGTCTGGCCCGCCGATCGTCCTGCAGAACTTGCCCGTGTGCGGGAACTGTCATTCCTTCGCGGACAACGGAAGTATTCTCGGGCTCGACGTCGATTACGGAAACGACAAGGGCGCGTACGGCATCATGCCAGTGTCGAAGCACATGGTGATGGACGACGCGAAGATCATGACGTGGGCGGACTACAGGCGCGAAGACGGCGAGCTCACTTTCGGGTTGTTGTCGCGGGTGTCTCCGACGGGGAGGTACGTGATCAGCACGGTCAAGGACCGGTCCGTGTTCGTTGCCATCCCGGACCTGATGATCTCGCAGCTCTTCTTTCCCATCAAAGGCATTCTCGTCGTCTACGATCGGGAGACGAAGACGTTTGCGGCGTTGCCGGGGGCCGACGACCCGCAGTACGTGCAGACCAACGCGGTGTGGAGCCCCGATGGCAAGGACATCGTGTTCGCCAGGACGAGGGCCTACCACGCGGAGCGCCTCGAACAGCAAAACAGCGCCGTGGTCGATGAGAAGGACGTCCCGGAGTTCACCGTAGAGAAGAAGCCCTTTCGCTATGACCTGTACCGGATCCCGTTCAA
>JBIOJG010000081.1:0-19459 GCA_044450645.1 Binatia bacterium
AGCTTCAATGGGGCCGCGGCTGATCAGCCGCGGAAAGCCGTGCAGTTAGGAGGAGGTTGAAGGATACCGCCTGGCTTCAATGGGGCCGCGGCTGATCAGCCGCGGAAAGTCTGCCATTCCAACTGCCCGATTTTCAAAGAGCGTGCACGCACTTTCCGAGCGCTTACCGCAAACGCGCTCAGTTGCTCGCTCCTCATGGCACGAGTGCGCCGCAAGGTCCAGTCGCATCGAGGCTTTTCAGCCGCGAGCGGTCCCCGGAAGATCGCTATCACCTCACTGCTCGCGCGCCCACAACCGGTCCTGCCATTGGCGAAGGTCATCGTGTCTCGAAACCGGGATAGCGCATCAGCTCCCCGGTTACCAGACGGGCCAGCAGGCGTGCCTGAATCTCCAAGACCCGCCGGTAACTCACACGGTAGCCGAACAGCGGGTGCGTCACCAGCGTATCGATGCGCTGTTCGTAGGCGCGGATGAATCCCTTGCGTCCCGACGGTGTCAGCGCCACCGCCTCGCCGACACGCATGAAATCACTTTCCGTTACCATCCGGGTGTTGATAGCACTCAGCACCGCCGAATCCGCGATCAACGGCCGAAAGCCTTCCATCAGGTCGAGCGCCAATGCCGGCCGCCCGAAACGTGGCTGGTGATAGAAGCCGATGAACGGATCGAATCCGATGCTGTGGCAGACGATGGTCAGATCCTTGCTCAGGAGCGCGTAGCCCAACGACAACAGCGCATTCACCGGGTCGCGCGGCGGGCGCCGGTTGCGCCGCTGAAAATCGAACGCCGGCAGCGTTTCCTCCTGGCCGGTATCCACCTTCAGCATGCCGCCGAAATGCTCGAAGTAAAACCGTGCCGCGCTGCCCTCGATGCCGAGCAGTTCGGCCATCTCTTCCGCTGCGGCCGCCTGCTGCGCCAGGTGCTTCAGGCGCTGCAAAGCCAGTGCCGGCGGTTCGATGTGATTGCGCTGCAGCAACGTACGTTGGTTGCGGATCTTGTTCGCGACGATGTCGCGGGCCAGGCGCAGGCCGAAGGCCGGATCGTCGGCGCGGCGGAACTGCTCGCGCCGCAGGAACACGTTCTTCAGCCCCAAGCCCTGCGTGGTGCCGTAGAACCAGCCGCCGAAGGAGAAATGCGCGATCGGCTTCTCTGCCCAGCACAGGCCTTGCACCGCCGCGGCGCTGAGCGAAATATTTCCGAAGGCGTTCACCTGCGAAATCTCGTTGATGCGCGCTTCCTGCACCAGCTTTTTCGCGTCCCGGATCTGGAGCACTTCACCCGACTTGCCGACCGAGAGGCCATGGCCGGTGATGTAGAGCGGCCGTAGATCGTCGCGCGCGGGAACGAGGCGGCGGACCTCGCCCGGCGGCGGCACGCGGTCCGGGGCGACATCATCCTCGTCCGCAGCGGGCGGGAACAGCGCCAGCTGCTGCGCGTCTGCGCCGTCGGCGGGCAGCCACATGGACACCCCCGTCTCATCCGGCAGGCAGATGCCGACGAGCGAGCATCGGGGACACTTCGGGCTGTCCACCAGCGGCGGCGGCATGCGGCCCGACGCGGCGAGGACGCGAGCGTCGGCGACGGCGCGCAGGGTCGTGTCGACCAGCGTATCGTCGATGGAGACGCGCACGCGCTGTTTGGTGGTGTTGTAGTACACCACCGCTTCGGTGCAGGTGTACCCATTGTCGCGCAGGACGAGCGCCTGGGCGCAGAGCTGGGCACGGTCTGCCGGCCAGGCCTCGGGGCCGTTCTCCCCGTCGCGCGGGACGCCGCGCTTGTAATCGACGGGACTGACCACGCCGCCGTCACCTTCGATGAGATCGATCTTGGCGATGAGCTTGCATGTCTCGCTGGCGAGCTCGACCGAGCGCGAGCGCACTGCTTCGTCATGTATCTCCGTGGCAGGCGGGAGCGGATCGGCTTTACGTTCGAGTTTCTCGTGCCGCAGCGCACCCTCGACGGTATCGGCGCTGTGCGCGAACACGCCTTCGACCCATTCGTAAAAGAACAGGCGTGGGCAGTAGACGAACTCGTTCAGCATGCGGGCGGGGAGGTAGTCCGGGAGCTCGAGGTGCGGGCGGGCGCGCCTCGGCCCGGGACTTGTGCGTGGTTCGTGATTCGTGATGCGTGATTCAGAAACCTTCGGCATCGTTTCCTCCCTTCTGGTCACCAGTCACAAATCACGACCCACGATCCACGATTCACCCCTCGCCGTCCACGACAATGCATGGGCTATCGATGGGCGAGTACGGTTTTCCGAGCGCGGTGATGACCCGATCGCCACGGCCTTCGACCGGCCCGAGGTCGACGAACAGGACCTGATCCTCGCGGTGGTTGATGATCTCGCTGAGCACGTGGCGGCAGCGGGCGAGGTCGGTGGCGGTGAACTGGCACTCGAAAATGGAATACTGCAAGTGATCACCGAAGTCGCGCATGGTGTTGTATACCGTGCGCAGGCGCTTATCCTCGCAGATGTCGTAACAGACGAGGTAGGTATTACGCGGCATCAGGTGCCGTTATGAGCAAGGTCGATGCCTTGTCGGCAGACGCAGTGCCGTGGGCACTTGGCGAGCGTTTCCCCCTCGTTCAGCTGGCGTTGTACGTGTTTGCGCGGCGGAAAGGCGCCGGAGCAGACCCTGCGGCGCGAGGCTGGGGACGGATCATGCGTGAGCCGCTTGCGGTCAGGTCGCGGCGTTGCTTTTTCCAAAGCCGGCCTCACCGCGATCGCGCTTCAGGAAGTTGAAGATCGCGATGCCGATGACGTTGCCCCGTGCATCGACGCGCTCGTAGCATCCTGTTCGAGCATCTTCACCGCCGCCCGTGTCGGCCCACACTACGCTCGTCGCCGTTGCTTCCCGAAGCAGGCCTCGTCGATGGCGATGTTGGCGTCCCGGTCGAAGTACTCCTCATGGCAATCGGGGCAGATCTCGCGCTCAAGAGCTGCAATCCGGACCCACTTCCGGCCTACCCGGGCGCGGAAGGGTCTGGCCACCCGTTCGATTCGTCTACTGCCACAGTTGGGGCACCGTCGGAGTACCGTCATATTGAGCGCTTCGCGGACACGAGGATGTAGAGGGTATCTTGGCCCAGCTCCCTGCGAATCACGCCTTTAGTGTAGATGAGCAGGCCGTCGAAGGTAAAGCCCTCGATGACGTAGAGCTTCTCGCGGCGCGCCTGGCGAAACACGCTGGTGGAGCGGATGACCTTGGTGATCGCCGGCGCGCCCATGATCGCTTCCAACACATCGGTCTGTTCCAGTCCGTCGTGCAAGCGTTCCAACTCCGCCTTTTGGGTGAACCGATAGCGACCGAGGAGAATCAACCGCTTGATCTTCGCCAGTTCGTTGGTCACCACTTCGCTCCGCAATCCAGTCGGCAAGGGCCCCAATGCCCCGATGGCTCAATTCCCGTCATCCCACAATGATCCAATCGACATTGGCTCAATCGTCAATCGCCCTGAACTGCCCGAGGCCGAAGTGGGATGCATAGCCGAGCATGAGCGGGCCCCGTGCGGCCGAATCGAATTCGATCCGAAGATGGAAGAACGCCGTCAGCGGAGGCCGGCGCTCGGAGTGACGACGGGTCAGCACGAATCGATGGAAGCCGGCTTTCCAAGCAACATCCTGGCTCGATACTTCAATGTGAGCGGCTCGCGGCAGCCCGCGGGATTCAAGCTCGGCTTGGATCTGGTCTTCAAGGGTGTGCCGCTTTGCCTTCATGTGCCGTGGGGGTACGAAGGGTGTGCTGCTCACCCATATCCGTGCCTCGCCGATCTCTGCGAGCGGTTTGCCCCCGAGCACCGCGAACTCCTCGCGACGGCCAATGCCTACAAGCGTGACAAACAGCGGCTTGTCGCCACCCTTCGTCCATGTGCGGCGCAGCGAGCGAATCGTACTCTCGGCAACGGCGCCGAATCCCATTGGCGCCCAGAGAAGCACGTGGTCGAGGCGTCGCTTGCCATCGAGATCGAGCGGAACGAAGTGCACGTGCTGGTGGCCAAGCAGCTTCTGCCCGTCCGCGTCCTTGCCGGACAGCTCGGGACAGTCTTGCGGTGGATCGCCCAGCTTGCTCACCAGGGCTCGATGCAGCAGTTCCGCCTGCGGAAGCGCTCGACCGAAGAGCGGCAGGACCTCCGCGCGTGAGGTGTCACTCGAGAGTGCGAGCAGTGCAGTGTCGGGCCGCGGGCGCCGCAACGCGCGAATGCGACGCGAATGAGTTCGATAGTCGAGGGCGCCTTCGGGTCGCCAATAGAGCACGTGGCGCGCGCCGGGTGGGGCGCTCCAGCCCGCGGCTTGAAGTGTGCTTGTGTCGGCTTCGAGGGCGCGCGCGACATCGGGCGGCAGGAGGGGCTCGTTGATTTTGCCGCGCGCCTTCTTCCTGGGCGTCTGCGCCGCTGCTCCCCGAAGGTACTCCTCACGCCATGCCGCATACTCGTCCGGAGGCATCGGCGCGATGAGACGGATCGACTCGAAACCGTCAATCGCTCGTTCACTCGGGCGCGCCTCGATTCCCCCAGGAAGAGCGTCGTCAGGCACAACGCTGGCACTCACCCACGATTCAGCGCGACCGAGGTAACCGAGGCGCTCAACTAGCGCGCGGAGCAGGTCGTGAGCCGCCGGGGGCAGTGTACACGACCACTGTACCCCGATCGCTGCGCCGATTTCTGTGCGGACGAACGCATCGATCACCTTGGTTTTCTTCGCCTTCGTTGGCATCCAGTGCCGGGAGTGCGCCGCCGTCGCGGGTGGCAAGCGATAGAGCGGCAACGTTGTTGCGAGTGTCGTCACGAGGTCGACGGCTTCCGGTGGCATCTCCGTCCAGCCGAGCTTCGTGTAGCCCGTCGACACGAGTGCGCGGAGCAGTCGCCATGGACTGGGCGGCCACTCAACCAGCCCTTCGTTCACGTGATGCCCCCACGGTGTTGCGTGATAGCGGCCGTGGGGAAGCGTGATGCGGAGCGTGACCATTCTCAGGCCTGGAAGGTGACCGTCGTAACCCCGTTCTCTCCGGCAAACGCCGCCTTGCACTTTGGGATCGCATTCTTCATGTCGGCTTCGAGCTCCGTGCGAGACGGCAGCTCGAAGCCCTCGACGTTGGAGCTAATGATGGGATCGCTTTTGACGGCAAAGTCGCACGCAGTCCGCAGGCGGAGCTTGCCGTCGAGGAGAGCACGAAGCTTAAAGAGCGAGAGCACCATGAGCAGGCGCGTTGCGTTGGCGTTCAGGCCGTAGCCGCGGATCTGAGCGAGATCCAGATTTGCGAACAACGCAGTACCCTCGGCTGTAAACTCTTCACGGTGGAAGATTACGTTGCCGAACCCCTGCTTGGCTCCAGCCCCTTCAGTTGAAACGGCTTGCACACGGTCCACCTTAGCGCCACCGGATGCGGCCACGTTCACTCCTCTTGCCTCTATGAAGGCGCTGAGAGAACGCGCGATCCGTAGCCTGCCGTCGATGCTCTCGAGGAACACGCCATGGACCAGCGAGCCGACGTCGAACTTGAAGACGGCTTCCACGAAACTCTTCCGCGGAATTGGATGGAGCTTCCGTTTCTTCTCGTCCTTGTCGAGACCGATGGCGGCAACGAGACTGGCCCAGAAGCTCTCATCATGCTCGATGTATGCGCTGTTAAGTCGGTGCGCCTCTTGGAGTGAACTCGTAAGATAAGCGCCGCCGCGCTCGACCCGCACGTAGCTCAACCCGCGAAGGGGTGCGATGAGATCCTCCGTACCCTCGTCCCAGCACGCGGTCTCAAGGCGATTCGCCATGCTCTGTGGCGATTCGACGAGAAGGCAGGTCCCTTCGGGGGTGTCGTAGACCGCGTGGCCTAGGTTCGGGAAATACGTCGGCTGGAATCGCTGTCCCTGCACGGGACGCAGTTCCACCGCGAAGAGTAGTTGGTGTTGGTTGTCGAGCTTCGAGAGATCGATAGTCATGATGCCTCCGTAGTGTATGCTGCAGAATCCGAAGCCTCCGGGGACTCGAAAAGGTTGAACGGCTTAGTGACGCGGTCGGCACAGCGGGCGAGATCATCCGCCGTGATCGGAAACGCAAGGCTGGCCGTGAGCCGGCGTCCACGAGCGGCGTCGCCGGTCAGGATGTGCAACACTGGACGAAGTCCGCTCGCGCGAAGGCGCCGGATCGCAACCGCCGCGGCACGCGGGAGATCTCCCGCGACGAGCCGGCGACTCGTCTCTGGGTCCAGACCGACCGGTACTCGTTCATCTCCACACAATACGCCATCGGGCGCGTGTGCAAGCCGGATGATGGCGTAGTCGGCGTCGATCCGTGCCGCCCATGCAGCGGCGGCGTAGTTCTGTCGACCCAACTTCTGCCAATCGATGGCCATGAACGCGCGCGCGAGCCCCAAGATGGCCGTGTCGCGGGTCGCGCCATCGAGAAAGAGCATCAGATCATCCAGACCCGCGCAATAGAACGCCCGAAGCGGGAGACGCCCCTCCGGATAGCTCGCATCCTTTGGACGATGGCTCGCCATCACGACCCGGCGCATCACCATCGCCGCGCAGTCCTTCTCCAGGTCGAGGCCGAGGCACACCACATCGGGCCCGAGGACAACTGAGTCGTTGCGGATCTCGAATCCGCGACCGTTCGCGGTCACCGGTGACCAATGCCTGCGGACCGGAAGCTCAGGCGAACGGCCGGCGAGCGCGTGCTGGCTCGCGAGGGCGAGGCCCAGGCGGACCTCACAGCTCCCGTCATCAGCGGCGTCGATCCATTCCGGTGAAAGGGACGGGATAGGCCGGAGCCGTGCGGTCACCGTGTGCCTTGGGCTCGCGACGACCACCCGCTCTGCTTCGCCGAGGGCAATGAGCAATCGCTGCCAGCGCTCGGCAGTCGCACCCTCGCGAGATACATTGAGGACGGCTTCATCGCAGCGGCGCGAGATCGCGGTAAGCTCTGGACGTGCGTGCTCATCTCGTCCCGCACGTCGAAGCCCAGCGAGCCATCCATCGATTTCGTCGAGCAGATTTCGGTGTGTTGAGCTCGCAACGCGCCACCGACCCAGGGGCACGGCGAAGTGCATATTGCCGTTCCGAACCTCGTAACCCACGCGAACGAAGTGAGACACCCCTCGTTGGACGCCTAGGCGTGCCACAGCGCGAACGAAGTCGACGGAGTCGGAAGCCCGCGCACGCCCCAGTGTAGCGCGGCCCTCAGCCAGAACAGCCTGGATCTCCCGAAGGGTCGCGGGAGCGTGCCAGATGGGAAACCACTGCTCTTCTTCGCCGGCCTCGGCGTCGGAAATGCTTGCACACCCCGCGGCAACTGAGACAGTCGCGAACGGAGCCGCCAGGCGTGGTGAGCGCGAATCGCTGGATCGAGTAACCGCGACCCTGAACAGTACAGTACCCTCGAGGCTCAGGATGTAGTCCCAGGGATTCAGCGCACTCCGTCCGCTAAACCCCGCGCCGAGGTTCGATCCGCCAGCGCCTCCCGGGTCGAACTGGCGTCCCGACGCGCCATAGGTCAAGCCAGCAACGGACACTGCCCAGAACGAAGCTCGCAACCATAACGTGCTTACAGCAGTGGGCTCGCCAGTATCTAGCGCCATCAGAAGCGGCAGTTGTCGCAAGAACTGGTCTGTGTAGTCGAGGTTGCCGTCGTTACCACCTGTTCCAAGCAAAGCCGGATACCTCGTCGCAGAAGCGCCGGGCCTCGCCTCGACAAGCGCGACCGCTGAGCCAAGCCATCGCTCGAAGGGCCCTCGAACGTTCGAAACGAATTTTGCGACGAGCCCGTCCTTTTCTTGCCCGGGAGAGGGCTTGCTGTTTCGTCCGACCAGCAGTTTCCGAGCGGCGTGCACTGCCTCGCGCAGCGTTTTGAGACGAGCCGCCTTACTTCTCTCGATTGCGGCAACAGGATCATCTGCTTTCCCTTGGTCGTAGAAGCCGCTGCCCCCGTTCCACGGGGAAAGCAGGGGTGTCGGCACGTACTTCGAAACGAAAAACTCGATCAACGCGGTCTCGTCGAGCTCTGTAGCCAGCCAGAAGCGTTCGTCCCTCCACCATCCTCGCGCGGAGGAATCTGCTTGCTCCGCCACCAGTCGCAGGACGCCGAGCGCCTTCAGATAGTGACCGAGCGGGGTCGGCGTACACCCCGCGAGACCGTGAACGTGCACCTTGGTCACGACTTGTCTCCGAGCCGCGGATCCTCGGTCGTGAGCCGTGACGCTCTCACGTCAGCGACGCGCAGCAACGTCTCAAGCAACGCGAGCGTGAACGGGCCGCACTTGTCGAGAAGCGCCCCCACGCGTTCGCCCCAGCTCGCGCCGTACCGAACTGAGAGGCCAAGGGACGCCGCGTCGAGATGCAGCGATGTCGCGGGCAGCGGGCTGTCGATGCCAGTCTTATCGGCCATGACGAGAGCAGGCAGGATGTCGCCGTCTCGTACGCCGCGCAATGGCTGGCCGCGCCCGTCCCGGTCGACCCAATCCTGATCGGACGGCGTTGCCTGCCAGCTCGCTCGCACCTTGCCGTGGTGAGTACAGACGAGCCAGAGAACGAGGTCCACAGCGGGACCGTCTAGCGCCGCAAGCTCCGCAACCAACCCGTTCCGCGCGTCAAGACGCTCCTCGTCAGCTAAGGGCAACGGCGTCGCCCTCAGGGCCTCGAGAAGCGCGCCGTGCCGGCCGAGTAGCGCCTCGTGCATCGGATCGACGCGACGCAAAAGCTCCATCAGCGCGAGCGCACTTGCAAGCTCGTGCCGAAAGCCGCGACGGGATCCGCTCGACTTGTCTTGCGCGTACATGCGCGACGGCGCATGCCACGCGCCAGACGGTGCCTTCGCGAGATCGCCGCGGCCCTCGTATGCACCCTTGTCGCGGATGGCGGCGGCAAACACTGGATGTGCCTTCCCAAGATCGTGGGCTCGTGCGGCGAGGTTGAGACGATCAGCAAACTCCTGCGACAACCCGAGTGCCCTGGCAAGCTCTCGTGCCTCCTCTGCAGCTTCCGCACCATGCGTCGCGATCGTCTTGTACCCAGCCTGGCTCAAGTCGTCGTGGTCCTGCGCAAGGTCGGCGCGGAGGCGCGCCGAGGCTTCGACCGGAAGGCGCAGCGCTGGATCGAGCGGAATCGGCCGGTTCTTGCCTGGCTTCTTATCGGTGAAGCCGACTCGGTCGTCGTAGCCGCCCGACGCCGCATCGACGAGGATCACTTGCCCAGGGTACACGTCGCGCTGGTGCCTCACCTGACGCCACCTGTCGTCGAGGTAGTCCCAGACCCACGCACGCACGCGAGCGCCGTCGTCACCCTCCTTTTTCGGGACGAGCCATTTTCGCGCGCTGTACACAGGTACAGAGCAAAGTTCCTCGCGGCGCGGCTGCAGATCAGGCGAGGGCTCGTCTTCGACACTCCACCACCAGAGCGAAACGTCGCGTTCCTCGCCCGTCCGGATGAAGCGGCTGACGTCGATGTCGGCACCTGTGAGGTCCGGACCTGTATCGAAGAGATCATCGAAGTCGCGACGCGTGAGCACGTGGATCGGTTCGTACGGGTAGAGCTGCAATCGGCGTTCATTCGGAAGCGATGCCTCGAACGCTTCGAGAGCGGCTGGATCAACCCGGCTGATCTCGCGAATTGCTGTCGCAGCGGCTGCCACGTCCTCGTAACTGTAGGGGAGTGCTACCTTTGCGTCGTCCTCCCGCCGGTGCGCCTCGCGGTCCTCATTCTTCTTAAGCTCGACGGCCGCGGCCGACTCGTCGGTGTGGAAGCGGTCGACGACGATCACGCGTCCCGCTCCGCCGTAGCGCGCACAGCGACCGAATCGTTGGACCAGGCTCGTCCACGGCGCCATCTCGGTGACGAGCACGTCTGCGGAGATATCAACGCCCGCCTCGACCACCTGCGTCGCGACGATGATCCGGTTGGACCCAGCCACGCACGCCTCCCGTCGCAGAAAGTCCGTTCGCCATCGGTCGCGCTCGATACCTCGAAAGCGGCTGTGCACGAGCCGCAGATCGACGTCACTCGCAAGCGTCGAGAGCCCTTCGAACACGTCAACGGCCGCATCTACGGTATTGACGACCACCAGGGTGATCCCATTCCCGGCTGCTCGGTGCGCTTCGAGCACGTGTCCGCCGAGCTTGACGCGCTTCTCGTCTCCCGCGTAAGGTATGGCGACAACCTCGACCGTCTTGCGTACGTCCCAGAGCGAGCCGGTTCGCTCCTCCGGCTCGACGCCGAGGCGTGCGAGACCATCGACCCGCGGTCGGTAGTCGACGCTGGTGCGCAGCCAATCGTCCTGCATGGTCGCAGACATCCACCAGGAACGGGCCGGGCGGAGGGTGCGAGCCACCTCGTCTTCACGGAACGACTGCAGCTGCACGCTCGTCACGAGCCCGACATCCATCAGCTGCACTTCGTCGAGCACCCACAGCGCGTCCTGGTGAAGTGCTGCCATCTCCATCGGCCATCGCGCACGAGCCGAGCCGTAGCCGCGATTCAGGGCGCGGGAGAGAAGCATGTCCTGCGTTCCAATCAACACCGCACAGTGCTCCGGCCATAGATGCCATTCGTCCAATTCGACACCACCCATCAGAACATGCACGCCAACGCGTCCGGCGTGCGAATCCTGCGGATTCCACAGGCGGGCGTCGTTTCCCAACCAGCGCCGTATTTCTGCCTCTGTCTGTTCCACGAGCACTCGCATAGGCAGACAGAAGACAAGCCGCCGAGGCCACGTCTCGTTCCCTCGGACGACACGATTCCACATCCATGCGGCAACTGTGCCTGCGGTCTTCCCGAGACCTGTTGGCACTCGAAGGAGCCGATCCCGACAGACACCGTCAAGCGCTAGCCGCTGTTGCCACCCGTGCGGCTCCACGCACCCGGTAAACCGGGTGAACCATTCTTGAAACTTACTCAAGCTTGCCCCCGACCGTAACCATCGCCCGCTCCCGTCGGCACGTTGATCGCCAGCGACTTCGGGCCGTCGGGGATTGCGTCCGCTACCGTCGGATCACCGGCGAGCCGCCGCTGGTAGGCGTACGGCAGTGACCCCGTCGCCGCTGTGAAGAACTCGCAGAAGGTCTTTGAGACTGTCACCACGTCACCGCCGCCTACTGCGGCGCAGACTTTACTCACAACTGCACAACCATCGCAAGAACAATGAGACGGAATTGTGGGATTCTGATGCAGGATGTGCGCGGAACCCTCGCCTCAATCCGCTCGCGCGACTGGCGCGGGCGAGGAGGCTCCATCTTACACAGACGCTGACCGGGTCCGCTTCGACGCGTTCAATCCGGTGATGCCGAGCACACGGCGTAGCGCCGGCCGCCGCGACCAACATTTGAGATCCCAAAGTGTGACCTCAAAGCCGCACACGGCCTCCATCCTGGCCTTCCCCCGTTGCCGGAAGTGGCAACAGGGGAAGGGACCCAAGCGGGTATCGCCCCCCCCAGAGACAACGCCGCGCTTTACGCCGCTTGCAGTTGCGACGTGCACTGCGGGCAGCGCACGGCTTTGATGGCGATCTTCGAGGCGCAGTACGGGCAATCCTTGGTCGAGGGCGCAACCTCCGGCTTGCGCGCGAATCGATTGACCTGGCGGATCAAGAGGAAGATCGCAAAGGCGACGATGATGAAGTCAAGCACCGTATTGAGGAACAAGCCGTAATTGATCGTCGCGGCGCCGGCGGCCTTGGCCGCTGCCAGGGTGGGGTGCGACTGTCCCGACAAATCGACGAACAAGTTGGAGAAGTCCACCTTGCCGAGGAGCAGCCCAATCGGCGGCATCAGGACGTCGTTGACTAACGAGGTGATGATCTTACCAAAGGCTGCGCCGATGATGATACCGATCGCCATGTCAAGTACGTTCCCCCGCATGGCGAACTCTTTGAACTCTTTCAGCATCGCCCGCTCTCCTTCCGCGGAGAATCCCGCGGCTCCCGGTTAGATCAGCGGTTTCCTGCAGCGAAGGCTGTGCTTTACCCGCCGAGACCTGACTTCACCTTCTTCAGGACATCGATGTTCTTCTGCAGGCCGTCCACGTGCTGCTGCATTTCGACGATCGCGGACCCGAGTTGGACTGCTGTGCCGACTGGGCCGCCCGATTTCCCGGCCTCTTCCATCGCGGCCTTGCCGAGTTCCCCCAGTTGCGCGTTGGCGCTGCGTTGGCTCACCGAACCGCAGAGGAAGCCGGCGGCAAACATCCCGGCCAGCAATCCCAGCTGCATCCCGCGACCGATCCTGCTGTATGCCATCATCTTCTCCTTTCAGGGATTTGTCGGTGTTATGTGGAACTTCCTCCAGCTTCGCGCGGCGCACTTCCCTCGCGGTTGCGGGGAAAGCGGTTCAGGAGTCGGCCTGGCTAAGAGGGCTATGTGCCCGCTCGGTATGCGGTGAAGCAGGAGGTCGGAGGCACTCACACTCCCAGCCAGGAGACACACGGCAGCAGTATGCCTGCGGTCGCGCGCTTGTCAATGAACCCGTCTGGGTGGGCCGGTCACACGATCTCGAATCATCTGAACGGATCTACGACATCCCCAGATCGAGTCTGGCGGCTTCGGACATCATGTCGCGGTTCCACGGCGGATCGAAGACGACGTCGACATCACATTCTTTGACACCTGGGATGCTCAGGATCTTGCTCTCCATATCCATTTGCAGCGAGCCGGCCATGCCACAGCCCGGCGCCGTCAGCGTGAACCGCACCTCGACTTCGTGGCCACCGTCGGGCAGGGGCGTCACCTGACAGTGGTACACGAGCCCGAGATCAACGATGTTTACCGGGATTTCCGGGTCGTAGCACGTGCGCAGCTGGTCCCACACCGCCTTTTCGACCTGCTCTGGCGTGCTGGCCGCCGCGGGGGCATCCGTGGAGGGTTGTTCCGCCGGCTCCAGACCGAGCGCTTCAGCGTCCTTGCCCGCAATGCGCACCATGTATCCGTGTTCGGTCGTGACCGTGAAGCTGCCGCCAAGGGACTGCGTGATGAGCACCTCATCACCTGCGTGCAGCGTGACCTTGTGGCCGCTCGGGATCGCAACGGCTTCGCAATCACGGCGTAGCGCGACTGGTTCGTGGGGTCGCATCGTCAACTCCTTCTCCCGTCGCCGGGACTGACTCGGTTGATACTGGAACCTGCTCGCCCTCCAACGCCGCGCGCATCGTATGCCAGGCAAGGCTGGCGCACTTCACTCGAGAGGGGAACTGCCGGACGCCGACAAAGACCGCGAGCTTGCCGAGCTCAACGGGTTGCGGCGCGTCATGTCCGTCGGTGATCAAGTCGTGGAAACCCGCAAACAGTGCCCGCGCCTGCGCCAGCGTCTTACCCTTCACGCTGGTGGTCATCAGCGACGCCGACGCTTTCGAAATGGCACAGCCAGATCCTTCGAAACTGATGTCACGGATGACGCCATCTTCGAGCTGCACGTACACGGTGAGCTGATCGCCGCACAGCGGGTTGTAGCCCTCTGCTTTCCGGTGCGTCCCCTCGATCTTGTGGTAGTTCCGCGGCTGCCTGTTGTGATCCAGGATGACTTCCTGGTAGAGGTCGCTGAGCTCAGACATTAGGCGAATACCTTCTTGACCTTGCGGACTGCGGCCACCATGGCGTCGATCTCTTCCTCCGTATTGTAAAAGGCCAGTGAGGCACGGGCGGTCGCCGGCACCCCGAAACGCTGCATCACCGGCATGGCGCAGTGGTGACCGGCGCGAATGGCAATCCCCTCACGGTCCAACACGGTGCCGATATCATGCGGGTGGACGCCTTCCAGCACGAAGGACAGCACACCGGCCTTTTCCTTGGCGGTCCCAATGATATCGAGGCCTTCGATGGCGTTGAGGGAATCGGTCGCGTAGGCGAGCAGGTCGTGTTCATAGGCGGCGATGGCATCGAGGCCGATGCGGCTCACATACTCGATGGCGGCCCCCAACCCGACGCCGCCGGCGATGTGCGGCGTGCCCGCCTCGAACTTGTACGGGAGCGTGTTGTAGTGCGTTTTCTCGAAGGTCACGAGGCTGATCATGTCCCCCCCGCCTTGGTACGGCGGCATGCGATCGAGCAACGCGGCCTTGCCGTACAGCACGCCGATGCCCGTCGGTCCGAACAGCTTGTGCGCGGAGAAGGTGTAGAAGTCGCAATCGAGCGCTTGTACGTCGACCTGCAGGTGTGGCACCGCCTGGGCCCCGTCGACGAGCACGGGGACGTTCCAGTGGTGCGCCAGGTCGATGACCTGCCGGATCGGATTGATCGTCCCCAGTGCGTTCGAGACGTGCGCTATGGCGACCAGCTTGGTCCGCTCGTTCAGCAGCCCCTCATAGACGTCCAGGTGTAACTCGCCGTCGTTGTTGATCGTAATCACGCGCAGCGTGGCGCCGACCTGTTCGCAGAGGATTTGCCATGGCACGATATTGGAGTGGTGTTCCATCGTCGAGATGATGATCTCGTCCCCGGGCTTCAGGAATGTTCGGCCGTAGCTCTGTGCCACCAGGTTGATGCCCTCCGTTGCGCCGCGGACGAAAATGATTTCGCGATCGTCGGCGGCGTTGAGGAATCGGCGTGTGGTGGCCCGTGCCGCTTCGTACGCCTGCGTGGCGCGCTCGCTGAGGGTGTGGACACCGCGGTGGATGTTGGCGTTTGCCGTCGTGTAGTATCGGCTGAGTGTGTCGATCACGACCTGCGGCTTCTGCGTGGTAGCGGCATTGTCCAGATAGACCAGCGGTTTCCCGTGCACGGGATACCGCAGGATGGGGAAATCCTCCCGGATCTTTGCCACATCCAAGACCACCCGAGTCTGCGCACGAGTCTCCGGGACGGCCAGTCGGTGCGCCGGTCTCATGACTCCTCGGCTCCTTCTCTCGCCGGTAGCCTCGTCAGTACGAGTCCCTCGAAACGCCGGCGCAGCGGCTCGTAGCGCAGGCGACTAATCATCTCACTCGCAAACGCGTAGGTCAGCATGGTGCGGGCGGCGTCGCTATCGATGCCGCGCGCGCGCAAATAGAAGAGCGCGTCGGCGTCGAGCTGTCCAATGGTCGACCCGTGATTGCACTTCACGTCGTCGGCAAAGATTTCGAGCTGCGGCTTGGTATTGATCCGGGCGTCCGGCGAGAGCAGCAGGTTCTTGTTCGTCTGGCGCGCACTGGTCTTCTGCGCGTTCGCCCGTACGCGGATGCTGCCGTTGAAGACCCCGGTAGACTTCCCGCCGAGGATACCCTTGTAGAGTTCCTGACTGGTGCAACGGGGCTTGACGTGGTCGATGGTCGTGTGGTTGTCCACGTGGGCGTGCCCGTTGCCGACAAAGAGGCCATTGAGCACGCACTCACTGCCCTCGCCGTCCAACACCACGGTGACATCGTTGCGCACCAGACCGCCACTCAAGGAAAACGAGTGCAACACGACGTTGCTGGCCCGTTCCTGGCGGACGGTGAGGGCGCCAACGTGAAAGCCCGACTCGTTCTCCAGTGCCAGTGTGCCGTGCTCGATCACCGCGCCCTCACCAGCCACCAGCTCGGTCACAGCGTTGGTAAAGCACGTCCCAGTGCCGAGGCTGACGTAGCTCTCGATGATCGTCGCCTGGCAGCCCTCCTCTGCCACGATCAGCGTGCGGGGGTGTGACACCGTTGGGTCACCCTGCGCGGTGGAGACAAAGACCACATGAATCGGTTGCTCAACAACGGTGGCCGCCGGGATGTGGAGAAACGCTCCGTCCTTGAGAAAGGCGGTGTTCAGTGCCAGAAATCCGCTCGCATCGTCGCGCGCGTAGCGCCCCAAGCGCGCTTCGATGAAGCACCCATTGGTCTCGATCGCTGCCGCCAGACTGCTGACTTGCGCAGCGCGCGGCAGCACCCCCAACGACGATAGCCCCGAAGAGAACTGACCGTCCACAACCACCAGTCGGCTGCCAGCCAGTCCCCCCAATGTTGCCTGCTCCAACCACTCGGGCGTCAACCCGTTGCGGTGGTACGCCCGCGCCGGCAGAAAGTGAACTTTGGTGATCGGGGCGACATTGGTGTGCCTCCAGTCTTCCAGCCGCGTCGACGGAAAGCCCAGCTCGGCGAACTGGGCGATGGCCCGTTTGCGGATATCGTGGACCCAGAGGGGCCCCCGCCTGGCCGGTTCGTGTTCGAGCTCCCCGAACATCGAGAGATAGGTGTCGGCGGCGTCCATTGCGTCAGTGCACGGTTGCGGCGGGGGCCGGCTGCGGCGTGTGTGCCACCTCCTGCTCGACCCAGCCGTAGCCCTTGGCCTCCAGCTCCAGCGCCAGCCCACGATCGCCCGACTTCACGATTCGGCCCTCCGACAGGACGTGTACGTGGTCCGGAACGACGTAGTGGAGCAGGCGCTGATAATGCGTGATGACGATCATCGCCCGGTCCTTGCTCCGCAGCGCATTGACGCCCTTGGCGACCGTCTTCAGCGCATCAATGTCGAGACCCGAGTCGGTCTCGTCGAGGATGGCGAGCTTCGGTTCCAGCATCGCCATTTGCAGAATCTCGTTACGCTTCTTTTCGCCGCCGGAGAACCCTTCGTTCACGGAGCGGTTCAACAGAGCCTGGTCCATGTCCAGGCGCTTGCCCTTCTCCTTGATCAGGGCGAGGAAATCCATGGCATCCAGCTCTTCGAGACCGCGGTGCGTGCGCACGGCGTTGACCGCCGCCTTCAGAAAATAGGCGTTGTTGACACCCGGAATCTCGACGGGGTACTGGAACGCGAGGAAGATCCCCTCACGCGCTCGGCGTTCCGGCGGCAGTGTGAGCAGATCTCTGCCTTCGAATAACACTGTGCCTTCCGTGACCTCGTAGGTGCTGCGTCCGGCGAGGACGTTGGCGAGTGTGCTCTTGCCGGAGCCGTTCGGCCCCATGACGGCGTGCACCTCGCCGGCCTTCACCGTCAGGTTGAGACCGCGCAGAATCTCCTTGCCCTCAACGCGGACGTGCAGATTAGTGATCTGTAGCATGGTGTGCCCTTTCTTCCCGCAACTGGTGTCCGCGGCTCACCCGATAGCGCCTTCGAGGCTGACACTGAGGAGTTTCTGGGCTTCCACCGCAAACTCCATCGGCAGCTCGCGAAAGACTTCCTTGCAGAAGCCGTTGACGATTATCGACACAGCATCCTCAGCAGCCAGACCACGCTGCTGGCAGTAGAACAGCTGGTCTTCGCCAATTCTCGAGGTAGACGCTTCATGCTCCACCTGCGCCGCGGCGTTGCGCACGTCGAGGTAGGGGAAGGTGTGGGCGCCGCACTTGTCACCGAGCAGCAGCGAGTCGCACTGCGAATAGTTCCGCGCTCCGGTGGCACTCTTCGTGACCTTCACCAACCCGCGATAGGTGTTCTGCCCATGGCCGGCGGAGATCCCTTTCGAGATGATCGTACTCTTGGTGTTCTTGCCGATGTGGATCATCTTGGTTCCGGTGTCCGCCTGCTGATAGTTGTTGGTGAGGGCGACGGAATAGAATTTTCCCACCGAATTGTCCCCCTGCAGGATGCAGCTCGGGTACTTCCAGGTGATCGCCGAGCCGGTCTCAACTTGGGTCCAGGAGATCTTCGAGTTAATGCCCCGGCACGCACCGCGCTTGGTGACGAAGTTGTAGATGCCACCTTTGCCTTCCTTGTCGCCCGGGTACCAGTTCTGCACCGTCGAGTATTTGATCTCGGCGTTGTCGAGCGCAATCAGCTCGACGACCGCAGCATGCAACTGGTTCTGGTCGCGGATCGGCGCGGTGCAGCCTTCGAGGTAGCTGACGTAGCTGCCTTCCTCGGCGATGATCAGCGTCCGCTCGAACTGCCCGGTCTCGGCGGCGTTGATGCGGAAATAGGTCGACAGCTCCATCGGACAGCGGACGCCCTTCGGGATGTAACAGAATGATCCGTCGGTGAAGACCGCCGCGTTCAGCGCCGCGAAAAAATTGTCGGTGTACGGCACCACCGATCCCAAGTACCGCTGCACGAGAGTGGGGTGCTCACGCACGGCTTCGGAAAACGCGCAGAAGATGATGCCGAGTTCGGCCAGTTTCGTCTTGAACGTCGTCGCGACGGAGACGCTGTCCACGACCGCGTCCACCGCCACTCCCGTGAGGCGTTCCTGCTCCTGCAGGGAGATCCCCAGCTTGTCGAACATGGCCCGCACTTCGGGATCCACCTCATTCAGGCTGCCGAGTTGCTTCTTCGGCTTCGGTGCCGCGTAATAGATCATGTCCTGGTAATCGATCGGCGGATAGTGCACGTTGGCCCACTTCGGCTCCGCCTCGGACTTGGCGAGCTTGTCCCAATGGCGGAACGCCCTGAGTCGCCATTCCAGCATGAAGGGAGGCTCATTCTTCTTCGCCGATATCAGCCGGATGATGTCTTCGTTCAGACCTCGCGGCGCCGTGTCCGCGTCGATGTCGGTAACGAAGCCGTATCGATACTCCTGATGTGTCAGCTGCTCGATGGCATCTTGTGTTGTCGTCATGATGCCTTCCTCGCCATCAGCGTGAGAGGGAAAGCGGTATGGCTGTGGCCCGGTGCTGCCAGCTGCTGCGGCAGGGGCGCCGTCATGTCCGCGAGGGTGAGCGTATCGAGCGCCCCCTGCACCGCCTGGTTGATCCGCCGCCAGTTGCTGCGGACCCGGCACACCGGTTCCAACTCGCAGAGACCAGGGGCGTGAGTGCTGCACTCTGTCATGGCGATCGGCCCCTCGATCATGCCGATGATCTCGGCCATCGAGATCTCTTCCGGGCGCCGCGCGAGGCTGTACCCGCCCTTTACGCCGCGCTGCGAGACCAGCAGCCCTCCGCGCGAGAGCGCCTTCAGCACCTTGCAGACGGTCGGCAGCGGTATGCGGGCCTGGGCAGCCAAGTCGCGCGTGATGTGCACCTGTTTCCCGTCGCGTGCAAAGCACGTGAGCAGGACGATGGCGTAGTCCGTGAGTTTCGCGATCCGAATCATGGTAGTTATATAGGACTGATTTGGTCCGTATTCAACCCCCTCCCCCCAGTGCAACCGCCACGTTGTTTCAAGTGTTGGACTCGCTCTCGGTCGGTTCGCAAGATAGTCTTGTGCGCAGGAGGGCCAATCGTGTTTGTCGTGACCAACCGTATTCCAGTGGCCACCGGCCATGAGTCAGATTTCGAAGACCGTTTTCGCAAACGCGCGCATCTCATCGACCGCTCGCCCGGATTCATCAAGAACCAGATCCTGCGGCCGGTGCAGCGCCGTTTCAACCACCAGACCGGACAGTGGGAAGAGACCGCGGAGCGCGGTTATTACCTGGTGCAAACATACTGGGAAAGTGAACAAGCGTTCTGGGATTGGACGAAGAGTGAGTCGTTCCGCAGCGCCCACAGCAATCGACCGCCGGCCGAGATGTTTGCCGGCCCCAATGTGCTGGAGATTCACGAGGTGGTTCTCAGCACGGATCGGCGCGAAGCTTCCGAAGGGTAGGGCGGACGTGGGGGGGGGGGGCCACCCAGGGCCCCCACCCCCGCCCGCCCCCCCCCCCCCCCGGGTCAAAAAAATAGA
>JBIOJG010000082.1:0-19121 GCA_044450645.1 Binatia bacterium
AGGAAGGGAGGTGGCGAAGGTCGTGATACTGCGGTCCGGCCCAGATTACCTGATGGTCGTGCTGCCAGCGCCGCTCCGGGTGGATCTCAAGCGCGTGCGGCAAGCGACGGGCATGCCAGACCTTCATCTGGCGACCGAGGAGGAATTTGCCGGACTGTTCCCGCAGTGCGAGCCAGGGGCCATGCCCTCTTTCGGTAACCTGTACGGGATTCCGGTCTGGGTCGACGAGGCGTTGGCGAAACAGAAGGAGATTGTGTTCAACGCCGGGAATCATGAGCAAACCGTGCACATGGCCTATGCCGATTTCGCACGACTGCCGCGGCCGAACGTGACCTCGTTCGGTCGGCTTGAACGGATGTGACGTTTGCGCGGCAGAATGTTCAGTTCGGAGGCGACCGGACAATACGGTTGACGGTTCATTTCGCCTGAGACGCTGCGAACTTCTCCGTCTACTCGGCTTGAGTCTGATCATGAGGCATGACGCTTCCGCAACTTCAAGGTCTGTTGTTCCGGTAGAGTTACCGCGCCCGAGACTCGAGGGCGAACTCGTTGTCGAGAGGGCGCTGCTCCAAAGGAGGTCAGTCCGCGAGTACGGGGGCAGCCCTTTGACGCTTGCCGAAGTTTCACAGCTCCTCTGGGCTGCACAGGGGATCACGCACCCACTGGGGTTTCGGACCGCACCTTCTGCCGGCGCCCTGTATCCGCTTGAGGTGTACCTGGTTGTAGGCAACGTTGCGGAGTTGCGCCCCGGCGTTTACCGGTACGACCCACGTGCACACACGCTGTCAGCGGTTGCCGAGGGTGACAACCGCGCTGCACTGAGCGCCGCCGCACTCGGGCAGACCTGCGTCGCGGAGGCAGCCACTGCCCTCGTGTTTTGCGCAGTGTACCGGAGGACGACGGTCAAGTATGGCGAGCGGGGCGTCCGGTACGCCCACATGGAAGTCGGCCATGCGGCGCAGAACGTCTACCTACAAGCGGCGTCTCTGCGCCTCGGCACGGTGGTCGTCGGGGCGTTTCAGGACGACAGGGTGAGAAAGGTCATCGGCGCGGACAGCGACGAGCAGCCGCTGTGCATAATGCCGATCGGCAGGCAATGAGCCCAAGGCAGCGCGTCCGAGAGGTGCGCCGTGCCCATCTCCCAACCTGGGCCGCTCGCTGCGGACTGCCGGGCGGAGTTACCCGGCTCGGCGCAAGGTGACGAAAAGGCTCCTTGCGCTGAGCGACGCCTAACGCAGCATGATCCGGAAAAGCGCAAGCATGAAACCTCTTCGCCTCGCAGTCATCGGCTTCGGTCAGGTCGGGAGCGCTTGCAGCCGGGCGATCTTGGCAAGCGACGGTTTGAGTCTGGCCGGAATCGTCCGCCGACCGGAAAACGTCGGCACCCGCTTGCCAGAGCCATTGCAGAAGGTTCCGGTCGTAGCGCATGCCAGCGACTTGCATGATCTGGTAGGAGCGCTGATCTGCCTGCCAACCGATCGAGTCCAGGAAGCAGCGCGCCATCTACTCGAACATCGTATTACAGTGGTCGAGTGCGCCACGCTGCACGGCGAGGCCTTCCGCGACCACGTGGCCGAGATCCATCGTGTCGCTGTACGTCACAAGACGCCAGCGATCATCGGGGCCGGCTGGGATCCGGGCGTCCTCTCACTGTTTCGTAGCCTTTTCGCTCTACTCGCGCCGAAGGGGCATACCCAGATCAAGTACAGTCCGGGGGTAAACCTCCACCACACCCTCGTGGCGCGGAACATGCGCGGGGTCAAGAACGCCATGTGCGCTGACCTGCCGGGGCCGAACGGGAGGGATGCAGCGCTATGTCTACGTCGAGATCGAACCGGCAGCCGACCTGGGAGTGATCGCCCAGGTGGTCCGCGCGGATCCTCTGTTCGCTGGGCAGGAGGCGTTTGTCCTCCGGTGGCGGATGTCGCCGCCCTCGAACAGGAAGGCCACGGTGTAGTGCTGGAGTGGCTCGGAACATCTGGGGCAACAGCGCACCAGCGGTTCCTGCTCGAAGCCCGCTTCGACATGACCGCGCTCACAGCGCAAGTGATGCTGGCCGCTGCGCGTGCCCTGCCCACACTGCGGCCAGGGACTCACTCGCTCTTTCAGGTGCCGCTGGCTGCGCTCTGGGGCGATCTGGCGACGGAAATGGAAAAGGACTTGCTATAGGGACAACTGAGGCAGCCGAGCGATGCAGCCCTTGATTTTGTCCGGTTCGGCCAATCCCCCTCTCGCCGAAGCTATCGCTACCAACATTGGTGTCCGGCTGGGGAAGCGCGAACTGTGTCGGTTTCCGGACGGGGAACTCCACGTTGAGATTCAGGAAAATGCACGTGGGCGGGATGTCTACTTGATTCAGAGCACCAGTCCGCCCGCAGACGAGCATCTCCTTGAGCTTCTCCTGCTGGCAGACGCGTGCCGCCGAGGTGACGCGGGGCGGCTGACAGCTGTCATTCCCTATTTTGGCTACGCACGGCAAGACCGTCGGGCCAAAGGACGAGAGGCAGTCGGCGGCCGGTTGGTTGCCGACCTGATCGAGGCGGGCGGCTTGCAACGCCTCATTGTTGTCGATCTCCATACGCCAGCAGTGGAAGGGTTTTTCACTGTTCCCATGGCGCATCTGACCGCGGTGCCCTTCTTGGCGGACGCCATACGTGCAAGGTTGCCTGCGCGTGCGGTGATCGTCGCGCCGGACCTCGGAGCGGTGAAGCTGGCTGGACGGTACGGAACGCTGCTGAACCTGCCAGTCGCGATCGTACACAAGACGCGACTCAGCGGTACAGAGGTGACGACAAGCGGCATTACGGGTGAGGTCCGTGGCCTTGCTCCAATCGTTGTCGACGACATGATCAGCACCGGAGGCACGATCGAGGCGGCTGTTCGTGCGCTGCTCGCGGCGGGATGCTCATCGCAAGTGATCGTGGTCGCGAGTCATGGCCTGTTTGTGGGCCCCGCGGTCGCACGCCTGCGCAGCCTACCCATCCAACAGCTCCTCGTTACGAATAGCGTCACGACGCCAGAACTCCCCCTGCCGATTCAGCTCCTTAGTCTTTGCCCACTGCTGGTCGAGGCTATCGCCCGGTTACATGACAACCGATCGCTGACCGATCTCGTGGTGCGCTACTGAGACTCCTCCGACTCGAGGTGCGTCAGCCTTTGCCCTCGGGTGTCCATCTATGCATCGCCTGCGGCTGTTCCGCAGCCCGCACGCTCAGTGTGCCCTTGGGACTAGATGATAATGTCCGCTGCGAGGGGCCGCGGACGTGACTGAGAGACTACCCCGTCACGCATCCCGCTTGGCAAGCGGCGGATTCAAACTGCGATGTCAGCTATGTTCCCCTTCCGAGGAGCGCCACTTGAACGCCCGTTAGCCATCGACGGTCACTCGGTGGTCCCCGTTGCAGTCCCCAGGACACGCCTCATTCACGACAATTGCTCCTCCCGTGCAGGTGAGCGGCAGAGCATGGGTGGATGGATCACTCCCCTGCGCACCGAAGCAGAGGGGGTAGCTTCCCGGCGTCGCGGTGCGTGCAATAGTAACCATACAGGTGAACAGCGTCGCACCGTCGGGAATAGGAGCGAGATTGTCGAAGGCGAGGACGAACGCGGTGGCCCGGCGGTCGCAGTTTACACCGGGGGTACAACCATGTGGCTGGAATGCGAAGCTGGTTCCGTTCTTGTGAATGTCCGGGTTCACGGCGCACTGCGGCTCACCACCGGCGGTCGCAGCGATCAGGGTGCTCGGGTCGAAGTCGATATCTACCTGGACCCCCGCGACCTGCTCCGTTGGAGCGTGGAGGGTTACCGGGATCGGAATCTGGTTATTAGGAACTCCGCTCCCCGACCCGAATGCAACCCAAGCCTGTGCTGGTCCCACGACAATCTCGTCACTTGTGCCGGTCGCCGGGAGGCTGCCGCCAGTCGCGCTCCATCGTCCCTTCCTAAACTTCCGGGAGATGCGCTCGGGGAAATCTTAACGGAACACGTGTACAACGTTGACCCACTTGGAATCGGGTTCGTGTCATCCGCAGGCTGCTTGAAGAGCACGTACAGATGGAGCATGCCGACGTGACGCTTGATCGGATCGGCAGCTTGTACCGCGCGGTGATCAGCACGGAACGTGAAGAGGGGGGAAGCCGCGCGGCTACGGCCTGAAGTGTTTGTGTGATCCGATATGTATCGCTGCTCTTACCAACGTAAATCGCGGGCGGCAGTTCCGGCACGGAGGGAATATCTTTCCGAAAATGCAGGTCACTTCGTGCGGCTGGTCATGTTCTGGGTCATGCACTACGCGATAGATGCCAGACTGCGGAACCTTGTCTCCGGGCTTGTGCACGTCGGCCATTGGAAGCATCCTCCCTGTTCGCTTACTGCGGCTTCTTCCCCCACCGTGCCTTTGCCGCGAGCTTCCCGATCTCCGAGCGCCGTTTCTTGCTCAGCTTGGCGGCACGGGCAGGACCGCCCTTCAGACCGCCCAGGCGCCCCAAGAGCTGCGCGGCGGGGTTCTTCTCGCCGGGTTTGGGCACCTGGCCAGTGGCGATCTGGACGATACGGTGGGCGAGCTGATTGGGGTCAATGGGCATGTCGGGCTTATTTGAGCGCTTAGTCATGACGCCATTATAGGGCGCCCAACCGGGGAGAGGGAAGGACTAGGCGGTTGGTCGGTCGTACTACGGCGCAAACCGCTGGTCGCAGCGAGGTTGACGCTTCCCTCGATGTGTTTCAACGTCTGAAGAGGTGAAGCAACACGATCGGGCGAACCAGCGGATTGTGCTCCAAGCAGTACCAGTACTTCACCAGGTTGGTAACACGCCCGCACTCTCAATTTCCACAACAACGTCTCGCTTGGGCGTCCGGACCCGGAGGTCACCGAATCGGAAATAGTTCGGTCCGTCGAGACATATTCGGTTGTTAGGAGGAGCGCTCCGCCCTTTGAAGCACGCGATCCGGTGCAGCCCCACGATCTCCTCGAATGGCGCGATTGCCTGAGCTTCGAAGTACACTCGTTTCGGTTCAGTAACGATCTCGTCGAGGCTGCTCACGAACGAGAAGTTTTCTTGGTTCATGGGCTCGGGCGACGGTCACCGGTACTCACGATCGCTGAACGTTGACAGCAGTCCGTGTCGCGCCCATTGTGGTTTTCGCGACATCTGCCGGAGGCTTTACCATGGTGAAAACGACGGCGCAGAGTCTGGTGGTCGGGTGGTGCCTGGCGATGTGGGTGGGTGTGGTGCGAGCGGACCAGCCGCCGGAGAGAAACCATAGCCGTTAGCCCTTGCCGCGTGCGGGTGGCGGCAAAGCTCGTGCGGCTGAGGTGATGCCTTTGCAGCGCGGCGGCTCCGCGTGGTAGCTGCCGTGAGAGAAGCCGCCGATCACCGTGACCCGCATTCTGGTGCCGATCGATTTTTCGGAGGACTCGCTGAACGCGCTCGCCTATGCTCGCGATCTCGCCCAGCGCGTTGGTGCGGAGTTACTGCTCCTCCACGTCGTGGAAATCATCTACGTTGCCGACCCATACGTCGCAGCGGGCGCCGATATCGGGGGTTTCTTGGACGAACAGCGGCGTATGGCCAAGGAGCAGCTGGCGCGCATTGGTGCGGACCTGAAGAAGAAAGGGCGGCGCGTCTGCATCATGGTGGAGGGTGGGGTACCTTCGCAGGTCATCGTGGATACCGCCAAGCGCGAGGGTATGGATCTGATCGTCATGGGCACGCACGGACGCACCGGACTCACGCACATGTTCATCGGCAGCGTGGCGGAGAAAGTGGTGCGCACCGCGAGCTGCCCGGTGCTCACGATGCGGGGTGCGGTCAGGAAGCGAACAACCACGAAAAGAGTTCGCTGAGCCTATCCGCTTTCAACGATGCAGACGGCGCGACCTTCGTCGAGGCGGGTGTCGATTTGTTGACCCTGTCTGGACACTCCCGGTGTGTTTACCACGAGCGGGGTTCCACTGCAGCCCATTCCGGCAGGAGTAGCACTGCGCACCAAAGGGGCAGCCGCCACTCGGTGCCGCGTACGGTGCTGTGTTCCTGCCCACGGTCAGAGGCATCCCTGGGCGCCAGGCTTGGGGCAACTCTTCCCCTCAGCAATGCGTACGTTCACCACCACCCCTCCACTTCCTCGCACAACGTCCCGTCAGAGATCGGCTCTCTGACGGTGTTGGAGCGATCATACGCATCGTGGCTTGTGTCCTGCAACTGGTGTCAAGATCGGTTTGCTCACCAGAGATGTTCACGTTAGCGGATCGATGTCGCCATCGCTATCTTCGGTGCGTGCAGAGAAGCCAGAACGGCAGGAGGAAAAAGCAGATCCTCAAGTCGGTGAGCGCCCACGGCGCCGGGCAAGATAACCGCTCGGGTGCCGTGCACACGAGCCCTCGAGCCGAAACCGATTGAGCATCCCGATGGCTCTTCGGACATCGCGACCACAGCTCCTCGCGATCGCACGTAGCGCTTGTGGAGGGAGGTGCAGAGCCTGCGCCGGCGCCATCGATTCGAGTATCTGACGGATACCTGCCTGCGTCGGCTGCTTGATCGCCACCACGCGCGAGCCCGGCAGTCGTCGGAACCGAGCGCTCAGTGGCTTCACTTCCGTCGGTGCGACAACCGTACACACGAGGCGAGCACCGGATTCGATGCATGCCGTGAAAATGTCGGCGATCACACTTTGCGTCTTGAGCATTTCTCTGAGCACGGTCAGATCATCGATGAGAAGCATCTCGTACTGAGAGAAGGCCGTGGAGGCGCTCGCAGTGTTTTCGAGCGCGGTTTTTTCGGACGTTCCCGGTTCCCGGAAATTGGCGAAAAACGCTGCTGGCCTTAGTGCTTTTCGCCAAAAGGACGGCCGGGCACACCGGGCCTTAGCGGATAAAATTACATGTTTTGCCTGGTGCCGCACTCGCTGCGGACGACCACGGCCACGCTGCTCCTCAACACCAGCGTCGACATCACAAAGGTAGGAGCTGCTAGGTCACCGGCACGTGACCACCACGCATTCTAAAGTACAGCCTTCCGCGAGTTCGTATCTGTCATCCCTATCCGTCCTTACCGCGTGTGGTCAAAACCTGAGGCCGGAGCCGGATGCGGGAGTTCCGCACGTCCGGATCTGTGGGGGGGAAGTGTTGACCGGCTGTCCATGGTCTTCCCTACACGGGCACGCAGGTGGAAACGCCGGGCACAGCCAAGGAACGACCTACCGACCGACGGTCAGTGCGCTATCCCAACAGCCGACAGATGAAGAGGAACCGGCCGGACACAAGAAAGAGCTATCAGCAGCTGGTACCGGGACGCCTGTTCGACCTCGCGGGTGAGCGCTACTTTATTACGGTGGAGCGCGAGCCGCAGACGGCGATGAAGAAGTCGAGCTGATCGAACCCGATCCAGCTCTTTCCGGGCGCAAACCACTTCCGAACGAAAACCGGGCTCATGTTGGCAACGTAGGCAGGGACGAAGACGTACAGGACGGCCGCAATTTCTTGCTTCGTCACGCCAGACTCCACACGCCTGGGATACGTGCGCCGCAACGGGGACAGCAGCCGTCGTGCATGCGGTTGGAGAGCAGATCGAGGCCGTAGCGCTCGATCAGCAAGGTCCGGCAGGCGTGGCAGTATGTATGCTCGCCGCCTTCTCCGGGAACGTTCCCCTCGTAGACGTATTGCAGGCCGGCTTCGTACCCGATCTCGCGTGCGCGGCGCAGCGTCGCCACCGGTGTCGGCGGCCGGTCGAGCAGCCGGTACGCCGGATAGAACTGCGTGACGTGCCACGGGATGTCCGTTCCGACGCCGGCGATGAACGCCGCGATCTGGCGCAGCTCCTCCTCGGAGTCGTTGTGCCCGGGGATGATCAGCGTGGTCACCTCCACCCAGATACCGTGCCGCTTGTAGGCGCGGATCCCGTCCAGTACAGGCTGCAACCTGGCCCCGGTCATCCGCTTGTGGGCGGAGTCGTTCAAGCTCTTGAGGTCGATGTTGGCCGCACTCAGGTACGGGGCGATGGTGCTGAGCGCCTCCTCGGTGATGTAGCCGTTGGTCACGAACACGTTGCCAAGATCTTCCGACGCCGCGAGCCGGGCGGTGTCGTACGCCAGCTCGAAGAAAATCGTCGCTTCTGTGTAGGTGTAGGCGATGCTCCGGCAGCCGCTGCGTTGTGCCGCGGCGACGATCTGCTCGGGCGTGATGGACTCGCCGGGCATTCGTGCCTCGGCGTCACGCAGCGAGAGACAGAGAACCTCAGGCTCGTCGCCACCGCTCTCGCGGACGCGAGGTGCTTTCTGCTTCGGCTGCTGCGAGATTTCGTAGTTCTGGCAGTGAAGGCAGCGGAAATTGCACCCCACCGTCGCGATCGAATAAGACCGGGTGCCCGGGAGAAAGTGGAAGAAGGGCTTCTTCTCGATCGGGTCGACGTGCCGGGCGACGACTTTGTCGTAGACAAGTGTGTAGAGGGTGTCGTCCACGTTGACCCGAACCCCGCACGCGCCGCGCCGACCCGGCGCAATCTTGCAGGAAAGGGCACACAGCGTGCAGAGCACTCGTCCATTGGGCAGCGGTTCGTAGAACATCGCTTCTTTCATCGTGGACACTCGCGCCGCGGTCACGTCACAGATTCGTTGACGCAAGTCGCTTGCCATCGATCGCTGACGAGCGGGGGAGCCGCAGCGGATGAGAGGCGCATTCTCACCTTCCAAGGCCGGTCATCCGCGCATTTGATTTGTAGGAACAAAGTCTCAGATTCGAGAAGTCGTCGTCGCTGCACGGTTCAAAGATTCACCGAGATCGAAGTGCTGGCTGCGAGACGGCTGGGTCTCACCCGCTCGCGGCGGCCGAGCCATGCGCTCACCGAGTTAAAGGAGCTATGGAGGACGCACAGCGTGCCAGGCTACGATTTCCGACATCTTGAAGCGGCCTTGGTGCGCACTGGTCTGGAGCTGCGCAGACGGCAACGCGCGCGGTCGCGGCAACCGCCCTCCCATACGCAGCTGCTCGTGCCTGCGCCTCGCTCGTTACCATTGGAGGACGAGTTGACCGCAAAGCTCGGCACTTCAACTACGAGATGGTCAGCGCCATCTCACGCCACGTACCCCGCGCTGCGGTGCGGCGAACATTGAGGGTGGGTTTCGATGCCGTCTATGGTGGTGCACGTGAGGGGACGATTGAGCGGCACCGCCTCCGTTTTGTCGTGCGCTGCGAATCCTTGTGGCAATTCCGAGAAGGTTCTCAGCGCTCGCGATAAGAAGACTCAGCGCCGGGATCTCCCGCGGCTGAATAGCACCTGAAGTCGACCTAGCGTTCGGCCATCTGGGTGTCGGGGCTCGTCAGGCAAACTCGCCGGGTGATTGGCAATCATGTGTTCGGCTCCATTTTCCTCCGCTCCGACCGCCACGACGGGCGCGTCTATAAGTAGCAGACCTTGGAGCACGCATTGCTTTTGTTGTATGAAGCCCCATGAGCGCGGGGCGTGTTAGGCCACAAGAACTGGCGGGGTTTGCCGACTCTGTTCGGCGGCCTAATTGTGTCGGCGTAACCGTGCATGACAGCACCCCAGATCAAAGCAGTCGCGATCCATCTTCCCATACTGGTTGCCGGGGTGACGGTTTTTCTCCTACTCTGTCTTCGAATGAGGCGGGCGCGTATTCCAGCGCCGCCGTTCTTCCCTGGTTCATCCTCTTCTTCACACTTGGCAGTTGGCTCCTGGTCACGCTGACTGCACTGTTTTGGGAATGGTCCGGCATGCCCTCTCTCGGGGTGTTCTTTCTGGTTCTCGTCGCTCCCTGGATCACGGCTGGATCAGCATGGAGCCTCCACAGTAAACGCACACTCTCGGCTTTCCATCGCGCAGCCTTCGTGGGCAACCTTGGCTACAGTGGACTCACGCTCGTCCTGGTTCTCGCGTGGCTAGGCGATTTTCTTTGAGGCCGCACTCATAATCGCGCCCAACCACAGCGTGGAGCGGACGGGAGCCAGCCGTCTTGCGCAGAGTGTATTCGAAAGTCAGTGGCGGCTGGCTCCCGCCGCTCACGCTGATCGTTCGGCGTGAGATCGTAGAGGAATGAGAGCTCAATGAAGAAGTGGAACCTGATCATCGACGTCGCCCGCTGCCACGACTGTAACGACTGCTTCTTAGCCGACAAAGACGAGTTCGTGGACAACGAGTGGCTGCCCACCGCCCTCTCTCAACCCCGCCACGGCATGCGCTGGATGAACATCGAGCGCAAAGAGCGCGGCCAGTACCCCCTGGTGCAGGTGGCCTATCTACCCCTGCCCTGCCAGCACTGCCAGGAGGCCCCCTGCCTGGCCGCCTCCCCGGCCGGCACCCTCTACAAGCGCGAAGACGGCCTCGTCATCATCGACCCGGTGAAAGCCAAGGGTCACCCGGAGATCGTAAATACCTGTCCCTACGGCGCCATCTACTGGAACGAGGAAGCTGGGGTTCCCCAGAAGTGCACCGGCTGCGCCCATCTCCTGGACGAAGGCTGGACGGAAACTCGATGCTCCCAGGTCTGCCCCACCGAAGCCATCAAGCTCTTGCTGGCCGACGACGCCGAGATGGCCTCTAAAGCCCGAGCCGAAGGACTCCAGGCCTACAAAGCGGAGCTGGGAAGCAAGCCCCGGGTCTACTACAAGAACCTCCATCTGTGGACCAAGGCCTTCCTAGCCGCGAGCGTGGTCTATAAAGACACCGATGAGTGCGCGGAAGGGGTAAGAGCTACGGTAACAGCCGCCGGCAAAGCGGCCGGAGAAGCTCTTACCAACAACTACGGCGACTTCGTAGTGGACAAACTGGCCCCCGGGCAAGTCTACACTCTCACCCTAGAAGCCGCCAGATACAAACCGCTCACAAGAGACGTCACCCTGGAAGCGAGTCTCAACCTGGGTCAGCTGTTCCTGGAAAAAGCGTAAGCGTTACGCGAAAGGGGTGTCTTCCATATGGGGCGCATCGAGAGACTGACAAACGGCACCACCGGGGGACCGGTGTTCGTAGACGTAAAGGACGGCAAGATCCTGCGCATCACCCCCATCGAGTTCGACGAGACGGACGCTCCCTCCTGGCGCATCGAGGCCCGCGGGCGGACCTTCACTCCGCCGAGGAAAACGAGCATGTCACCCTGGACCGCCGCGCAGAAATCGGCGATCTACTCCTCGAGGCGGGTCCTTACCCCGCTGAAGCGGGTGGACTTCGATCCCAAAGGCGCCCGGAACTGCAAGAACCGGGGCGTTTCCGGCTACGAGCCGATCAGCTGGGACGACGCTCTCGACATGGTCGCCGACGAGATCATCCGCCTCAAGCGCGAGGTGGGACCGGCCGCCATGATGTCCACGACCGGCTCGCACCACATGTGGGGCAACGTCGGCTACCGGCACAGCGCCTACCTCCGCTTTCTGAACCTGCTCGGGTTCACCTGCGGCGAGCACAACCCGGACAGTTGGGAAGGCTGGCACTGGGGAGCCATGCACATGTGGGGTTTCAGCCACCGTCTGGGTATCCCGGAGCAGTACGACCTGCTGGAGGACGCACTCAAGCACACCGACATGATCATCTACTGGTCGGCGGACCCGGAAGCCACGGGTAACGGGGTATACGGTGCGTTTGAAGGTACGCCGCGGCGCCGCTGGCTCAAGGAGCTGGGGGTCAAGATGATCGTCATCGACCCTTATTTCAACCATACTGCCGGCCTCCTCGGCGACAAGTGGTTCGCTCCCCGCCTGGGCAGCGACGTGGCGCTGGGGCTCGCCATCGCCTTCACCTGGCTGTCGGAGGGCACCTACGACAGGGGGTACATCGCCAGCCGCACCACCGGTTTCGACGAGTGGAAAGACTACGTCTTAGGCAAGACCGACGGACAGCCCAAGACCGCCGAGTGGGCCGAAGGCGAGTCCGGCATACCCGCCCGGGGGATCCGGGCCCTAGCCCGGGAATGGGCGTCAAAGAAGACGATGCTGGCCGCGGGAGGACTCGGTGGCATGGGTGGCGCCTGCCGCGCCTCCTGGGGGAACGAATGGGCGCGCACCATGGTGGCTCTGGCCGCGATGCAAGGCCTGGGCAAGCCGGGAAGCAACATCTGGGGCACCACCTCGGGGGTGCCGGTGGACACCTCCTTCCTCTTCCCGGGCTACGGCGAAGGTGGCATCTCCGGCGACGTGGATAACTCGGCAGCGGGTTTTCGCTGGGTCAATCGGATGTTTCCTCACGGCGGCGCCACGCGTAACCCGCACCACACCACCGAGGGCCAGACCGTACCGCGCCTGCGCATTCCCGAAGGCATGCTGCACGACCACATCGAGTGGAGAGGCAAAGGGCTCTGCGGCTCGCACATCGAGAGCCAGTTCCAGAAATACGAGTATCCCGCGCCGGGCTATCCACACGTGCAGATGTACTACCGCTACGGTGGTTCCTTCTTCGGCACGATGACGGAGACCAACCGCTACGTGCGGGCCTACCAGAACGACAAGGTGTCGTTCGTGGTCAACCAAGCCATCTGGATGGAGGGCGAGACCACGTTCGCCGACATCATCCTGCCGGCCTGCACCAATTTCGAACGCGTGGATATCAGCGAGTTCGCGAACTGCTCGGGCTACGTCTCCGACTCCTATCAGTTCGCGAATCACCGGGTCATCACCCTGCAGAAGAAATGCATCGATCCCCTGGGCCAGAGCAAACCGGACTACGCCATCTTCTGCGAGCTCTCCAAACGCCTGGGTATCTACGGACCTTTCACCATGGGCGGCAAGACCGACTACGATTGGGTGAAAGACTACTTCCATGCCACCGATCTGCCCAAGCACATCACGTGGGAAGAGTTCGAGAAGAAGGGCTACTACGTGGTGCCGTCGCCCAAGGACCGGAAGTCCACCCCCGCTCTACGGTGGTTCGCTGAAGACCGGGAGAAAGACACCCCTGACTGGGGACCCGCTCCCTGGGACCAGATCAAGGGCAAAGGCCTACAGACCATGAGCGGCAAGATCGAGTTCGTTGCCTCGAGTCTCAAACGCCTGGAAGAGACCGGCACCATCGACCCGGAGCGCCCGGCGATGGGCCCGCAGCACATCGACTCCTGGGAAGGCCACCACACCAAGGAGCTGTACGACAAGTACCCGCTCCAGATGGTCTCCCCGCACCCGAAGTTCAGTTTCCACACGATGGGTGATGCCAAGGACAGCTGGACCGACGAGGTCAAAGACCATCGGGTACTAAAGGAAGACGGCCACTACTACTGGATCATGCGCGTCAATACGAAAGACGCCGCGGCTCGCGGCATCAAAGATGGTGACTTGATCCGCGCCTTCAATGATCGCGGGTCGGTGATCCTGGCGACGCAGGTAACGGAGCGTGTTCCCCCGGGTACCGTCCACTCGTACGAGTCGTGCGCCGAGTACGACCCACTGGGCGTTCCTGGTGAGTCGCCCGATCGGGGCGGGTGCGTGAACATCCTTACTCCCAAGAGGTTCGTCACACCCACCTCCACCGGCATGGCCAACAACTCTTGTCTCATTCAGGTCGAGAGGTGGACACAGAAATAGAGGGGAGGCGCTCCGACGCGAGCGTTCTTCGGAACGCCGTATGAGGGACCGTTGGGCCATCGGCGCTCGACGGCCCCGGGAAGGGGATGGTTTGAGTTCTGATGTGGTGATATTGAGCGCTTGCCGCACGGCTACCGGCCGGTTCATGGGAACGCTTGGAGAGATTCCCGCTGTCAAGCTAGCGCGGACCGGCAGCGTCACCGCAGAAACCGGCTTCCCGATACCCTTAGCGGTGGCCGACCCGCGGCTCCCAACGGCGGGGGACCTGCCGCTCCAAGGGGTGGGGGACCGGCGGGGGTAATGAAGCGCTGGGAAAACGGGAACCGCCCGTGGAAGCCGGTGCCGAACCTGCCTCGCATCGGTCCCCGGTGCCGCCCGATCACGGACGTCGTCAGGAAGGGATAATAGCCCGGCAGCACCCAATCATATCCGGGTAGCACATAGCTGCCGTACGGCGTCGAAGGGGAAATCGTCACTGCGAGCGGTCCGCTGATGTACACGCTCCCCCCAGTGCTGATGTTGTGCGCGACTCCGCTCTCCAGTCCCGCGAGATACGCACGCAACACCTCATCCTCCGTATCACGGGGCGGTTCCGGTTGTACCACCGGCTCCTCTTTCGCATCCGGCAAGGCTGAACCTTGCGGGAGCCATACCTGCTCGTCGACGACAACCTGCACCACTTGATGTGAGGGCACCTCGCCCTTCAGGTTTGTGTAATGCGTGACGCCGGCGTTGTCCGTCCACTCTAAGATATCCGCTGATGCCACGGCTGGGAGTGACGCTAGGATCAATGCCAGTAAGATTGGATGGAATCCGCACGTCATGGCAGCAACATAACCACGGTTTGGCGGTTCGGCTACGCCTGTATTCCGTCGCCGTTTGCTCCGCACGGGGTATCGGACGAACACCGCGCCGTGCGTTGAATCAGACGACGCCGAGTAGTTTCGGCCCTTTGCTTTAAAGCGCCCGGCGGACGCACGATCGTGAGCCTCGTGGTCGGATCATAAGCCAGATTCCCGAGTCGTGCAGTTGTACGCAGTTGTGCCTCGCCAAAACCTCATCTGCCGCAATTTAAGCCGAAGATCGATCGCCTGCGCTTGGAACGCATCCGCCGTTTCCATCGACAGTTGCCATTACAGACGGAAGTTCGCATCGTCCTGGGATGCTTCTCCTTCTCAAGCTCACCCTCTGGGGGCTTCGCTCCCTCGCGCGCTCGCGACAGGCACTGGTGCTCGACAATCTCGCCCTGCGCCACCAACTCGCCACTCTCGCGCACCGCGGCCGTCGCCCGCGGCTCGGACCGCTCGATCGCGTATTCTGGGTCGCGCTGCGTGCGGTGTGGACTGACTGGGCCGCCTCACTGACGATCGTCAAACCCGCGACCGTCGTCGCCTGGCACCGGCGGGCGTATCGTGCCTATTGGCGCCGGCTCTCGCGCTCACGGGGACGCCCGCGGACCAACGCCCAAGTCCGGGACCTCATCCGCCGCATGGTGACGGAGAATGGGTGAGGTGTGCCCCGCATCCACGGCGAGCTCCTGAAGCTCGGCTTCCGCGTCTCGGAGCGCACGGTCTCGCGCTCTGTCCGGACCTCACGACCGCGGCGCCCGCCAGGGGCGTCCTGGCAGACCTTCCTCGACAATCACCGGGACGTGCTCGCCGCGATGGATTTCTTCACGGTTCCGACGCTGACTTTTCGGCTCCTCTATGTGCTCCTCGTCATCCAGCACGATCGGCGCCGGGTCTTGCACGTGAACGCGACGGCGAACCCCAGCGCGGCATGGGTCCGCCAGCAGCTGCGCGAGGCATTCCCGTTCGATCGCGCCCCACGGTACCTGCTGCTGAATCGGGACGCGATCTTCTCGGCCGAAGTCTCTCGTGCGCTCCGGCACATGGAGGTGCGTCCCGTGCGAACCAGCTTTCAGAGCCCGTGGCAGAATGGGGTGGCGGAGCGCTGGGTGGGAACCTGCCGGCGCAAGCTCCTCGATCATGTGATGGTGCTGAACGAGCAGCACCTGCGGCGGTTGCTGCAGCAGTTCCTTGAGTACTATCACCACGACCGAACACACTTGGCGCTCGGCAAGGATCCGCCGACCCCACGCGCCGTGTGTCCGCCGCCGTCGCCGCTCGCTACGGTCACCTCCCTGCCCCGTGTCGGCGGTCTGCACCATCGCTACGAGTGGCGCGACGCCGCCTGAGCGCCAGATGGGATTTTGGCGAGGCACAGGTGCCCAGAGCACTGAAATCACATAAAATTAGCCAAAGATATTTTTCTCTGGGAAGCCTTGTGCCACAAGGGTTTCCGACGGTCAGTCCGTGGCGATACCCCGAGGTGGCCGTCCGCCTTCAGCGAGCGCGCGCCAAAACGCAAGGTTCGGCTTTTCGAAATTTTTGTTGAGACGATCCCTGTCGCACTCTTCGCAGAGGAGGTGCTCCCTGTCGCCAACCTGAACCGTTCGATGCGGGCGCTTGCGGCGGACGATGGCCATAATTCGACGCGCTCAAGGAAGACGCTGCTCGTCGAGCATGCGATTTAGTTGCGCCGTTGCCAGTTTGCACGCCGCGTCCCTTGCGGCGGTCGCAGTGCTTCCTACGCCTTCCGCCGCGCGCTCGAATCGGGGTGGCCAGTTCGTTGATTCCGGCGTCAGACGGGGCAGGCCATGTGTGTCAAAGATCGCCGTCGCCGTACAGCGGAACCGACCGTCGGTGCCCCGCGTCGGTAGTCCATGACACTGCGTTTGGATAGACCGTTTCATACGCCCAATGTAGCCGATCAGGCGCACCGACTCCACTGCGCTGGAAATCAAACTGACCCACTAGTGCGCCGGTCAAAACCGGCAAGGTGTTGTGGATGAGAGAGCCACACGATGAAGGAGTAGTGAACCACATCGGCCCCGAGTCATGCACCGCTGTCCGTGAGGGCAGAGGTGAAGCGTTGACAGGGGTACGTGCAGGCCAGCCATGGAGCCGCGAAAATCAATTATAGCTCTGGGTGCCGACGCTCTTAGTGTAAGCGGAAGACAATATCGCAGTCGCGCCAGGGAGCGAAGCCCCCAGAGGGTGAGCTTGAAGAGGAGAAGCATCGCAGGACCATGCGAGGTTCCCGCTGTAATGGCAAGCGTCGACGGGAGCGCCGGATGCGTCCGGCGCGCAGGTGACCGATTTTCGGCTCAAATTGCGGCGGATGAGGTTTTGGCGAGGCACAGCTCGCCATGGACTGCCCGGAGCCGCGCCCGATCCAAGGCCGCGAACAGGGCGCTGTGGTCGAGGTCGCTGAAGGCGGCGGCCTCTATCGGCACTACGAGCGCCGGGCGGCCTGAGCTTCTTGACCGACGGACCCCCGCACGTGCGCCTCGCGCAGCCGCGGCGATCCGCGCCTGGATCGCCGACTGCAACCTATACCGAGACCTGGAGTGCCTCTCTACCACCGCTTACTGCCGAGCCTCACCGAGTCCGACAGCGCCACGATCATCGCGCTGGACACCGCGAGAATGCACCGGCGCGAGTTCTCGGGAGGGACAACAGGTGCGCGGCGACTCCTGCGCCGCGATTTCGATGCGGGCGGCTTTCGCCTGTCGGCGAATCACATGCGCCCCTCGTCGGAATGGCCCATCAACTGTCCTCCGAGTTCCCGCCTGGACGGGTCATCCAGAAAAGGTAGACGGTTCAAGATAACTCATAGAGGTTTGCAGAAGTCGAGCGAGCCACCACGTTCGCGGCGAGCCCCAGCGGTTGTCGAGCGAGCACTTTTGCAAACCGGAATTGAACTGAGCGGTGGTGGCAGCGGCGCTACGAGTGATGCCCTATGCACATTCCGTCGTGGCGCTGACGATCAGCAGATTAAAATTAGGAAGCGCGAGGGCGTTGGTAGGGTGGTGTCCAGCTATCCTGTGGTGCGGGCGCAGGCCGACGATGCGGTGCGTCGACCACTTGCGACCCAAAGTCTGGGCCACTCGTGCGCGCCAGAACGTACGGGGGCAGCTGTGCCTCGCTAAAACTCCATCCGCGCCTTTGAATCTCTCGCCGTTCCCGGTGGAGTGATGGACAGCAGTCGAATTTTCGGGACACAGGCCGCAACCTCCGGGCTGCGCATTGGGCGGTCCCGTAGGGCAGCGTGAAGTGCGAATCGGATCCTATAGAAGGACAAGTCCACGCGCGCGGGCGACGGGAACTTGCCGTTGTGAAACAGAGCCAGGATGTTCAGCCCCTGAAATTGGAAGTTTAGTAGAATTCGAAGAGGGGAGGAACCGCCGATGGACGCAGATGCGGAATTCGACTGGATGCTCCTCTTGTCGGTCCTCGCGTGGCGCTGAGGCTCGCCTTCCAACCCAGCTTGATCTTTTCGCTTTCCGACATCCGCAGCGCACGGATGCCCGCATGAGCGGCGCGAAAAGCTCCCCAACGTGTCCGGCGTGTCAGAGATGCGGCACATGCCTCGACCAAGATCAGACCGCGATGCGCAGGACGATCTCGGTCGTGGTGCTGCGCAGTGGACTGGATGCCCCCTGCCTCCGGTCTGCGACCTGGATCAGCCCGAGATCTCGAAGCGCTTCCACGTCCCTGTAGACGGCCTTGAAGTCGCGCTTCGCGATGCGTGCCAGCTCGGCCACGGATTTGGGCTTGCGCTTGCGGATCACACGCAAGAGAGCGAGTCGCGTCTCCGTGAGCGCCGCGCGCACGGCCTCGAGATTCTCGAAGTACTCCCCTTTCTGCTTCCGCACTCTTGTCTTGGCCTGAATCGCTCGCATCACGCCGATGGCGTCGTCGAGTGCGTCGTCGACGGATTTGATCCTCACGCGGATGGTTTTCAGGGCCATGGGGTCAGTCTCCTTGTGCGATCTGCCTACGGGCCTTTTCGAGATCGCTGCTGAAGTCCGCGCGGAGCTTGTCGAGCCCGGCGAACTCATACGCTTCCTCCGTCGCGCCGACGTGCCGGTGATGGCCCTTCGGCGGGTGATTGTCATAGCCGACCAGGACGACGCCGTTCCTGACGGCGAAGAAGGAGTACTTGAAGCCTTCCGGGTACTGCGCCGATCTCGTCACTTGCCAAACCGTGAACTCGACAACGATGCCTTCGGCGGTACAAATCTTCTCGTGAAGAATCTGCGTCGCCTTCGACATATGGCGTATGATGCCATATGCAAGAGGGGTTTGCCAATGCGCCATCGCAGCCCCGGCCGCGAGACGCCTGTTCCTCGCCAAAATCCCATCTGGGCCTTCAAGCGGCGTCCCCGTCCCTCGGAGCGGCCATGCAGGGAGCACCGTCGAGGTGCGGCCCCGAAGAGCTTGCCAGCGCCCCGAACCACCGGCTAGCAGCCCGCTGCCAGTACCCTGCCGCGAACCGCGAACGCTTGCCCAGAATCGGCTAAATTCTTTCCACCATGAGCAGCTTGGGAGCGTTGGTCACGGACTGGACTTGGGGCGCAGACTGAGTGCACATGGACGCCGATGGAGGTCTCCATGTTAGTGGAGAGAGTTACCATGTGCTGGGTGATCGCATGACTGTGATCGGGGACGAAGCCAACGCCGCCACGGCGAGTGTGGCGCAGTGCTCGGAGCAGGCAAGGGACGACGAAGACGCTCTTTACTGCTCCTGCGCGCTGGGC
>JBIOJG010000083.1:0-18385 GCA_044450645.1 Binatia bacterium
GCAAGCCCTCGTGGCGGTCATGCGTAAGCTCCTGCACGCCATCTGGGGAATGCTCAAAACCAACACCGACTTTGATGGGGCAAAGTTCCGCAAACTTCCAGAGGCCGCTTGACAATGGACAGAGTATCTCAGGGTGAGCGGCAAAACAGCTTGACATTGCACATCCAACCGCTCGTCCTGAGTAGCCGCCTTCTCTTGGCGGCGTATCGAAGGGCGCCCGCTGGGAGTTCTTGTGCAAAGCCCCTGCGCGACGACGGACAGCACGGGAGACAGTAACGATGCGCAGATCTCCGGCATTCTGGTTCTTGGCACCGGCGCTCTCGGTCATCACGGTGTTTTTCTTCGTACCCGTTTTGGCCTCCGTGATTCTGAGCCTGACGGACTTCGACATCTATGCCATCGCCAGCCGCACCAATCTCCGCTTTGTCGGATACGACAACTATGTGCATCTGCTCCACGATCCCCTGTTCTGGGTCGCGCTGCGGAACACCGTGTATTTCGTCGTCGCCGCCGGTCCGCTGTCCATCGCCGTTTCCCTTGGCGCAGCGGTGTTGCTGACGCTGCAGTTGGTCCGCTTCAAGACCCTCTTCCGCACGATCTTCTTTCTGCCCGTGGTCACGACGCTGGTCGCGGTAACGGTGGTCTGGCGGTACATCTACCATCCACGCTTCGGCCTGCTGAATTACGGCCTCTCGCTGTTCGGGGTCGGTCCGATGGACTGGCTGGGGGATCCGCAGTGGGCAATGCCCGCCATCATCCTCATGGCCGTATGGAAGAACTTCGGCTTCAACATGGTCATCTTCATCGCCGGGCTGCAAAACATCCCCGAACGGCTCTATGAAGCCGCCAGCATCGATGGCGCCGGCAACTCCCAGCAATTCCGTCATGTGACCCTGCCGATGCTGGCCCCGATTTTCGTTTTTGTCACGGTGATCACCATGATCGGTTATTTCCAGCTGTTCGCCGAACCCTACGTCATGACGCAAGGCGGCCCGGCCCACAGCACCCTGAGCATCGTCCTGCTGATGTACCAAGAAGGCTTTCGTTGGTGGAACATGGGATACGCGGCCGCGGTGGCATTCGTGTTGTTCGCCATCATCCTGTGTCTCACACTGGTGACCATGCGCCTGCGGTCTCGTGAAGCGCCAGTCGGCCCCGCCGTCACGGTTGCGCCCCTGGCCGATCCCGAACCAGCCACGGCAAAGAGGGTCATGTCATGAAGCGTGCGACGCGGACAGCACTGGCATACCTCGCGTTAGCCACTGGCGCCGTTCTCACACTGCTGCCGCTGGTGTGGATGGTGTCGGCATCACTCATGCCGACCGGCGAGGCCACGGCTGCGGGTCACCGACTGTTTCCCAGTGTCGTCACCTTGGAGCACTACCGAGACCTGTTCACCCGGCTGAATCTGGCGCGCTATCTCTTGAACAGTACGCTCCTCGCGGTGGCCGTCACGCTGATTTCGCTCCTGCTCAATTCCCTGGCCGGGTACGCGTTCGCAAAGTTTCGTTTTCGCCGCCGTGAGGGCCTGTTTCGCCTTTTGCTGGCCGCCCTGGTGATTCCTGGGCAGGTCACCATGCTGCCGCTGTTTCTCATGCTCAAGGGTATGGGGTGTATCAACACCTACTGGGGGGTCATCATCCCCGGCATGGCCAGTATCTTCGGCATCTTCTTGATCCGGCAGTACGCGCTCTCCATTCCGGAGAGCCTGCTCGATGCCGCGCGCATCGATGGAGCGGGGGAGTTCCGTATCTACCGGTCGCTCGTGCTGCCCGCGTGCAAGCCGATCCTGGTCACCCTGGCCATCTTCACCTTCATGGGCACGTGGAACGACTTTCTCTGGCCCCTCATCGTGCTCACTGATGGTGATATGTACACCTTGCCCGTTGCCCTGGCCAATCTGTTAGGTGAGCACGTGCAGGACACCGAACTGATGATGGCCGGATCGGTGTTGACCGTGCTGCCGGTCATCGTGGTGTTCATGGCACTGCAGCGCTACTACATCGAGGGCATCATGGGCGGGGGCGTAAAGGAGTAACTGCTGCTGAAAGGGTTCGAGCGCTATCACCTCGTTCGGTATCGCCCCTGTGCCCGCTGACCCTTGATTTATCCGGTCGCGCGGCGTTTTTCGACAGCCTCAACGCATTGGCGCCCAGGCGCGGCCGGTCTTTGGCCGTCGCCTGGTTCGGCCACGACGCCTCGTGGACGGGCGTTTCAGGCACTCCCCGCTGAGCAGCAACTGTGGCGCACATGTGCTCCAAGGAGGGATCGTTTCCAGCCGCAAGCTCGGGTCTCGGTTCATGGGCCTCTCTTCCTTGCTTTCCATAGATAGGGACCGAGTCCGAATGCGCACCATATCACTACCCCGACGGCAACTGTTTTCCCGAGTTGGGGCTCCCCCTCGACGACACTTGAGAGCAGGTAAGAGAACGTAACCGCCGCCCCATATATCACATCGGGCATGTCCGGCGCGATTTTGGGCAGCACCAAGAATACACCGACAACGAGAAGGACCGTGAACCAGTGCGCTGCTATCCACTGAAGCATTTGCACTCTCAGCAGCAGAACGCGGGCCGCCACGTGGATGCGATGACTCGCTGCGCGATTATCATTGATCACCAGTTCAGCCGCTCGTCAAATGACGGGTCAGGTTTACGCGCACGGTTTCGTTTCGAGAGGTTCATGGGTTTTCATGAATTTTACAAGCGGTGATAAGAATTGTGGCGTAGACCTCCTCCGCATTGCCATCGGCGCTGGCTTCTCTACCTACACACCACCGCCCACCGCGCTGCGGCCGCGCTGATCGCTGATGCGATCGCCGATGCTAAGGCCACCAACCACAAGCGGTGCTCACGCACTGAACGCTCAGCTTCCATCACTCGGCGCTGCAACTCCGGCTCTAGCACCGTGCCGGCGGCTGACACGTCTCGCCCGCCGATCATAGAAACATTTAGCTCCTGTGCCCGCTTCTCCAGCTCTGTACCTCGCAGCAGTTGTTTGGCCATGCGTGGATCGCCCTTCCGCCACCGCCCAAGTACCAGGTTGCCCACTCTACTTGTCGACTTCCGTTCCGACTGAGGGCCGCTCCTATCGCCATGCTCCATGAATCTCGATGATCTCCTTCCTCACGCTTCCTCAGCCCTACCAGCCGAACTATGCACTTAGCTAACCAGTCAAAATCGCCAACCCTTGCAACGGAGCGCAACGTATCACGCCCGGTGATCTGCGGACAAGTTGCGAGCAATGCCTCGCGATTGTCGACGGTTGTCGACCTGGCGCACTCGAAAATGGCGTTGCCGGCAGGCTCACCATTACACCGATCGTCGCCCGCACGTTTACCAGCGCGTCGCTGCCGCTTGCCGCCCTTGATGTGCTGCTACGCTGCGGCTCCCAGGTCGACCTCGATACCGCTGAACCGAACGATCGGGATCAACGTCTTGCGACGGCCTTCTGCCTTCAGCTCGATCAACCCAAGGTCAGCCAGGAACGTCACATCCGCGTAGACGTTCTTGAAGTCACGCTTGAGGCTACGCGCCAGCGCAGCGATCGACTTCGGCTGTAATGCCGGAATGCGCGCCAAGATCTCCAATCGTGGCGGAGACAGCACCTTGCCCACCACGTTCCAGCTGGCAACGGTGATCACCGATCCCTTGGAAACGGATTTTCCCTTGAGTGCCTTTTTCCAGCGCTCGTGCGTCTGCGACAACGGCTCGACCGCGATACGGACTCGCTTGAGCTTCATGGCTCGAAACCTGCCTTTCTGGCGAGGTCCGGCTTTGCACAAGAACTCCCAGCGGGCGCCCTTCGATACGCCGCCAAGAGAAGGCGGCTACTCAGGACGAGCGGTTGGGTGTGAAATGTCAAGGTGTTTTGCCGCTCACCCAGAGTAGGCCGCTCCTGAGCAGGCGCGTGCCTCTCGCGCCGTGTCGAAGGGTTCTCAGCGGCCGTATCGAAGGGTGCCCGCTGGTTACCGGATTTTTTGTGCAAAGCCACGAGATCCCAGAAGTCTTTCAGGAGCTGCTCGTCATCCGTGTAACGTAAGGGGAACTCCTCTTGGTCGAGATGCAGATGCGGCCCCTTCGGCTGGTGGTTGTCGATCCTATGGTTAGCCTACCATAGATCAGCTGGCTGCCGCGAGCCAACTGCTTACTACGATACAGACAACCGGAAGCGCTGCCGAAGCCTGCGTGTCCGAAACACGAGCGCGGAGGCAGCGGTGACAGCGGCGACGGCGCCGAGAATGACGCTGAGGCGAGTGTATGGTTGACCGAGTTCCTTTCGAGTCGCAATCAGGAGAATGAGCGTGCGGAGCCATTCGATCGTCCCGAAAAGGAGGCCGAGTTGAATGGCGCGAGCCGCCCAGGAACGCCGGACGAACATCAGGCAGATCATCGCCAGCGACGCCAGCAGCAGCGGCACATTGCCGCCGCGGAGAAAATGCGCGGCGAGCACCAGCGCGGACAGGCCGACCGGCAGGAGCTGAAAGAACGTCACCATCAGTGATGGTCTATCTGTGACGTCCGCCCCTGGGCCTGTTCGCGGAGGACGAACTTGGTGACCTTCCCCGAAGCCGTCATGGGCAGCGCGTCGACCAATTCAACGACACGTGGAACTTTGTAGTTCGCCATGTGCTCGCGACACCATTGGATGATCGCCTCGGGCGTCGGCTTGGCGCCGGGCCGCGGCACGACGTAGGCCATGCCGACCTCACCCATGCGCTCGTCGGGCACGCCGATGACCGCTACCTGGGCGACGGCTTCGTGGGTCAGCATGATGCCCTCGATCTCGGCCGGGTAGCAGTTGAACCCGCCCATGATGAACATATCCTTGATGCGATCCGTAATGCGCAGGTAGCCGCGCTCGTTCATCACGCCAACGTCTCCGGTATGCAACCAGCCGTCGGCGTCGATCGTCTCGGCAGTGGCTGCAGGATCATCGAAGTAGCCCTTCATGACATTGTAGCCGCGCACCACGACTTCTCCCGGCTGGCCGCGCGGCACCTCGGCGCCGGTCTTGTCGACGCAACGCGCCTCGACGCCCGGGATCACCCGCCCGGAGGTCGTGGCGATCGTCTCCGCATCGTCTTCGGCACGACACATGGTTACCACGCCGGAAGTCTCCGTCAGGCCGTAGCCGGTGATGATCGTCTCGATCGCCAGTTCGTGGCGCATGCGATGGATCAGTTCCACCGGAATCACGGCCGCACCGGTAACCACCAGGCGCAGACTCGAGAGGTCGTACTTACTGCGATCCGGGTGGGCAAGAATCGACTGATAGAGCGTCGGAGGTCCCGGCATCACCGAGACCCGCTCCTGGTCGATGCGCTTCAGGACCGCGTCCACATCGAATACCTGGTGCGGCAGGATGGTACAGCCGCGCATGATGGCGGAGAGCCACCCGGCCTTGTATCCGAAACCGTGGAAGAACGGGTTCACGATCAAGTAGCGGTCGCCAGCACGCAGGCCGACGATACCGGACCAGGCGTCGAAGGCGCGCAGGTTCTGTTCGTGCGTCGTCATCACGCCCTTCGGCTTCCCCGTCGTGCCCGAGGTGAACAGGATGTCGGCGAGGTCATCCGGCGACACCGCGGCCAGACGCAGCTGCGCCTCATCGGCAGGAATAGTTCTGCCCAGCCGAACGAAGTCGGACCACGTCGGGATACCGTCTTCCTCGCCGCAGCCTTCCCATTCCCCCTTCTTAGCGAGGGGGTTAGGGGAAGGTTCATCGCGCAACAGCACGATGCGCTCGAGGGCGGGAAGCTCCGCAATCGGCCGGCCCGTGCCGGAGCCACCCAGCGCGCTGCGCAGCAGCTCCACATAACGATTGCCGAGGAACTCGCGAACGGTGAAGAGCATGCGGGCACCGCTCTTGGCGAGGATGTAGCCGGCTTCACCGCCCTTCAGGCGCGTGTTGAGGGGAACCAACACACCGCCAACCGATTGGAGGCCAATGGCGGCGAGAATCCACTCATGGATGTTGGGGGCCCAGATCGCGACGCGGTCACCCGGCTTGATACCCGCGGCACAGAAGGCGCGCGCCGCCCGCTCGCCCGCCAGCGCCAGATCGGCGTAGGTCAGCGTCACCCCGCCGTCCTCGATGGCGTGGCGATCGCCGAAACGCGCCGCGGCGCCTTGCACCAATTGCGGGATCGTCCGCTCGCGTACTTCCATAAGCCTCAACCTCTCCGGCGCTGATTCGTTTTGATGTTCAGTTACAAGTCTGTCGATTGTCTCTGAGAGCACACTTCGACAAGCTGCCCATGAACCTCCGGCAGAAGCAGTTCCCGGACACGCCCTGGGTAGCCGCAAATGCGGCAAGCCAGGGCTATGGAGCACAACGCCTTCGGCGTAAATGCAAATGCTCCTCCACTGATTGGCAGGTCTATTACGCTGAAAGCGTTATGGGACACAGCCCCGGCTTGGCGCAACGCGCCTACCCGGGGCGGCGGCTCGTTCATGGCCACTCCAAGCCGGCGTCTTCGCCGGTTGGATCTCTCAGGGTGAGCGGAAGAACCCTTATTTGATGGCATCTGAGACCGCTCGTGCTGAGGCTCTCGAAGCACGTCTTCTCATTTGTCGACAGTCCCCTACAGCAGCTTGGCATACTCGTCCAACACCGACAGTACGGTGTCGGCCGGGGCCGAGGGGATGCGGAGGACGACCTCGGTGATACCGAGTGACTGGTAATACACGAGCTTGCCCGCATCGGGAACGGTTCCGAACGGCACCACCCGGAGGCCGGCCGGATCACGTCCGGCGTCACGCATCGCCCGCTGCAAATCGGACAGCGCGGCACGCACGCCGGCGCCGCCGATGGGAATCCAGCCGTCGGCGTACTCCGCAATGTGCCTGAACAGCTTGGGCCCGGCGGCGCCACCAATGAGAATCGGCGGACGGGGTTGCTGTACCGGCTTGGGCCACGACCAGCTCTCCTCAAAGCGCACGAACTCTCCTTCAAAGGATGCCTTGTCGTTGGTCCACAGTCTCTGCATCGCCAGAACGTGTTCCCGCGCCCGTTCGCGCCGCCGGGAAAAATCGACGCCGTGACTTTCCATTTCGTCCTGGTTCCAACCGAACCCGATACCGAACACGAATCGGCCATTGGAAATCAGGTCGAGCGTCGCCACTTCCTTGGCGGTTACGATGGGATCACGCTGCGCCACCAGGCAGATGCCGGTGCCAAGCTTGATGCGCGAGGTGACGCCCGCGGCGGCGGCCAAGGCCACGAACGGATCGAGGGAGCGCTTGTATTCTTCAGGCAGCTCTTCGTCTCCGGTCGGAGGCGGTGTCCGGCGGCTGGTCGGAATATGTGTGTGCTCCGGGATGTAGAGCGAGTAAAACCCGCGCGTCTCGACCGCCCGAGCCAGCTCGACCGGGCCGATGCTTTGGTCCGTCACAAACACGGTGATACCGAGTCTCAGATGCTGAGGCATACCTGGCCGAGTACCAGCGCAGCCGAGCGTTCGCAAGCCGAGAGCGGCTCGCCGAAAGAACGCTGGCCGCAGGCCCTAGCACCCGCGGCGGATCTCAACTTCGTAGCTCTCGAACTGCGGATCGACAGTCACCAGCACAAGCTTCTCGATCTGCGCCTGCGCCACCAGCAGTCGATCGAATGGATCGCGGTGGTGCATCGGAAGATCGGCCACCCGTAACGTGTGCGCGTGCTCGACCGCCAGGCCGCGGCTGCCACTCACCGCCATGCGGCGTGGCACGTAACGACTCGGCGGCTCGGGCAACGGGAGCTTCCCGAGCGCGTACTTGATGGCGATCTCCCATGAGCTGGCGGCCGACAGCAGAAGATCGTTGTCCGGGTTCCCCAGCAGCAGCAACACCTCAGGCGACAGCCGTTGAGGGCTGGCTTGCAGCCACAGCCAGCAGTGCGTATCGACAAGAAATTTCACGACTCGAAGGTGTCGAGCACCGTGTCCGGGAGCGGTGCATCGAAATCGTCGGGCACCTCGAAGACCCCGTGGTCGACACCAAATCGCCGCCGCGCACGGCTACCGATCGGAACGATCTTCGCCACAGGTTCCCCCGCTCTGGAGATGATGATCTCTTCCCCCGCAGCCGCGCGGCGAAGGAGCTTTGAAAAGTGTGTTTTCGCCTCGTGAACGTTGACTTCCACGAGGCGAGATTAGACTAAGGCCAGGACTTAGTCAATTCGAGCGCAAACGCCACGCCTGCGCGCAGTGCCAAGCCACAACAGCACGACATCCTTCACCTCTTCCATCGTGACCTCCCGATACATCCGCTCCCTCCTTGTCCAGCGTCACGCCCGTCGCACGCTAGCTGCCACTGCGTAGAGCAGCATGACGAGCCACGCAAGCGCGTTGCCGGCCGAGAGCGCCGCACGCGCCGGTGCAGCAACAAGGCCCGCAACGACCATCACGCCGCCCGCGATGCAGGCCGTGCCCGCGATACGGCTGACGATCTTGCCACGCGCGAACATCGCGAGACCTGCGCAGAGGCAGACGACGCCAAGAGCGAGGAACTTCCCCCTGCTGCCGATAGCCAGCAAGGTGAGCGCCAAGGCACTGCCCGGTAGCTCCGCGGTGATGCGCAACTGCGTCGCCGTCTCCAGCACGTCGAAGCCAACCGCGGCGACGACGGTGAAAAGGCCGATAGGCGCGATCAAGCGCGCGCCCATCTGCCTGAACGCAAGGAAGAAGAACGTGAGGAACGCACCGTAGGTGGCGATGAAACCGGTGAGGTCGACCGTATTGGCTCGATCCATCGCGGCGACCATCGCGGCACGGCACGGGTCGCCGGCGGTGCCGAAGACAACCTCGATGTCGGCCGGCGTACGCGACAGCTGGTAACTCAGCAGCGCGGAGACGCCCGCGGGCAGCGCGCCACTGCAGGTCCTATTCGGAATGACGCCGCTGAACCAGACGATGAAGGCAACGACGCCCACACCGAAGAGCACACAGAGAATCCAGAGCCGCCGTAATCGGTCGTCAGTCATGGTTGCCTCTCCTTGGCTACACCGTCTCGAAGTAGATGTTCTTCACCTCCGTGTAGTGCTCCATGGCGTGCATGCCGAGCTCCCGGCCCAGGCCGGACTGCTTGTAGCCGCCGAATGGGGCTTGGAGGTGAACGCTCGATGAAGAGTTCACCGAGAGGACGCCGGTGCGCACGGCGCGCGCCACGCGCAGGCCGCGCTTGAGGTCGTTGGTCCACAACGAACCCGACAGTCCGTAGATGGTGTCGTTGGCGATCGCCACCGCTTCGTCTTCGCTCTCGAATGTCAGGACCACCACGACGGGACCGAAGATCTCCTCGTCAACGATGCGCATCCGCGGCCGCGCCTCGGCGAACACTGCCGGCCGCAGGAAGTACCCCGGCCCAGGCAACCGCTCACCGCCGCAGACCAGGCGGGCACCTTCCGTCTTGCCGATCGCAATGTACGACTCGGCACGCTCGCGTTGGCTCGCCGACACCAGCGGACCCATCTGCGTCGCCTCGGCAAGCGGATCGCCAATCGCAAGCGCCTGCGTCGCAGCCGTCATCGCGTCGACCAACTGCCCGGCAATGCGGCGCTCCACGATGACGCGCGAGCGCGCGCAGCAATCTTGGCCGGCGTTGGCGAACACGGAGGCCACCGCCTCGCGGGCTACCTCCCCGATGTCCACGTCGGCGAAGATGATGTTGGGCGACTTCCCACCGAGCTCGAGACCGATGCGTTTGATAGTCCCGGCCGCCGCGGTCATGATGGCGCGGCCGGTGGCCGTCTCACCGGTGAAGCCGATCTTCGCCACATCCGGATGCGCCGCCAGCGCCGCGCCTATGGCCGCACCCGGCCCCGGCACGACGTTGAGCACCCCCGGCGGCACACCCGCCTCGAGCCCCAACTCACCCAGGCGCAGGGCGGTCAGTGGCGTCAGGCTCGCCGGCTTGAGCACGACGGTGTTGCCGCAGGCGAGCGCAGGGGCAAGCTTCCAGGTCGCGATCACCATCGGGAAGTTCCACGGCACGATGAGGCCGACGACACCGAGCGGGTCGTGCAGCGTGAGGTCGAGGCCACCCTTCTTCACCGAAATGGTCTGCCCGCAGAACTTGTCGGCGGCGCCGGCGTAGTAGCGCAACGTGTCGGCGACGTGACCCGCTTCCCAGCGCGCGTCGCCGATCGGCTTGCCGACGTTGCGCGCTTCGAGCACCGCCAGCTCTTCGGCGTGAGCGCGAACGAGATCGGCAAAGCGGAACAGGACCTCGGCACGCCCCACCGGCGTCAACGCAGCCCACGCCGGATACGCTGCTTTCGCCGCCGCCACAGCGGCTTCCAGATCACTCGGGCCGGCCGCGGCCACTTCGTCGAAGGGCTCGCCGCGCGCCGGCTCGAGGACATGGATCACACTCTGACCAGTGGGCCGCCGTTCGCCAATCAACAACGGATGCATGGCGCCCCCTATTCCGCCGTGACGTACGCGCCCGCGGTGCCACCGTCGACCAGGAAGGCGGTGCCGTTGACGTACGACGATTCGCCGGAGGCGAGATACAGCGCCGCGGCGGCGATCTCTTCCGGCTCCGCCAGCCGACCCATCGGCAAGTGCACCAGGCGCCGCGCGCGGCGCGCCGGATCGGCGAGCAGCGACTGCAACAGCGGCGTGTTCACCGGCCCCGGGCACAACGCATTGGCACGAACGCCACGGCGGGCAAACTCGATGGCGATCTCCCGCGTCAGCGCCAGCACGCCGCCCTTGGATGCCGTGTAGGCGCTCTGCGAGGTCGCTGAGCCCATCACCGCGACGAACGACGCGGTGTTGATGATCGAGCCACCGCCGGCGCGCAGCAAGGCGGGAACCCCGTATTTGCAGCCGAGGAAGACGCCCTTCAGGTTCACGGCGATGACATGATCGAACACCGCCTCGTCGGTCTCAACGACGGAGCCGTCGGCGTCGGGAAAGATTCCCGCATTATTGAACAGCACGTGCAACGCGCCGAACTGTGACTCGGCAAACGCGATCATCGCCTGCACGTCGGCGGCCTTACTCACGTCGGCGCGGATGAAGGCAGCGGTGCCACCGCGCGCGTTGACCTCATCGACGGCCGCGCGGCCGGCCCGTTCGTCGGCATCAACGGCTACGACCCGTGCTCCCTCGGCGGCAAACAGTGTGGCTGCGGCGCGGCCGATGCCGCCGCCTGCGCCCGTGATCAACGCGACCCTATTCTCTAGACGTCTTGGCATGGTTGCGATCCTCCATCCTGGGACAAGAAGGCACAAGGCAAGCCTTTTGCCTCTTGCCCTTTACCTTTTGCCTTTCATCTCTTGTCTTGCCTCACCTCTTTCTCCCGGCCGCTGCCACCAACGCCGCAAACAGCCCTCGCTGCGGCGCCTCGTCGAGCTGCATCTCGGGATGCCACTGGACTCCAATGCACCACGGATGCTCGGTGTGCTCGACGGCTTCGATCACACCGTCTTCCGCCCAGGCCACCGGACGCAGCCCGTCGCCGAGCCGATCGATCCCCTGATGATGCCAGGAGCACACCTCCGTTTGCGTGGCGCCCAGCATCTGTCCCACACGGCTGCTCGGCTCGAGGCGCACGGAGTGCCGTGAGGCGAGCCGCGGCGGCAGCCGGTGCGCCACGCGCTCGCCGAAACGCTTGGGGACATGCACATGCAGGGTCCCGCCGCACACGACATTGAGCACCTGCATACCGCGACAGATGCACAGCAACGGCATGGCCGCCCGGGCGAGCGCCGCGCGCGCCAGGGCGAACTCAAACTGGTCGCGCTCCTCCGACACCTTGTAAATCGTCTCGTGCGGCTCGCCACCGTAGGCGGCAGGTGCGATGTCGCCGCCGCCGGCGAGGATGAGCCCGTCGATCAGATCGAGCAAGCGCGCCGGTTCTGGCTCACCCGGCGGCAGCACCAGCGGCGTAGCGCCCGCCGCGCGCACGCCGTCGACGTAGCCGCACGGCAAGCTGAACGCGGGCGGCTGGCCGTCACGCGCGTACGATGAGATGCCGATCACGAATGGACGCGACATGAGCGAGGATGACAGCGGACTCAGGCCCGTTCCAGAAACCGCCGCCGCTCCCACGAGGTCACCACCTCGTCGAACTTGCGCTGCTCGGTACGCGCGAAGTGCAGCAGATGCTCCACCACGTCCGCGCCGAAGGCGCTGCGGAACAGCGCTGACGACTCGAACTCGGCGATCGCCTCGGGCAGGCTTTTCGGTATGGTGGGCAGGTCGCCGGCGGCGTACACGTCACCACGAAACATCGGTGGCGGCTCGATGTGATTCGCCACACCGTCCAGCCCGGCCGCCAGCGTGGCCGCGAATGCCAGGCACGGGTTGGTGTCGGCGCCGGGGATGCGGCACTCGACCCGCAATGACGGGCCGCGACCGACGATGCGGAAGCCGGCGGTGCGGTTGTCGTACGACCACGCAATCCCGGTCGGCGCGAACGAGCCGGCGCGGAAGCGCTTGTAAGAGTTGACGTACGGCGCGAACAGCAGTGTGCAGGCGCGCGCGTGACGCATCAGGCCGCCGAGCCACCAGCGGAAGTGATCCGGCAGTTGCGCCGGATCTCCGCTGAACGCGCCGCTGCTGCCGGCGAACAGCGGCGTCTTGCTGTCCACCGACCACAAGCTCGAGTGCAGGTGCGTCGAGCTGCCGGCGTAACGCTCGTCGAACTTCGCCATGAAGGTGACCGCGAGCCCCTGCTGCATGGCCACCTCCTTGGCGATCTGCTTGTAGATCACGTGGCGGTCCGCCATCTCCAGGAAGTCGGTGAAGCGCACGTTGATCTCATGCTGGCCGGGGCCCCACTCGCCCTTGGAGAACTCCACCGGCACACCCGAACCGGCGAGATGCCGGCGGATCGCACCGATCAGCCCCTCGACCTTCGCGCCTTGGAGGATGTGATAGTCCTCGACATACCAGCCGAACGGCTCGAGGTTCTCGAAACTCTTGCGTTGCGCCGACTCGTAGGTTTCGCGGAGCACGAAGAACTCCAGCTCGGAAGCGCCCATGGGCACGACGCCCATCGCCGCGGCGCGTTCCAACTGGCGCTTGAGAACGGTTCGCGGCGCCACCTCGACCAGCGCGCCGGTCTCTTCGTTGTGCACGTCGCAGAGCACGAGCGCCGTCCGCTCCAGCCAGCTGGCGCGGCGCAGCGTCGCCAGGTCGGGTTGACACTGCACGTCACCGTAGCCGTCGGCCCACGACGCGAAGCGGTAGCCGGGCACCGGGTCCATCTCCATGTCGCAGGCGAGCAGGTAATCGCAGACATGCATGCCGTGCCCGAGCACCTCGTCGCAGAAAAACTGGCCGCTGATGCGCTTGCCCACCAACCGGCCGTAGAGGTCGGGAAAGGCGGTGAGCACGGTATCGATCTCGCCGAGTTGGACGGACTTGCGCAGCTCCGTCTCGCTCAGCATCCCCATCGGACGCCCGTCACCCATGGCGTTTGTGTAGCACGGCCCCTGCCGGGGTGGGAACAGGAGCGGGCACGAGCGAGACAGCGCCTCCAGGCTACCGCGATGGCACCCCGTTTCGCCGCGTGCCAGGGCCTTTACGCTGAGGGCTGAATGCTGCTAGCGAGGGGAGAATGGCGGTGCACGCACAACTCACCCGCGAGATCGACGACGGTCCTTCGGGTCCCCGCGTAGCGGCGTTCTTCGACGTTGACCGCACGCTGATTGCCGGCTTTTCGACCCTACAGTTCCTGCGCGAGGGCGTACGCAACGGTCTGATGAAACCGGCGGAATTTGCGGAGGCGGTGGTTGCGGCGGCGCGCTTCCAGCTCGGATACACCGGCTTCTCCGGTTTCGTCACCGGCTCGGCGGCAATGCTGCGCGGCCGTTCCGAGGCCGAGTTCGAGGAGATGAGTGAACGCATCTTCACGGAGAGACTGGCCACCCAGATCTATCCGGAGTCGCGAGCGCTGGTCCAAGCCCATCACCGCAAAGCGCACACGCTGGCGGTGGTGTCCGCGGCAACGCGCTACCAGGTCGAGCCGCTGGCACTGGAGTTGGAGATCCCCCACGTGCTCTGTACCCGCCTGCAGGTGCGCAAGGGACGATTCACCGGCAAGGTTGCGCGGCCGACCTGTTATGGTGAGGGCAAGGCCCGGGCGGTACGCGGTTTCGCCGCCGCGCACGGCATCGATCTGGCGCAGAGCTACTTCTACACTGATAGTGACGAGGATCTCCCGCTGCTTGAAATCGTCGGCCATCCCCGGCCGACGAACCCGAACCAAGGGTTGGCGCAGATCGCCGCCACACGCGGCTGGCCGGTTCGACGCTTTACCAGTCGGGGCACGCCCGGCATCGCCGAAGTGCTGCGAACGTCCCTTGCGGTCGGCAGCCTCGTTCCGTCGCTGCTCCTCGGCCTGCCGGCGGGTGTGCTGAACGGCAGTTGGCGGCGTGCCATCAACATCACCTTGGCGACCTGGGGTGAGCTGGGCACGGCACTGGCGGGTGTGGAGCTACACATCACAGGAGAAGAACACCTGTGGTCGCACCGTCCGGCGGTGTTCATCTTCAACCATCAGAGCGGACTCGACATGCTGCTGCTCTGCAAGCTGCTGCGGCGCGACATGATCGGCATCGCCAAGCAGGAGATGCGACTGAATCCCATCTTCGGCCCCGCCTTCGCCCTGGCGGGAACCGTGTTCATCGACCGCTTCAACCGAGACAAGGCGATCGAGGCGCTGCAACCGGCGGTGGAAGCGTTGCAGCAAGGGCTGTCGATCGCGATTGCCCCTGAGGGCACGCGTAGTCCGACACCGAGTGTCGGCCGTTTCAAGAAGGGCGCCTTCCATCTCGCGATGGCGGCGAAGGTGCCGATCGTACCGATTGTCTTCCGCAACACGCTCGATGCGCTGCCCAAGCACGCCGTCGTCGTTCGGCCGGCAACCGTCGAGGTTGTCGTTCATCCCCCGATGCCGACCAGCGCTTGGAAACCCGAGGATCTTGACCAGGAGATCGCGGCCATCCACCGTCTGTTTGTGGACACGCTCAATGCTTGAGCGAGGCGGGCCGACACAGGTCACCGATGCCGCGCTCACGCTCGGGTGGATGCCCTGAATCACCGGCGCCGCCCGCGTCTCCCTGATCGGCGTCCGCCGTAGCCGCGGCCGGGGGTTTCTGGTGCGCCGGGCTTCGGTGCAGGTTGGGGCGTGCTGCGGGCCGGTCCTGTCGCCGGCCGGGCGGTGCGGCGTTCGGCATTACCTCTGGCACGCTCCCGTTCCCCGGCTTTGCGGCTACGAATGGCTGCGATGCGCTCGGCCAGCGGGACCTCGAGGCGCGCCGCTGGCCGCGCGTTGTAATCGAAGTCGGGGACTGTGACGCGCGGTAGCCGCTTGCCAATCGCGCGCTCGATCTGAGCCAGGTCCCCCTGCTCTTGCGGCGAGACAAACGTGAACGCGTCGCCGGTGGCCTCAGCGCGCGCGGTGCGGCCGACGCGATGGATGTAGTCATCGGGCACCGGCGGCACATCGAAGTTCACGACGTGGCCAAGTTCCTCCACGTCGATGCCGCGGGCGGCGATGTCGGTGGCGACGAGGACGCGGTACTTCCCCTCCTTGAACCCGGCGAGCGCCGCGGTGCGTTGCGGCTGCGAGCGGTTGCCGTGTATGCGCTCGGCCTTGATGCCGTGGCGGACCAGGTGCTCCGCCAGCCGGTTGGCGCGGTGCTTGGTGCGTGTGAAGACCAGCGCGTCGCGCATCTCGCCGCGTTCGAGGAGCGTGACCAACAGCGCCGCCTTGAGCTCCTGCGCGACCGGATACACCGCCTGCGTGATGCCCACCGCCGGCGCCGCCGGACGCCCGAGGTTGACGGTGGCCGGGTTGTGCAGCATCTCGCGGGCAAGTGTGGCGATCGGCGCCGGCATGGTGGCGCTGAAGAACAGCGTCTGCCGGCGTGCCGGCACGTGGCGCAGAATGCGGCGGATGTCCGGGAGGAAGCCCATGTCGAGCATGCGGTCGGCCTCGTCGAGCACCAGATGCTCGAGCCCGCTGAGCTTCGCATACGGCGCCCGGAAGTGATCGAGGAGCCGGCCGGGTGTAGCGATGAGCACGTCCACCCCACTGCGGAAGGCATGCTCCTGCGGCCCCATCGCGATGCCGCCGTAGACCGCCGCGGCGGTGATCGGCGTGTGCACCGCGAGGTCGTTGAGATCTTCCAGAATCTGCGCCGCCAGCTCGCGCGTCGGCGTGATCACCAAGGCGCGCGTCGTGCCGCGCGGCCGGGCGATGAGCTGGTGCAGGATCGGCAAGAGAAACGCCGCGGTCTTACCGCTGCCCGTGACGGCGCTGGCAAGCACGTCGCGTCCCGCCAGTGCCGGCGGGATGGCATCGGCCTGAATCGGGGTCGGGCGGGCGAAGCCGAGCTCTTTGAGCCCTTTGAGGAGGTTCGGATGAAGCTGCAGACTGCTGAATGGCACAATGCCTCCTTGTTGTACGCGGTGCGACGCAGCGGAGTCGCTAGCGCGTGCTGCGCCAAGCGAACGAGCCTCATCCTTGTAGCGTGGCGGCGGCTTTTCGCAAGGAAAGCGACGAAGCGCTCCTACGTCGGGAGTATGCCGCTTGCAGCCGTCGCGCGACTTCCTGGCCGGGTGGTCAGAACGTTGCGTAGCAACCAACAAAACACAGCGGAACGCACTTGACATACCTCAGACCCGCTGGGATAGAGGGAGGAGGAGTACCAAAGTGCAGCAATCGAGAGCGTCGACCGTCCGCGCGTGAGGGATAACGGCCCTGCAGCGCGCGTCAGGGGACCGCTGAGGTGAACGCCTCAGGCAACGGCTCAGCGGCAACCTGAAGGGGGGGTGGATGAGACCTTCTCAAGCGCTGGCGGGTCAGACCGTGTGGCTCATCCGATTCCTTAGGGCGTACAGGGCCGCCGTGACGGCGGTCATCATCGCTTTGCTCACGCCGGCCACGGCCGTGGCCAACAACTCCAACCCGCGCCTCAAGGGTGGCCCTGGGCACCCGCTACCGGTGCGACCTGCGGGAACCGTCCCTGCGGCGCCGGCGGGCGCCCACCTCACCTATTACGGCGGTCGCGTCGTCTCGAACCTGCAGGTCGTTCAGGTCATCTGGGGCAGCGGCAGCTATCTATCTAACGTAACGAGCACGAGCTCGCCGAGCATGGCGACGTTCTACCAGGGCGTGCTCAACAGCGCATACATCGACTGGCTGAGTGAGTACAACACGAACATCACCGCTGCGGGTGGCGCCCCGGGCACCAACCAGAGCATCGGCCGCGGCAGCTTCGTGAACCAGTACACCATCACACCATCGGCTGCGAACAACGGCTCGACCATCGACGACGCGACGAACATCGAGCCCGAGCTCGCAGCACAGATCACGGCCGGCCATCTGCCCACGCCCACCAGCGACTCGGCGGGAAACAACAATACCTACTACGCGATCTTCTTCCCGCACGGCAAGACGATCACGCTGAGCGGGTCGCTTTCGTGCGCCACGGGTGGATTCTGCGCCTATCACAGCACGATCGCCAACGTCGGCGGGCACGAGATCTACTACGGCGTGCACCCCGACATGCAGGCCGGCTCAGGCTGCGACACGGGGTGCGGGAACGGCACTACTTTCCAGAACTACACCTCGGTCGCCTCGCACGAAATGGTCGAGACCATCACCGATGGCGAGGTCGGCCTCGCGACGATTCTCGCTCCGCCGCTCGCCTGGTATGATTCGGTCACCGGTGAGATCGGCGACATCTGCAATGCCCAGCAGGGAACGATCGTTGGCGCTGACGGCGTCACCTACGTGGTGCAGATGGAGTGGTCGAACCTGGCAAATGCCTGCATCGTCTCGAGGTCGACGAACACCCCGACACCGACGGCCACCTCCACTCAGACCCCGTCGATCCCGCCGTCGGCTACACCGACGCAGACCCCCACCGCCACCACGACCAACACCGCGACCCTGACGCCGAGTGCGACGCCGACCTCGACGAGCACGGCCACGCCGATCCCGCCGTCGGCTACCCCGACGCAGACCCCCACCGCCACCGCAACCAACACCGCGACCCTGACGCCGAGTGCGACACCGACCCCGACGAGCACGGCCACGCCGATCCCGCCGTCACTGACCCCAACTCAGACACCAACGACTACAGCCACCAACACGCCGACCAGTACGCCAACGAATACGCCGACCCCCACCGCCACCGCGACCGCAACCAACACGCCCACGCTCACCCCGACCGCAACCAACACCGCGACGGTGACGCCGAGTGTGACGCCAACCCCGACGAGCACGGCCACGCCGATCCCACCGTCGCTGACCCCAACTCAGACACCAACGACTACAGCGACCAACACGCCGACGTGTACGCCTACGATTACGCCGTCCTCGAGTGATAGCAGAACGGCCACCGCGACCGCAACCAACACGCCCACGCTCACCCCAAC
>JBIOJG010000084.1:0-18383 GCA_044450645.1 Binatia bacterium
AATGCTCATCTGTACCGGAGCGGCTGGCGGGGCTCCCGCATGACGTTTCTCGAAGGGCTCTACTACGTGCTGGCCGTCGGATCGGTGTGCACAGGCTGGTTTTTCAACGTGCGGTACATGCTGGCCTACCCGGCGGAAGCCAGCTGGATACACTTCACCACGCTGTTGTTCGCCAACCCGGCGGCCGGATCGGGAGGCCAGGACCTGATCGTCACGAACGCCATGTTGTTTCCCCTCTGGACCATGATCGACGGGCCGCGGCGCGGGCTGAGGGGGGCCTGGATCTATTTTACGATGAGCCTGTTCACGAGCTTTGGCTTCGCGATGGGCTTGTATCTGGCCGCGCAAGAGCGGCAGGTGCGCTGGCGTGCATCAAACACACCATCGTGACGGCACCGACGCGAGCCGCGGCGCCGGCTCCGACCGAATCGCCGATCGTCCTTGACAGGTGCCTCCCTTGGAGAACGGCATGAGCGCCATTCCCGATTATGACGTCGTCGTGGGCGCCGGCCACAATGGCCTTGCGGCCACGGCGCTGCTGGCCGCGCGCGGGCTGCGCGTGCTGTGCCTGGAGAAAAACGCCTATGTGGGCGGCATGGCGGGAACGCGCGAGATTCTGACGGGCTGCCGCAACGACGTTGGTGCGAGCCTGCTGTTCCCCCTGGCGAAGGGCTTGGCAGACGAGCTCGAGCTGGCGCGCTACGGGGTCGAGTTCATCGATCTGCCGATTATGGCCACGAACCTGACCTCCCGGAATTCCCCGCCGGCGATCTTCTACGCGAATCCGCTGCGGATGGGGCTCTACGTCCTCCGCCATTTCGGTGTGCGCGCCATGATCGGCTTCGTGCGGCTGATGGCATTCTGCCGCTACCCGGCAAGCCTGATGGATCGCTTCACGCCGCGCAGCATCCCGCCGACGCTCGATCAGCTGCTCGCGAACGCACCCAATGAGCGTAAGCGCCGGCAGATCGGGCTCGCCTTCACCGGGAGCGCGATGGATCTCGTCAATCGCTTTCTCCCCGACGTCAAGCGGCACCGTACCTTGCGGGCCTTGCTGGCCTTTGCGGCGGTGCAATCGACCTACAAGGGGCCGTTCACGCCGGGCAGCGCGTTGTGCCTCATCTATACCTTCGCGCAGAACGAAGGCGGCGGGCTCATGCGGCGCGTCAAAGGAGGCATGGGCTCGCTGTCGGAAGCTCTGTGTCGCTCGATCGCCGACAAGGGCGGAGCGGTGCACATCCAGTCGCCCGTCCGGCGCGTGCTGATCGAGGGCGGGCGGGCGGCGGGCGTCGAGCTGCGCGACGGTCATCGCATCACGGCGCGCGCGGTGCTCTCGAACCTCGACAAACCGGCCACCCTGTTCGGGCTGGTGGGCCGCGACTATCTTGACGCAGCGTCCATCCAGCGGATCGAGCGCATCGAGCATCGCGGCGCCTACATGCATCTGCTGTTCAAGCTGCGGCGTCTGCCGCGCTTCGGGCCGCCCTTTGAGCACCTCAACGCCGACCCCCGCACGCGCTTCAACACGACCCTGGTGCCCGACCCCGATCTCCAGCAGGCGAGCTACGAAGCCTGTCGCCGTGGCGAGGTACCCGAGCATCCTCCCGTGGGCATGCAGATCCCGACGGTGATGGATCCCAGCCTGGCTCCCGCCGGCTTCCACATCGCGACCACCTACGGTTTCTTCTTTCCCTGCGAGGCGCTGAAGGAGGAGCGCGGCAGGCTGCGTGATGAGATGGCCGAGCGGATGCTTGATCGTCTGAGCGAGTTCCTGCCCGATCTGCGCGACTGTATCGTCGAGCGGGCCGTCTTCTCGTCCGATCATTTTGCGGCTATGCAGGGCGCGACCAACGGCGACTTCACGCACGGACTCATCCACCCGGAGCAGATGATCGGGGGACGCCTGCTGGTTCCGGGCTCGGCGCACGCCACGCCGATTCCGGACCTCTATCTGTGCGGCGCCGCGTGTCACCCCGGGCCGGGCGTCACCTTCCTCCCCGGCTACGGTGCGGCCTACGAAGTGGCGGAGGCGCTGACGGTCGTCGAGCCATCAATCGCACGCACAGCCGCATAGGGCGAGGCCGGGCGTTCTGTCCGTGTGCTGGCCCTTTCGCAACTGTGGGACGAACCGCAGGTCGGTGCGGGAGTCAGATGCGAGCGCAGCGCAATTCGACGTAGCGGTGGTGGTGGAGAGGGGCGTGGAGCGAGGCGTCTGACGGACCTCGGACTGATGGTGTGGTCCGTGCCGAAGCAGGGCTCCCGGTTAGTTCCCTTCACGCTGCCAAGTCACCAGATACCGCCAAAAGCGCACGGGGTGCCGCGCAAAGAAGGCGGGGACCTGTGTGCGGTAGTTCGCATACTGGGCATCCGTTTGCGTGAATTCTCGTTCCTCCATCGTTCCCAGGAACCAGACGCCCACGCCAACGAGAGCAGCGCAGAGGAGGGCGGAGAGATTGTTGCGTACCAAAGCCAGCCCAAAGGCGAACCGGATCGCCCCTGAGTACACTGGATGCCGCAGCCAGGCAAAGATGCCCGAGGTCGCCACGTGCCCGCGCTCGGGAAACACGTTGTATACGAAGGCGCGCCATTCGATGTCCCAGAAGATCTCCACGCCGCGTCGTTCCATGAGTTGCACGGTAACGAAACAGTAGGCGGCGAGGCTGTAAGCGATGGCCGGCCGGAGGAGCTGTGGTCCGCCGATGAAGAGTGGAAAGTAGACGGCAGCCCCGCCGCCGACGAAAAACGGAATGAGAAAGCGGAAAAACAAATGCCTGTACGCGACACTCGCGTAGCGCTGGCGGTAGGCGGCGCGGTGGCGCCAGAAGCCCAGGAACATCCACCCACCTGCCCACGATAGCAAGACCGCTTGTACCATCACGGCGCCGCAAGACACGGTGGACGCCGCTCTGGACCCGAGCAGGATACACAGCGCCGTACCGACAGTGATGCCGCCCCACAGCAAGGCGGCGCACCACGGACGGCGCATGTCGGGGACAACGTCGGCGAAGCGTGCCCAGCTCTCCCGCAGCACCTGCCGCCTCGACGAGACGTGGCGGTCCACGCGCACGGAACTTCCTCCGCGGCAGATCATGGGTGGCGATGTCTAACTCCGCCTGCCGGCGGATACAACACCCCGTCGTGCCCCGGGCCGCTGCCTCTTGCGCGCCGCTCGCGTTAATGGGAGAGGCGAGGACAGCAGAGGAGCGACCATGGGGATGACCCTCACGCGAAGACAATTCTTCAAGCGGACGGGAGCCAGCGTGCTGCTCCTGTCGGTCGGCTCTGAGGCTGCGCACGGCAGCACATGCGCGACGGCATTGTCCTGACGGCCGGCTTGCTCCGGGAGTCGTGCCGGTTGGCCGCGGAGCGGGTGTGGGGCAAGGGCGATGCGCCGCGCGCTGCGGCCGAGGTGAAACCGGAGTGGCTCACGCACGCGTTGCAAGCCGACTTCCCGGGAGTGCGCGTGCGCGCGCTCGATGCGATCGACCAGCACGCCGGCACCACCGACCGTGCGCGCTTGCGGGTGACCTATGACGATCCGGGAACGGGCGCCGCGCCACCGCCGTCGGTGTTCGTCAAAGCCGCGCCACCGGATGTCAAGACCCGGCTGTTCCTCAACGTCATGGGCATCGGCTCGAGTGAGGTGCGTTTCTACCGGGAGATCGCCCCGGAGCTTCCCATCGAGCGGCCGCGCGTGTTCCACGCCTGCATGAGCGGCCCGGCGCAGCGCTTCGTTCTGGTCCTCGAAGACTTGGCGGTGCGAGGGGCTCGCTTCGCTGACGTCACGACCCACGTGACCGTCGAGCGGGCGCAGTTCGTTGTCCGTGAGCTGGCTCGCCTGCACGCGCGGTTCTGGAACAGCCCGCGCTTGCGCGGCGACCTGGCATGGCTGCGGGCGCCCGACCGCCGCCCGCATGCGGCCGCGGAACGGTGCGTGTGTGCGTTGGCGGCTGCCCCGGCGTTACGGCGGTTTGCCGATGTAGTGCCGCCCGAGCTACGTGCCGCGGGCCCACGGATCATGGCCGCGCGCGACGAGTTTGAGGCGGTGTGGGCGCGCGGCCCGCTTACGGTGGTTCACGGCGACGCCCACATCGGCAACATGTATTTCCTGCCCGAGGCGGTCGGTCTTCTCGATTGGCAGGTGGTGCAAAGCTGCCAGGGCATGCGCGACGTGACCTATTTTCTGATCGGCTCTGTTCCGAGCGAGCTCCGCCGCGCACATCAGCGCGATTTGATCGGCGACTACCTCTCGACGCTTCGCGATCATGGGGTTGCGGCGCCCGATTTCGATGAAGCCTGGATGCAGTACCGCTTGCATGCGCCTTGGATCTGGATTGCCTCGGTGGTCACGGCCGCTTCGGCAACCCTGCAGGCGGAGTCCATTGCTCGCGCCGCGCTCTCCCGCAGCAGTGCGGCCCTGCTGGAGCTGGATTCCCTCGGTGCGCTGGAAGCAGGTTGTTGAGCTGTGTGTCGCTGACCACGCAAGGGCCTGTTCCGGTGTCCCGCACGGTCGGCACCTCGTTTCCGATTGCGCTGAATTTATCAACTGCGCTACGATCCACTCCGGCTTAGACGCGCGTTGACGGGAGGTACAGAACTCATGGTGCTGAGACGAACGCTGTTGAATCTGGCGCTGGTCTGTTTCCTGGTGGCGCCCGCGTGGGCGGACGAGTCGCCGTCAGCCGACGGTCTGAAGCCGGGTGATGTGCTGGACCAATCGAACTGGCAGAAGGCGCAAGGGCTGCTGCCGCCGGAGATCCTCAAGCACTACCAGGCCGGCGAATACGTGAATCGCATCGTCGACTGGCCGGTTGAGCAATACAACTGGCCGCCGGATTTTGTGGAAGCGTCCAAGCGTAACGAGGGTCGTTTTGCCCTGAACGAGCAAGGCTCGATCATCGAAAAGGATACGGGCAAGCAGCCGCCGTACATCATGGGCCACCCCTTTCCCACGATCGACCCCAAGGATCCGGCGGCGGCCGTAAAGATCATGTGGAACTACTTCTACAAGAACTGGTATCTGGGGACGGCGCACAACGAATCAGAGCTCTTGTGGGTCGGCCCGCACGCTATCGACCGGCGCGCCGACGTCGAATCGGATTGGCAGCCGTTCGATGGCGCTCCCGCGCGCGAATTGCTTCCCAACAACACGCAGGGCTTGGTCTACCGCAACCTCAGTTTGGCGCGCAGCCCGGCTGACTTGAACGGTATCGCCTCGCTGGTCTGGCGCTACAAGGATCCGGAGAAGCGCGACTCGACGTGGACCTACGTGCCCGCGCTGCGCCGGGTGCGGGCGGTCAGCCCGGCAAACCGGTCGGACGGGTTTCTCGGCTCGGACATGTCGCAGGATGATAGCAACTACTTCGACGGCAAGGTCGAGGACTTCACCTGGCGCTTGGTTGGAGAAGTGGATCAGTTCCGGTTCGTCGATCCTTTCAGCCTGAAAGGCCAATACAACCTGACCTGGTTGGCCGCGGGTGGATGGAGCACGGCATGGCCGGAACTGAAATTTCTGGGATACATGGACCCGGCCTGGAAGGGCTCGGCATGGGCACCAGTCGCTGAGGCGCTGGCGAAACGCCGGCACTGGGTGGTGGAAGCCGTTCCCAAAGAGAAATACTACCTATTCGGCAAGTTGGAGTTCTACCTCGACAAGCTCACCTATCAGGGGTCCTGGCAGCGTAAATTCGGCTGGCAGGGCGAGTTGTTGGCCGACTCCCAGGTGGCGGCGTTCCTTCTGGCGCCCAGCAAGCGGCCCGATGGCGCCGTTGACTATAACATTGCATCGAACCAGAGCTTCTACTGTGTCGAGAACACCAAGCGGAACCAGTCCACCCTTGCAGGCATCAAGCCCAGTCCGAACTCCCAGTTCTACGCGCGGATCGTCTTCGATCCCAACCTGTTCGAAGTGAGCTCGCTGTCGCGCTTTGGGAAGTGAGCGGCTAGTGTCCTGAGTCAGAAGTTTACGGCGTAATCTTGGCTCTTGGATTCCCGTCATTCCCGCGGAGGAGTCTGTCGATTTTCGCCCAGCGGGCACCCCTCGATACGCCGCCAGAAGAGAGCGGCTACTCGGGGCGAGCGGTTCCATGTTGATTCCAGAGGGTTTTTGCCGTTCACCCCGAGTAGGCCCCGTCTTCTCAGGGGCCGTATCGAGGGGAGACTCGCATTTATCGACAGTCTCGAAGGTGCGAATCCATCTCTGTGACGAGCACTGCCCTCCGCTCGTGGGAAGCCCGCCTTCGCGGGCGTGACGCAGATTCCTTCCGAAAGAGCTATTGGGAGAGGCGGGGGATCGCGGGCCTCTGCGTGAACTGTCCACTGGTTCAGAATCCTTCCGCCGCGCTGTCCACTGGAGTGGACACGCAACCCCAGGGCGACCGTACTCGGACGCATTCGAGGTGGCTGAAGCTTCCTGGCACCGATCATGCTGTTGCTCAGGTACGTAAACTGAAACTGGGCGCGAAGCAGGACTCGTGCGGGTGAGCTCTGACCCGACCGACGGCCACTGGGGGGCAGCGCATGGTTCCGGAATTCACAGAGGCGGCAGCACCAGTCACTAAAGGTGGCGTGACGCAGGCGACGCGATGCCTGCAGGTCGGCCTGCCAGAGATCTGGGCGGTGAACGGGTTGCGCCGGCATTGTGACGGCCAGGTCACCCAATGCTTTCTCGAGCGGTTACCGCAAGCGGTGGTGCTGGTCGATTCGAGGGGTGCCGTGCGCGCGTTGAACGAGCGTGCGACCGTGATCGTCGCGCAAGGCGATGGACTGACGATCCACCACGGCGTCTTGCGGTGCGCGCGCCCTGCCGATACCGGCGCGCTGCATCGGCTGATTGCCGACGTAGCACTGCGGAATGGGTGCGGGGAGGGTGCGACCGGGTGCGGATTGCGGATTCATCGGCCGGTAGGGCGCAGGCCGCTGACCGCCTTGGTCACAGGGCTGCGCTGCAAGAACGCTCTCCGGGACGGGGCGGCCGTGATCGCGGTCCTCGCCAATGATCCGGAGTATGCGCCGGCGATCGACGTGCAGATGCTGCGTGACTGGTATGATCTGACGCCGGCGGAAGCACGCGTGGCCGCGTTGCTGGCCAGCGGCCTCAGCGTTGACGACATCGTCGACCGCCTGGGCATTGGCGCCAACACCGCGCGCACCCACTTGAAGAGCATCTTCGGCAAGACCGACACGCGCCGCCAAGGGGAGTTGATCCGGCTGCTGCTCAGCAATCCCACGCTGGGCCCGGGTTCAGCGGCCGTCTGGAATGCCCGATCAATGGTGCCGACCGCGAGAGCATCACAAGATTCCAGCCACACCCAGCCCGGAGCGCGGCATGGTGGATCAAGTATCCCTTCCGCGTCTCACCCAAATGGGTGATGACGGGGTTTGCCGTTGTCCGGTACGGTACGGCGCGAGTCGGGGGGTGACGCTTTTGGAATTCACCGGCACGGGAACGCCGGTCACTGAAGCTGGCGTGGCGCAGGCGACACAACGTTTGCAGGTGGGCCTGCCTGGGATCTGGGCGGTGCTGGAGGTGGAGACAAGCGGTCGTCGGTTCCTTGCCGACCACTCGCGGCCCCGCACGCGCCGTTGACGCTTGAAGCAAGTGATTGGGAGACGGAAACATGGAGCAGTGGGTTAAGGTGACGTATCCGGAAGCGCGCGAAGTCTTCATTGACAATCAGTCCGCCGGCTTCACCAACACCAAGCTGATCGTCGGGGAAGGCCACCATGTCTTCCGCCTCGGTGGGCCAGCCAATTACCGCCCCCCAAGCGTCGAGAAGAATGTCGTGGACACCGCCGAGGAGTTTCCCATGGAGATCGACGACTTTCACCCCGTGGTATAGCCATGCGCCGCGTCTCCCCTCCGCTAGCCCTGTGCGCCGCGCTCGTCCTGGCCGGATGCGCGACGTTCCAGAAGAATCCGCCCCTGACCAAGTTCGATCCCACCGCGGGCTATCGCTACACCGCCCTCAACGAGACGGACGCCAAGAACACTGAGGACACGTTCATCATCTTGACGTTCTCCGGCGGCGGTACGCGCGCCGCCGCGTTAGCCTACGGCGTTCTCGAACACCTGCGCCAAGCCCGCATTGACGGCGGACGCAAGTCGCTCCTTGACGAGGTCGACGTGATCTCCTCGGTGTCGGGGGGCAGCTTCGCTGCGGCCTACTACGGCCTCTTCGGGGAGCAGGCGTTCTTCCGTGACTTCAATGACGCGGTGCTGAACCGCAAGATCGAGCGCGACTTGATCCTGGAGATGGTGGCGCCATGGAACTGGCCTTGGTTGCTCTCGCCTCGGTTCGGCCGCAGCGACCTCGCGAGCGAGTACTATGACCGCGACATCTTCGCCAACAAGACGTTTGCCGATATGCCGAAAAGGCGGCCGTTCATCATCCTGAACGCCACCGACATGAGCCTCGGTGCACAGTTTTCGTTCACCCAAGATGACTTCGACCGCCTATGCTCGGACCTCTCCGGCGTTCACGTTGCGCGCGGGGTGACAGCCTCGTCGGCATTCCCCGGTGCGTTCACGCCGCTGACGCTGGTGAACTATCCCAAGTCGACCTGTGGCGGCTACCAAGTGCCTGAGTGGGTGACAGAAGGTCTGAAGGACTTCGACGGCGCCCCCAGCCGCTATGAGCGCGCCAAGACCTGGCTGTCATATGGGGACGCGACACGGCGGCCGTTCATCCATCTGAACGACGGCGGGCTGGCGGACAACATCGGCTTGCGCGGTCCCGAGGCGGCGATCACTTCGAGTGACCCCAATTGGAGCTTGTTGAGAAAGACGAGCAGGGGTGAGGTCAGTCGCATCGCGGTGATCGTCGTCGATGCCAAACCCCAGGAAGAGCCGAAACTGGATCATTGTGCGCGGCCTCCGGGCATCTACTCGGTGCTCAACGCCGCGGCAACCAACCCTATGGAGAACTACTCATCGGACTCGGTCGAACTGCTGCGCGAGCAGTTCAACCGGTGGAAGCAGGCCGAGGATAACTTCACGAAGCGCGGCGCGCAGGCAACCAAGCGGTGTGACGATTTCGCCAGCCAACTCTGCGGATCGTCACGAGTGCGTGCAAAGTGCGAAGAGCAGCGGCGTACAGAATGCTACGAGACATTTCGCGAGACCGAAGCCGATCGCCCGCCGTCTCCCAAACTCTATAGGATCCACGTGCGTTTGGAAGCCATCAAGGACCCGGATCTCCGCCAGCGGCTACAAGCGATTAAGACCACACTGCAACTGCCCCGTGATCAGGTAGACCTGCTCATCAAGGCTGCGGCCACGCTGCTCGATCAGTCAGAGGACTATCAGCGGCTGATGCACGATTTGGCACCGGAGCAACAGTCGGGTGGGCGCCTCACTCAGGTGCGAGCACCCGGCGCGAAAGAGTAACGCCCGTTTTGTTGGAGGTTCGCCGATAGGCAAAGCCACGAAGGGAGAAAGCCAATGACGACGACAGGCGCCGGGAAGACGCAGACAGCGTCCCAAGAAGATGGCTCGTCCTCAGCAATCCTGAAGTTTCTGGTTGGCACGACTGCCGGCGGCAGCAGCCGCCGGCGCTGCAACAGCTCTCGCCGAAGCCCGACTCGCAGTTCTTCCGATCCGGACCGGAAGGACGTACCACGGGTGGGCTGTTTTCGCTCGACGGCGTCCACCCGACGACTATTGCCTACGGCCTCGTCGCGCAGGAGTTCATCAACATCATGCAGCGCGCCGGTGTGAAGTTCTACATGGGCGACGGCAAGACCGAGCGCACCGGCCCGGTCGCCGTCGACTTCCAACGCTTGATCGAATTCGACACCCTGATCAGCGCCCCACCGCGGTCGCTGACGGATGATCTGTCGCTGGTCGGGTGGGTGAACGAGAAGGTGGATTTCTTGAAGCGGATGTTGCGGGTGGGTGCGTAATGACGCCAACCCGCTCGCTGCTATGCGTCGGGCTTCAGATTCACCGGCTATTCCTGTTTCTTCCAGCGCTGGTTGTATGCGTGCCGCTCGTAGGCTGCGCCATCCAGTACACCGATTCGAAGACTGGTGCAGATCACATCTGGGGCTTTGGTCATCTCGCAATGAAGGCCACGGTTCCGAACGAGGGGAAGAAGGCAGTCGTGCGAGGCGTCACGCTGTGTGGTGTGGCGCTTGGGCTCAGGGATGGACACGCCTTCTTCGAAATCGGGTGGGAAGAACAGCAGCGAGTAGAGGTCGTTGACGAGAACACGCAGGTTCGCTTGGAAGCACCCAGCAGCGATCTGCTCAACATCCGCGTCGGGTCGAGACCTCCTGGCGGGGACACGAAGAAGGAGGGGCGATGAGAGACTCTATCATAAAGCTTGTCACGCTTACTCTCTTGTGTATCATCAAGTGTGGCTGCGGTATCGGTTACAATCGTATGCTCTTCATGACCAAGACGAACGTTGGGTTGGATGTCGACTCCAAGCCGCCGACTGCCGAACTATCGGTGGCGCGTCGGGAAGGGATCATCGAGCCCAGCTACGAAGCAGGGAAGACGCCCCCAGCAGCAGCGAGCTTCCGATTCGAGGGAAATTGGTTCGACCCACGAATATCGTCCGCTTTCTCAGGCGGCAAGGCAGCTTTACTGATGTCTGCACTCCTCAACTCGGACACGTCCACGCCACCAAAGCGGCTGAAATCGAAGCTGTGTCTGAAGGCGCCACTCAAGACACCAGCCCTGCAGCGCTTCTTCAGCAAGATCCCGATACTCGGCAGCCTGACTGAAGAAGGAGACGAGGTGCGTCCATTCTTTTTTGCCACGGACACCGGCTATGGGCTTAAAGTTGCGTGGTCCGGGTCCAGCGGCTCCGTCCCTGACACGGTCAAGCTTGGATACAACCGCAAGGAGTTTGCTTACGCGCCGGTCTTTGTTGTTACGCCGACCAGCGCGCCGACAATCCCAGCACCCGCCCCTGCATCGCCCGCACCTGCCGCAGAGGAGCCGGAGGACCAACCCTGCGGGCCGGGCGAGACTCCTATGGAAATCGTATCGTTCATTGCAACGATCGACAACTCGGCGAAGCTTGCAGCAATGAACGGTAGCGACTTGCGGTACGTGCAGTTCTTTGCAACCGGGGAGGCGGCGAACAATCTTGTGCTGCACCCAGAGGTTCGCGAGGTGTTGGGAAAGCAAATTGTGCCTGCTTACCAGGCGGTCGCGTACACGAGGCAAAAGGATCAAATCGCACTCTTCAATGCGATCAAGGACAAGTACAACGCTCTGGGTGATGCGGACAAGCAGGCAATTCGCGCGAAGGCAATCCAGCTGGAACTCGTCCCAGCGTCCATCTCGCCGGCGACCTTTGTTCCAAAGCTGTCGGATGCGGTGGACATGAGCAAGCCCGAGGTCACCAGCAAGCTTCAGGAGCTAAAGGCAGCGAGCGACGCACTGTGACGGACAACAGGAGGTGAATGCATGGCAACGAAGACCGACGTGATTCCAAAGGACTCGGACAGTGATAAGACCCTCGATGCAGTGCTGACAAACGTCGAGTTTCGTAACTCGAACGGGCGGACATTGGCAAGCCACCAGATCGATCAGAACAACGTCACCCTGGTCTTCAACGTGCCCGACTAGACGGCGCTCATTCTGATCGGGGGATCGCTAGTCCGCCACCGCCTGCCGCGAGCCGAAAAGACCGCGCCGCTCGTCGTCGGGCGGCGGCGAAGAAGAGGGTGCTCGGATCACCGGCAATGCCGTGATTGCTAAAGATCAGGCGTTACAGACGCGAGGGGAGATGGGGTTTTGATGTCACCTGGAATTCCTGTTCCGCTTCGAGGTCGGACCACACGGGCCGGGTCACGGTCGACCATAGACCACTGGCCCGCGGAAAGGAGTCAGAAATAATGAGCGATACGGAGACGAAGGTCAAAGAAATCTTCGGGCAGATGCCGCTGAATTTCGACGCTGCGGCGGCGAAAGATCTACGGTCCGTCATTCAGCTCAACCTGACCGGAGAAGGTGGAGGCACCTACCACCTTGCCATCGCGGACGGCACTTGCAGCGTTAACGAAGGTCCTCACGCCTCGCCCGATACAATCATCATCATAGAGGCGGGAGACTACGTCGAACTAGCGAGAGGGAAGCTGAGCCATCAGGTGGCCCTGAGGAGCGGCCGGCTCAAAATCGCCGGGAACATAGATCTCGCGATGAAGATGCAGCCCCTGTTCTTGATGGGCGGGCCAGGAACGTATGGGCCAGGTGAGCCACCTCCCGACTTGTCCGGGCCTGGCAAGGGACAACCCGACACGCACGAATCCGGAAAGGGCCGACGCTCAAAATCACGCAATCGCATGTGATCAGGGCGGTGGCCCTCCTTACTGGACGAGCGTCTATGCCGATCGAATTTCCTGCCGCCAAGGGCCTCGCCGAGGCACTGCAACCGATAGTACGCTTCCCGACGCTTTTGCGTGTGATCCTTCCCGGAACGCTGGCGACCGTTCTGTGCTTACCCGTTACGAATCAAATCGGCTGGGGCGTCATCATCCACCTCGTCTCGGTGATCGTCATCGGCTGGCTGATCTCGTGCTTCAGTGACCGCATCTACCAGGTCTACGAGGGGCGGTGGCGGTGGCCTGATCACGTCTTCGATTGGCTTCAGGCGCGCCACACAGCACGGATTTGCAAGCTGCAGAAGCAAGCCGATGCGGCGAGGCTGACAAGGCCCCGGCTATACGCCGAGATCTGGAACAAGCTGCGAACTTATCCGCTGAACGACAGCGGCAAGCGGTATGCGTCGCATCCTACCCGCCTCGGCAACATCCTGGCAGAGTACGAGACGTATCCCCACACACGCTACGGCATGGACTCTGTATTTTATTTCCCAAGGCTCTGGCTGCAGATCGATAAGGACCAGAAGACGGAGATCGACGGTGCCTGGTCGGTGGCGGATGGCTTGTTGAGTCTGTCGGCGATCAGCAACGTGGGCGGGATACTCTATCTGCTAGCCGGCATACTCCGCGTAAGGACCGGTTTCCCGGTCCGATCGCTCGCGTCCGCATTCGGGACTTCAGCACCCGGCGGATACGAGATGGTGTTGGATGGATCGACTGGATGGATCGTAGCGGGAGCATTCCTGTTGGCCGTCGGCTATGGCTTCTATCGGCTGTCGCTCCCGTTCCACATTCGCAATGGAGCGAGCTTCAAGGCCCTCTTTGATCTGTACCGTGACAGGCTCTACGCCATGACCAGCGTCGGGCCCAATGAAAGGGCGGTCTGGCAGGGGACCTGGTCGTATCTGCAATACCTCCGAATTCATTGCCAGAGGTGCGGCCTGTATTTCCTGGCCGATCAGAATCAGTGCACACACTGTGGTTACCCAGCGGAGAAATCCCTAGACACGCTCCGACGAACTCCGGCGCAAGTTGAACCATGGAGGCCATCATGAAAAGCAGCCAATTGACTGACGCGCCATGTATCCATTCAGAGTTCGTGATGCGCTGCTCTCGCAGCAAGAGGCATTGGCGGTTGGACCGATCCTCAAGTTGGCTGTCCAGGCAGTGGCACCGCAACTTGCGAACACGGGTTGGAATGGCTGCTCTGCCCTTGGCCATTGCTTTGATCATGTGCAGGACTCCCGTCAAAGCCGCCGTCATCCTCGATGCGGCAGCTGTGTCCGAAAAGGAAGTTTCGTTGACCGTGCCGGCGAGCAATCTGGTGGACCTTGCTCTCGTCAGAGCTGAGGAACCCGGAGAAGAGGTCAATCTTGCACTCTCGCCCTTTCATGACGAGCTTGGCAACTCCGTCACCGTCGAACTCGTCGTTCCAAGTCAACCCGAGCTCTCGAAGAGTGCGCGGCAGCCGAAGGTCAAGTTTCCGAACGAGGAGGAGCTGCTGCCGATCCAGCTGTCAGTGCCCAAACCCCCGACTGCCGGCAAGTACAGCGGCAACCTCATCTTCATCAGGAAGGGGAAAGCGCCCGTGGTCTGGAAGATCACCCTGACCCGCGGAACACATCAGCCAGCGACCCTCGTCGTCGACCCATCAACAGTGCCCCCACTCACGGTTACTCTCCCCATGTTTCCTGGGTACTCGCAACGCGACGAAGCGTCCGTGCCGGTTACGCTTCGCGACAAGACGAGGCAGTGGGGCATCGAAGGCCTCTTTGTCAGCCTAGAGCAGGTGACCAAGGCCCCACCGGCAGGCTTTGACCTCGAGAGGAACGCAACCTTCGAGTTGAATGGCAAGGCGGTGAAGAGCTTCGCCGTCCCGCCCGTCGCTCCGAACGACGATCGGTCAATCCCAGAAGGCGGTCAAGCACTTGTGCGCGTTGGGCTGCATGCGTTAGAAGCCGGTGAGTACAACCTGACACTCGGCTTCCACGCGCTCAACTCCGCCGACGATGGACAGAGGCTGGTGCTGACGCTTCAGGTGCGGGACTCCTACTGGTGGGCCGCGCTCGCGCTGGCTGGTGCGCTCGTCTTCTCCTTCGCCTCCACGAAGGGACTCGGCTTCCGCCGGCAGCGGCTCACTCTGCTCAAGAAAATTTCCGACCTTGGCGCCGGGTGGCTGCGCAATGAGCCTTTCATTCTTCCCGTTGTGTCGGCCCGTGCCGTTCTGCGCCAATCGGAAGATTTGACCCGTGCGCTCTGGCTTGCCAGCCCGGATGAGATCGAGACCCGTCTGACGCGAGTTTCAGGGACCCTCGGGGTTCTGGACCAGGCGAGGCAGCTCCGTGAGGCCATCAATCAAGCGGAGTTTCACGGCGACCAGAGACAGTGGGACCCGCTGGTGGCTACCCGAGCGCGCGCGGCCCTCGATGGCATTGTGGCCGGCCTGAGCGGCGGCGACCTTGGTGCGCAGGTAGTGCAGCAGGTCAAAGAGAAGCTGACAAATCTGAGTGGCTGGCTCGATTCGAACAAGCTGGAAGCGCTGTACTGGGCTGATGTGAAGGGTGATGTTACCTCTCTCCTCAAGGAGGTTGTACCGGGCGCGATCGCCAACGACGCGGCGCGGACCGAGATACAGAAGCTTGTGGGTCTGCTCGCCACCACCCAAACGCAAGACCCGTTGGATTTTGCCGGCAAGATTAGCGTTGAGCGGGCCTACGCGCGCCTGAAGATCCTGTGGGAGCGACGCTCGGCTGCCGAGTTTGTGGAGCTGATCGAACTGCAAAGGTCCGGACAACCGCTGGAGGTTCTTTTCGAGAAAGCTGACGACGCCGCGTGGACGCGCCTGCGAACTGCACAGCAAGAAGGCGGACTACGAATTCTCGTGCCCCAAACGAACGGCCCCGACCCGATCGAGGCGTATGACCCAATCCGTTTCAAGCTCTCCACGGGCGATCCCGACCTTAACGAGACGTACCTGGTGAAGCACGGCCTCCAGTACGAATGGGCCATGGCTCTCCAGGGCAAGAAGAAGAAGGCGGCAACGCTAACTCCGATGTCGGCGGAGCCGAACATCGTGCAGTACTCGCCGTGGTCGGGAACACTCACCCCATCAGTCACCGTTCAACGTGGAGCTGAAGTGGTGCACGCCGCCGGGAAACCCTTGCCAATCGCCCCATCCAAGGACTTCCGCTTGCGGGAGGGCTTCGAAGCCATGGAGGTCCTGTCGTTCGTGATTGCGGCATTCGTGGCAATCATCAGTGGTATGATCACCTATTACTTCAAGGCTGGTAGTTTCGGCTCGCCACAGGATTACCTCTCGTTGATCCTGTGGGGCGTCGGCGCGGACCAAACGAAGAATGCCCTCCAGATCCTCCAGACCTACTCCGCCTGGCCAACTAAACAACCGTAGCCAACGCGAGTAGCGGAGGGGGTTGCCGGGGGTTGTAGGGTCGCGTCTGGGGAGCAGCCGACAAGCCTGCGAGTCTAGCGGGGTGAGAGTCCCCGTGCCGTCAATTGCCCGAGTCGGACGGCTAGCATATCCGATGCGCGTGAAGGCAACGACACGCGTTCTGCTCGGATGGAAACGCCACGGCCGCCCAGCGGCAGAGCCACTGCGGTGGGAGCGACCTGGGTGGCAAGCAAACCGGGAGGCCTGAACATAAGGAAATGGCTGCAGCTGTGAAGTCACCAGGGTCCAGCTGTGGTGATCGCACGCGACGACGCACAGTCGGTCCGTAGCCGACAGACTGCGTGGCAAGTTGTTCACCTCGAGCATCAGCTCAGTTTCCAGCCGAACGATCTCGATGCCGAGTCGTGCACACTGGCGATCGCTGATGCCTGGTGCCTCGTCGAGCACCTGGCGCAGCACACGCACCGGACCGATGTGTTGAGAGACCAGCTTGAGAATGGTGAGATCGGAATCCCGATAATCGATCAGGACGTCGGCGTCGGCGAGTAGGATCTCGACGGCAGGTCGCATTTACGCGGACCAGTCGGCTGCGCGTTGTCGCATGTCCTCCCGTGAAATCCTGAGAATCTCGGCGGCACGACCGAGCGAGATGACCTTCCGCTCCACAGCGATGCGCACAAGACGATAGAGGCGATCCTCCAGGAAGTCGTATTTGGAGACGCTTTCCGGGTCGCCAGCGCGTCTTCAGTTCCAAGATGACACCTTTAAAGCGCAGGGCTCGTGCCAAGGTCTCTCTCTTCAGGCACGTGGTTGCTCGCCCGCGCGCTGGTGACTTGCGGCTGTTGCGTGTGCTGAGGGGCGAGATGATGATAGTGAGACGTGTAGTAGACGAGCAGTCCAAAATGCGAGATCAGGAAGACGCGGGTCTGGAAACAATCGAGGACATACGCATCCGCGTGGAGGCGGAAAGGAACGCGATCGGTTCCGGCAAGCTTGTTGATGGGTTCTATTCTCCCCGCGCGCGAACTGACCATCAGGCTCGTTTGGATCGATGGAAGGAAGAGTGGACCCTGTGTTCATTTGCTGAGCGATACAATGCGTACAACACCCCCAGGCTCGTCTGGGCTCGTCGCAATCCGCGCGGTACCAACAGAGCTGACTTCTCGGTCTATGGAGACGATCGGTCCTTCCTTTGCGACGTCGAGGTCACCAGTTTATGGTCAGCGCCGATCGTCAAGGACCCAGCGAGATACGAGGACTTCAGCACTGATCCATACGATCCAATGAGTTCACCCTACAAGATGTTGGAACGCGTCATCGAGAAACACCTTCGGGACCACTACCCCCCATACTGGCTCGTCATCTGGGACAACGAACATGCCGTGACCCACCCCAACCTCGACGACCTGGCAGTCCTCGTGGAAAGGATCCTCGCTGCAAAGACAGCGAGCGGTCGTCTACCAACCAGCCTACAGCACGTGTGGGTGTTTGATGAAAATGATCCGGGACCACGGCAAGTTCTCGGCTGACCGGCGTAACAGGGCCAAGGCGTCGACGCGCGCGGTGGCCAAAGTGTAGCCGGGCGAGAGTGTCCACATTGGTCCACTTGTTGGCAACGCGGACAGGAAGAACCCTATGGCGCCACCGGCGTTTGACTTGACCGCCTTGAAAGCCTTGGTCCCAGGTCTTTGGCCCGAGGCCGCCAAGGTGTTTGATGCTGTCAAGCTTGCGTTGCCACTGCTTGGTGCCGTTGCTGTCGCTCTCCGGGCTGTCGGTCGATGGCAGCTGCGCAGGTTTCTGCAAGGTCAGCTCGGATCGCGGTTGTTTCCCGCAGCCGTGATGGAAGAAGCCACCCGGTGGTACGTGGAACCGGATTGCTCCAACGTGGACGAAGCACAAGAGGCAGAGTTGCGACACGCCGTGGTCGTCAAGGAGCCGCTGGTCAAGAAAGTAGACGCCTACCTTCAAGGTGACGACCGGTTTCGCTACCTCCTGCTTCTTGCTGACTCGGGAATGGGTAAGACCTCGTTCGTTCTGAACTACTACGCAGGAAAGCGAGGGCGCTTCGGTCTGGGCAGGGGTCGTCTGCAACTCGCGGTGATTCCACTCGGCCATCCAAGAGCCGACGACGAGATCCGGCGTGTCAAGCGTCCCTCCGACACGATCCTTCTACTGGACGCACTTGACGAGGATCCCGCAGCGATCTCGAACTACTCGGTCCGACTCGCTGAATTGATGACTCTATGCGCTGAATTCAAGAAGGTGGTGATTACGTGCCGAACACAGTTCTTCCCGAGAGATGAGGAGATACCTGTCCAGACCGGCGTCCTTCGGGTCGGCCCGCGGCGAGCTGGAGAGCGGCATGAGTATGAGTTCTGGAAGCTGTACCTCTGTGCCTTCACCGACGCCCAGGTGTCGGCCTTCCTACGAAAGCGCTACCCATGGTGGCAGCTAAGGAGTCGAGTGCGCGCCAGACGCCTTGTTTCGAAGATCCCGCTGCTCACCGTCAGCCCTCTCTGCCAATGTGGGTGAGACAGTTGGGTAGCAACAGTTTACTGTAGAGGGCGGGGAGGAAATGATGGATGAAGGTGGTGGAGAAGAAACAGGTGGATGAGACGTTCGGGGAAACGGAAGG
>JBIOJG010000085.1:0-18176 GCA_044450645.1 Binatia bacterium
CTCCACACCGTCCCGCACCAGCGTGACGCGCCTGAGGCCCGAACCCTTCAGCAGCGCCGCGTGGTGGCTGCCGCGCACGACGACCGCATCCGGAACGCGCACGCTCAGCCATTCCCACGCCCTGACGAGCGCGCAGTACGGTGCCGGCTTGCCCGCGGTCTTCGCCGATTCGTAGAGCAGATCGCCGGTATCCACGATGAACGGCGTCGCGAGCGCGAGCCGACCCAGCGAGGCCGCTAACAGCCGGAGCGGGCTCTGGGACATGAGCCACAGCACGTCGTAGGGGGCCGCGGCGCGCACCGTTCGCGAGAAGACGCGAACCGGTCCGCCTGTCCGCCCGTCCGCCGATCCGCCGAAATCAAGGTCCGCCTGGATGTCCGGCGGGAAGTGGCGCGCCAGGGCGCGCGCGCGGTCCTCCAGGGATTGCACGCCGCCCCGGCCGGCGAAGAGCACGCGAATCACGATGCGAGCGAAGGTAACGGCTCCGCCGTTTGCGCCGCAAACACCGACCGCATACCGTTGGGCCCGTGGACGGACGCCACCCCAGTGCTGAGGTCGAGGAGCGAGCGCGTCAGAGCGCAGGTGGCAGCAATGCCGCCATCTACGACATGGTCAGGGAAGCGCTGGAGGTGTGCGGCGCACGAGGTCGCCGCGTGGTCGACGTAGGGTGCGGAACCGGTCGTTTGTCGGCGTATGTTAAGGGTCGCTTCGATACGTACGTCGGTGTCGACGCCGTGCGCTACGACGGCTTCCCGGAGGACGCCGCGTTCCACCAGTGCGACCTGGACGGTGGTCGGATCCCGCTCGAGGACGCTGCGGCCGACGTCGTGGCGGCGGTCGAAGTGATCGAACACCTGGAGAATCCCCGCGCATTGGTGCGCGAGCTGGCGCGCGTGGCGGCGCCCGGCGGCTGGGTGGTCGTGACGACGCCGAACCAGCTGAGCGGGCTCAGTCTCCTCACGCTGCTGGTGAAGCACCGCTTCTCGGCCTTCCAGGACGTCCACTATCCCAGGCACCTCACCGCATTGCTCGAGGTAGACCTGCTGCGAATTGCGCGGGAGAACGGTCTGACCGACGTCACCTGCCGCTACAGTCTGGACGGGCGAATCCCGCTGACGGCTGCTCACTGGCCACGCACAGTCAGCCGGTGCTTCCCCCGCACGCTATCCGACAACATTCTCATGATGGGCAGGAAGCCCGCCGCGTGAACGTCGCCATCGTCGCGCACCACCACAACCGCGCCGAGGGCACGGGCGGCTATACCGCGGAACTGGTCGCCCGAGTGGCGCTCTCGCACGACGTCACGCTGTACGCCGCCGGCGTGGCATCTGCGCCGCCCGCCAACGTGCGAGTGGTGCGCGTCCCCGCCCTGACCCGCTTCGCCTACGGCACGATCCTGACCTTCCCGATCGGATTCGCCATCAAGCGGCGGGAGCACGACGTCGTGCACGCCCAGGGGTGGGTGACGGGCTCGGCGGACGTGGTCACGGCGCACGTCTGCGTCGGCGCGTGGCGTGAAGCGCTCCGCGCATCCGGCCAGCCCGCAACCGGCGGAGAGCGCTGGTTCGGCGCCTGGGTGGAGCAGCAGGAAGGCGAGATGATCCGGCGCGCTCGGCTCGTCATCGCCCCCAGCGAAAAGGTGAAGGCCGACCTGGCGCGCTGCTACGGGCGCAGGAACGACGTCGTCGTCATCCCGCACGGTTTCCCGCAGCCCCGCCTGCTCGAGGATCGTCACGCGGCGCGTATCGCCCTGGGCCTCCCCCGGGACGCCTTCATCGCCCTGTACATCGGCGACTGGCGCAAGGGGCTGGTCAACGCGATTCACGCGGTGCACGCGGCGCCCAAGGTCCACCTGCTGGTCGTGAGCCGCCGCATCCCGCTCGCGGGCCGGGCCGAGGGCCGGATCCACTGGCGCGAAACGATACCCGGCATCGAAACGGCCTACGCAGCGGCCGACGTGCTGCTGCATCCGACGATCTACGACTCATTCGGCCTCACGGTCGCCGAGGCGATGGCCTACGGCATTCCGGTGATCGTCTCCGATGCGGCGGGGGTTTCGGAGCTGGTGGATCACGGGCGCTCGGGTTGGATCGTCCGGGGCGACGTGGTCGCCGAGTCGGCCGCTGCACTCGAGCGACTCGGCGACGATCACGGACTGCGTGAGGTCCTGGCGGTGACCGCCCGCGAGGTCGCAGCGCGGCACGGTTGGGACGAGACCGTCAGGCGCACGGTCGAGGTCTACGAGCGAGCCTCGCGCCTCGCGCCTCGCGCCTCATGAAGGTCCTCCACGTGCACTCCGGCAACCTGTATGGCGGGGTTGAGACCATCCTGACCTCGCTCGTCACGTTCCAGCGGCTCGCCGCCGGGCTTGATCAGCATTTCGCGCTCTGTTTCGAAGGGCGTCTGTCGAAGGAGCTGACCCTTCTCGGCGCGCCCGTCTCCATGCTCGGCGCGGTGCGTGCGAGCCGGCCGCTCAGCGTGTATCGCGCCCGCAAGAAGCTGGCGGCGCTGCTCAAGCGCACCCGCGCGGACGTCGTCATCCACCACTCGACCTGGTCCCACGCGCTGTTCGCGACCGTGGCCCGCAGCGCTGGAGCGCGGCTGGTGTACTGGCAGCACACCGCGGCGGGGACAACCACATGGCGGGAAGTGTGGTCGCGCATGTACCCTCCGGACCTGATGCTGTGCGTGAGCCGTTTCGTCGCCGGCTCCAGCGGGCGGCTGTTCCCCGGCGCGCGCGCGGAGGTGTACTACGCTCCGTGCGAGGCCGGCAGGACCACGGCCGAGCCCTCGGCGACCCGTGCCGCGCTCGGCGCGCCGCCGTTCACGGTGGTCATTCTCCAGGTGGCGCGGATGGAAGCGTGGAAAGGCCAGACTGTTCTCCTGAACGCCCTCTCCCGCCTCCCGCCCTCCGCCTCACAGTGGGTCTGTTGGATGGCAGGTGGGGCGCAGCGCGCAGCCGAGCAGCGTTACGTGGACGAGCTGAAGGCTGAAGCCGTGCGGGCCGGCATCGCCGACCGGGTGCGGTTCCTGGGCGAGCGGTCGGATGTGCCCGACCTGCTCGCGGCCGCCGACATCGTGTGCCAGCCCAACACGATGGCCGAGGGGTTCAGCCGGGCGCTCGTCGAAGCGCTGTACGCCGCGCGGCCGATCGTCACCAGCGACCTCGGCCCCTCGGGCGAGGTCCTCGACGCATCGTGCGGCGTGCTGGTGCCGGCGGGCAACGCGGCGCGGCTCGCCGAGGCGCTGGAGGCGCTCATCGGCGACCCCTCGCGGCGCGTGTGGCTGGGCGGAGCAGGCCCTGCCCGGGCGCGGGAGCTGTGCGCGCCCGAGACGCAGATGCCGAGGCTAGTGGAACTCCTGCAAGGCGCAGGAGCGTAGGAGCGTGGGAGCGTAGATGAGCTACGAATTCGAGCCCTGGGACCCCGGCGTCCGGCTCGCCGACAAGTGGACCGACATCTTCCGGGAGGATTTCCCGGTCCACTTCGGCATCATGGGGAGCATCGCGACCGCGTGCTTCCAGGGCTTCCTCAAGGACCGCATCGGCGGGGCCCTGCCGTATGCCATCTCCGACGCCTTCTTCATCTTCGCTTTCATGTGGTGGCTGGCGACGCGCGCGTTCCGCCGCGACGCCCTGCTGATCACGCCCCGGGGACCGATGCAGGTCACGCTCCTGCTCGTGACGCTGTTGCCGGCGATGTATCTCGCGGTCCCGGGCACGCCGCTCGTCATCGAGGTGGCGGGGCTGCGGGCGTGGAGTCTGTATCCACTCGCCTGCATCATGGCCCTGACGGTCACCCTGAATTCCGCTCAGATTCGGGTCTACGTGGCGGTGATCCTCACGCTGTGCGTGATCACCGCCATTTACGGCATCCTCCAGTTCCAGGCCGGCCCGGGCTCCGCCTTCGCCGGCGGCGCGCTCGCGCTCGAGCGGCACCAACGAACCATCTTCTATAACACCGAGGGCGGCGAGTCCCAGTTCCGCGCCTACTCGACGTTCACGTACCCGGCGCCATTCGCGGCGATGATGGTGTTCGGAATGGTCCTGGCGACGGGCAACGCTCTGAACCGGCACCTCTCGACCGCGCGGCGCACGTTCTATGCAGCGATCGTTCCACTGCTATTCGTGGCGATGACGGTGTCCGGCACGAGGGCGGCGCTCGTCAGCCTGGTGCTCGGTCTCATGATCATCGGCTACCTTCGGGGCCTCACGGTCGCGCAGCTGATGCTCGGCCTCCCCCTGGTGGGAGCGCTTCACGTCGCGACGCTGCTCACATCCGGGCGCGCCGTGACGCGGTTCGGGAGCATCTTCACGAAGGAAGGCGCGCTGTGGGGCTACGTCCTGGGGCCGGTTATCACGGCCGGCCGCGTGCTGGCGGACCACCCGTTCGGCATCGGTCTCGGCCGCACGGGAGTCGGTGTGCCGTTCGCGATCAACGTGAGCATGCCCGCCGGCTTCTTCATTTTCAGCGACGGCGACATTGGCCGCGCCGCAGTGGACATGGGCGTGCTGGGGCTGCTCGTGCTGGGCTTCATCGTCTTCGGCCTGATGCCGCTCGCGCTCAAAGCGGCGCGGATGCTGATCGAAACAGAGGACGAGGGTATCGCCCTGGGCATGGGGGCGCTGGTACTGTCCGGGGGCGTGATCATCCTCATCGGCTCGCCGCTTTCGAGCGCGCCGCACGGGATCATCTGGTGGTTCCTCCTGGGCGCCCTGGTGCGGCTGGCGATGCTGCGGAGCCAGGCGGATGCGTCGGAGGACGAGGAGCCGGAAGGTAGCGAGGAAGAGGAGGCGGCAGAGGCCGGATAGCAGACAAAACTCCATGTCCCCGCTACATTTAGCCTCCTGCATTGACAGCGACTTCACTTTGCCGTATCGTTTACTTTGTCCCACAGAGTAGCCCCTCATTCCAGAGGTCTTGTAGCCGCGTGAGAGCTGTTCTTTGTGCTGCTGTTGCCCTGACCCTCGTGGCGGCCTCTGCGCGGGCCCAGGACATCCCCCAGCGGCCCGGCGGGGTCACCGACCAGCAGATTCAGGCGGCCATCCAGCAGCAGGGCCTGGGCGACCAGATCCGGCAGCGGATCCAGCAGAGCGGCATGACGCCGGACCAGATCCGGGCGCGGCTGAGGGCGGCGGGCTACTCGGACAACCTGATTGACCAGTATCTGGGCCCTGCCCAGCCGGGCCAGGCGACCCCTGCCCCGACGGTGGACATGCTGCGGGCGGCCGCTGCGCTGGGGTTCGCCGACCTCGCCCTGTCCGACACCTCCCGGGTCATCCCCCGCGATTCGCTGGTCATGTCGCGCGCCGACTCATTCCTGGTGGACACCCTGGGCTTCGTGGTGGGCCAGGACTCGATCCCCACGCGTCGCGACGCCCTCGGCATCCTGCGGGTGGACACGGCCGCCGTGAAGGTGATGGCCGAGCGGCTGCACAGGGCCAGGATCTACGGGCTCGACATCTTCCGCCGGACCACCAACCAGTTCGCGCCGGTCACCAGTGGGCCGGTGGATCCGGAGTACCGCATCGGCCCGGGCGACGAGCTGGCGCTGATCCTCACGGGCGACGTCGAGCTGTCGCACCAGCTGCCGGTCTCCCGCGAAGGATTCGTGGTGATCCCGCAGGTCGGGCAGATCCAGGTTGCCAACCTCACGATGGCGCAGCTTCGGTCCCTGCTCTACACCCGCCTCGGCCGCGTCTACTCGGGCGTCAAGCGCGGGGCGAACGCGACCACGCGGTTCGACCTAACGGTCACGAGGGTGCGGGTCAACCAGATCTTCGTGACCGGCGACGTAGTGCGGCCGGGCGCGTACGCCGTCAGTGCGTTGGGCACGGTGATGAACTCGCTCTATCAGGCCGGCGGCCCCACCGAGCGCGGCGGGTTCCGGCAGATCAGGGTGATGCGAGGCGGCGATGTCGTGGACACGATGGACGTCTACGACTATCTGCTCAACGGCAACACGCGCGGCGACATCCGGCTGGAGAGCGGCGACGTCGTGTTCGTGCCGCCGCACGGGCCGAGGGTCACGCTCGAGGGCCCGGTGCTGCGGCCGGCGATCTACGAGCTGGCGCCCGGCCAGGGGCTCAAGGAGCTGATCCAGATGGCGGGCGGGCTGCTGCCCGAGGCGTACACCGGCAGGGCGAACATCGAGCGCGTGCTGCCGCCCGATCAGCGCCTGCCCGACGGTCGGGACCGGACCGCGCTGGACGTGGACCTGGGCGCGGCGATGCTGCCTGGCGCGCCGGCGGTGACGCTGGCCGGCAACGATCGCGTGCGGGTGTTCGTGGTGACCCAGCCGGTGCGGAACCGGGTGACGGTGCGCGGCAATGTGTGGCATCCCGGGACCTACGGCATCACGCCGGGCGAACGGCTCTCGCAGCTGATCGTGGCTGCCGGCGGGCTCAGGACCGACACCTATCTCGATCGCGCCCACATTGTTCGCCTGTTGCCCGATAGTACGCGGCGCCTGATTCCCGTTGATCTCAGGACAGGTTCCTTCGATCCCGAGATGCAGGAATTCGACGAGCTGACGGTCTTCTCGCGGACCGAGTTCCGGCCGACACGGCAGATCGCGGTGTACGGCAGCGTCCAGCAGCCCGGGTCGTTTGCGTTCCGAGACTCGATGTCGCTGCGCGATGCGGTGATGCTGGCAGGCGGGCTGAGGGATGAGGCATATCTGCTCGAGGCCGAGATTTCGCGAATTCCGGACGTCGCGGGCGGCGACACGCTGGCCGAGATCATCCGGGTGCCGCTCGACTCCAGTTTCGTGCTCGACCCGACCGACTACCTCAAGCGCCCGACCTCAGCACGCACAATCGAGACGACCCTCGAGCCGTACGACAACGTCTTCATCCGCCGGGTGCCCGGCTTCTCACTCCAGCGCAACGTGGTGGTCGCAGGCGAGGTTCGCTTCCCGGGGCGCTACACCATCACGCGACCGGACGAGAAGATTACCGACCTGATCGGTCGGGCGGGCGGGTTCTCACAGGACGCCTATGTGCGCGGGGCGCAGTTTTACCGTGCCGAGGGGCGCGCCGGACGAGTGGGTATTGATTTCGAGCGGATTCAGCGCGATCCGGGGTACCGGGACAACCTGATCCTGCTGGCCGGCGACTCACTGTACGTGCCACTCTTCCAGCCAGTCGTACAGGTCCAGGGATCCGTGAACAGTCCGGTCGCCGTGGCGTTCGTGCCCGGGCGCAGCGCCGACTACTACGTGGATCGGGCGGGTGGCTACGCCCGGCGGGCGGACAAAGGGCATACTTACGTGGTCCAGGCGAACGGCGCGGTGGATCGTCGAGGCGCGAGGGTAGATCCGGGGGCGCGGGTGTTCGTGCCAGAGAAGCCGGCGGATCAGATGGGAACCAACTGGACGCAAATCGTGACGGTGACGGGGTCGCTGCTCGCGAGCCTGCTGTCGATACTCGTGCTGTCAAAGCAGCTGTAACGGCTCGGACTCGCGATACCGGTTAGGGCTCAGCCTCGGTTTGGCGATGGTCAAACCACGCTGCTACGGCGGTTGTTGTTGACACCGTCCCATTCAGCAAGGCACCGGCCAGCCACCTAGTCTGTCGCGTTTCGAGCGCCGACGTGTATGCAATAGGCGACGTCTCGCCAGCCACACGAACCAGATAAGGCACGCGCCGGTCCTCGTGGCCGTCATACCGGGCCGCCTCCCTCCACGAATGGTCGCCGGTGACCACTAGGCTCGTGCGCTCCCACACGCCGGCCGTTTCCATCGCCGACCGCAACTCCGCTAGCGCCCGGTCAGCAAGCGCCAGGTTATCGATGTAGCCAGAATATGTGTAGGAGTTCGTTGTGAACCGTGCGCGCTCTCGGTCCCAGATCGCGGGGAGGTGGGGCACGGACAGGTGCACGAGGACTAGGCCGAGAGACGGGTCCGATACAGCGACGCGAGAAGCAGCGATGAGCGAGAGGTAGTCGTTCACGTGCTGTCGCCTCGTGCGCCACGGCGATAGCGCGGCAACTTGATCCAGGACCGCGACAGCGAAACCATGCTCCTGACCCCGCTCTAGTGCCCGCGCGCTCGGACGCCAATGACAGCTAACGAGCCAAGCGTGCAGCACGCGGCAGTACGGGTGCGACCAACCGACCAGCGCCGCATTGAGCCCCATCGCGCGCGCATCGCCGAACACGTTGGGCGCACGGCTCCATGCCACCGACGCTGACGTGTCCATCACGGCAAGCGACAGTTCGTCCGGCGCGCTCGGCACCGCGTCACGCAACCGCAAACCCGTAACGAAGGCCGGCATTGATACCTGCGTGGTCCGCGCAGGGGAGAGTGCATTTGCTGCGGAGAACGCCTCCTCGCGCAGACGATCGAACGCTGGCAGCGCGAGTCCGGCAGGCCGATGGCCGAACACAAGGCGCTGATCCAACTCGTCGAACACGATGAGCACAACCCGACGAGAGCTGTCCGGCGGAGCAGGCAGCGCAGACGCGAAGCGGCCCGGGGCGAACAGCCTCGTCGGATTGTCGTGGACGACGATCCAGAGCGCGCGCCCGGCTGTGAGCATTGCGAATGGCGAAAGCGCGAGCACCACGCCCGAGACCATGCGGAAGAGCCGCCGGTGCCACCGCATGACGAGTCCGGTCGCGATCAGAGCGGCCGCCGCCAACGCAACTCCCTTGACACCCGCGCTTCGCAGCGTCGTCAAGAATGGCACAACTTCTATGCCTAGCACGTCCTTGCGGAGCCGGTCGGCAGGAATCAGCAGCGACGCGATGAACGCCACCCTAGCCAGCATCAACGCCCACCGCCGGCCCGAGCACACCGCCGCCCACGCGGCGCCAGCGAGCAGCAGTCCGAGTATCGCGACGTCGAGGATACATGCTACGTAGTCGCTCGCGCCAGCGTCCATGTAGTATGCATTCCCAGGCGCCAGGTTGAAGAGCTCCGCCCAATTGCCGATGAGCCACAAATTGGCGAGCGACAGCCCGCCAAGCACGAGGCGGCCGGGGGGCAACCTCACCGATCAACTCGCTTGAGCGCATAGATCCGGCGCGTCCCGCCGGGCAGGTCGAGCCGGCGCAGGACGCGGAAGTGCGCCGCGCATGCTGTCTCGAACGCGTCGATCGTCAGACCACGATACAACTCGTCACGTCCGCGCAGCAGCCGCTTGAAGTTCGCATCCTCCGGGGCTACGAACTCTATCACCGCGACATCACTCGTCAGGCGCGCGGCGAGCGCCACGACTTCCGCCAGTGGGATTCGCTCGGTGACCAGCAGGTGATGAAGCACAGCCAACATCAAGACGACGTCGAACGCACCACTCGCGCGGTCAAAGAAGGAATAGTGTTCGAGACCGTTCCACCCAGTCGCTGGGCTGGGGTTTGCAATGTCGACCACCAGTGGCAGCACATCCGCCCCCGCATCGGATGCCACCCGCCAGGCCGCGCCGACCATCTCGGGATCTCTGTCGATCGCGACGACCGACGCGCCGAGCCTCGCTGCCTCGACCGAGACGTAACCAGCGTTACACCCGACGTCGAGAACGCGCGCCGGACCCCGTTCCCGCAACACCTCCCGAACGAACTGGAGCTTGGCGTCTCGAGCATCAGCGGCTGTCCCGCCCGCCCCCGCATAGTCACGCCATGGGGAACGCACGGGCGCGGCGCCACGGCAACGCTTCAGCGATCGGCCCAGTCCGTTGAGCAGATGCATGAGGATGAATCGTGCAGCGTCTGGCGACCGCACTCGCTGAGGCTTGTAGACTGAAGAATCGCTGCGGCGTGAATGGCGCGCCATCCACACTGGAAGCGTCGCCAACGTCAGCAGCGGCGGGCGCAGCCGCCGGAGCAGCCCGCTCATCGCGTAGACGCGCTCCACTGAGAGCCCCTCGCGCGACGCAAGGAAGACCTCCTGCAGCCTAAGCCCAAAGGCGCTCGATGCTGCGAGCGGCAGCGCGAAGGTGCGGACGAACTGATCGTGGGCAAGCCAGCGCGCATCGAATGGATCTCGTCGCTCGAATGACGAGATGTCGACAAAGACCGGGCGGGCGCCGAGAAACATGACGTTCCAAGGCGTCGCGTCCTTCAGGCCGAAGCCGGCGGGCAGCACGGCTCGAGCCAGATCGAGGGTGAGCTGCCCCGCCGCGCGAAGCATCGGCGGCGCCCATTCGTATGGATAACTAGGAAACATCACGCGCTCGTGCTCGAGCACCATGCCACCCGCAAGCGAAACGCCCTGCGGCCCCAGCAACTCCTCAGCCTCGGCGCGGGGCACAACCCGGCTGGTAACGAGGCGCCCACTGAAGGCCAGCTGCGCCGCAGACGTGCTGTCCAGGAAAGCTCGAGTATTGCCGGCGTCGTGCGCCAAAACGACGCGCAGAATCCGACCGCCAACGTGGATAACATGGCCGGAAGGATCCCGGAAGGACGCAAACGGCGGGAATGAGACGGGCCCGGCGACCTGCTGATCCCGTGGCACGCTAGGCTTCGTCGGTAGGGCCCGAGGGAGGCGGTCGCCGCATCCAGCGCTCCAGCCTCCGGACGGTCGCTCTTATCGTTTCACGTGCCACGAACATTCCGCCGAGGACTCCGGCAACCAGCGCCTGCCACAGTAGGGTCGCGTAGCCCGGATCCACGTACGCCAGCGCGTCCCGTGGCGCGGCGATCGCCAATGCCACGACAAGCATGGCGGTCCAGGCGGTGCGGCGAGCCAGACATGTCCGTTTAACGGTCACAGAATGCCATGTCCAAAGGTGAAAAAAAAGCCCGCCCGGCGGCGTGGCAATCTCGGCCGATGTCCAGTTGCCGAGCGTTGTCATCATCCAACCCGATAGACCACAAGGCCACAACGGGCCCATGCCTGACACATGCGGGCCCGCCTCCCATTATAATAGTGGGATGAAGAGGGGTGCGGCGCGAGCCGGCCATGGCCGCGAGGTGGGAGGGATGAAGCGAGCACTGATTACCGGCATTACCGGACAAGACGGCTCATACTTGGCAGAGTTCCTACTGAAGAAGGGCTATCAAGTGCACGGACTGGTGCGCCGTGCCAGCCTGTTCAACACCGGGCGCATCAGCCAGATTTCCCAGGATCACCACGAAGCGTCGGCCTACCTCCATCTACACTACGGAGATGTGCTGGACGCCAGCTTGCTGCATCGGCTCCTCAGGGAGACTCAACCGGACGAAGTCTACAACCTAGCGGCCCAGTCGCATGTGCGAGTCTCCTTTGATATGCCGCGTACCACGGCGGATACGATTGTGATAGGTACGGTCAATCTCCTCGAGGCAGTCCAGCATGAGAGTCCACGTGCGCGCTTCTATCAAGCCTCCTCGAGTGAGATGTTCGGCAAGGCGCAGGAGATTCCACAACGTGAGACGACACCGTTCTGGCCACGCTCGCCGTACGGTGTTAGCAAGGTGGCAGCCTACTGGTTCACAGTGAACTATCGTGAAGCGCATGGACTGTTTGCCGCAAATGGAATCCTGTTCAACCACGAGGGACCGCGCCGGGGGGAGACGTTTGTGACACGGAAGATCACGCGCGGCCTGGCGAACATCGTGCGGGGGAGGCAACGAAAGGTCCATCTTGGGAATCTCGAAGCCCGACGAGACTGGGGTTACGCAAGGGAATACGTCGAAGGTATGTGGCGCATCCTGCAGGCGGATGTCGCAGCTGATTACGTGTTGGCCACCGGAGAGGACCATAGCGTGCGCGAGTTTCTGCAAGAGTGTTGCAGTGTTCTTCAGTTGGAGCTGGACGACGTTGTATCTATCGACCCACGCTACCTGCGGCCGTCTGAGGTCGACTTGCTGGTTGGAGATGCGAGCAAGGCAAGGCAGCAACTTGGTTGGCAACCCAAGGTTAGATTCAACGAACTGGTGCGCCTAATGCTGGCCGCTGACCTCGAGGCCTCAGGAGTAGAGCCGACCAGATACGGATTGCCGATTCCAGAGGACAAGGCCGTCATCTCCGAATGATGCCGAAGGAAATCGCAGCGGATAGTTTCTGGGCTGGCCGCGAGGCACCTTACAACGAGAGCGAGGGTTTCATCGGCTGCCACGGAGACCCGGTTCCGACTTCTGCATGAGCTGGGTGATCACATTGGGCAGGGCCCTTCTTGCTAGCCTATCAGCACCCCCAGAGTGAATACCCGATGGGGCGCAGGACAACCTACGGACCCTTTTCGGACAGGATCACGATGATCGAGTTAGAGCCGACATCACGTGTCTTCGTTGCCGGCCACCGGGGACTTGTTGGTGCAGCTCTGGTGCGCCGCTTTCAGCAAGCTGCGTTCTGCAATCTCATCTTGCGCACTCGGGCGGAGGTTGACCTAACCGAGCGCGAGGCTGTTCTTGGCCTCTTTCGGGAGACGGCACCAGAATGTGTGATTATCGCCGCGGCTAGGGTGGGCGGAATTGCTGCCAACATGGCTGCCCCAGTCGACTTTCTCCTGGAGAATCTCCAGATCCAGAACAACTTGCTGGAAGCATGCCAGCGGTTCCAGGTCAAGAAGGCGGTCTTTCTGGGCAGTTCCTGCGTATACCCGAGAGAAGCTCCTCAACCCATGCGCGAGAGCAGCTTCATGCACGGCCCGCTAGAGCCTACCAACGAGTCCTATGCGGTAGCCAAGATAGCAGGCATTCGTTTGGCGCAGGCGATGCATGAACAGTACGGTCTCGAAGTGATCTGCCCCATGCCGTGCAATGTGTACGGTCCGGGCGATCACTTTGAGTTTGAGCGTTCACATGTCGTTTCGGCTCTGGTCCGTCGGTTTGTGGAGGCCAAGCAACAGAACGCCGCGACGGTGATCCTTTGGGGGACTGGCAATGCTCGCCGCGAGTTTCTTCACGTTGATGACTTGGCCGATGCCTGTCTCTTCCTGTTGCAGCACTTTCACTCGCCAGAACTCGTCAACGTTGGATCAGGTGTTGACTTCGCGATTCGTGAATTGGCTGAGATGGTGGGACGAGCGGTGGGCTACACCGGACGCGTGGAGTGGGATACGACAAAGCCAGACGGCATGCCTCGGAAGCTCTTAGATGTCACTAAGCTACAAGCACTAGGGTGGCGATCCAAGATCGGATTAGAAGAAGGATTGGGAATGGTGGTCGCGGATTTCCATCGCTGGCAGAGCCTGTCCAAGGGAAATGTAGCGTGAACCTCGAATCGACCTTACGACTACGAGAACCGCTTCAGGCCCTGATTGACGAGGCCTCCCGAATCAACAGTTACAAGCTCCAGAAGTACTGGTACCCGCTGAGCATGGCGACTTACGGCGTGGAAGAGATTCTGGCCGCCGTCGACTCAATGTGTTCTTTCCGCACAACGATGTGGGAGAGAACCAGCCAATTCGAGGATCGCTTTGCCAGCGCGTTCGGCCATCCTGAAGCGGTCATGGTGAACAGCGGATCTTCCGCTGACTTGCTGGTTGCGTTTGCCTTGGTGAACCCGCAAGGCAAGCTGCTGGCTCCGGGCGACGAGATTCTAGTCCCCTCGGTGACCTGGCCGACTCAGATTTGGGCGGCGATGATGGCTGGCCTGAGGGTTCGCCTCGTCGACACAGACCCACTCACTCTGAACATGGACCTGCTGGACCTAGAGGCGAAGATCACAGGTCGCACACGGGCCATCTCATTGGTGCACCTAATGGGCAATCCCTGCGACATGGATCGCGTCGCCGCTCTGTGCGATAAGCACGACTTGGTGTTGGTCGAAGACTGCTGCGAAGCGCTCGGTGCGAGGTTCGACGGGCGCTCGGTCGGGACTTTTGGGCTAGCCAGCACCTTCTCCTTCTTCTTCTCGCACCATATCACGACGATGGAAGGCGGCATGATTGGTTGCAGGGATCAGGGACTGTCGGATCTGTTCCGCTTGCTGCGTGCGCATGGATGGGCCCGTAACACGAAGTACTTGCAGGTTGAGCCGCTAGCCGGACTAGATCCGCGATATATGTTCCTGAACTGGGGCTTCAACGTGCGCCCTACTGAGCTCCAAGCTGGATTTGGCTTAGAGCAACTGCTGCGCCAGCCTGAGTTCCACCGACAACGGCTGGAGAACGCGCACCGCTTCCGGGAGTACCTGCTGACTCGCTCCGATCTCATGCGCTTGATGGATGTGCACCCCAGAGCGGAGTGTTCCTGGTTTGCCTTGCCGATAGTGCTGACGGAGCACTGTCCCTTTCGCAAGAGCGAGTTCTTAGCATTCCTGGAGGCCCACGGCGTCGAAACTCGGCCGGTGGTCGCCGGCAATCTAGCGCTCCAACCCGTATCGAGCGTCTTCCCGGACTTGCGGGATGCGAATCTGCCGGGTGCGAGCGTCGTACATGACCGCGGGTTCTATCTAGGGTTGTATCCCTTCGAGGCAAGGCAAGCTCTGGATCGACTTGTTGACACGTTCGAACTGTTCATTCGCCAACACGCGTAGCCGAGTGCGAGATTACCTTCTGCCAATGACCTCGATCATTATGAACGCAGAATGAAAGTGCTTCTCGCGGCCACGATGCACAATGAGGGCCTGCAATCCCGTGGCTTCTCATACGAGCACTACAACTTGTTCCAGACCTTGGAGCAGATTGTCAGCCCCGTCACCGTCTTTGACTTCATGCAGGTTCTCCAGCAACGTGGCCGCGTTCAGATGAATCAGGACCTATTGGAAGCGGTCCTGAGCCAGCGTCCAGACGTAGTGATTGTCGCCCCGTACACCGACCAGCTCATGCCCGGAGTGATCGATGAGATTGGTCGGCACACGATCACCGTCGGGTACTTCTTCGACGATATGTGGCGGATTGAGTACGCGCGTTTCTGGGCGGGCCATTTCTCCTTCGTTACGACGTCCGATGTCAACGGGGTTCTGAAGTTTCGAGATGCTGGCTACAGCAACGTCATCTATTCGCCGTTTGCGTGCAACCATCGCATCTTTGCCAAGAGGGATCTCCCCAAGAAGATCGATGTCAGTTTTGTCGGCCAATATCATCCATATCGTGCATGGTGTCTTCAATACCTCAAGCGCGCTGGCATACCTGTGCAGGTGTGGGGACAGGGCTGGGGGACTGGTCGCCTAAGCCAGGATCAGATGATAGCCGCCTTCAATCAGAGTCGGATTAACCTGAATCTGTCCAACAGCACGTCCTGGGATGTGCGCTACATGGCGACGCTCGCCCGTCCAATTCGAGAGTCGCTTCGTGCCTGGCGGGACTGCTTCCGGAGCATCCGCCAGCCCGACGCTAAAGTGCACGAACAGGTTAAGGGTCGACACTTTGAGATAAACGCCTGCGGTGGCTTCCAACTGTCCTACTACGTTGAAGGATTGGAACGTCACTACAGAATTGGAGAGGAAATCGCGCTGTACGCCTCACCGGAGGAAATGGTAGAGAAGACACGATACTACTTGAAGCACGAGGACGAGCGCGAGTCTATTGCTCAGCGCGGACACGAGCGCACACTTCGCGAACATTCGATGGAGGAGCGTTTTCGCAAGATCTTCGTCAGGATTGGCCTGCCTGGATATGGGCCAGCCTAGCCGGGTAGTCGGGCCCGGACATTCGCGGAGGAATTGGCCATGAATTCTACCTCCGGCACAAGACACCTGCTGTTCATCAATCACACAGAGTTCTGGGGTGGCGCTGAAGCCAACTTGCTTGAGGTCAGCAAGGCTCTCGCGAATTCCAACTACCGCGTGTGGGTCGCAGGACCGGGAGAATCGGCGGTGGGCAGAGCGTGCACGGACGCCTCGATCGCCTACCACGCCATTCGCTTCCCGGCATTCAAGGTTCCACCCTTGGTCCTTGCTAGACAGCTGCTGGCGTTTGTGGCGCACGCTCGACAGATGTGCGATGAGGTGCAGCCGGACGTCATCATTTCGTGCTCTGCTCGCTGCAATCTTTACGCAACGATCATCTACCTATTGCGGAGACGGTGCGTGCAGGTCTGGATGCTTCAAGACTTCACAATCTCCAAGCTACACCTATTGATTTGCGGCTGGATCCCATCAGCATACATCGCTGTCTCCAACGCAGTGAAACGGTATTCTGGGAAGCAGAGCGCTCACGTCATCGGCAATGCGTTCTCGATTCCGCCCGGATCGCCGGTCAGACCTGAAGTCTCTCGCGACCAGTCCAGTCCATTCATCGTCGGGTACTTTGGCCGCTTTGTCCGTCTGAAAGGCGTGCACGTGCTGCTGGACGCGATGGAAAGGCTTCTAGACAAGGGTGTGCCCGCAACTCTACGATTGTATGGTGGTCTCACGACGGGAGACGTGGCCTACGTGGAAGAGCTCCGATTGAAGATAGCGACAAGCAGACTGGATGGTAGTGTGGTCTTCAGGGGATTCCAGCCAGACGTCCTCGGCGCGATGACGGAGTGCTCGCTGGTGGTATCTCCGACCCTGGTGACCAACGGAGGGCCCGAGACCTTTGGCAGGACCGTGATCGAGGCCATGATCGCTGGGACTCCTGTGGTGGCAACGGACTGCGGGGGCCCGGCCGAGCTAATACAGAACAACGAAACCGGCATCCTCGTCCCCCCAGGCAACGCACCGGCCCTCGCGGAGGCCATCGAGCGGGTCTTTAGGAATAGGAGTTGGGCTGGCACGCTCACGGAGAATGCAGCGGGTCGACTCGAGCGCTACAGCTCCTCCACGGTCGCCCAGCAGTACATCACCATTCTCGACTCTCTTCTATGACGACCAGGGTCAACCCATTGCTCCTCTTTGCAGCCTCTGGAATGGTCCTCTTCATTTGCTTGGCTGCCTTTACCGTTGCCTCGTACGGGCCGATCAATATCAGGGTGTATCAGGCTTTCGCCGTATGCGGCCTACTGGCACTCCTCAATCCAGCGGCGCGGCGCATTCCTCCGACACGGCACAGCCGTTACGCACTTACTATTGGCTTCATCTTTCTCGCTTGGTGCTTCCTGTCGATGGTCGCCGCCAAGTACCCGCTGGTAACCGTCAAACAAGCAATGCTTCTCATGATGTATATCCTGGTATGCTACCTCGCGTACAGGGCATTTGATTCACCCAAGAGCTTGGCTGTGTACTTTGCAGCTCTTTGGGTTGGCAGCCTCATAGCCTACGTCTATGGATACCTCCAGGCGCTCCTGCCCACCACGGTCGGAGCCTTGGCGTTTCGCGATCAACAGCTGAGTGCAGGTGTCATCAGTCAGTTGGAATTCTACAGACCAATGTCGTTCTTTTCCGAAGGCAATGAGTTTGGCCAATTTATCATCTTCAGTGCATCGATGTTCATCGCGTGTTCCTTGTATGCGCGGCGCCGCTGGATCAAGTGGTGTTCTGTGCTGGCGCTCGTTGTCGCTCTACCGATTCTATTGGTCAATGCCAGCAGGGGTACGCTCTTGGCCCTGCTCGTGGTGGGGCTACTGGTCTTGAGGGTCAATCGAAAGCAAGGGACCGGCTCCATAAGAATGGGGAAAGCACTTGGCACGCTCGCACTCTTCGTTGCGCTGGGGACTGCCGGCATTACTTACCTTGTGCTGCCCAACATCCCGACCTTTGGCAGCCTTTCGAACAGCAGTGCACTGGAGTGGGCTGTCGGTCGAATCCTCAATACTGGTTCCGAAAGCGATCGCACCTTGTTTGGGCGTCTGCAGCAAGCGTGGGTTGGTGCGCGCGTCTCGCTGGAGAATCCAGTCATCGGCGTCGGATATGGCAACGTATTCACTGTGCTCGACCAGGTCTATCTTGAGCAGACGCACGTCAATGCTGAGGACTCGGGAATACCGGGGATTCCGAACACGGGGAACGCCACTACCGCGAACTTCGTGGTGGACATTGCCGCAGAGACAGGTCTTGTTGGTCTGGCGATATTCCTACTGATGCTAGTTCAGGTCGCCCGGATTGCGCGCAGCAATCTAGCGGCCCACACTGGATCAGCAGAACTCGCCTTTAGTCTCGGCTCCTATCTGGCGTTTTGGGGGATATTGGTCAATAGTCTTAGCTACTCCGGCGTGGGTCTCGTCACGTTCTGGCTAAATGTGGGCGTCATCCTGGGCATGTCAGACGTCGCCCGGTCGCCTGACTTCACTAATGTAAGCGTGGGATGAACAGAACCGTCCTGTACGTGGATCAACACAATCGCTACGGCGGCGGCCAGCAGATTTACTTCTCTGTTCTGCGTTTTCTCGTCAGCCGAGGCTGGCGTGTAGTAGCCATGGTGCCCGATGGCGGCGACATTCGGGAAAGAG
>JBIOJG010000086.1:0-17748 GCA_044450645.1 Binatia bacterium
CGCCGTCGCGCATCATCGACGATGCGCTCGATTTCGCCCTTGCGGGCTGGGTTCAAGCTGAACGGGCCTTCGCGCTCATCGCCTTGAAGTAGTAACCCCTCGTCGACCAGCGCATGAACGGCCTCATCCAGATCGCGAAGTCCTTGGCAGTAGTTGTTCCTCAGTGTGCGAAGGCTAACCGATGTTCCACCCCATTTGTCATGGCGCTCCAACTTGTCCAACACTTTCATCTGAGTGTGGGGCCGACGTGCGTCCTCAACCGTGGCTTCACTGATTGGCGGAGCTGGCGCCGGCGGGGATGGTAGGTTCTCCTGTTTGAACTTGAGGGTTCGAAGCGTCTCGACGAACCCTTCTTCGAGTTCGGGCCAGCAGTCGGTTAGGTCTCCAACCATTTGTGAAAGGTGTAGCACAACGTTCGCGGGATGCGTTCTGAGCCGCTTTGCAGCTTCACTCGTGGAAATGTTCATCGCCAAACACCTCGGCCAGCTCTGGCGGGAATGGACTCAAGATCAGATCGACACGGCCGCCACCAGGCAGCTGAAGCACGACCGGGTCAGCCTTGATGACGGCTTCCGGAAGTCGATCGGTCGTGAAGTACCCGTGGGCACCTTGTGCGCCAAATTCGGACGAATGGGTCGAGGGGGACACCGCCTTTGCGATCGACCATACGAGGCGCATACCGACTTGCTCTGGCAACGTGGAGCCGCCTTCCTCGATTGCTTTCCACACCGCCATTGGAATCGGGAGTGGCATCCACACCGTGCCCGCATCCCCTTCTTGCCTGAAGAAAAGCTCCTCAATTTCCGCCAAGCCACGATCTACCGTCAGCGCATCGAAGATCCCGGGGAAGCGCGTGTTAATCTCGTTCTCTACGCGAGCCAATTCGGTCTTGGCTGTTTGGAGCACAAGCGTGGGTGCTGAAGAACTTACAATCTTCTTCCACTCCTCGCGCGCCTCCCAAAGGCTGGCCAGCTCAGGGTCCTGATGACGCTGCTGCTCGAACTTCTGGCGCGTATCGGTTGCAACGCTTCGTTGTTGGGCGCTCGCCGAATGCTCAAGCAGGTGCTTCCACAGTTCGTCAAGATACGCGGACACGGCGGCGCGGCGCGCGTCGCGAAGCCTATCGGCATCCCTTTGCAAGGCAGCCTCGGCCTCGGTTACTTTCCGTTCCAAAGCCTCCGCCTCGTCATGTTCGTTGCGCTCGCGCTTTCGTTGCTCGGAGATCTGAAACTCAGTTTCAGTGTGTTCTTGTTGGCAGCGCTTGAGTTCTTCTCGCCTTTCCTCGAGACGGGAGCGCAGCTCCTGCAGCTGCCGCTCAATCTCCGAAATCTTCGACTGGACAAGCCGAACCGAGTTGCTTTGCTCATCCGAGACGCCGCGTTTTGCGTCGGCGTCCGCCCTCGCCTGGCGGGTCCGCTCCAGGGCTGCCTGTCTTTCACGCCGATAGCGGTCGATGAGGGTCTTGGTTTGCTGGATCGAGTCGATGGCTTCGCGCGAATGTGTTCGCAGGAGATCTTGAAGTGTCATGGGGCACCAAGCACTCAGGTCGGTCGCAGTTCGCGCCATGTGTGGTACACTGCGTCCTCGAGGCGCTGGCACGCGACGATGGTCACTCCGTCGAGCGTCGCCCTGAGCAGTTCTGCGCTACTGGGCGGTAGGAAGAGACGGACCGGTCGTCTGATTTCGTCAGCCTCAATGGATTCCCACAAGTCATTGACGAGTTGCTCCGGAACCTCCCGTACCTGCCGGAGCAGATCAATCTCACCAAGGTAGATATGGTGGGCGGGGATATCTTTCTGAAGGTAGGACGCTATAAGGGCCATGGACAGGGGCAGGCCAAGAAGACCTCGGTACCTCCGTTCGCCAGGCAGCCGACAGTGTATGGTGTAGTCGAGGTCGTCAATGTTCATGTCCGGAATCTGGCTGATGCAGTTTGCGAGCTGTTCTATCTCTTTGCGCGGCAGACCGGGTGCTGTGATCTTCCCCCTCGCACCGTATGTGGGCAGTGACACCGATGCCTGAACCTCCGGAAGGGAGAAGTCGCGGCCCAGGAACGACCGGGCAACGGTACTCACGGATTCGCTGTGCGGGGCAAGGCTGAGGGCTGTGGTGACAGGATTCATCTCAAGGGGAACGGGCTTCAGGATGGCTGGACCGAAGCGGTTCTTGGGAACGAACAGCGGACGATAGCTCATCGCTTTCCGCATCACGAGGACGCAGTCCACGTTGTGTTCCAGATCTTTTGGACCGGCTATCTCGCCCCGCTTGGTCACGTGCGCGACAAGCAGAACGGTAATCCCCGCTGATTTGCACTGGCGACAGAACTCGTAGACCTGCCGATACTTCTTGGTGGCTGCTGCCGAGAGGCCGTGCCCCTGAACAGAATCAAGGACGATGAATGTTGTTCCGTGGTGCTTTCCCGACGGGCTCATTACTTGGTGCGAGAGGAAGCTGGGCAGAGTCTCAAGGTCATAAACGCCATCCTCAGGGTCGATGCGCTGCAACGCCGCCGTAACGTCCGCAGGCGTCCAGTTTGATGTGATTAGGCGGGCGCGGTGTGCCAGTTCTTCTTTTGATTGCTCGGTCAAAATATATAGGGTCCGATTGCCGGCGCGTGCCACATCCACGGCCAGCTGAATCCCGAGAGTCGACTTCCCGATGCCGGGCTGACCCGCCAGAAGGTAAATCCCGCCCTTGACGAACTTGCCGATGCGCTGCCGCAGCCACGCGAGGTCATCCGACAGCAACAACTCCTCAAAGTCGGAATCAGCAAGACCTAGCAGACCAGACGAATCTACGCGGGAATCAGCCATCCTTTTGGTCCGAACAGCACCTCACGCGATTACCACAATGCCTCCTCAGACAACAAGCTGGCGAGCCCAACTATCAGAATTATCCCAGCCGGTCACAAGTCCACTTGTTGTCGCTTTCAGGTTCACAAGCACAGACACTATGAGGTCCATTTTTCCTTCCCTTAGTGCATTCTCGCCGTCCCCGCGGGGATCGCCTGTGTCCCTGTTTCACGGTAGAGCCGTGTTTGGGGTTGGCGCCTTTCATGCACTACTTCACGGCAAATGGGCCAGCTTCGGGAACTCAGATCGCAATCCGCTCGATTTCGTCGAGTGTGATCTGGTCGTTGGTGCGGTCGTAGAGCTTGGTCGTGCGCGGGGATTCGTGCGCGGCGATCTGCTGGGCGTGTTCGAGCGTGCCGCCGTTCTCAAGGTACGCCGTGATGCCGGTCGCACGGAAGCTATGGCAACACACGGTCGTCGTGAGGCCGGCGTCGGCTGCGCGGCGCTGGACCATGCGAAAGACGTCGGTGCGGGTCATGGCCTCGCGGGTGAGATCTCGGGTCTTGCCGCGGGTGGTGCGGAAGAGCGGCGCGGACGCCGGCTTGGAGGGTGGTCACGGACTGGACTTGGGGCGCAGACTGAGCGCACATGGACCCCGATGGAGGTCTCCATGTTGCGAGCCAATTCATCATCGGCTTATTGAGCGTTGCGGAAGTAAAAGAAAACATCGACCTCCGGAAAGCCCTTCCTATCGGGCCTGAGCAGCTCTGCTTGTTTCTAATACTTCTGCACGGCTCAATAAATTGCGGCGGATGAGGTTTTGGCGAGGCACACCCGCGGTAATACGGTGAGCCAAATGCCATCAGCCGCCACTGGCGCATCGGAGCGCCGTGCGGCATAGTCCACCAATCATATGACCATCGAATTTCGAGGCGCAACGCCAGCTGACGTCGACACCGCCGGGCCGCTCGTCCTGAGCTCCGGACCTGACGGGTTGAACTACGTGTTCACGATCGCCGGTGGTATGCAGGTGCAATCGTTTCTCCGCCACGCCTTCCTCGACGGCTCAGGCGAGTTTGGTTACCGCAACCACACCGTCGCGACGCTCGACGGCGCGGTCGTCGGCATCGGGGCCGCTTATTCCGGTGAGAAGGGCATCTCGTTCATGACCGCCGCGGCGAGACAGATTCTCTCGTTGTATGGGCTGTGCGGACTGGGCGTCATGCGGCGTGGATTACGAACCGAGCGGGTCGTGCAACCGCCGAAGAAGGACGAGTGGGTCCTCGTGCATCTTGGGGTCGCCCCTGCAGTGCGCGGCCGAGGCGTGGGCCGTGTGCTCATCGAGCAATTGTTGGCGCAAGGCAAAGCGGGCGGATTCCACAAGGCGGTTCTCGACGTCTCGGTCTTGAACCCGCGCGCGCAGGCGCTGTACGAGCGGCTTGGATTCACGGTCGAGGCCGAGCGCCCTTCGACGCTGCGTAATGAGGTGTCGTTCGTGCCGGCCCACCGACGGATGAGCCGCGCCATTTAGGGATTTGCCCAAGAGGTGGGGCACCGGTGCCAGTTGCAGCAATTGGCGCCGGGCGCCAGCAATGTCGAACTGAACGACATTGCGAAAAAGCGTTGCGCTGAGCTTCGCGCTCCTCGGGGCGTTTTTTTTGGTCAGGTGACTCTGGTTTTGCCGACACCTTCACCCTTCGGGCGGCGCACCTTCTCTGGGGCTACAGCGGGTCGCGTCTTTGGTGCCTTCGCCAAAACTCCATCCGCGCCTTTGAATCTCTCACCGTTCCCGGTGGTGACAAAAAATGTCACCTCCCGCATATGGGACCCTGGCGAGGCGCACGCGAATTCTCGGGACCCACAGGGGACGCCGAGCGGCTTGCGCTTCGATACACTTGCACTTCGATAGCTTGACGGCCGAGTGCTGCTCCCCTATTGTGACTGGTAAATGAGGCGTCTGCGGCACCACACCCTTCAGCGTGTGAGGGCTCTTTTCATCATCGCCCTTGCCCTCGTGCCGCTTGCCCTCAGTGGCCATTTTCACACCACCACTCAGCACGGTACGACGGATTCGTGCGCGGTGTGTGTGGTCACGCATCACTCGCGCGCGGCGGACCTTTCGCTGCTGCCGGTCACCGCACCGGTACTCAATAGCACTGCGGTGGTGGTGTCGATCGCCGCCGCGCCTGCCCACGTCTCCCTGCCGTTCAAGACCGGTCGGGCACCTCCCGTCCTGTTCCCTGCTCGCGTAGCGTAGCGCCGCCTCGGTTCCACCCGCGCCGCGTCTTTGGGCGCAGCGCCCCGCGGCGGCACTGCGGCAGTGTCCCCAGCAACCGCTCAACCCTGCGGTACACCGGGGTTCGAGCCTGTGACGCGGAGGAACCAATGCGAAGAATGCTGTTTTCGATTGTGCTTATGTTTTCCATCGGCGCTGTAGCAGATACCGGCGGCGCCGCGGAATCGTCGAGTGCCGGCCCGCAAGTGGTGACCGGCACGGTCAAAGATGCTTTGGGGCGCCCCTTGTCGGACGTTCGCCTGAGCTTGCAAGCCGCCGACGGCCACGTCGTAGCTCGCATGACCAGCAACCATGCCGGTGCCTTTTCCTTCGCCGCCGTTGCGGCGGGGACCTACGCAATCGTCGCGGAGAAGGACACCTTCAAAACGGCGACGGCGATCGTTACCGTCGGGAAAGGACCGGTGACGCCGGTCGTCCTCGCGTTGGAATCGGCGGCGGCGCTCAACCTCGCGGTCGTCGCGAAGCGGCTGGACATAGCCCGCAACGGCTTGTCTCCGGAAACCGGGAGCAGTACGTATCGCTTCAACGAGCAAGCGATCACCCAACTGCCCCAGAGTGAGAACACTCCCCTCAACCAAGTGATCCTGCAGGCGCCCGGCGCGGCGCAGGATTCCTTCGGACAGCTGCACATCCGGGGCGAGCATGCCAATCTGCAATATCGGATCAATGGCGTCCAGTTGCCCGAGGGGATCAGCGGCTTCGGTCAGTCGATCAGCCCGCGCTTGGCCGGCAGCATCTCGCTCTCGGACGGGGCGCTCCCGGCACAATACGGTCTGCGCACCGCCGGGGTGATCTCTATTGAGACCAAGAGCGGCACGTTTGCCAACGGCGGCACAGTCGACGTGTACGGCGGCCAGCGCGGCACCGTGCAGCCGAGCTTCGAGCAAGGCGGTACGTCGGGAAACTTCTCCTACTACACGACCGGCACCTACATCGGTACCGACCGTGGCATCGAGCCGCCGACGTCGGGGCCTGCCTCAATCCACAACCACACCGACCAAGGCCTGGGCTTCGGCTACTTTTCGTACCAGATTGACCCGGCGACGCGCCTGAGCCTGCTCTCAGGAGCCGATGTGAACTCGTTTCAGATTCCCACGACTCCCGGCAAGGCCCCGGCGTTCACGCTGAACGGAGTGACGAATTATCCCTCGAGCCAAATTGCCGAGAGCCAGATAGAACGAACATTCTACAATGTCCTGGCGCTGCAGGGCGCCGTCGGCGAGCAACTCGATTACCAGATCGCCGCCTTCAGCAGCTATTCGAGCATCGACTTCAGCCCGGACCCGCAAGGCGACCTGATATACAACGGCAACGCTTCGCGAGTGTTTCGCAGCAGCTTCACCAACGGCTTGCAAGGCGACGCCGCCTATCGGGGGATCGCCACACACACGCTGCGTGCCGGCTTTTACGGCAGCGCCGACCCGGTCACTATCGACAACCACGCTGCGGTATTCCCGGCTGATCCCGCCACGGGTATGCAAACCAGCGACGTACCCATGTCGGTTGTCGATAACCACAACATTTCGGCGTGGACCTACGGTGTCTACCTGCAGGATGAGTGGCGGCCGATCCCGCGGCTCACGATCAACTACGGCATCCGCTACGACCTCTACGACGCCCTCGTGCATGCGGACCAGTTCAGCCCGCGGGTCGGTGCGCTGTACGACTTCCCGACGCAGACGACGCTGCACGCCGGCTACGCCCGCTACTTTACACCGCCGTCGACCGAACTGATCTCCTCCGCCGACGTGAGCAAGTTCGCCAACACCACCGGGGCGTTCACCAGCACCGAGGGTAACAACTTCAACGTCAAGCCCGAGCGCGCGGACTACTTCGACGTGGGGGTAACCCAGCAGATCGCGCCGGGCTTCACACTGGGCGTGGACAGCTACTTCAAGTATGCCAGAGACCTCATCGACGAAGGGCAGTTTGGCACGGCGCTGATCTTCTCCGACTTCAATTACAATCGCGGACGCGTCTACGGGACCGAGGTCACCGGCAGCTACAACATCGGAAATCTGTCCACTTACATCAACTTTGCCTATTCCGTCGCGCAAGGCACCGAGGTCGCCACCGGACAGTACAACTTCGACAATACGACTGTCGATCCACGGTTCGGAGTAACCGAGCTGCAGTACATCAGCAAGCACTACATCTTCCTCGATCATGACCAGACCTTCACGTCGTCAGGTGGGGCATCCTACGGCTGGCATGGCTACGGCTTCAGGTTCGACTACCTTTACGGCAGCGGGCTGCGCAGCGGCTTCGCCAACACCGGCAACCTGCCCTTCTACATCCAAGCGAATGCCGGCGTGTCAAAGCGCTTTACGGCGCCGTATCTCGGATGGGCCGAGGTGCGGCTCGACTGCGTCAACCTCAGCGACGAGACGTACTTGATCCGCAACGGCACCGGCATCGGCGTGCACGCGAATCAGTATGGCCCGCGGCGCGCGGTCTTCGCCGGCATCCGCGTACCGCTGCCGTTCGGCGAAACGACTGGAAGTTGAATCAAGGAGTGTCACGAAATGAATGAATTGAACACGGCTCTTGAAGCGCTCCGGTTCGGCGGAGCGATGGTCTACCCGCTGTTGGTGCTGGGCGCACTCGCTGTGGGGATCATGTTGGATCGTGCGGTCCTGTTCAGTCGATGTCTGCGCTTGCCGCAGGGGCTGCGGGATCAGGCCGAGACCTACGGGTTCAGGTGGGATGATCTCGAGGCGCAGCTCCAGGCGCTCGGACCGCGCAACGCCTTTGGGCGCTTCTTTCAGGTGATTGCCGACAACCGCACGCATCCGGCGTGGTGGGTCGAATCCCGCGCCGGAGATGAGGCGGGCGACATCGAGAAGGTGCTCGCCCGCGGCCTGTGGGTGCTGGAGACGATCGTGACGGCCGCGCCGTTGATGGGCTTGCTCGGGACCATCACCGGGATGATGCAATCGTTCAAAGTGATCGGCGGCGCTGGTCTGGTCGCCCCGACGCAAGTCACCGCAGGCGTCGCCCAAGCGCTGATCGCCACGGCACTGGGACTCCTCATCGCGCTGGCCGCCCTGTTCGCCTTCAACTTCTTTTCGCGGCTGAAGTCCCGCGGCCTCGACGAGATGGAGCGCCTGGGGTCGCGGTTGGTGGACCGCATCCGCTTGGACGAGGAGACTGTGAATGACACACGAGAGCCACAACGACAGCGACGGGCGGCGGCGTCATGAAACTGCGTCGCGCACGTGACTACCGCCGCGGGCGGATCGAGATCATCCCGATGATCGATGTGATGTTCTTTCTGCTCGTGACGTTCATGCTGGCCTCGCTCTCGATGCAGAGCTTGCACTCGGTGCCGGTGGACCTGCCACGAGGCGAGGCCGCAGCGATGCAACCGCATCAACCCGTCACGCTGACGATCACCAGCAACAGTCAGATCTATCTCGACAGCACGCTCGCGACCTTGGACACGATGGCCGAGGCGCTCAAGCCGATGCTTCCAGATACAGACGCCGACGTCATCGTTGCAGCCGACAACGCCGCCGCGGCAGGCATCGTCGTGCAGGCCATGATTCAAGCCCGGCGGGCGGGTGTGGAACATTTTCTCATTGCTGTGAAGCACGAATGATCGCTGCCGAGTCATTTCCCGTCCGTCCAAAACTCGATGACCCGTGGCGGCGGCTCCCCTGGCTCACCCCTGCCGCGGCGCTCCTGTGGGCTATGCTGCTCCTGGGATTCACGTTGCTGCTGCGAGACAGTGGGCACCCAACCGAGACGATCACACGTTTGGACGCGCGGCTGATCGATGTGCCGGCAGCGGCGCCGGCGGGGCTGCAGGGAGAACCACAACAAGAATCGCAGCCGGTCGCGGCGCCGCCTCCGCCGGTGGCCGCGCCGCAGCCGCGCGTCGAGAAGAAGCCAGCGGCGATCCCTCGCGTGAAAAAGAAACAGGAGGGCCCGCCGCCGGTTTACGACGCGCGTGGCGCGCGCACGTTGCCCGCAGAAGCCGTGGGCGCGGCAGGTGAACCGGCCCCGCAAGGCCCGCCCCCCGATGGCAGAGGCGTTGGCGGTCTGGGTACAGACAGCATTGGTGCCCGCGCTCTCTACGCCCCACCGCCGCAGATTCCGGACGACCTGCGCGAAAACGTTTTCGAGACCGTTGCCGTGGCGCACCTCCACGTCGGTTTCGATGGCGACGCAAAGGTGGCGCTGACCCAGTCGACGTCTAACCCCCGACTCAACGTCCTCTTGCTCGATACATTGAAGCAGTGGCGCTTCTTCCCGGCGATCCGAAACGGCATCGCGGTCGATTCCGATTTTGACGTCCGCATCCCGATCGCTGTGCGGTAACGGTGCTCATAGAAGGGTGAGCGGGAAAAGTCCTTTGGAAACGGGGTGGGGCTCCGCTCATGCTGAGCCTGTCGAAGCATGGGGCGGGGTTTTTCAACGGGCTCAGCGTGAAGGCCGACGGGGCGGCCGGCGGTTGGCGGAACAGACCCTCTGCCTCGCCAAAACTCCATCCACCCTGCTCAGACGGCCTCCCTTCTGGCTGCGGCGCCAACCGCAGCGTGTTGAGTTTGAGATACTCAGAAGGGTTACGGCCCCCGCTTTCACTTGCAAACGCTTCGTATGCGGCCGCTGTTCCCAAGGCCGGGCCTGCCTGCCCCGCCATAACCACCACACCGGCCCAGCGCGCAGGAGTAGTAAAGAGCGTCTTCGTCGTCCCTTGCCTGCTCCGAGCACTGCGCCACACTCGCCGTGGCGGCGTTGGCTTCGTCCCCGATCACAGCCATGCGATCACCCAGCACATGGTAACTCTATCGGCACGACGAGCGCCGGGCGGCCTGAGTTCCACGCCCGGAGGATCACCGCGGCTCGGTGGATGGAGTTTTGGCGAGGCACAGCCGGCCGGCGCCTACAGTCGGCACGCGAAACGAGGCCGTGTGCCACAGCGGCGCCGTCTATGACCTACTCCCTGCCGGCGGTGACCAGGCTGGAGGCGAAGCGGTCCTTCTAACCTTACGCACTGATCGCAATTTGCTTGCCGACCACGGTGCTCGCAACGGCCTCCAGTCACGACCTGGCAAAATGGGGGTTGACAACTCCGGCGGTTGTGTTAGACGACGCTAACAATGACGTGTGCCGCTAACACAACCTTGGCTCTCGAGCTCAGTTCCTCTCTCGAGGATTATCTAGAGACCATCTACCTGCTGGCGCAACAGCACGGGTTCGCCCGCGTCAAGGACATCGCGCGGGCGCGCGACGTTAAGGCCGCGTCGGTTTCGATCGCCTTGCGCAAATTGGCCGAGCTGGGCTTGGTGCGCTACGAGCGCCGCGAGTACATCGCGCTTGCGCCCGCGGGCGAGCAGGCAGGCCGCAGGATATTCACCCGCCATCGGCTCCTGACCCGTTTCTTTGAGGAAGTGCTGCGCATGCCTGCCGATGCGGCGAGTGAACAGGCCTGCGCCATGGAGCACAGCCTCACCGACGAGGCGATGGACCGGTTGGTGCGCTTCTTCGAGTTCTTGGGCACCTGCCCGTACATCATCGAGACCTTTGGTAAGTGCCCAATGGCCATGGAGGCCACGCGTACCCCTGGCGACCGGATTCCAGCGGACGCGTGTGCGACCTGCTCAAAGAAGCAGACAGAGGTCAAACCGATGCGACTGGCCGACCTGAGGCTCGGGCAGACCGCCGTGGTCACGCACATCAACGCGAGAGGCGCGTTGCGCCGGCGCCTGCTGGACATGGGTATCCTGCCTGACACCGCCGTCGGCCTCGAGCGCTCCGGCGTGGGCGGCGAGCCGCTCTGGGTTCGCTGCCAAGGGGACCGTCTGACCCTGCGCCGATCCGAGGCCAACTCCATCCTCGTCCGTGCAGGAGCTTTGAGTACATATCGGTCTGATGTTTTTCGGGATGTAGTTCAGTGATGGCTGTGCAACGTGCCCACTCGAGTGACGCCGAGGTACGCTGCCATTGCGGCAGCCTGATGGCACGTGTGACGCCGGATGGCATTGAGCTGAAATGCCGTCGCTGCAAGCGTGTCGTCGTCGTGGCTGCCGACCGTGTGGGCTCCGAATGGGTCCGTGTGCCACTGCACCGCGGAGGTCTAATGGCGCCTTGAACGCCGTGCATCGCCATCGGTGAGTTGAACCAGCGGCCAGCGACCGCAGCGTCCAGAGCCCGGCCGAGAGTAATGACTCTCGCCGGGCTCTTTTTTTGAGTACGAGTGTTGAAGAGAAGAAGCCTGATGAACAAGTCGTCTTTTTTCGGACGTGCCCATTCCCGGAAATCGTCGAACAACGCTGCCGGCTTTTCGCCAAAAGGGCGGCGGGGCACACCGGGCCTTAGCGGATAAAATTACATGCATTTGCCTCGTACCCCAATGAGCCGCGCGCATCTCGTTACCGCCGGTGTCCTGATCCTCATCGGCGCCCGGAGGAGACCGCTACTGCCTGTGGCGCGGCTCTTCGTCGGAGTGATCGTCTGGCTTCGCGTGGCGGCGGTACCCGCGCAAACTCTGGAGGCTGCTGAACTAGCCGACCCGCCGCTTCCAGCGACCGTCGCGCCGGTCGCAATGTTCGCGCATCCGGACACGATCCGCTTCTGGCTCTCCGGGGAGGCGAACATCATGGTGCAGTACCACCCGCCCTTCCACTGTCCTCCTGACGAAAAGTGCCGGCAATTCGGCACGAAGGTTCCCAACGACACCATTACGCATTCACTTAACCAGATCTTGAGGAGTATCGCATGTCTGAGTTGAATCATTATTCGAGCGGAGTGCGCTTTGCCCTGTTGGGAGGCGTGATAACGATCTTTGCGTCGGGCTTGGGGCTGGGCATCCGCGTGTCCGGAAAGAGCACCGCCCAAAACATACCGGACCCCCCACCCGCCTTTAGTCGTCAAGGAGAAAGAATCATCATACCTGAGAGGTCAGCTCTGCGCTCACGGCTGCAGGTAGAGCCTGTCACCGTGATCAACAGCCCCCATGTGCTGCAATTGCCGGCTACGGTTGAGGCAGACCCCGCCCGCACGATCAACATCCTGCCGCCGGTAGCGGGCAAAGTGGTAAAGCTTAATGTCCAACTGGGCGACCAGGTCGAACAAGACCAGCCGCTCGCCGTTATAGACTCCGGTGACCTCGCCCAGGCTTATGCCGATGACGACAAAGCGCGCTCAGCACTGAAGCGCGCCAAGTCCGGCCTCGAGCGGGCGCGGGGCGTGCACGAGTCTGGAGGCGGCCCTCTGAAGGACGTGCAGCAGGCGGAGGACGATTACGCCCAAGCGGTGGCCGAGTACAACCGGGCTGAGGCGCGCCTGAAGGAAATCGGTGTGTCATCGGCAACCAAAGCCCAGACACGCCTTTTAACCATAGTTGCGCCCCTCAGCGGAACCGTCACGACTCTTACAACCGGCTCGAGTGCTTTCGCAAATGATCTGACCGCTTCACTCATGACTATCTCCAACCTCGACTCGGTATGGGTCACGGCGATGGTACCGGAAAGCAATCTTGCCTTCATTTCCAAAGGCCAGTCTGTCGATGTGTCCTTTGTGGCCTGGCCGGACCAAGTCTTTCATGGCGCCGTTTCATTCGTAAGCGCCGTGGTCGAGCCGGACACGCGGCGCACCAAAGTGCGCATTGCCTTCGCCAATCCGGAGGGCAGGCTGAAGCCTAACATGTTCGCGACCGCTAAATTCAACATACCACAGACTTCTGCGGTGTTCGTGCCTGATTCCGCCCTGCTCATGAACAACGACAGAATCACCGTATTAGTGGAGACAGAGCCTTGGACCTTCGCCAGACGTTCGGTCCTTCCGGGTTACGGAGAAGGTGACGGCACGCGCATCGACCAGGGGCTTAATGCGGACGATCGCATCGTCGTCAAGGGGGGAGGGCTGCTCAATGATTGATAAAATAATCAGAGTCTGTCTGCGCAAGCGGCTGGTGGTGATAATCGTAGCGATTCTGCTTGTTGGATTCGGCTATTACTCGTGGAAAAAGTTATCAGTCGAGGCTTATCCGGACATCAGCGACGTTACTGCGCAGGTCGTCACCCAAGCGCCGGGGCTGGCCGCCGAGGAGGTCGAGCAACAGATCACGGTCCCTCTGGAACGGGCGCTGGCCGGGACCCCGGGTCTGGTGAACATGCGTTCGAGCAGTACTTTCGGTCTGTCTATCATTCCAATGATATTCTGCGACGACTGCGATGACTACTGGGTGCGCCAGCGCGTCATGGATAGCATCGGTCAGGTGAACCTGCCCTCCGGCGTCCAGCCGAGCCTTCTTCCGCTGGAGGCCCCGACCAGCGAAATTTACCGCTACACGTTGGAATCCGACAGCAAGAACCTGATGGAACTTTCGGAAATTCAACGATGGATCGTCGTCCCTGCACTGAAGCAGGTGCCCGGCGTAGTCGATGTCCCCAACTTCGGCGGCCTCACGATGCAGTATCAAGTGGAACTCGATCCGGTGCAGCTCCAGCGTTTCGGCGTCGGACTCAATGACGTGGTCAGTGCGATCAACAACAACAATTCGAATGCCGGGGGCAGCCGCATCTCGCGCGGAGAACAGGCTTATGTTATCCGCGGCATCGGCTTGGTGCGCACGCTGGGCGACCTTGGGGCAATCGCCGTAACGCAGCGGAACGGGGTGCCGATCCTGGTGCGCGATCTGGGCAAGCTGACGTACAGCCACCAGGAGCGCGAGGGCATTCTGGGCAAGGACAACAACCCGGACACGATCGAAGGCATCGTGGATATGCTCAGACGTCAAAATCCGTCGGAAGTCCTGAAAGGCATTCACGCAAAGGTAGATGAGCTTAACAAACGGCTCAAGCCAACGGGTGTGCGCATCGTTCCCTACATAGATCGCGACGATCTCGTGCAAATGACTGTGCACAAGGTCTCCAGCACAGTAATCGAGGGAATCGGGCTGGTGTTTATCGTGCTCATTTTGTTTATCTGCAACCCGCGCATTGCCTTGGCGACCGGGGTGACCATACCAATAGCCCTAGTCTTCGCCCTCAGTGTGATGCACCTGACGAAGATGTCGGCCAACCTGTTTTCGCTTGGCGCGGTCGACTACGGCATTATCGTCGATGGGGCGATCGTAGTGGCAGAGGCCTGCCTCCGCAGGCGCGAGGCGAACCCAGCGGGCGCCCTGAGCGAGGAGGACATCTTTTCCGCAACGAGCCAGGTGGCGCGGCCGATTTTCTTTGCCACGCTCATCATCATCACCGCCTACCTCCCGCTGTTCGCGTTCGAGCATGCGGAAGCAAGGCTGTTCCGGCCGATAGCTTATACCATGGGCTGCCATCTGTTGGGGGCGCTCTTGTGCACTTTCACCCTTATTCCCGCCCTCGCCTTCATGGCCCTTCGCAAACCCGGGCGGGTCTTTCGCAACCGGCCTCTCGAGTTGTTGCAGGGCGGCTTCCGCAGGTCCCTTGATCGTGTGTTGGGCATGCCGAAAATTGTCTACATAATCGGTGCGGCGGCGTTGATGGCTGTGGTTGCATTAGGCATGACCACGGGCAGAGATTTTTTGCCCGAACTGGACGAAGGGGCGCTGTGGCTTCAAGTGCAATTGCCGACCGGCCTGTCGCTTGACAAAGCAAGCGAGATGGCTGGAGAACTGCGGCGCACTCTGCTTGAATTTCCCGAGGTTTCTTATGCCGTCACACAGCTCGGCCGTAGTGACGACGGCACTGATGCATGGACGCCTTCCCACATCGAAGCGCCGGTCGGGCTGAAACCCTACAATACCTGGCCAAAAGGCGAAACCAAGGAGGAGTTTTTGCGCCGGCTCAACGCCCGCTTAAAAGAGCTGCCTGGTTTTTCCATCGGCATCAGCCAGCCGATTATAGATATGGTGAACGATGCACTAGGAGGCGCGCACAGCCCGCTGGTCATTCGCATAATCGGCGACCACTTCCAGGAACTGCGTCGCATCGGCGGTGAGATCGTCAACGTGCTGGGCGGTATCCAGGGCACTGCCAGCGCATCCGTTTTTCAAGAGCCTCCGATTCCCCAGATCGCCATCGACATCGACCGCGCAGCGGCAGCCCGCTACGGCATCAACGTATCCGACATCACGGCCCTAATCCAGACCGGGGTTGGCGGAGCACCGGTCAGCACCGTTTATGTGGCCGACCGCACCTACGGCATTGCCGTGCGGTTTCCGAAAGATTGCCGCAACAGCCCCGAGGCGCTGGGCAATCTGGTGCTCACCACCTCTGGTGGGGCTCAGATCCCGCTCTCTCAGGTCGCCAATATCAAGCTGCAAACCGGCGAGAACACCATCACGCATGAAATGGCCCACCGCGAGTTGCTGGTGCGGGTCGACAACAGGGATCGCGCCCTGTCCGATTACCTGGCGGAGGCACAACGCAAGATCGATCAGTCGGTGCGCTTTGACCGCGACAAATATCGCCTCGAGTGGGGCGGCCAATTCGAAAACCAGCAGCGCGCCCAGGCTCGCTTGACCCTGATAATGGGTCTCGTGTTGTCGCTGATGTTTGTGTTCCTCTTTGCTAATTTCGGCAAGATGCGCCACGCGATGTTGGTCCTTGGCGCAGTGCCGCTTGCGACCCTGGGCGGCCTGATCGCACTCCACATCACGGGCGAGACGCTCAATGTAGCCAGCGCTGTCGGCTTTATTGCCCTTTTCGGTGTGGCTGTGCAGAACGGCATCATCATGGTCGCCAATATCAACCGGGTGCGCAATCAAGGTATCCCGCTGCGCGAGGCCGTATTAAGCGGTGCAGTCGAGCGCTTCCGCCCGGTGCTCATGACAGCCACCGTGGCGAGCGTTGGAATGCTGCCCGCGGCTTTGGCAACCGGTGTAGGCACCGATGTGCAGCGCAATCTCGCCACCGTGGTGGTGGGCGGCTTGTTGATTGCTACACTGCTTACGCTTTTCATTCTGCCGCCCTTGTACTTCTCGCTTGAGCGCTGGGTTGAACGTCGCCAGGCCGCAAATGAGCCTGTGCTGCAAGGAGATTCATAACGATGCCGCGATCTTCCCTGGTCCAAATCGCGGGCATGGCCCGCTCCTACGGCCTTAGATTGGCCGTTCGGCTGCGTATTATCGGTTTTGCGGCCATGTTAACAGCCCTGATGCTCACGGCGGGATGTGCCGTCGGGCCGGATTTCCAACGGCCTGCTGCGCCCATAGTCGATGGCTACATACCTGAGCCTTTGCCGGCGCAGACGGCGTCTGTCGATGTCCCTGGCGGCGAGGCGCAGCGCCTGGTGCAGGAGATGGACATCCCCGGGCAATGGTGGACGCTGTTCCATTCGAAACCGTTGAGCGGCCTGATCGAACAGGCGCTCAAGAAAAACCCCGACCTGGAAAGTGCGCAAGCTGCACTGCGTGAGGCCTGGGAAAACGTCTACGCGCAAGAGGGCGCTTTCTGGCCAGCCATCGCAGCCAGCTACGGCGCCACGCGGCAAAAGGGCCCGGGGGTGCTGGGCAGTCCCACGGCGTCCGGCGATTACATCTATAACCTTCACACCGCACAGGTTACCGTAGCCTATACGCCGGATGTGTTCGGCGGCACGAGGCGGCAGGTGGAATCGCTCAAAGCGCAGGCCGATTCACAACGCTTCCAGCTCGAGGCCGCTTACCTGACTCTGACCTCGAATGTGGTCGCCAACGCGATTCAGGAAGCGGGTTTGCGCGGGCAGATTGCGGCGACCAGGAAAATCATAGAGATCGAGAGCCACTCGCTCGAACTGCTGAAACGTCAATATTGGCTAGGCCAGGTTGCCGAAGCGGATGTCGTTGCGCAGGAAGCGGCCCTGGCACAAGCTCAGGCCGCGCTGCCCCCGCTTGAAAAACAACTGGCGCAACAACGCGACCTGCTGAATCGCCTCACAGGCCGATTCCCCAGCGCTGCGCTCACCGAACAGTTCGAAATCTCATCTCTGGAACTGCCGCAGGAGCTGCCCGTGAGCCTTCCATCGAAGGTCGTGGAGCAGCGGCCGGACGTGCGTTTGGCCGAAGAGCAGATGCACGCTGCCAGCGCCCAGATCGGCGTGGCCGTAGCCAACCGACTGCCCGACATTACCCTGAGTGCCGATCTTGGCTCAAGCAGCGTTGCGATCGCTCAGTTGTTCACCTCCGGGACAGGTTTCTGGACCCTGGCAGCCAATGTGGCTCAGCCAATATTCCAAGGGGCCACGCTGCTACACAGGCAGCGTGCCGCAGAAGCTGCCTTCGCCCAGGTGGCGGCCCAGTATCGCAGCACCGTGCTTACTGCTTTCCAGAACGTGGCCGATGTGCTCTACGCCATCCATAGCGACGCGGATGCCGTTAAAACTGCTGCCGCCGCCGAGAAAGCCGCCGCCAAAATTCTGGCCATTGCGCGCCGCCAGTTGGAATTAGGAGATATCAGCTACCTGGCGCTTCTTAATGCCCAGCAGACCTATCAGCAGGCGTCGCTCAACCTGGCGCTGGCCCTTTCCAACCGCTACGCCGATACTGCCGCACTGTTCCAGGCGCTTGGCGGCGGCTGGTGGAACCGCTCCGATGCACCGGCCCCAACTTCAGTGCTCGGCAGAATTGACCCTGTGCCTCGCCAAAATTCTATCCGCGCTTCTCAAGCGGCTTCCCGCCACTCGTAGCGGTGGTGCAGGCCGACACGGGGCAGTGAGGCGACCATCGCGCACGGCGAAGTCGGCGGACAC
>JBIOJG010000087.1:0-17732 GCA_044450645.1 Binatia bacterium
CCAGCCGCGTCGATCGTGATCGGTGCAGCCGAACTGTTCGTCAGTGTCCCCGTGACATCAGCGACCAAGGCAATCGGTCCTCTGACATCTCCGGCGCCGATCGTAAACGCCGCGTACAGGCCCGGGCTGACGATGACTTCCATGCCCGGAGCGGCGGCCCGCACAAAATCAATGATTCTCTGGCCGCTGGGAACGATAACAACGACGGTCGCGGTAGGCGTTGGCGAAGGCGTTGAGGTTAGCGACGGCGTGGAGGTTGGCGAAAGCGTGAAGGCTGGCGACGGCGTGGGCGCTGGCGACGGCGTGGGCGCTGGCGACGGCGTGGAGGCCGGCGACGGCGTGTAGACGGCTAGCGCGGTTTGCGTTTTCTGGTTTCCACTGCCGCTGCCACCGCTGCTACTGCCGCCGCCCCCGCAGGCTTGCCATAGAAAGCCGCTGAGGCAGAGAGCAGCAAAGGTTGCACATTTGCTGGTTACGTTGGTCGAACTCATCAGATTCCCAAGTTCCGCGGTGAATTTGCCGAGCGTGAATTAATGCATTGTTCACGTCTTATGTCCAATAAATTCGCGCCGATCATCGGCAAGCAACAGCGGTCGATGAAGACGTCTACGACCGTCGGCGTTGCACGAATGCGCGCTCGACCACTACAGTACCGAAGCCCAACTTGGTCAGCGCCTTGGGCAACACACTGATCTCCGCTTCCACGCGCGCGACCTGCGCCGGGGTGAGCCGCTTCGGCCAGCGCAGGCGGATTTCGGCAACGGTCTTCCCCTCCAGTTCCGGCATACGCCATTTGCGCGGAGCCGGTGGGGTTTCTTTGACGGCTCCAACCTTGACGGTTGCGGCCTCCCGCGTCGTCCGGCGCGACTCCGTGCCGCCGAACAGTGAACCTTGCTCCTCTGCTGTTTGCCGCTTGCGTGCCATTCTCTGAGGCGAGTCTATTGCACCGGCCGGTCAGGGGCCGAGCACAGCAATCTCAAGATCTCATCGTGAACCAGGCCATTGGAGGCGATGGCGTTGCCGCCGTAGATGGTTGCCACCCCGTTGAAGTCGGTGAAGCGGCCGCCGGCCTCCTCGATGATGATCTTGATGGCGGCCAGATCCCACGGCTTGAGATCCACTTCGACCATCGCTTCGGCCTGTCCGCGGGCAACGAAGGTGTGACCAAAATAATCACCGAAGCCGCGCTGCCGGCCGGAGGCCCGCACGAGCCGCTCAAAGCCGTCCCAGAGGCCCACGCGCCGGAAGATGTCGAGGCCGCCGAACACCACCATGCCCTGGCGCAGCGCGCTGGTGGACGAGACCTGCAGGCGGCCGCCTCGGTCGAATGCGCCGCCACCTTTCTCTGCGTAGAGCAGGTCGTCGATGGCAGGCGCATAGATCACGCCGGCGGTCACCTCACCGCCTTCCTCCAGGCCGATCAGCGTGGCGAAATAGGGTATGCCGCGGATGAAGTTCTTGGTTCCGTCGATGGGATCGATGATCCACTTGTGGCTGGTGCCTGCGCCTTCGCGCTCGCCAAACTCTTCGCCGACTACACCATAGTCCGGAAAGCCGCGGCGCAAGATCTTCACGATGCGCTGCTCACACTCCCGGTCAGCTTGTGTCACCGGAGACCGGTCGTCTTTGTAGTCGACCGTCAGCCGCGTGCGGAAGTAGCGCAGTGCCACTTCGCCTCCCGCTTTCGCCGCCGCAATGGCGACTTCGAGCCGCTTGTCCATTGGCGCGAACTGTAGCCCGGATGCGCACTGGCTGCCAGCGGAGGGCGCACGGTCGTGCGCCCTCCGCTGAAGCAGGAAGCTGATTGCCGACCGCCAGTGCTATTCCTTGTACGTGGTCTTCGCCTGCGAGAGCACCACGTTGCCCTTTTGCGTCTCTCCCTGCACGATGGCTTCACCTGGACCCGTGCGCCAGATCTTGGTCACGATGGTGTCACCGTAATAGACCTGATCGGCGAACCGTGCTTCAAACGACTTGAAGCGCGCCGGCTCCCCCCCGCACACGGTGCGCACGATGGCCCGGCCGACGAAGCCGTAGGTGCACAGCCCGTGCAAGAAGGGCTTTTGAAAGCCGGCCATCTGGGCGAAGTCGGGATCGATGTGGATCGGGTTGCGATCGCCGCTGAGGCGGTAGACCGCACCCTGCTCCGGCCGCACAACGTCTTCGACGACATGATCCGGCTTGCGATCAGGGGCAACGTTCAAACCCGCCGTCGACGGCCCGCGTTCCCCGCCGAAGCCGCCGGCGCCACGGATGAACAACGTCGCCTTGGTGGTGAACAGCGGGCCATCGTCGTCCTCCACGATCCCTTCGGCACCAATCACCGCGGCCTTGCCCTTGTCCCAGACTTCGCTGACGCGGCCGGTGACCCGCGCCTTCCCCTCAGGCGGAATCTCTCGGTGCAGCGTGATGGCCTGTTCGCCATGCAGCAACATCGCCAGGTTCATTTCGACGTTGCCGACCAATCCACCCATCGACATCATGCCCGGGATCACCGCATAAGTCGGCAGCACCTTGGGGCCTTTGTTTTCGTACACGTATTCGAGTTCGCCCTCGGGCTTGGCTCCCACCCCAAGCGCGTAGAGCATGACGTCTTTTGTCGTCCACGAGTACGGTACCGGTTCAAACGTCAATCCAACCAGGTCGCTAGAGATTTGTCTGCTCATGGCCGACCCTTTTCGAGAAAGTTTTCGACGGTGTCAAGCCCAGGCCTTCCAAGCCCCCCAGGACCGCAGGCCCTCAAGCCCCTTTCAAGCCCCCAAGCCCCCACGCCCTCTTTCAAGGGGCCTGTGGGCATGAGGGCCTGTTGTCCCCACCGCTGGAATCGGATTAGAGTGAGCCCCATGTCGACGGCTCCCCTCAGCCATCTCAGAGTGCTGGATCTCACCGATCTTCGCGGCGCGCTAGCGGGTCGAGTGCTCGCCGACCTGGGCGCCGACGTCACTAAGGTAGAGCCGCCAGGCGGCGATCCGGGCCGCTTGCAGCCACCGTTCGTCGGCGGCATTGCGGCGCCCGACCGATCACTGCCGTTCTTGTATCGCAACGCCAACAAGCGCGGCGCCGTCATCGACTTGCACGATCCGGCCGGCCGCCGCCGCTTCACCGACCTCTGCGAGCACACCGACATCCTGCTCGAGAACCTGGGCCGTGAGGGGCAGCGCCGCTGCGGCCTTTCCCCCGCGGAGGTCCGGGCGCAGCATCCTCGTCTGATCCACGTGGCGATGGCGGATTTCGGACTCTCGGGGCCGCACGCGGACTGGCATCTCGAGCCGTTGCCTGCCTTTGCCGCCTCCGGTGCGCTGCACGCCGCCGGCTTCCCCGATCTGCCGCCGTGTTGGCTACCGGGATACGTCGCACATGACTGCGCCTCGGTGTTCGGCGCTGCCGGCGCACTCATCGCGATCCTCGACCGTGCACGACACGGGGAAGGCCAGACCGTCGAGGTGTCGGTCCAAGAAGCGGCATTGAATGGACTCAACCCATGGTCGATCCCGCTCGCCGATTATGCGCGGCTGTACCCCATGGTGCCGCCAGCGCCGCCGCGCAACGCCGACGGCTTGTACCTAGTGCTGCCGACGGCAGATGGTTACGTGCGCGTGCTGCCGGGCACACCGCGGCACTGGCGGGCGTTCGTGGCGCTGATGGGGAGCCCCGAAGCACTGGCAGGTCCCGAGTGGGAATTCGCGCTGTACCGCTTGCTCAACGGGGATGTGATTCGCCTGCTGGCAACGGACAGCTTGCGCGAGCGCTCCCGGGCGGAGGTGTTTGCCGAGGCACAGCGGCTGGGTCTTCCACTGGCACCGGTCAACACCCCTGACGAGTTCGTTGCCGAGGAGCAGACGCGGACGCGTGGCTACTTCCGGCAAACGGGATTTCCGCAGCTCGGCGACGCGCCCTTTGCGCCGGCGCCGTTCAATTTTTCAGTCACGCCCACCGTGCTCCGCCGGCCGGCTCCGGCTCCGGGGCAAGACGATGGTGCCGACTTCTCTCCGCGCGCGCCAGAACCCGTAAGCGGCACCGCTGACGCACCGTTGCTTGCCGGGAAACGCGTCATCGATCTCGGTGTCGGCGCCGTGGGCCCCGAAATCGGCTGGGTCTTGGCCGAGCTCGGCGCTGAGGTCATCAAGATCGAGTCCCGACAAAACCTCGACTTCTTGCGCGCCGTCACCGTAGAGCCCGATCAGCCCAACCGTGCCTGGACGTTCAATACCGAGACCCGCGGGCAGAAGAGCGTCTGCTTGAATCTGCGCACGCGACGGGGCCGGGAACTCGGGCTGCGGCTGTGCGCGACTGCCGACGTGATCGTCGAAAACAACCGTGGCGGGGTGGTCCGGCAATGGGGGCTCGACTACGACGATGTCCGCCGCGTGCGGCCGGACATCATCTACATTGCCTCGCAAGGCTTCGGACGGGGTGGACCGCTGGGTGAGGCTGCGTCATTTGGGCCACTGAACTCGTCATTCGCCGGCACCAACTGGCTGTGGAATCATTCCGCTGCTCCCTACCCGGCCGGCTGTGCGCTGAACCATCCGGACCACATCGCCAGCAAGCTCGGGGCGGTTGCCGTGCTGGCCGCGCTCGAACATCGCCGCCGCACCGGTGAGGGCCAGTTCATCGAGATGGCACAAACCGAGGCCGCCGCCTACTTCCTCGGGGAATTCTACCTCCAGAGATCATGCACCGGACGTGCTCCCCAACAGCACGGCAACGCCTCCGAATACGCCATTCCGCACGGCGTCTACCCGTGCGCCGGAGAGGATCGATGGTGCGCCATCGCCGTGGTTGACGATGCGACTTGGCAACGGTTTGTGGCGTGCGTGGGGTGGCCCCCCGAAGATCGCTTCGCCATGATCCAAGGCCGGCTCGCCGCGCGAGCGGAAATCGACGCCCGGGTTGCGGAGTGGACACGCGGGCGGACTCCGGAAGACGCCGCGGCGGCGTTGCAAGCCGCCGGCGTATCGGCCATGCCGGTTCAGAATCCAGACGACCACCGCGCCGATCCCCATCTGGCCGCCCGCGGCGCAATTGTCACCGTCGAGCACGCGGAGATCGGCCCCGAGCGACACATCGGAAATCCCTTGCGCATGAGCCGCTCACAGCTCATCACAGCCGGCGCCGCGCCGTTACTGGGTGGAGACACAAAAGACATCCTCACTCACGTTCTCGGACTCCAAGAGGCCGAAGTGGACAAGCTGATCGCCGATGGTGTTTGCAGCTGATCCGTGCGTACGCTACTCGCTCCAATTCTTCGTCGCCGGTCTGAAGTGACGCGGGCCTTTGGCACGATGGGTGCAGTATAACCCGTGGGGCTTGCAGATTGGCCCGTGGCCACACGTGTCGTTCTCATCCTTGCCATTGGGGCCGAGGGCGTGTTGTAGGTTCTGGTAAGGGACGGAATCCCGCACAGGCGGGCAGAGTGAGTTGACCACGAGAAGGAGAGTTCATGGCGCGTATAGATGGCGGCGAGATGCTCATTCGGGTGCTCAAGCAGCAGGGAATCAGAGAGATCTTCACCCTGCACGGGGGGCATCTCGACGCCATCTTTCAGGCGGCCTTGGACCACGACATCCGCCTGATCGATACGCGTCACGAGCAGGCGGCCGGACACGCGGCGGACGGCTGGGCCCGCACCACGGGCCGGCCCGGCGTCGCCATCGTCACCGCGGGGCCAGGAGTCACTGACGTTGTCACCGGCGTGGCCAACGCCTACCTGGACTGTATTCCGACACTCATCATCGGCGGCGCCGCGCCACTGGTGGATGCCGAAACGCTGCCACTCCAGGGCGGCATGGACCAGGTGGCCATCATGCAGCCGATCACCAAATGGGCCCACCGCATCACCCATTCGCAGCGCATCCCCGAACTCGTTGCCCAGGCACTGCGGATTGCCACCACCGGGCGGCCCGGGCCCGTCTTCCTCGAGATCCCGGCCGACGTGCTGTTCAGACGTACGGACGAAACTGACGTCATCTTCCCTCAGCGTATCAAGCTGGACGCGCGGCCGGCGCCACCGGCCGCGGCCGTCGACCGGGCGATCGAATGGTTGCTGGCCGCGGAGCGTCCCGCCATCATGGTCGGGGGCGGCGCCTGGTTTTCCGGCGTCGGGACAGAGCTGGTAAAATTCGCCGAGCACACCGGCATACCGGTTTTCGCCAACACCAAATCGCGCGGCATGGTCCCTGATGACCATCCACTCGGAGGGCGCAGCTTTTCGACTCTGGGTGCGCTGGCACAGATGGGGGGCGACAGGCCGGACGTGTTGCTCATTTTGGGCGCCCGGCTGGGACTCTTCACCGCCGGCCGCAGCGGAATGATCATTCCGCACACCGCGCGCGTCATCCAGGTCGACATCGAGGGACAGGAGATCGGACGCAACCGCGATATCGATCTCGGCATCATGGCGGACGTGCATGAGACGGTGCACGCCTTACACGCAGCCGCCCACCAGAAGAAATGGCCGGACCGCTCCGCATGGCAGGAAGCGGTGCGCCAGGTCCGCGGGTTCGCGGACGCGCTCTTCGCCGAAGCCCTCACCAACAAAGAACCGCCCATTCATCCCTACCGGCTGGCGCGCACGTTGGCGACCACCGTGGAGCGTGATGCCATCGTCGTGGCCGACGGCGGCGAGACCTCGTCGTGGATGGACATGGCCGCCGAGATTCGGCGGGGCGGGCACTGGCTGTCGCACGGCTATTTGGGCTGTCTCGGCGTTGGCATGCCGTTCGCGATCGCGGCGAAAGTCGCCCACCCCAACCGCCAGGTGGTGTGCATCATCGGCGACGGTTCCGTAGGCCTCAATTTCGCGGAGTTCGACACCATGGTGCGCCACCGGCTCAACATCGTCACCGTGGTGAACAACGACCAGCAATGGGGCATGTCGGCGCACGGGCAAGAGCTGATGTACGGGAAGGACCGCAGGGTGGTGACGGCGCTCGGCCCGACACGTTACGACCTCGCTGCCGCCGGTTTCGGCTGTCACGCGGAGTATGTCGAAGACCCGAACGACCTGGTACCTGCGCTACAGCGGGCCTTGGCTAGCGACCGCCCGGCCTGCGTCAACGTGATGACCGACCCCAGCGTCATTTCGCCCGTCACCCAGATGATGGTCGCGGCGGCCGCACCCAAGCCGGACGAGGGCAACGACGCCGTTCGCATGCCCTATTACGGGGAGCGTAAAGTGTAATGATCGGAGGCCGACATGGACGTAGACTTCTCAGGCAAGTGGCACAATCAGCACAACTCCGAGCTGGATATCACCGTTAGTGATGACGGAGCAGTTTCCGGCACCTTCCACACGGCAGTGGGTTCTCCGAGCCCCGCCGAGGGATTCCCGCTGACCGGGTTTGTGTGTGGCGACCTGATCACCTTTTGCGTGAGCTTCGGCAAGTTCCAATCGGTCACCGCGTGGGCCGGGCAACACACCGTCGAAGACGACGTGGAAGAGATCGACACGATGTGGCACCTGGCAGTCAATATCGAAGACCGCGCCGAAAAGGATTGGCTGTGGTCGGGGATCCGATCCGGCGCCGACACCTTCCTTCGTGGCCCCGGTCTCGCAGGAGCCCGCCGCAGCAGGTCTGCCCCCTCGCATCCGCTGGGTCGCCTGAAGGTCAAATGAACGCCGCACTCCGTCATGAAGCTTCAGGGCTCGCCGCCGTGCGCCTCTCATTCCGCTTGACCGGCCCGTCCGCTGAAGGCTAGCTTCGGACCCATGCAAGTCCCGCGCATCATGCGGCGCGTGAACCGCGCCATCACCAACCCGCTCATCAGCCTCTTTGCGGGTACCCTCCCACCGCACGCGATCGTACACCACGTCGGTCGTCGCAGCGGCCGTCACTACCACACACCGGTAGTCGCATTCCCGACGGGACGAGGCTACATCACTCCCCTGCCCTACGGTACGGACACCGATTGGTGCCTCAACGTGCTGCAAGCGAGGCACTGCACGCTGGAGAGAGCCGGGCAACGCATCGAGCTCGACAACCCGCGGGTCGTGAAAGCCGCTGCGATCAAGTTCTTTCCGGCGCTGTTGCAGCCGGCGCTGCGGCTCGCCAACTTGCCGGGGTACTTGCTGCTTGACCGGAAGGGCCAAGGAAGCCGAACGAAGAAGTAGATCACGAGCTTAAGATCAGGGCCGCGGCTCTGGTCACGACAAGAGGAGTGCGAGATGAGCGACACACTGGTAAACGTGCGCGATATCCGATTTGTCCTGTACGAGATGCTCGGCGTCGAGACCCTGACCGAGTATGAGTACTTCAGCGATCATTCCAAAGAGACGTTTGATACGGCGATGGACGCCGCCTACAAGCTGGCGCGCGAAATCTGTTGGCCAGCGTATGCGGAAATGGACAGAATCGGCGTCACGTACGACACCAAGAGCAAGAAGACCCGTGTCCCGGAATGCATGCACAGGATCTGGCAGGCATACAAAGACGGCGGCTGGCACGGCGAGACCGGCCCAGCCGAGTTTGGCGGGCAACAGTTCCCCGCCGCCGTCGCTGCAGCGACGGCGCTGATGTTCAATGCCGCAAATACCGCCGCGAACATGTATATCGCCGGCGCCTTCGGCGCCGCGGGTCTGATCCATTCGTTCGGCAACGACAAGCTGAAGAAGACCTATTTGGAGAAGCTGTATGCGGGTGAGTGGGGTGGAACCATGTGCCTCACCGAACCTCAGGCCGGCAGTTCTTTGAGCGACGTCAAGACCACCGCGGTCAAAGCCAACGACGGCGACTACTACCTGCTGACGGGCACCAAGTGCTTCATCTCGAACGGCGACCAGGACATGACGGAGAACATCATCCACCCGGTGCTGGCCAAGCTTCCTGGTGCGCCGCCGGGGGTCAAGGGCATCAGCCTGTTCATCGTTCCCAAGTACCGCGTCAACGAGGATGCATCGATCGGCGAATTCAACGACGTGGTGACTGCCGGACTCGAGCATAAGCTGGGTCTCAGAGCCAACGCGACGGCCACCCTGAACTTCGGTGATAACGGGGACTGCCGGGGCTGGCTTCTTGGCGAACCGAACCGGGGCCTCGCGTACATGTTCCAACTGATGAACCATGCCCGCATCGCCACCGGTTTGCAGGCAACCAGTCTGGCGTCCAACGCCTACCAGCATGCACTGCAATACACGCGCGAGAGACTGCAGGGGCGCAGGATCACAGAAAAGGATCCCACCACGCCGCAGGTCCCTATCATCAAGCATTCCGACGTCCGGCGCATGCTGCTCGCTCAGAAGGCCACAACCGAGGGCATGTTCGCACTCCTCGCCTACGCGGCTTTTCTGGGCGACAAGGAGCGGTTCAGCCCGGACGAGACCGAGCGAATGGAGGCGGAGGTGATCTTGGGTATTCTGACGCCGGTCTGCAAGGCTTATGGCTCGGAGGCGTCGTACGACTCGATTGTGCTCGCCATTCAATGTTACGGCGGCTACGGGTTCAGCGAGGAGTTCCCGCTGGCCCAGATGCTGCGCGACTGCAAGGTGTTCCCGATCTACGAGGGCACCAACAGCATCCAAGCGATGGACCTGCTCGGCCGCAAGGTCGTCATGAAGGGCGGCGAAGCGTTCAGAGCGCTGCTGGCCGAAATCTCCAAGACCATCGAGGAGGCATCACAAATCGGAGCACTGAAGGACCTGGCAGGCAAAGTCACCGCCGCGTTGAACGAGGTCGCCGAGACCACGACGCATCTGGGCGGGGTTGCAATGGCAGGGGACATCGATCTCTACATCGGCTCTGCAGTTTCGTACCTCAGGATGTTCTCCCGCTTGGTCATCTCGTGGCTGTTCCTCTGGCAGTCGATCGTCGCCCAGAAGACGCTCGACGCCGGGGCTGGGGCCGCGGACCAGCGTTACTACAAGGGCAAGCTCGCCACGGCACGCTTCTACCTCAACAACGAGCTACCGTACCTGCATGCCGCGGCGGAAATCTTGAAGAGTGGCGAGAGGACCGCGCTCGACTTCGACGAGGAATGGTTCTAGCGCGGAGAAACCAGCCCCGGTCCTGACGCCCTGCTCGCCCAGGCGCGCCGTTTGCGCAACCGGGCGACCGCCAGCGGCAGTAGCGCCCACAGGACGCTCGAACGCGCGCCGCCCGAGCGTGCAATCTCACATCCGCCACCCGATTGCGCCTGCCCAGTCGCACCGGTCAAGCCGCTGTTCAGCCCGGGGGCGGCCGGTGTCGGCGTAGTGGCCGGCGGAGTTGCGGATCGCAGAGCGGCTACGATGCATGCGCCGCGGGGGCAGTCGCCATCGGCGACGCAGGCGAAGCCGGCGAAGTCTCCGCCACCACACGACTTGCCGATCGCGCCACACTGCGAGCCTAGACACTGCGCATCCCGGAGGCATGACATCCCTCGAACGGGGCCGGCGAGGCACACCTTCTGTGTACCGACGCAGGAGCGATTGCCGGCACAGTTGGACTGCGCATCGCAGCACTGCCCGTCGGCTGTTCCGCCGCTGCACGTCCCCATTGTCGGATCGGTGCCGCACGTCGCACCCGCCACACAGGTCGCTCCCGGACAGTCGCAGAGGAGGCCGTCGTCCTTGCCGCCGTCGCACACGCCTTGCGCGACCACGCACGCCCCATCCGGGCAATCGGCATCTACGGCGCACGCGGCGCCATCGCGCGCTCCCGCGGAACACAGCAACCTTCCCAGCATACTCGCCAAGATTGAAGATGTCCAGCCGGCCGAGGGCGCATCGACGACGATGTCACCGTCTGTGCCGGTTGCTGCCAGGGGCATACCCGTCGGGTCACCCGCTTCCGCGTTGGATACGATGAGCGGATAGGCACCCGCAGCCGCATCGGGCGCGATATCGACGGTGCAAGTGTACAGGACCGACCCATCAGCGATCGGACGCAAATCGTTGAACGCGAAGACGATGGCGCGAATGCCGTCGCAATCAGTGCCTGGCTGACACCCTGCCGGCAGGAACCCGAACACGGTTGCGCTCTTGTGGATCGCAGGGTTGGTTACGCAATCCGGGGCGCCGTCAGCGTCAGGCGCGATCCGCACTGCCGCCGAAAAGGTGAGATCGTTCTGGACACCGGCCACCGCCTCCCCCGATGTACGTAACGAGACAGGAAGCTGGACCTGTGTGCCGGGCTGGCCCGTTACCGAGCCGGCTACGACCGTGACCAGATCCCCGCTCGCGGTCGGCGTTACGGTCGGCTCCGGTATCGTGGCGGTTGGGTCGAGTAGCGTGATGGGCGTTGCTGTCGGCACGGGAACGGGCGTGTTCGTCGGACGTGGCGTGTACGGCGCATCAGTGCACTCGTGGCCAACACAACTCACCGCAACAGCAAATGGCTGGGATCCAACCGCGATGTCGGCAACATCCTGCTGTGCCTCCAGGTCGACGACCGAAATCGTATCGGACGTGAAATTGGCGACGTAGGCCAGCCCCCCGGTCCGCGGGATGGCAATCCCGTACGGCTGGTTGCCGACGATGATGCTCTGATCAATGATCCGGTTCGTCGCCGTATCGACAACCTGCACTCGGCCGGCCAGAGTCACCACGTAAGCCCGGGTGCCGTTCGGATCGACTGTGACCCCGCTGGGCCGCCCGGAAACGCGGATCGTGTTGGTCACGGTATTCGTCGCCGTGTCGATCACCGCGGCATTCCAGGAGCGGAAATTAGTCACGTACACCACGGCCCCATCAGGGGTGATCGCGACGCGATTGGGATTGCGTGCCACGGCAACAGACGCCGCAACCGCATTTGTCTGCAGGTCGACCACCGACACGAGTCCCGGCGCTTGCGAGAAGGAGTTGGTGACATACGCCCTCGCGCCATCCGGGGTGATGACTACGGCGTCTGGGCCGGAGCCGACCGGGATAATCGCGGTGACGGTGTTGGTCGACGTCTGGATAGCCGAGAGCGTGCCGTCGCCGCGGTTCGTCACATACGCGAACTGGCCGTTCGCAGTGATGGCGATACCTACCGGACCGGAGCCGACCGGAACTGTAGCTGTTACTTGATTGATATTGGTGTCGATGACGGAGACGGTGTTGGCGCCAAAGTTCGTCACGTACACCGATCTACCGTCCGGCGTGGAGGCAATCCCGTCCGGGCCGGAACCGACCGGAACGGTTGCGAGAGTCGAGTTGGTCGATCGGTCAATGACCGACACGTCGCCGGAGCCCAGGTTGGCAACGTAGACGCTCGCCTGTGCCATTGCAGAAACGCCACACAAGGTGCAAAGAACTGCAGTGACGGTAGTCCGGACTCGACCTCTGCGCGCTACGGATGTCACATCGTGCGCTGACAATACGGTCATTAAGTCATCCCCCCGACGAACTTTTCGACCCGCCCGACTGCGATTGCGCTCAACTCGGGCAAAAGAACGCTGAGTGTAAGCTGCAACCCCTGTGCCGGACTTCAGAGAAGAAACTCGCCCGCATCAATGCGCCGCTTGAGCTCGACGTCGAGCGGCACGTAGCGAAGCAACCGGTCGCTGCGGAAGTAGATCCGGTCGGCAACCCGCTCGGGATCGTAGCCCTCGTACTGCAGGCGGGTCTTGGTATGCTTGAGCGAGCCGGTCACGTCCATCGACTCCGCCACGCGCACGAAGAGCGGGCGCGCATAGATGGGTAGCGTCTGTTTCACAAAGGCGTAGTAGGCCTCTGCATCGAAGCGCGTTCCGGCGGCGAGCACCACCAGCGCCATACCCGCGCGGCCGTCCGTGCCCGGAATCTTCACACCATAGACCGCAGTTTCACTAACGCCGGGCGCACCATTCAGCAGCTCCGCCACTTCCTGGGTAGCGACGTTCTCGCCCTTCCAACGGAAGGTGTCGCCAACGCGATCGACGAAATAGTAGTAGCCGGCGCGGTCGCGGCGGAGCAGATCACCAGTGCGCACGTACCGGTCACCCGTGCGAAAGCAGTCGCGCAGGATTTTCCGCTCGTTGTCGGCCGCGTCGACGTATCCATCAAAGCTCATCACCGTCCGTTTGGAGATCACGCTGATCAGTTCACCAACCTCGCCGGGGTGGCACTCGATCAACAACCCGCCCGGCCCACGCGCCGGTTCGCGGCGTTCGAAGTCGAAGCGTACGAGTTTGAGATGCCCGTGCGTGAACGGCGCGGGCCGGCCAACCGAACCGACGCGGCCGGTGCGGTTCATCAGACTCAGATTAGCCTCGGTCTGGCCGTAGGTCTCGATAATCCGCGGAATGGCGAACCGTTCCATGAAAGCCCGCCAGATGTCCGGCCGCAAACCGGGACCCGAAGCCAGGCGAATGCCGTGCTCGCGATCGCGCGGACCGGGCGGCTGCCGGAGGAGGTACCGGCACAGCTCTCCCACGTACATGAAGTGGGTCACGCGATGGCGCCGGACATCCTCAAGAAAGTGGCTTGCGGAAAATCTGCGTCGCGAGGCGAAGGTTGATCCGTTGTGAAACGCCGGCGCAAAACCGACGAAGTTCGAGTAGCCGTGGTACAGCGGTGTCGGCGCGTACGAGCAATCGTCAGGCCGCAGGTCCAGCACGATCCGGAGCGAGTAGCCCCCCATGGTGAAGCGCGCGTGCCGAATGATCGTGGGCTTGGGGTAGCCGGTGGTCCCCGACGTGTAGATGTACAGCATGACGTCGGACATCCGCACGTCGGGAATGTCGGGTTCGTCCGCGCGCGCATCAGCGAGCGCTTCCGCTAACGATCGGAACGCGGTGCCACGCAGCTGTTCGGGTGTGGCGCCGGCGTAGACGGTGACACCTTCGAGGCAGCCCAGCTCGCCGAGCCCGCGCCAGCACGACGCGTCGCTCAGTACGACCCGCGCCGTTGAAGTCTGCAGTACATGCGCCAGGGCCGCGCCCCGGAGGTTGGTGTTGATGAGCGCGCCAATCGCGCCCAGCTTGGCCATCGCGCCTTCGGCCATGAGAAAGGCCGGCGAGTTTTCCATCATGATCGCGACCGCATCGCCGCGCCCCACGCCGGCGCGGCGCAGCACATGAGCGTAGCGATTCACATTCGCGCCGTAGGCGCCGTACGTGACCGCGGCGTCTTCAAAGCGCAGCAGCACGCGGTCGGGAATCCGCTCCGCGTATTCGCGTATGAGATAGCCCCAGGTGCGAAATCCACCCGCGCGCGCCCGCCTCAACGCCGCGCCGATGCGCCCGTAGTGTGGAATCTCCCGCAGGTCTTCAATCAGGGTGGCGGCGCGTGAGAACAGATCCATGATCGGACGCGTCGCCTCTTTACGACCGAGGCGCGTTCATGGTCAAGCAGAGGCAAGTGCCAGCAACAGGAGAGGCATGTACCGCCTGCCGTTGCTGTCACGCACGCCCGTGCGCGGAGAGGAGCCCGATCATCCACGATGCCTGACCGCGGGTGAGCCCCTTGGGAATCGGGATGCCCTTCCGCTGGAGGAGACCGCGCTGGGCGCCGCTCAGCGGTTGGTGGCGCCAGCGTGCGGAGAGATCGAGGAGGCGGAGCGCCGCGCCGCGTTCTTTTCGCACAAAGGCCTCCGCCTGGCGAATGGCTTCGGGCAGCTCTGCGGCAGCGCCCACGCTCACTGCTGCTTCCCGCCGCGCCGGCGAATGGAATTGTACCTCCCACGCATCGAGCAGGTTTTGCTGGATCACGATGTCTTCACGGTCCGGAAGGCCGAGGCGGTAGCCGCCGCCGGGAGTCGCACACCAGGACAGACGCGTATACGGCTGCACCTCATCCGGTGGCTCGAAGCGAAACAGATCGATGCGCTCGGCAGCGAACTCCAGGTCCCGCGGCGTCTTGATCTTCCGGGTGTCCACCCATGGATAGCGCTCGGCAATGGCACGCAATCGGTCTGCGATCGCCAGAGCGTTGCCACCCTGAAGGTCCAGGGCCGGATTCAGGTCGAAGAGCGCATGCAGTCCGGCGAGGGAGTGCTTGCGGCTGTTGTCGGCCACATCAATGACCAGCAGGTCGGACTTCTGCGGGTGCAGTCGGGTCCCGCGCCCGACCATTTGTGCGTACAACAGGCGGGAGTGGGTGGGCCGGCCCATCAGAATGCAGTCGATCCGCGGTTCGTCGAAGCCTTCGGTCAGCACATTGCAGTTCGTCACGACTTCGAGCGCACCACTCGACAGCTGGGCCAACGTGGTTCGCCGCTCACTTTTCGGCATGGCGCCCCAAACGGCAGCGGCCCGTATTCCGGCATTCCGAAACAGGGCCGCGACTTCCCGGGCATGCGCGACGTTGACGCAGAACACGATACAGCGGCGATGTCGAGCGAGGTCCTCATAGGCGCGGAGGAGCAGCGCGTTGCGCTCAGCCACGTCCACCGCCCGAGCCAGCTGCGACTCGACGAAGTCACCGCCCCTCACTTGGACGCCATCGAGATCCACATTGGAGGTGACGCACCAGCCGGAGACCGGGCAGAGAAAGCGCCCCCGGATCATTTCCTCCAGGCTGCGCTTGTAAGCGATCTCCTCGAAGACCTCGCCGAGACCCTGCTGATCTCCGCGCCGTGGCGTGGCGGTGAAGCCCACGAGCATCCTGGGAGTGTCCGGGGCGAACAATTTGAAATGCTCGAAGATGGTGCGGTAGCTCTGCGCCACGGCGTGGTGCGCCTCGTCGACGACGATGAGGTAGAAGTCCTCCGGGTCGAGTGCGGCGAGGCGTTTGCTCCCGGTGCGGCCGATGGTCGGCACGGAGGCGATCACCACCTTACAATCCGCCGAGGCGCGTTTTCCTGCTTGCTCGATCGCCACCGGCAGGTTCGGATCGGCGTCGTGGAATTTCTCCCGGGCTTGGTCCAGCAGCTCTTCGCGGTGGGCCAGCACGAGCAGCCGCTTCTTCATCCGAAAGTAGTTCGGGAATTGGGCGAAGATGATGGTCTTGCCGGTACCGGTGGGCAAGGAGACGAGGAGCCGGCGTTTCCCTTCTCGGTACCGCTGCCGCAAGCGTTCCAGGCACTGGCGCTGATAGGGGCGCAGTTTCCTCGAAGGCGCTGGCAGCGGTGCGGCTTCGTTCAACGTCAGGGTCTGCGTCTCCATGATCCTCTCGCCTGCACGGGTAGATTCCATACCTGAAACTCGGTCTGCTTGTCAGCACCGAGTCCAACATGCCGGTTCGTACATCTGGCAGCCTATTTCTCAGGTTCCATCGCCCTTTCGGATTGTCGATAGATGGGAGACAGCCCCTTCGACGAGCTGCCCATTAACCGCGCCCCAATCCGTCATGCCCGCGGTCTGTCGGCGGGCATCCATCGTATGCGACGTGTATTGGATCATCACATTGGTCCATCATAGCGTGTCATGTTGACTTACTCGTGTCTTCGCTATATCTTCGCCTTGCTCGAAGGAGGTCGTCATGTCGCAATCAATCGCCGCCACAGGTTCTCGGACTCGGCCTTTGCGAGTCGTGCCAGCTCAGATGGGGCCAGATTCGGGCAAGAGCGGATCGGCGCCGCCAGAGTCGGCCTGCCGTAACCACGCGGCAATGTCGTACGCCAATCCCACCAAGCCGCGCCTCTTCGATCAAGTGCGCGACGCGATCCGCACGCGGCATTACAGTTATCGGACGGAGGAGGCATACGTCGGCTGGGTCAAGCGGTTCATTCTGTTTCACCGCAAGCGGCATCCGGCCGACATGGGCAAGCCAGAGATCGAGCAGTTCCTCACGGCGCTCGCGGTCGATCGGCACGTTGCGGCCTCGACGCAGAACCAGGCACTCGCGGCGATCCTGTTCCTGTACAAGGATGTCCTGGAGCGTGATCCTGGGTGGCTCGACGATGTGGTCCGCGCCAGGCGGCCGGAGCGGCTCCCCACGGTGCTCACCCGGCCGGAGGTTGAGGCCCTGCTCGGCGGGCTCGGCGGAGTCAACTGGATCATGGCGACGCTGCTCTATGGCGCGGGGCTGCGGCTGATGGAGTGCCTGGGGCTGCGCGTCAAGGATATCGACTTCACGCGCAACGAGATTCTCGTTCGGGAAGGCAAGGGGAACAAAGATCGGGTAACGATGCTCCCGTCGGCGGTGATACCGCGGCTGCGGTTGCATCTGGAGCGGGTCGGCAAGGTGCACCACACCGATCTGGCAGCCGGGTACGGCCGGGTCGTCCTGCCGGATGCTTTGGCGCGCAAGTATCCGAGCGCGAATCGCGAGTGGGGGTGGCAGTGGGTGTTTCCGGCCTCGCGCATCTGCCGCGATCCGCGCTTCGGCCCACCGCAGCGGTATCATTTGCACGAGTCGGTCCTCCAGCGGGCTATTCACGAGGCGGCGCGTCAGGCGGGGATGGTCAAGCCAGTCGGCCCGCACACTCTCAGGCATAGTTTTGCAACCCATCTCCTAGAAGCAGGCTACGACATTCGGACGGTACAGGAGTTACTCGGCCACCGGGATGTGAAGACGACGATGATTTACACTCACGTGCTGAACCGTGGCGGGCACGGCGTGCAGAGCCCCGCCGACCGGCTGGGGGCTGGTCCGCCCGCGGCGCGCTAGCCCGCGGGTGCCGCGGCCTAGCGCGCCGAGAAAGCGGGTGAGCAGCAGTGCCCTAACCGTTTGACTTGCAAGCGGGTTGTGCCCTATGGCAGGCGCATGGCAGCGGGACGCTATGCTGCAGGATCCGCGGGGGTTGCGGATTTCATTCGGGAGTCGAATAGTAGTTGAACTAAACCGCTGCGCGGTGGGTGTGGCTCGCGTAGCGTTCTAGCCTTTTCACTGACACGGTAAATCGATGCGTGCGCCCACGGTCGCGTGGTGGGCCACAATGACCTCCACAACGGACGTGGTCGTGATCGGC
>JBIOJG010000088.1:0-17534 GCA_044450645.1 Binatia bacterium
AGGCCGACCCGGCCTACGGCGAAGGCGTGGCGCAGGCGCTGGGCATCCCGATGAGCGAGGTTGCAAAGAGCAGATAGCCAGATCATCGTCGGAGCATCGGCACCGGGGTCGACCGGAGACGACCGCGGGGCTGCCCTCGATCGAACAAAGAGAGGAGAACGACACCATGGGAACAAAAGGTCGCGCGATCATCGGCATGGACGTCGAGCAACTAATCAAGTTGCTCAATCAGGCGTACGCAAGCGAGTGGCTCGCCTACTACCAGTACTGGCTGGGCGCGAAGCTCATCAAGGGTCCGATGAAGGACGCCGTGGCGGCGGAGCTCAACCTCCATGCGACGGAGGAGCTGAACCACGCAGTGCTCGTGGCGAACCGGATCATCCAGCTGGGTGGAACCCCCGTGCTCTCGCCACAGGGCTGGTCCGAACTGAGCCCGTGCAAGTACGACGCACCGGAGGATTCCTACGTGGCCGTCCTGCTCGACCAGAACATCGTGGGCGAGCAGTGCGCCATCGCGACCTACAAGGGCCTGATGGACGCCACCAAGGACAAGGACATGGTGACGTACAACTTGGCCCTCACGATTCTCGAGCAGGAAGTCGAGCACGAGGAGGATCTGCAGAGCCTCCGCGAGGACCTTGACCTGATGGTCCAGCGCGGGAGGAACTAGTGCTTCGCAAGGACCGTGAGTGGAAGGCGACGCGCTGCCTTTGGTAGGAGTGCGGCTAATCTTACGTTAGACGGCCGCTATAGAGCACCGCGAACGTATTCAACAGCTCGCGAAGATGACGACCTATTCCATCATTGTCCCTGCCTACAACGAGGAACAGCTGCTGCCGGCGACGCTGCGCGCGTTGCGCGAGGAGATGCAGCGAATGGAGGCGGCGGGCGAGGTCATCGTCGTCGACAACAACTCGACCGACCGGACCTCGGCCATCGCGGCGGAATCCGGTGCCCGGGTGGTGTTCGAGCCGCTGAACCAGATCTCGCGCGCGCGCAACGCCGGGGCTCGGGCCGCGCGTGGCCGGTATCTCATGTTCGTTGACGCCGATACCGTGCCGTCGAACGGGCTCCTGCTGCGGGTGCTGCGCAATCTCGAGCACGGGAACTGCTGCGGCGGCGGCGCGCGGGTGTCTTTCGCGGACGTGGCACCGGGCTTCGGCCGGACGCTTGGCGAGTGGGTCGTGAAGGTCACGCACGGGTTCGGAGTTGCCGGGGCGTGCTTTCTGTACTGTTCGCGGGAGGCGTTCGACGCGATCGGCGGCTTCAGCGAGAAGGTCTACGCCGGCGAAGAGATTTGGATCTCGCGCGCCTTGCGCACGTGGGGACGGTCGCGCGGCCAGAGGTTCGAGATCATCGACGAGTACGCGGCGCTGACGTCGGCGAGGAAGCTGGCACATCCGTGGAAGGTGCTCTTCGCCCTTCTGTTCTTCTCGTTGTTCCCAATCGCCTCGCGCTGGCGGACGTTCTGTTTCCTCTGGTACGGCCGCCGCTGACCGGCAAGCAGGCTCCCGGGTCAGTGCGGATTCCGGCGATGGGTCAATAATGGTTTGAAGTGTCCGAATGCCCGCCACCGGTGAGCCGCAGGGGTCGTCTAGCCGATCGCTCAGCGGGCGAAGATGTTCGAAGTGTCGGCTTCGCGTATGGATGCGACCGGATGGCGTGATCCGCGCGAACGAGTCGCTGCGTCCGAGGCTGTAGTGAGCCCAGCGTCGCCCTGGACGTCGGATGTTTGGGTGGAAGGCGACGCGCCGCCTTTGGTAGGGGTACGGCTGTCGCTGAAGTACGAGGAGTTGGTGCCGGAGGGCGAGCAGTTCGGCTTCGAGGTCGGTGCGACGACGAGGGGTGTCGCGCGCCATGGTGAGAAGAGCGAACAGGATAGCTCCCATCGGGCGATTCTGGGGCAACTATCAATCGTAGGGAAATGCTCGATGATTCAGCCACGTACTGGATTTTCGGGAGGGACAGGCGACGCGACGGTGGCCGACGATGTCGCGCGCCTGATGGCGGGAGCACCGGCGGCACTCGTCGTCACCGATCCGCCCTACGGCGTGGACTACACGGACAAGAACGCTTTCTTGAACTCCCTCGATAAGGGCAATCGGGTGCAGACCCCCATGACGCACGACCACGACCGTCCCGAGGACATGGCCACGTTCTGGCGGACCAGCTTCGGGCTCGTGCGGCGCCATCTCCGCGCGGTGCGCCATGTGGGCGAGGGTTCGAGACGAACACACATGAACGTCAAGACCTCCCGCCTCGTGGCGGGCCTAGTGCTGGCGCTCGGCGCGGGTACGCAACCGACACCGGCGCATGCCCGGACACACTCAATTTCACCACGCCTCAGTGAGGCCACCATTCAGGAACGCGAAGCGTCCACCACGCAGCACCCCATTGTCGTCAGCCTCGAACTGAGAAACCGTGACGAGCTGGAGCGATTTCTCGCCGACGTGCAGAATCCCAACTCCCCGACGTACGGCCAGTTCCTGACCCAAGATGAGTTCAACGCCCGCTACGCGCCAACAGCGGAGGCGGAGCAGCGTGTGGCGGACTACCTTGAAGTCAACGGTTTCACTATCACTGACCGCTTCTCCAACCGCCTGCTGGTCGGAGCGGTCGGCAGTGTCGCCGCGCTCGAACACGCCTTCGGCGTGGAGTCATACCACGTGACCTTCAGGGGGAGGACGCACTACGCGGCCATCGACGAACCCACGTGGCCAGCCGATATCGCCGGCGATCTCGCCACCATGCACGCGCACGTCCGGAGCACGCAACCCGCGCTCACCCCCAGTGCGGCGCTTGGAACCTACTGCTGCGCCCTGAGTCCGAACGACCTTGCTGTATTTTACGACAACGGCCGCACTTACACCGGGGCGGGCCAGACGCTGGTGATCGCGGGAGCGTACGCGTGGTCCGACACGGATGTCGCAGCGTTCGACTCGCAGTGGGGGCTGCCCGCGTTGCCGAGCGGCAGTGGCCAGGTCTGCACCGGTGCGAGCGGTTCCAGCGGCTGTACGTTCAACACGCAGAACTCCATCGAGATTTCCTTGGACGTTGAGTACGCTCACGGCACCGCACCGGGCGCCGTCGTTCTCGACTACATGGCGGCCTCAACCTCGTCGTCCGATTTCACCACGATGTACAACCGCATCGTTACCGACAACCCCGGCCACGTCGTCACCACGAGTTGGGGAAGCTGTGAGGCGGGCACGCCGGCGGCCACGCAGCAAACGAACGACAGCATCTTCGCCAACGCCAACGCTATTGGGCAGACTTGGTTCGCCGCGTCGGGTGACAGTGGGAGCAACGATTGCAGCAACACCTTGAGCGTTGATCACCCGGCCAATTCTCCGCACGTGATGGGAGCCGGCGGGACCACTCCCAGCTGCAGCAGCGGCATGATTTCCTCCAGCCCGGGCTGTGGCGGATACGGCTCCGAAAGCGCCTGGAGCGACTCGGGCGGTGGCATCAGTCAGGTGTTTTCACGCCCCGCGTTTCAAACCGGATGTTCCGTGCCAAGCGGAACGCAGCGCTTGGTACCGGATGTGGCCTTGGAAGCCAACCCGTCCCCCGGCAACTACGTTGCGTCGGGCGGCTCCTGGCACCTCGTCGGCGGCACTTCCGACGCGGCGCCACAATGGGCCGGCTTATTCGCTGATCTGAACCAGAGAGTTGGCGGCAGTGGCCTCGGTAATCCGGGCGCACGGCTGTACGGGCTGTGTGGCAGCACCGCCCTCCATGACATCACCAGCGGTTCGAACGGCGCTTACAGCGCTGGTGTTGGCTATGACATGGTGACCGGTCTCGGCAGCCCCGACGCAGCGAACCTGCTGGCGGCACTGGGCGGGCTGATGGCGACGCCCACCAGCACCGCCACCCCGATCGTAACCCCAACGGCAACGATCACACCGCCGGCAACCGCCACCCTCACTGTTACCAACACACCGCCTCTTACCAAGACGCCGACCGCGACCCCAACGGCCGCCAATACCCCGACGGCAACTCCGACGGTAACCGCCACTGCAGCGCCGACTGCGACGTCCACACCGACGACCACCCCGACTCAGGCCGCCACCAACACCCCGAGCGCTACGCCGACTCAGACCGCGACGCCGACGAACACACTAACGGCGACGGCGACACCGACCGCCACCGACACGCCGACAGCAACGCCCACCAACACGGCAACCGCGACGCCCACGAACAGCCCAACGCGAACGTCAACCCCGAGCCCCACACCCACGTCGACCAGCACGCCGTCTGCCACGGCGACGGCTACCTCAAGCTCCACGGCAACGCCGACGGCGACCAGCACCGCGACGAGCACTTCGACGAGTACCCCGACGCAGACCGCTACCAACACCCCGAGCGCTTCGCCGACTCAGACCGCGACGCTGACATCGACGCTAACCGCCACGGCAACGCCGACCGCGACGCCCACCAACACGGCAACCTCGACGCCCACGAACAGCCCAACGCGAACGTCAACCCCGAGCCCCACGCCCACGTCGACCAGCACGCCGTCTGCCACGGCGACGGCTACCTCAAGCTCGACCGCAACGCCGACGGCGACCAGCACCGCGACGCCGACGAACACACTAACGGCGACGGCGACACCGACCGCCACCGACACGCCGACGGCAACGCCAACCGCTACCGTGACTCAGACCCCGAGCGCTACGCCGACCGCGACTCCCACGGACACCCCGACGCCAGTGGCTACCGCAACCCCAACCGCCACAAACACTCCGACGACAACCGTGACGAACACGCCGATTCAGACGCCAACGAGCACGGTGACGGTGATCCTCACCAACACACCGACCCAGACGCAGGCCGTGCCGCCAACGTCTACCCCGATATCGTGCGTCGGCGACTGCAACGGCGACCACTCGGTAACGGTCGATGAGATTCTCACGATGGTGAACATCGCCTTGGGCAACGCACCGGTGCAGGACTGCCCCGCCGGTGACGCGAATCACGACGGGCAGATCACCGTCGACGAGATCCTCACGGCCATGAACAACGCGTTGAACGGGTGCCCGAAAAGCTGAGCCATTTGCGTTGTTGCACGAGTACCTCGATTACTTACCACAACGACCGAACGCACCTGTCACTCGGCAAGGATCCTCCCATCACCCGAGCGGTGTGTCCGCCGACTTCGCCGCGCGTGACGGCCGCCTCACTGCCCCGGGTCGGCGGCCTGCACCACCGCTACGAGTGGCGGGAAGCCGCTTGAGAAGCGCGGATGGAATTTTGGCGAGGCACAACGGCCTCGGCGTGGTCCGGTTGTTTTCCCATTGCCAGACACAGGCCTCAAGAGCTATCGGGGCAAGATTTCGGAACACGTTTCGCGCGCTGCCGCAGTCGAGTTGGCGTACTCGCCCTTGACTGATAAGTTCGGCGTCGTCTAGAAGCGACTTTATGTCCGAGCGGAGTTAGGAGGAAACATATTCTGCGCTCCAGGATGGCGCCCACGCGACCTGACTACCATTGGGCACGCGGTGCCGCGATAGCATACAGAAAAGTTGCCAGGCTTCGCTACGGAGCGTTCGCGCTGCTCTGGGTTCTGGCGCTGTGGGTCTGCGTTCCCGTTTGGGCGCTTGAGACCACGCCCGATCAACTGAGTGACGCCTGCGCTGCGTGCCACCAGCTGTCTGCCCACAAGGAGGACTGGCAGCGGTCGGTTCATATCCAAGCTGGGGTGACCTGCGGCAGCTGTCATGTTCGAAGCCAAGAGCCCCTGCCCAGCGCGCTGTCGGGACCGAGCGGTCGGCCGGCCACGTGCCCCGACGCGCATCAGGGCATTGTGGCGATTTGCGAGCGCTGTCATCATAATGTCGTCGCGGTGTTTCGCGAAAGCCCGCACTTCCGTCGGAGGCGCAGCGGAGCGCCAACACCCATCTGCGTCGACTGCCATTCGGCTGCAGGTGGCTCGGTTCTTTCCGGCGACTTGATCCCCCGGCGATGCGCGACCTGCCACAGCGCTAGTGGCGCGGCAGGTGCGGCGTGGGTGACAGAGAAGGCCCCTGAGCTGTTGCGTCTCCTGCGTCGGGTAACCCTTGCGCGCTCGATGGACACGGAGCTGCTGCATTCGGTTCGCAACCTGGGTGATAACACCACGGAGTTAGAGACCGAGTTGGAGCGAGTCAACACGATTTTCCGCGACATCCCCTCCGAGTGGCATCGTTTCAATTTCAACGATGTCGAGAGCCGGTCTTACCAGGCGCTCCATATTCTGGAGTCACTGCACGATCAGCTTGAACGGCGTATCGCGCGCAGCAACACCAAGCTTCCCCCGCCCGAAGCGGCCACATCCGCCGGGACGCAGCCAGGTGGACCTCTACGTTTTGCGGTGGCCAGCATCGTCAATCCGACTGCGACCTATGATGAATACCGCGGGCTGTTCAATGACCTCGCGCACGCCCTGGGTCGGCCGTACGAGTTCGTGCAGCGACGAACCTATCACGAGATCAACGAGTTGGTGTTGCGAGGTGAGGTGGATCTGGCATTCATTTGCTCCGGCGGCTACGCGGCATTACCCAGCGATGCGCCGGTCGAGATCATTGCGTTGCCCGTCGTGAGCGGGAAAACTGTCTATCATTCGCTCATCATCGTGCGGAAGAACAGTCCGATTGAGCGCTTCGAGGACCTGGAAGGATCGCGGTTTGCATTTACCGACCCATTATCCGGCACTGGGCACCTCTATCCGGTTTTCCGAATCCGCAAGTTGGGAAGGGAGCCGCGGTACTTTTTCTCATCGACGCTGTTTTCGGGATCCCACGACCAGTCACTTCAGGCCGTCTCCCACGGCCTGGTGGATGCCGCCGCAGTAAACGAGCTGGTCTACAATCGGCTGGTGGTGCCCCGCAGCCCGTACTGGGGCCAATTTCGAGTCATCGAGTCCTCGCCGGGTTTTGGCATACCACCGGTCGTGGCGCCGACGTCCGTCCCGGAGGATCTGCGAGCGCGCATGCGCGAGTTTCTCCTCCATTTGACGGACACGCCACAGGGGCGCGAGCGTCTGGCGGCCTTGGGGTTCGACGGCTTTACCTTAGGAAACAAAGAACTGTATGAGTCCATCCGTGAGATCCGCGACGTCACCGGTCAGACCCCCGAGTGAGCCGCCGCCGGCCCGCCGCCGGTTACAGCTGACGCTACGCCTGCAGTCCGCCCTGCTGGTGGTACTCTCGGTGGCATTCATCGGTGGCATCCATCGCCTTTACCTGGACACCCGCATTCTCAACGAGTTGGAAAATGAGCTCGAGCAGCGGGCGCTGAGCTTTGCCCGTCATCTAGCTGCCGAAAGCGTCGACCTGATTCTGGACCAGGATTTCGTCGGCCTGCAGAAGCTGCTGATCAGTGCACGCGACACCGGTTCCGACATCGCCTACGCCTTTGTCACGGATCCGACCGACCGGATCCTGGTCCACACCTTCGACTCTGATTTTCCGGAAGAACTCAAGCTCCTGAATCGATACCGCGAGCGCGAGGGGTACCAGGTGCAGCGAACGGACATCTTCGGCGAGCGTTTCCGAGATTTCGCCTTGCCGCTCTACCATGGCGACCTTGGCGTACTCCACCTGGGCGTACGCGACAAACGGATTCTTTCCCGCCTCGCCGTGGTGCGCCGAGAACTCACCCTGCTTGTCTTCGTCATCATGGTCTTGAGCGCAGCCGTCACCTACGTGTGGACCTCCTTCAGCCTGCGACCGTTGGCCGCCATCACCGGGGCGCTGGAGCGGTTCGAGCCCGGGCGGCATTGTGAGACGATCGTTCCCGATCGCGATGACGAGATTGGCGACCTCGCCGCGAAAGTCAACCTGGTCATGACGCGCTTGCATCATTCCCAGGCGCAAATGATGCAGACCGAGAAAATGGTAGCGGCGGGGCTGATGGCCTCGGGCATCGCGCACGAGATCAATAACCCGATCTCAGGGCTGCAGAACTGCCTGCGCCGGATACAGGCGAAGCCCGATGACGTCCGGCAGATCCAGGAGTACACGGTGTTGATGTTGGCGGCCGCCGAGCACGTGGAGAAGGTCGTGCAAAGCTTGTTGACGTTCTCCCGCAACGCGCCGAAGCAAATGGACGTGATCGACCTGCGCAGCGTGGTCACCAGAGCGCTCCCGCTTGTGGCGTTTCGGATGCAAAAGAACCGGGTCGATCTGCGGCAGACAGTTCCGGATGACCCGGTGTGGGTGTACGGCGATCAGGCACAGCTTGTGCAAGTCCTCGTCAATGTGGTGCTGAACGCTATCGATGCCATGCCAGCCGGCGGCGTTTTGCAGATCGCGCTGGGTTGTGAAGACAGCCACGCCGCGTTGCGGGTGCGGGATGACGGCGGGGGGATCGCCTCGGAGCACCTGTCGCGGGTCTTCGAACCCTTTTTCACGACAAAGGGCGTGGGCAAGGGAACAGGATTGGGCCTTGCCGTGACGCACGGGATCATCCTCGATCACGCTGGACACATCACCGTCGACTCGTGGCCCGGTGCAGGCACTGAGGTGAAAATCCAACTGCCGCTTTGTCCCAGGAAGGAAGCGTCCGGACATGAAGCTGCGTGAACGCCAGGATCGCGCGTGTTGCGTCCTGCTCGTGGATGATGAGCGGACGATCCTGGTGTCGCTGCGCGATTCCCTTGGTGAGGCTTCAAACGATGTTGTTACCGCATCGAGCGGTGACGAGGCCCTCCAACTGCTCCGCAACCGTCCCTTCGACGTGGTCGTTTCCGACGTGCGTATGCCCGGGCTCAATGGGATGGAGTTGCTGGCCAGCATGCGCGAGGAAGGCATGGAGACGCCGGTCATTCTGATGACGGCGTACGCCACCGTCAATGAAGCGGTCGAGGCGATGCGGATGGGGGCTTACGACTACGTGACCAAGCCGTTCCCCAACGAGAAGGTCGTGCGGATGGTGCAGAACGCCTGGTCGCTGGTGTCTCTGAGCGAAGAGGTCCGCGACCTGCGTGAGCGACAGGATTCCAAACTGGATTTTCTCGTGGGATCGAGCCCTGCCTTCGTGAGGCTCATGGATAAGGTGAGGGCCGTGGCACCCATCGACTCGACCGTCCTCATCGTCGGGCCGAGCGGAACCGGCAAAGAGATGGTTGCCCGGGCGTTGCACGTCCTCTCGCGACGGTCACCAGGTCCCTTCATCAAGGTGCATTGCGCTGCCCTGCCGGAAGCGTTGATCGAAAACGAGCTTTTCGGACACGAAAAGGGGGCTTTCACCGGGGCGGTTGGAGGGGCCAAGGGCCGGTTCGAACTCGCGCATGGCGGCACACTCCTGCTCGATGAGGTGGACGAGATCCCTCTGGCCGTTCAGGTCAAGCTCCTCCGGGTCATTCAAGAGCGGACGATCGAAAGGCTCGGCAGCGGCAAGCCCATCACGGTGGACGTCCGGCTGCTGGTGACGAGCAAGGGCCGGCTCGAGGATCTGGTCGAACAGGGCAAGTTCCGTCAAGACCTCTACTACCGCCTGTCGGTGGTGCAACTGCACCTGCCGCGGCTCCTCGATCGTCGTGAGGACATCCCGCTGCTCTTGGAGCACTTCCTGGCACTGTGTAGTCGGCGGACGATGCGCAAATGCGGAGGATTCACCCCGGAAGCCTTGGAGGTGCTGACCCGCTACGACTATCCCGGCAATATCCGCGAGCTGGAGCACATCGTCGAGTCGTGCTGTGCGCTGAGCAACGGCGTTCCCATCGGGGTAGATCTGTTGCCGGACCGAGTGCGGGAGAGATGCGAGAGCCGACCGCTTGCCCGGGGCGCGTTCAGTGACCAGCTTTTGCAAGACGCTGTCGACGAGTTCGAGCGTTCGTTTCTCGCCTCCGCCTTGCGAGAATTTCACGGAACGCGCGCCGAGCTGGCGGACCGTCTCGGGATCAGCCGCAAGAATCTCTGGCAGAAACTCAAGAAGTACAGTCTCTGGTCCGAGTGAGTGCCTGCCAAGCTGCAGTGCACAAGAATCCAAAGTCCAAGGCCAGGGTGTCGGTCGCGTTACCGTTCGGCCGCAACACAGTTACCGATAAGTAACCTGCGGTGGGCTCCGGCTGGTTCAGCAGGTTGCGGAGTTTCTGCCACGGCACTTTCTCCCTTAGGCATCGGCTTTGCTTTCTCTCTTGGCAACGATGCCCATGGAGTGTGTGTTCCGGCTACCCGGCGTAGAAATCGCCTCGGCGGCGACCGGCAATAAGGAGAAAGAGGCATGACGCTAATCACAGGGCGGCTGTTCGTGAGACTGTGTCTGATGGTGGTGGTACCGTTGGCCTATGCGGGCAGCGCCAGCGCAGTAGCGTTCAATCCTGACGGCGCCACGCATGATCCCACTCAACAAAGCGGATGGGCCCTTCCGACGGCACCCGGAACAGGCACGTTCGATAATTGCCTCTATTGCCACAAAGCCACTGGCATGGCGGGTATGTTAGATCCCAAATATGACAAGTCGAGCTACGTCTTCGGCGGCCACAAGAACATGTCGAGGAAGGCCGACGGAAGCAAATGGGGGATTCCGGGTGTTGATGCCTCTCATGATCCCAACCCGGACCAAATTACTAATATTCCAGAACCAGATCTTACCGGCCTTAAAACCAATGGGTTCGCAAACCTCTGGATCCAGGAAGACTATCCGAGAATGCCAGTCAACTGGACGACCGGCGCTGGCGCTGCGCTGAGCTCGGTAGCAATGGCCTATTGCGCCAAGAACGCGGTCGGCGATATTGGTTCGGACGATGCTCCGGATTTGACCGCGTGCCCGGATTGCGAGACTCCCATCATGGGGAATGGAAACGCCGGGTATCCTTTGAACTATCCGGACGCGGCCACTTGCGCCGCCGCAGCTAGCCATACCGGCAAACCCTATACTTGGACTGACAAGGGCACCCAGCCGCTATACTGGATCTACGGCGGCGCGGGTCTCGAAGGCGGTCCGGCTATGCTGCAGACAGGAAGTCAGTCCTACAAGTGCGGCCGCTGCCACACGACGGGTTGGAAGGCCATAGGTGCCGCCGACGGGAGGAGGCCCTTCAGCGACTACTCGGCCGATCATCTCGAGAATGTGAACGCCACCGGCAGCACAACGAAGCTCCTCAGCCCAAGTTTTGGCGCCTCGGCCTATCCTGTAATCACAGCATCTTGCACGGTCGGAACTAATTGTGATGTTGCCAGTATCGTCCTCACGGCAAAGGGGGCGCTGTATCCATCGAGTGACCCGACCACAGTCACAGTCGCCATCAGTGACTCTGGGGGCGGAAGCGGCTGCACGGCCACCGCTGTGATGGCGCCTGACGCCTACACTACCACCTACAAGGTGAACAGTATCAGTGTTGACTGCACCGCCAGTAATCACGCTTATACCAGCGCCACCAAAGTCTCAATTAGCCATCCGTATTCGCTTTCTTCGTGGGACCAGTGGGGTATTCAGTGCTCAAGATGCCACGTGGCAACGGATGGCGGCCACGCGACATGGCCGACAGACTCGACCACGGGCGGCGACATCGTAGCCCTCTGCATGGGTTGCCACCGAATGGAAAGCGACACGGCCCCGAGGTCAATCCAGGGCGGTAACGGCTTTGCCGGCAACAACGGCTTGGTGCTCCCCTATACCAACAAGCAACAGCAGCCTGACGGGTTCGCGCACCATCCGGACGGAAACGAGTTCCTGAATAGCCCGCACGCGCAGTTTACGGGAAATTGGAAGGACATTGGATGCCCGCCATATGCGATCTTTGGCTATGCCGGCGTAGATCCAGGCAACCCCGGCGCGCCCGTGCCCCCCAACTGCACCCCGGGCACGATGAATCTTGACGGTAAAACAACCTCGAATTACGCAAGCAAGTTCGCGCAGGCCGCAAAAGTTGACTTGGGAGTCTCCGACAGCGCTGCGGGTTCCTGCTTCACCTGCCACGATGTCCACAAGCCGCACAATGAGAACACGATAGGCATGAACGTTGGGTCGGTGCGCGCTTGTACGGACTGTCACTCGAATAGTAAGGCTACGATACCTCCCCAGATCGACCTCGCAGTCACACAACACCCGACTGGACCGGGTACCCCGCTAGAGAATGTTGCCAGCGATCCGTCGAGCGCCTGTAGAACCTGTCACCAGCCTCCCAATGTTAAGCACATCTGGAGGATAAGCACCGATCCGAACTATACGACCTACGGTGACTATACGTACACCTACCCTGTGAACGGTGCGAAGGCTATGAGCACGGGCCCGAATGCTCCTGGGTTGGTCAACCTGTCGCACACCGCTCCTGAGGGTTCCTATTCTAACGCTGTCTGGATTGACCTCGACATCGCCTGCGGCCAGTGCCACGGCGGCGGGGTGTCGGAGACGGACGTTACGACCACCGGCTCCGTCACGGCGGGATCGACCGATGGGTCGACAATCAATCCTCTGACCGTTGCTGATGCGACCGGCTTCGCTTCCGGCAAAGAGGTTATGATCGCCGGAGCGGGCTGGGCTGGCGCCGATTTCAAGACCGTCATCGCAAAGGTCTCCGGGACGACGGTGTATCTGACCTACCCTGCCGTTATTTCAGTTACAGGCGCGACGGTCACCGTGGCCGGGAACCCCACAGCGCATGGCGCATCCTACAAGACCAAGGCGACGTTGGCGACGACGGCCAAGGGCATGCATGCGGCGGCGCAGTTGACGCCGACACCGACTGCAACACAGACGCCGACTGCCACGCTGACCCCAGCGCCGACGAACACTCCGACTCCAAGCGCCACGCCGACCCTCACGCCGACGAACACTCCGACTCCAACCGCTACGCCGACGAACACTCTGACTCCAACCGCTACGCCGACGAACACTCTGACTCCAACTGCCACGCCGACCCTGACGCCAACGAACACCGTCCCGCCGACCGCCACGCGGACGGCCAGTCCCGTTCCAACTGCCACCTCGAGCGGTGGTGGCGATGGTGGGTGCAGCATCGGCGAGCCGAGGATGTCCAGCGGCTCGCTGCTCTGGCTGGTCCTTCCCGCCGTGCTCATAGCTTCGCGACGGCGCGCCGGTCGTTAGAACGTCTGGATCTTCAGACCGAAGCTGCGGCTCAATGACACGGCCTGGACATTCCCTGTGTACGCTTCGCAGCCCGGGTTACCCCGGGTCCACGCAACACTCGGTTCCGGTTGCTGGCCTACTCTACCCGCGGGATCGCTTGCCCGCTGGGTTCCAGCGAAAGGTTTCCGTCATGCTGTGCTTACATGGCTTTCCCCTATTCTGCGCTACTCGAACCAGCGGACCGCCGTTACGGGACAACAGGAGGGATCGATGAAGTCGCTCGTTGTTGGGGTTGCTGTTCTGGCCGCTCTGATCGCCACCGCGCTTCGCTCATCGCTCGCGTGCGCCGCCGTGCATATCCGTGGTCAGCAGCGCAGGGGGACACTTCTTGTGTGAGCTTCGTTGTCCAATTACCGTGTCGGATTTGCAGGGAGGCGTTATGTGGCGACTTCGATCTGCACTCACAGTGGCAGCGGTTGTAGCACTCACAGTGTGGGCGCACCCTGCCGCATACGCGGCTGATGCCCAGGACACCTCTCCACCCGCTCGGTCCGAAGGTGGGTCGGCCGCCGCCGACCCCAGCGCGGGAAAAACGCGCGGTGGCGCCGAAACAAGGGCAGAGGTCCGCCGTCTGGAAAAGCGCCTGGAAGAACTGGAGGGTGAGATTCACGAACTTAAGGACCACAATGCCAAGGTTCAGGCCGAGTCCAGCGAAGCCACGCAGGAGGTTAAGACTCTCCAGGATCAGGTCGCCCAGCAACGCTCACCCGAGGCGTTCGGCCAACTCTTAGCGCGCTTTACTGGTTCACACCGCTTCGTTCTGACCGGAGACTTCGCGCTCGACTACCGCTGGGAAGACCGCACGCACACGAACACGTTTGGGGTCGAGAACTTCGCGCCGATTTTCCTCTACCAAGCCGGCGACCGGCTGCTCTTCGAGGGCGAGGTCGAATTCAAGCTCACGAACACCGGATCCGACACGCCGGAGCTCGAATACGCTCAAGCTGACTACGTCTTGAACGACTACATGACTCTCGTCGCGGGCAAATATATTCTGCCCTTCGGCGACTACCTCGAGCGGCAGCATCAGAAGTGGATTATGAAGCTTGTCGATCGCCCGTTGCCTTACCGCAACCCCGACCAGGGCGGAATCACACAGGATAACGGCGTTGGCGTGCAGGTGCGCGGCGGGGTGCCGCTCGGCTACGGCGACGGCACTTTTGCCGACTACACCGTTTATGTCGCCAACGGCCCGAGCTTCGAGTCTGAAGCCCCGGGGGCATTCCTCGCCGACAACCATATCGACAACAACCAAGGCAAAGGATACGGCACGCGACTTGGTTTTGACCTGCTACCCATCGCCTACGAGATGGGCCGCGGTCATGTGGCGTTTTCGACATTCGATGGGGAGTGGGATAGCCGGAACACCAAGGTAGCCGGCCAACCTGGGGACAAACACTGGTTCACTTCCTGGGGAATCTCCGCCGATTGGCAGAAGCTGCCGTTCGAGTTGCGGGGCGACTACCTGTGGACGCATCGAGCCATGGGGCAGTCGCTGCCCGCTGACAAGCGAGAAGGCTGGTACGTGGAAGCCTCCTACCTGCTCAATCAGCTGCCCGTCGACTATGTCAATCGCATGGAGCTAGTGGGGCGCTGGTCAGGTGTGAATCAGAACACGATTGCGGCGGACGACTCTTTCACCGCGTTCAGCCGAAAGCCGCGTGCGGCCGCGGTCGGGACTGACTATTGGCTTGCACCCTCCGCAGTCATCAAGCTCGAATACGAACGAGTTATGCAGCACGATACGCGTGACTTCAACCAAATTCTCACCTCGTTTGCGTACGGGTTCTAACGGTATCGGAGGCAGTCATGGACAGGCTAAGGAAATCGCTGCTCGCAGTCATTGGTAATGCACTCGTCCTGCTTATGACCCAGGGCGTGGCAACGGCCGCCGATGCGGGCCCCACTCACAAGGAACTCGTCCGCAGAGGAGTGAATCTGTGGGGCGCCTATTGCGGCTACTGCCACAAGCCGCGCCCAGGATCCGAGTTCGCCCCTGTTCAGTGGGAAACATTGATGCTCCACATGCGCACGCGGGCAAATCTTCCCGCCGAGGATGCGCGGGCCATTCTCGAATACATCAAAATGCGCTAGTGTTGGCGGACTTGAGGAAGCGCGAAAATCTGAACTGCACCGCTGGCATTCCCGGTTTCCCGTTTCCCGCCCCTATACACGATCAGCTGGCACGATCCACCCACAAGCCCGACGAACCACCTCGCAGGCCCGCCGCGCGAGCCCGTGGTTTGCACGCCCCGCGCCCTGATCCTTGACGACCAACTGTCGCAGCGTTCACACTTCCCGACGCCGCGCCGCCACGCATCCCCAAGCTCTGTGCCTCGCCAATATTCCGTCCGCTGCGCTTGAACCGAGAATCGTTCGCTCCCATTGCAGTCGCACAGGTTCCCTCGCATCCTCCGGCAATGCTGCTGCTCCTCAAGCTTTTCGTCTGGGCCGTGCGCGTGTGCCTCGCCAAAATCCCATCTGGGCCTTCAAGCGGCGTCCCCGTCCCTCGGAGAGGCCATGCAGGAACCACCGTCGCGGTGCGGCCCCGAAGAGCTTGCCAGCGCCCCGAACCACCGGCTAGCAGCCCGCTGCCAGTACCCTGCCGCGAACCGCGAACGCTTGCCCAGAATCGGCTGAATTCTTTCCACCATGAGGCAGCTTGGGAGCGTTGGTCACGGACTGGACTTGGGGCGCAGACTGAGCGCACAAGGCGGTCAACGCTGCGCTCAACGGCTGCGCAGGCTAGATCGCGATCCTCTCGATCTCGTCGAGCGTGATCTGGTCCGAGGTTCTGTCGTAGAGCTTGGTCATCCGCGGCGACTCGTGCGCCGCAATCTGCTGCGCGTGCTCAAGTCACCCAGCCATGCAATCGCTGCTTCTCCCTTGCAACATGCCGGCCGGAGCGCCATCAAGGGAGTGGAGTTCAGCACAAATCGGAATTGCTGCCCGCCGCCGAGAGCGCGTGCGGATGTGGAGGATGCGTCAATGCATGTGGAAGTCGAAGATGTAGTCCGCGAGCGGTATACGCAGGGCGCACGCAAGCGTGAAGACAGCCTCTGCTGTCCCACGAACTACAGGGCTCAATACCTGCTTGTGTTGCCGGAGGAGATCATCGAACGCGACTACGGCTGCGGCGATCCGTCGGCGTACGTGCACGAGGGCGAAACTGTCCTCGACCTGGGCTCAGGCGGCGGTAAGATCTGTTACATCGTGGCGCAGATTGTAGGGCCGTCGGGCCAGGTCATCGGCATTGACATGAACGACGAGATGCTGGCCTTGGCGCGCCGCTATCAACCGGACATCACCTCGCGGCTGGGATACGACAACGTTAGCTTCCGTCGGGGCAAGATTCAGGACCTGCGCACGGACCTGGACGCCGTGGACGCATATCTGCGCGTACACCCCGTGGCGTCAGCGGCCGATTTCGCTCAGCTCGAACGGTTTCTTGCTGAACAGCGACGCGAGCGACCGTTGGTGGCGGACCAATCGGTCGATGTCGTAGTGTCGAACTGCGTGCTGAACCTGGTGCGCGACGAAGACCGGCAGGCGCTGTTCGCCGAGATCTTTCGCGTCTTGCGGCGCGGCGGACGCGCAGTGATCTCCGACATCGTTTCTGACGAGCCCGTTCCCGACAGCTTGAAACAGGATCCGGACCTCTGGTCTGGGTGCATCGCCGGGGCGTTCCAAGAGAGCGCATTCCTCGATGCGTTCGCGGCGGCCGGCTTCTACGGCATCGAACTGCTCAAGCGTGACGAACCTCCCTGGCGCACGATTGACGGCATCGAGTTCCGCGCCGTCACCGTATCGGCGTGGAAAGGAAAAGAAGGAGCGTGCTGGGATCACAATCAGGCGGTCATCTACCGCGGCCCGTGGAGCGAGGTACGCGACGACGACGGCCATACCCTACGCCGCGGGACGCCGATGGCCGTGTGCGAGAAGACCTTCCGTCTGTACACACAGGAACCGTACGCGCGCGACATCGTGCCGGTCGAACCGCGCGTCGCCGTGACTGCGGACACCGTCAAGCCGTTTGATTGCGCCCACGATGCGGTGCGGCACCCGCGCGAGACCAAGGGTCTCGATTATCAGGTGACGACCGAGGCGGCCACCGCGTGTTGCGGTAACAACGGCAGTTGCGGCTGAGGCCAGTCAGTCATGAATCTCGCCGTTTCCAGCCCCACACCCGTCAATCTCGAGGCAATGCTGTGCCAGCACGATCACGATGAAGCAAGGGCAAGAAGAGATCCGGACGAACTGGATTGAGGCGTACAAGAAGCGGTTTCCGGAACCGTGATTCGCTCCCTGTGGGCGAGTGTGAATCGGCGTCGAAATTTGACCCCGATCGGCGTCCAATCGTGACCCGGGTGGACGGTGTGAAAGTTCAATTTCTGCAGCCGGTTAGGTGATCTGAGGTAAGGGTCAATTTTCGACGCCGATCGGGGGCAAATGGCACG
>JBIOJG010000089.1:0-16784 GCA_044450645.1 Binatia bacterium
CCGCACCGGGAGGGCTGTACGTGCCTGCCGCTTCACCGGCACTTGGGTAGCCGCCAGTCTTTTCTCTGGCTTCTGTGGCTCCGGTCCCTTCTTCGCCTTTTCCTGCTTTTGCGCCATTGACCGTCCTCCTTGCTTGCTAAGTTAAACCCATCCGTGTGAATCGGCACTGGCGAGTGACCCCTCTCGATTTTGCACGCAACTCGCTGATCTGCCGTTGAAATTTCTTATTCAGCCGGGGCACGATCGGCGTCGATCGTGCCCCCGGCTGAATGGATGTAAGATGCAGAAACATCAGCGAAAAGCATCCGCTCTTCGCGGGGTCAAAATTCGGCGCCGGTTCACAGGCAAGCTCGTGAAGGCGTCTCAATCCCCTCATCGAGGAACCGTCCATTCGGACTTGCGTCGGACCACCAGCGAGGCGAATGAGGGCCGCGCCTAAACCGGCTCACCAGGATTTTCGATTGTCCGTCTAAGGGCTAACGATGATATCGTTCTCAACTTCGGTCACGCCTGGTGCGGCCCAGGCCGCCGCCTGGGCTTCTGCTCTCTCTACCCAAGAGTGCACGCTGCCCCTGAGAGTCACCTTGCCGCCGTGAGCTTCTATTCTGATTCGCCGCGCATCGATCAAGGCGTTGCGCTGAAATGCGCTTACAATTTTGTCCTTTACATCTAGCGGTTTGACCGCCGGCTTAATGGTTATGTGGTTGTTGACCAATTTTACTCCCATGAGGTAGCGCACGGCGTTCTCGGCCTGGTTCTTCTGGTACCACGCGTCTACCTGGCCACTCAGAGTAACCACCCCGTCTTGCACCTGCACTTTGACGCGGTCATGTGGCACCGAGGCATTCCACTCGAGAGCATTTGACGCTGCCCCGGCGATCTCCTCATCTGACCGCTTAAGCGAGCCGGGCAACCTGACCTGGATTTCTTCAGCGACCGCTTTAACACCAAAGACTCGCGCGGCGACACGTTCGGCAGCCGACTTCTCGTAGTAGTGATCGACATTCCCACTCAGCGTCACAACACCGTCCTTGACGCCGACCCCAATCTCTGCCGCTTTAATGCTCGGTTCCCATTTGAGCGCATTCATGACATCATTTTGTAGTTCTGCATCGGTCTTCATGGTGATTGTCCCTCCTAATCAGGATGTTGGGAAGCACAGGGCAGAGTGCCTCCGCACGTTTAGACATCGCGACTCATCACTTCTCCACACAGTCATCCTGCTCTCCGTTCTCCTTTGCCTTGTGGGGTGACAAAGACGCTGGCGCGGTGAAGATGCATAAGAGGTACCACTGGGATGAGGTGAGTAGTCTAATAGAATTTCGGGCGTTCCGTTCCGAAGTGTGGAAAGTAGGGGGAGGCGCGCACGACTCCGACGACGGCCTTGTCAGGCACCGGGCATCCCGATGTCCTCTTGTGCCTCGCCAAAATTCTATCCGCGCTTCTCACGCGGCTTCCCGCCACTCGTAGCAGGCCGCCGACACGGGGAAGTGAGGCAACCGCAGCGCGCGGCGTAGTCGGCGGACACGCCGCTCGGGTGATCGGCTTGGAGGGTGGTCACGGACTGGACTTGGGGCGCAGACTGAGCGCACAACGGCGATCGCTATCGTCTCCGCATGGACATCCATCCCGACGTATCGCATGATCTTCTTCATTGACCGGCTCCTTTCGTATGGTAGCTCTGGGCTACCTTGCTCTTCCGCTTCGCAGTCTAACCTACGACGTTGCGAAACGGAGCCGGTCGTTCCATGATGACTAACCGGACTGAAATCGTGGTCATCACTTGTTCCCGCTCGGTAGCGGCACAATCGGGTTCGGGTTCGTCGCCACGATTTCAGCCAGGCACTGCTCGGCGTACTCAAGCAGGGATTCCTCGGTGAAAGTATGAGTCGCCAAGCCGCCGTCAGGGATTTCCCGGAGCTTCGCGAGGTAGCGCTCCTTTGCTTTGACCGGCCACTCGCGCCAGTTCTCGCTCGATTGCTGCATCTCCATCCTCCATTCGCATCCCCTAGAGCATCAAGTCCAATCGCCGCAACTCGCTTGGAGCCAGCGAAGCAACCTCATGGTAGCCTAGCCCCCTCATGTCAGCCTATTCGTGCTGTTGCATTCCCTATGCGTTGCGCTCGCTGCATGGCGTGTCTAGCTCTTCCACTGTCCCGTGACCTCATCGAACCATTCCGCCCTGAAGCTGTGCAGCAACTCCGCTTGCTTCTCCGGCGTGAACCGGGCGAGTTCGTGTTCAATCGCGGCGTTGAGTTTGGCCGTGCACCGCTGCTCAAGTGCGCGGATGCGTCGCTTTAGCATCTGCATCTTCGATCGCCTTGTTGTGCTCTTCCAACTCCGCCACGCGTGCCGCCAACTCCTCGTCGACGGTGAGCCGGCTGATGTGCGCCAGGGCCGCGAGCCGGTCGTACAGCTTGAATTCGATGATCTCCAAGGTCGCCTCACCTGGGCCGGCCGGCAACTCCTTCAGGGCCGTCGTCAGCGCGTCGTAGTCTTTTCGCCGCGCCGCCTGCCGCAGCCGGCCCAGCGCCCGCTCTTCCTGGCGCGACACCGGCCTGAGCTTTACCGAGGCAATGGCGTTGCCCAATGACCTCCGCACCGCCTCCGGAATCTCGTGTGCGGGCCGCAGGGCCAAGCGCTCGCCACTCCAGTCGAGTACATCCGCGAAAGCGAACTCCGCGATCGGCTGTAATTGACCGATGATGCGCTCCCGGGTCCACCCGCTGCGGGCAGCCAGCTCCTGACGGCCCGCTTGAATCGCCGCCTGAACTCTCGTTTTCCCTAGCAGTTGCGACCCGATCTTATCTGCATTCTTGCCGCTGTAGCCGGCGGCGCGGGCGGCCCGCGTGGCGTTCAGGTCGACCAGGTACTCCTCCACGAACCGCTGTTGTTTGGGCGTCAGAGCGTAGCGGCGCCTGACCGGCGCGTCAGAGGTGGGCGCCTTCACGCGGCCTCCATCAGTTCGGGGGCGGTGCCGGTCGTATCCCGATACCGCTGCAGGGACACCGCCACATAGCCCGGATCGATCTCGATCGCTCGGCAGCGCCGCCCGAGCTGCTCGGCGGCGATCAGCGAGGTGCCCGAGCCGCAGAACCCGTCCGCCACCAGATCGTCCGGCTTCGTACTGTTGCGCATCGCCCGGGCCCACAGCTCGACCGGCTTCATCGTCGGGTGCAGGTCCGCCTTCCGTGGCCGATCGATCGCCCACAGTGAGGTCTCCCCTGAGCCACCGTAGAAGGTGTGGGCGCCCTCCACCCAGCCGAAGAGCACAGGCTCGTGCTGGTAGTGGTAATCGGAGCGTCCGAGGACGTGATTGTTCTTGGCCCAGATGAGCATGTGGCGGAGCGGAAAATCGGCGTGCTTCAGCGCGCTCAAGAGGAGAAACAGCAAATCACCACCTTGCGGGCCGGTGACGTAGTAACTGGCGCCCGGGGCCGCGTGCGTGCGCAGAGCCGAGAACGCCTGCTGCCAGAGGTCGAACATCGCCTCAGGGGTGCCGTGGTCCGCCACGATAGGCTTCTGGATACGGTTGCCCTTCGCGACGGCATTCAAGAACTCATTCTTGTCGGCATACGCGACCCCGTACGGTGGGTCGGCCAGCATGAGCGCAAATTGTTCGCCGCCCATGACCCGCGCGACGTCCGCCGGCTGCCTCGAATCACCGCAAAGGAGAGAGTGTGCGCCCAATTGCCACAGCTGTGCTGGCTCGACGCCCCACTCCTTGCGGAGCGCCTCGGCGCGGTCGATCTGCGGCTCGGCATCGACAACAGCATCGCCCGCCAGCGCCCGGGCCAGCGCGCCCAGCTCGTCGTCCGTCCAGAGCTCAGGGGTGAGTTCTGGCAACTCGGCGAGGAGCCGCGAGAGGAGCGCCGGGTCCCACTCCAGGTTCAACTGCGCGATACGATTGGCGGCGAGTGCCAGCCGCTTGGCGCGCGGATCAGCGGTGCTCGGGATGTCGTCCCGAACATGGATCACCGGTCGCGTGCCGTCGCTATGGATTACGATTGGGTCGATGCCGTCAAAGAGCACGGCGCTCGTCTCCAAGCGGGCCGAGCCGTCGAAGACCTCACCGTCGGCGGCCGCCACCATCGGCGTGGAGTAGCCGTCGGTGCGCATGGAGCGCTCCAGCGCGCCCATACCGCGGGGGGTATGCGTATTCGCGTTCCGCTGCTGGGGACGGAAGTCTCCCAGTGCGTCCTCAGCTTGCTGGCTTGTGCGTCCCAGGTCGTCCCGATGACCTGCCTCTGTGGCTCGCTGTTTCCCTGCCATTACTCCCTCCTCCCTCTCCGCGCACGCGAGTGATCGTGCCGTCGGTCAGCAGTGCTGCCACCGGCCGGTCCTGTTTTGACGTCCCATGTACCCGGCTCCCCGTCCCCGTAGCTGATGCCGATCGCCAAAGCGGTGTTTTCCAGTAGGTCCGGCATCGGGTCCGCCCGGCACCTTGGCCAGTCCGTAAATGCGCGCCTCGGTGGCGTCGAACCGCCCGCGTAGGTCCGGGTCCGCGTCGAGTAACGCCAGCGCACCCGGCACGTAGTCCGCACGAATGCTGGCGTGCATGTCGTCGAGCAGTACGAGGCAATCCGCCAGCGAGCAACGCACGTTCCGGAGTGACACGTGTGGCACGTGTGACAAGTCGGAGAAACCGGCGTCCCTCTTGGTTTCTTACCGTCGCGCATCCGTCACACGTGCTTCGAGAGACCGTGTGACACTGTGGACGCTGTCACTAACGTGAGTTTCCCGGACGTGTGACAAGCTCACCCGGCGAAGAAGTCTTGCAAGTCGATGGCTCTTTCGCACTTGTCACACCCGTCACGCCCGACTTCGACGTGTCCGCCCAATCACCCCGGTTCCTGGCCCCAGTACGACAGCCGTGTTGGCACATGGAAAAATCCCGAGCCCAGGCAAGTACTTCAACGGCCGCCAGTTGGCGGCGCTGGTATCCTTTCCACCGGATACATGGGCTTTTGCCGACACACGGGGGACCGGCACCCAGCCGTTGTTCAACAGGCGCCCGGCCACTGTACCAAACTGTACGTCCGCGTTGGCCTCAGCCGCGTTCATCGCTGCGCCCCGCTCGCGCCGTCACATCGTGCGTGCAGTAGCTCGCGGCGCAGCAGCTCACGGACGAACGCGCTTTCGTCGTGATCCACCGCCGCCGCAGCAGTGAGGGCTTCAGCGAGTTGCTTCGAGACCCGAATCGTCAGTCGTTCTGTCAATCGATCTAACCTCTCGATTGACAGAATCGTCGATGCGTTGCGGGTAGAATAGAGTGGAAACGGACTGCGGCGGCAAACTTCGCATTCTACTGTCTGAGCGCCCGCCGTCGGGAGCGCAATTCCTTCACTCCTACTGGCCGGCCAGCCTTAGCGTTCTGCAACGCAACCCCAGCCATTGCGGCAGTTCTCTTGACGCCATCCTCAATGGTCTTTCGTTCCCAAATATTGTACTCACGCCGGATCTTTTCGTATGACCACCCCTGCACCTGATGCCGCGCAAGCCACTCGAAATGCGGCAACTCACGCTTGCCTGGTGTTCGCACCAAGCCCGCTTGTCCGACAGCTTCTTCAACCCGTCGTCGGTAGGCGGACAGCTTGCCGTCTATGTCCGCACGGGTGATCCAGCTGTCCCATCGCTCGTGCCGCGGGTCCCATCCCCATAGCCGGAGTTCGAAGGGCAGTGGCCAGTCGCGAGCCAGACACGCGGCCGGGTCGTCGCCCGGGATCACGCGCAGAGCCGGTTGCGGCTCAGAGTACTCCCATTGCTTGCCGCGTGCGTTGGCCTCACGTCGCCAACGCGCCAGCGTCCAGAGCGCCCGCTCCCGGCACCACATTTCGGTCAGGTTGTACTTGCTCTGCCATGAGGTCAGTGCCTGTTCCAGTTCGGGCGTTAGCTTCCATGGAACTTGCGGCCAGACCTGCGCACCGGTCATACCGCCCCGGATGTCCTCCAGCACGTTGTGCACTTCCGGAAGCGGAGCCTTGATCCCCTGGAAGTGCTGCCACGGTGTGCGTGCCAAGTCTTGGAGCACCTCGGGCGCAACAGCAACAATCGCTTCGCAGAAGCAGTTGCGAGCCGTCTCCTGAGAAGTAACGCGATCGGCATACTCGAAAGGCGGAAGATCGAGGCCCGATGATTTGCGCTCGCGCGGCATGTGCACCTCCACGGTAGTGCCCACGGACGTAAGCGCGGCAGCAGCCCGGCCGTGCAGCAGCGTGTATCGCCTTAGCTACAGCGCAACGCCACCTTGAAATCAAACATCACGTAGAGTCGCGTAGTGTCTAATTTCAACTCCTGGAAGGGTCCGGCGTCTCGGCCTTCAGAAATTCGGTAACCTGAAACCGGCGTGAAATATGGCGTCAGCATCATCGGAGTCGATCGAGCGGGAACCATTTCAGGAGCTGATCGACATCGATCACTTGGCGATTCAAGCGGGCCGTCAGCAGCTGGCGCCCTGGCGCCCGTGCTGCGGGCCCGGAACTCCCAAGGGATACGGTGCGAACAACAAGATACATGCGCCAGCTGGACATGGAATCGCTGCCTGACCTCTAGTTTTCCCTAGCAGTTGCCACCCGATCTTGTCCGCATTCTTGCTACTGTAGCCGGCGACGCGGGCGGCCCGCGTGGCGTTTCAGGTCAACCAGGTACTCCTCCACGAACCGCTGTTTTTTGGGCGTCAGAGCGCAGCGGCGCCTGATCCTGCTCCCATACCGGACTGAATGACGGTTCAGGCATGCCGGCCACGGCTTCGCCTGCTGGCCGAGTACTCTTGCAGACCACTGTCATGACTGATCACCGCGCGCGCCACTGTCATGACTGATCGCGACCCAAATGGGCTGCCAGGGGCTGGTCGGCGGTCAGGCCGGAGCCCGCCAGCCACTGGCCGCCTCGGTGCGTTTGCCGCGCATTCATGGGTTACCAGCATTCATGGGTTACCACGCATTCATGGGTTACCGTTGTAAGGATCGCTCCGGGTCCATATCCGGCCAGGTCGCTAGAGCCTCGGGGTTGTTCCAGCAAACGACCCTGGACCATCGGTTCGACAATCATCCCCGGAACTCGGCTTCTCCGGCAAAACTTGCGCCTCGGTGAGTTTGACGTTTAGTGCTCAATACGCGCCACCAAAACCGCCGAAAGTCGCCGGAGACCGGTTCGCATCAGACTCCGTCCTCCGCTTCCCAGTTGTCCATCCCGAAAAAGTCATGTCCATGCATTCTGCGGTGAGCACGAGAGCGATCCCGCCCAGTTGGCGCACGGCGAAGCCGAAGATGAGCGGCGCCGTCGCCACCGCGCGTCTGTAGTTCGCGGTCGGCAGGGAGCGATCGCCAGATGTTGCTGACCAAGGCTCACAACCTGCACGAGCCTCGGTCATCTTCCGGTGGTGGAACTCAGGCCGCCCAGCGTTCGTAGTGTCGATAGAGACCGCCGCCCTCACTGACCTCGATAACGGTGCCCTGCTCGCGTCCTTGGATCGGGCGCGGCTCCGGGCAGTCCATGGCGAGCGCCTGGTGACAGCGCCAGCGATGGTAGTGCTCGAAGTACGCGCTGAGGAGGCGACGCAGCTGTCGCTCATGCAGGACGACGACGTTGGCCAGACACTCGCGGCGGATGCTCCCGATCAGCCGCTCGACGTAGGGGGATTGCCACGGGCTGCGCGGTGCGCTCAGCACTTCCGCGATCCCCAACCCCGCCACGCGCTGGCGGAACACGGCGCCGTATACCCCGTCGCGATCACGTAGGAGATGGCGCGGTGCTGTCTCCCAGGGGAACGCCTCGACCACCTGCTGGGCCGTCCACGCGGCGGTCGGGTGCGCCGTGATGTTGAAGTGCCGCACCCGGCGACGGTCGTGGGTCAGGATGAGCAGGACGAAGAGGATCTCGAAGCGCACCGTGGCCACGGTGAAGAAATCGATCGAGACCAGATCCTTCGCATGAGTGGCAAGGAACGCTCGCCAGGTGGGCGACGGCGGCTTGGATGGGCGCACCCGGTACTTTTCCACCGTCGATTTCGCCACCGCGATGCCGAGCTTCCGCAGCTCCCCCAGGATGCGGGGTGATCCCCACGTCGGGTTGGCTGCCGAAATCTTGCGGATCAGCTCCCGGATCTCCTGAGCGACCGGCGGACGGCCGCGCTGGCCGTGGCGGCTCAAGTGCGTCCAGTGATCGCGGAAGCGTTGGTGCTGCCAGGCGATCACTGTCCGGGGTTGCACGATCACGAGGGCCTCTCGCCACCCGGCCCACCTTCGGGAGAGCCACGCCCAGAGGATACGATCGGCGGGGCCGAGCTGCGGGCGTCGCCCGGCTCGTTGGTAGACCGCGAGTTGGTGTCGTAGAGCGAGGACTTCGATCTGCAACGCCATCCGGGAGCGGAAGAGGAAGACGACGCTTTGCGCCACCGCAGTCGCAACGGCTCGCATGGGCGCAGTCCTTATCGTGGCCAGCGGGCGTATTCAATGCTGAGATTGCTCGCCGAGCGTGGTCGCGATTATCCTTGCGATTACGTGATGATCGAGTTTTCGGGACCCACAGCCTTCGTAAGGCCCGCGAAGCGCAACCACCCAGGGACCTGCTCATGGCATCCAGACAGTGGCGCACGCGCACGCTGGCGGCGATCGCCAGCGCCTGTCCATCGCCAAAACTCCATCCGCGCCTTTCGGACGATCTCTCGCCATTCACGGCGGTGACAAAAAATGTCAACTTCTCACGGCATCGGCAAGCGATTTCGGCTCAGATCCCGCAGATTCGATCCTGGTGAGGCGCAGTCGAATTTTCGGGACCCACAACTGAGCGCGTTGATGTCGCTGAACCGCTCAGCCTTCGAGCCCGTCCGTCCGTGGCTTGGTCAGAATCGGCGCGTACACCGAGAAAAACAGCACGAAGGCGGACAGCCATGCCACGCCCGCCGCAACCACCATCGCCAAATACCAATCGTCCGGCAGCCACCAAGCGCCGAAGACCCGGAGCAGCGCTGCGACATTCACCAGGACGAACGCCGCCACGACCGCCGGCGCGGCGTGCAGCGACCGACCGGTGTGCCCGAGCGCGACGCGTGCCATCATGCCGAGTGTCAGTGTGCCGATGGCTCCCGTAGTGAAGGCGTGCAGGGCCAGCTGCGGCCATATCACCGCAGCGGCCGCGAGGGCCTCGAGGGCGAAGCCGATGACCACCCAGCCGTAGCCGGCGTAGAGGATCCACAGCAGCGGCACCGACCACAGGCGCCGATCGGACCATCCCCACAAACGCACCGCATGCACGAGCGCGGCGACCGCCGCCAGCGCCAGGGTCAACTTCGGCGCGAATGGCACGGCGCGGAGAACTGCGAGTGCGGCCACCGCGCTAATGGATACCCACTCCACCGGTCTCCACATTCGCGGTTGGGCGCCCGGTAGGGCGCGCTGGGTGAAGAAGGGAATGACGCGGCCGCCAATGACCGCGATCAGCAGCACCAACACATCGACGCCGAGATACAAGCCGGTCGTCGCACGGCCCGGGATGACACCGAGCACGTCCAGATGCACGAGCGCGTTCGCGAACGCCAGGAGGAGCAGGACGGGCACGAAGGGAAGGTTGCGCCACTGGCGACGGCGCAGCAGCGGTAAAGCCAGACTGGCCGTCAGCGCCGGCAGGAAGGTGAGGTCTACCGCGGCGATGAGCCAGCCGGGTACGACGCCTGCGGCGAACGGCGCCAGGCGGCCGGCGATCCACAGCGCCAGCAAGGCTCCCAGTGGACCGCCGCGGAGCGTGTCCATTGACGTCCAGTTGCGCACCGCGGTGAGCAGGAACCCCGCCACCACTGCGGCGGCGTAGCCGAAGATCATCTCATGGCCGTGCCAGTTGGTGCCGCCGTAATACGTCTGCACGGAGAGGGCGCCGCCGTAGTCAGCGAGCCAGAGAGCGATCAGGGCGACGGCAGCGAGTGCTGCCACCAAAAAGAAGGGGCGAAAACCCAGCGCGAAGAGAGCAAGCGGTTGCCGGGATGGGTGTCTTCGCAGCATGGCGTCGTTCCTCCCTGGCGGTCCGCCGGCATCTTACGCGTGGGCGAGTAGCTGTTCGAGCACATACGGCAGGATTCCGCCCGCTGAGAAGTAGGCAGCTTCGATCGGCGTGTCGATCCGGAGGACGAGGGGCACCGACTCGCGCCGGCCGTCCCGACGTTCGATGTGCAGGTTCGCCGGCTGGCGCGGGCGCAGAGGCGCACCCAGCTCCAGACCGAATCGCTCCGTGCCGTCGAGTCCGAGCCTCTGCGCGCTCACCCCTTCGGGGAGTTGGCAGGGAAACACGCCCATGCCGATCAGATTGGAGCGGTGAATCCGCTCGAATCCCCGCGCAATCACCGCGCGCACACCCAGCAGGCGGGTGCCTTTGGCAGCCCAGTCGCGCGAGCTGCCCGCTCCGTAGTCCAGTCCGGCAATCACGATCAGAGGCACGCCCTCGGCGCGGTAGCGCTCGGCCGCGTCGTAGATGCCCATGCGCTCGCCGTCGGGCTGGTGCCGAGTGATGCCGCCCTCGACGTCAGGCACCATCAGGTTGCGGATGCGGACATTGGCAAACGTCCCGCGGACCATGACCTCGTGGTTGCCTCGACGCGCACCGTAGCTGTTGAAGTCCAGGACGGACACGCCCCGGTCGCGCAGGTAGCCGCCGACCGGTGAGGTCGGTTGGATCGCGCCGGCCGGGCTGATGTGGTCCGTCGTGATCGAATCGCCGAAGATGGCGAGGGCCCGCGTACCAGAGATCTCAGCGGACGGGGCGACCGCCATCGCAGGCTCGAAGTACGGCGGCTCGCGGATATACAGCGACGCCGGGTCCCATTCGTAGACGTGTCCCGTCCCGGCGGGAATCTGGTTCCACAGCGGGTTCTGGTGGGCGAAGTCGGCATAGACGCGCCGGTACTCGATGGGATCGAACGCACTCCCAAGGAGCGCATCGATCTCCTGCATCGACGGCCACACGTCGCGCAGGTACACCGCGCGTCCGTCGATGATCGCCAGCGGCTCGCGCGTGAGATCGACGTCGATTCGGCCAGCAATGGCAAACGCCACGACCAACGGCGGGCTCATGAGGAAGTTCGCCTTCACGCTTTGGTGAATGCGCGCCTCGAAGTTACGGTTCCCCGACAGCACGCTCACGCCGATGAGGTCGTTCGCCGTGAGCGCCTCTTCGAGCTCACGATCGAGCGGCCCCGAGTTGCCGATGCAGGTCGTGCAACCGAATCCGACGAGGTTGAAGCCCAACCGGTCAAGGAACGGCTGCAGCCCCGTCTTCTTCAGGTACTCGCTGACGGCGCGCGAGCCGGGCGCAAGCGAAGTCTTGACCCACGGCTTGACCTTCAGCCCCCGCTCGACCGCCTTCTTCGCGAGCAGGCCCGCGGCCAGCATGACCGTCGGGTTCGAGGTATTGGTGCACGAGGTGATGGCCGCGATCACCACGTGGCCGTGAGCCAGCTCGCAGGTCAACGTGCGCGCAGCCCCTGAGCCCGCCTGATTGAGCCGGTTGGGCGTCGGCCGGTCGTTCATCATCTCGATCTCGGTGAGCGTGTTCGTATTCTTCGCGCCACCGTCGGGAACTGTCTCATGCGATTGTTCGCCGCCGCCCGGCCGGGGCACGGCGGCGTCCCCTAACCGCACCTCAACATGGCGCGTAGCCTCGGCGGCCGACTTGCCGTAGCCGTCGGCGCGCGCCAGCAGCGAGAGGAATTGCTCCTTGAGCTGACCGAGCGCGACCCGGTCCTGTGGCCGCTTGGGACCGGCGACCGACGGCTCGACGGCGCCGAGGTTCACATCGAGTACGGTCGTGTAGTCGCACTGCCCGCGCTCGGGCATCCCGAACAGCCCTTGCGCCTGGAAGTAGCGGCGCACGGTCTCCACGTGCGCATCGCTCCGGCCGGTGGCTTGGAGATAGCGGCAGGACTGTTCATCAACGGGGAAGAAGCCGATCGTCGCGCCGTACTCGGGCGCCATGTTCCCGAGCGTCGCGCGGTCCGGTACCGACAGGCTCGCGGCGCCCTCGCCGTGAAACTCGACGAGCTTGCCGACGACGCGCGCTTGCCGCAGGAGCTCGGTGATACGCAGGACCAGATCGGTCGCCGTCATGCCCTCACGCAGCCGACCGTGGAGATGCACGCCGACCACGTCGGGCAAGAGGAGATAGACCGGCTGGCCGAGCATCGCCGCCTCTGCCTCGATGCCACCGACTCCCCAGCCGACGACCCCGAGCCCGTTGATCATCGTGGTGTGCGAGTCGGTGCCGACCAACGTGTCGGGGTACAGCACGCCGTCCTTCTCCAGGACGCCGCGCGCCAGGAATTCGAGGTTCACCTGGTGGCAGATGCCGAACCCCGGCGGGACGATCCGTAGCCCGTCGAACGCCTGCGCCCCCCACTTGAGGAAGCGGTAGCGCTCGCCGTTGCGGCGGAACTCCATCTCCATATTGAGCTGGAGTGCTTCATCCCGGCCGAAGTAGTCGACCTGGACCGAGTGGTCGATGACAAGATCGACGGGCACCAGCGGCTGCACCCGCTCGACGTCCCCACCGCGGCGCGCCACCGCCGAGCGCATCGCCGCGAGGTCGACGAGGAGCGGCACGCCAGTGAAATCCTGCAGCAGCACGCGCCCGACGACGAACGGTACTTCCGCCGTCCGCGCCGCGCCCGGCTGCCAGCGCGCCAGCGCTTCGACGTCCTCGTCGCGAATACGCCGGCCGTCGAGATTGCGCAGCACCGACTCGAGGATGATGCGCAGACTCACCGGCAGCCGCGAAATGCTCGCGACCCCGCTCTTCTCGAGCTGGGGAAGCGAGTAGTAGGTACCGGATGCTCCGGAGGGCAGCTGCAGATGCTGGCGGATGTCGTTCATGGTTCTCTCAGGACTCTCTCGCTGAACCCGATGCCGAACTAATGCAGTTTCCTCGCGGCAAATTTACCATATCACGCCGAGCGACGGCGCCCGTGATGCATCTTCTTTCGGCATGCCGGCGGGCAGGCGTACGGCCGATGAAGGTGTAGAGATCGTTGTGCCTCGCCAAAACTCCATCCACCGCACTTTGAGCCGAGGATCGGTGGTTGGAACGCAACCTGTGCCTCGCCAAAATTCCATCCGCGCTTCTCAAGCGGCTTCCCGCCACTCGTAGCGGTGGTGCAGGCCGCCGACACGGGGAAGTGAGGCGGCCGTAGCGCGCGGCGGGTGTGCCTCGCCAAAGCCTCATCCGCCGCAATTTAAGCCGATGATGAATTGGCTCGCAACATGGAGACCTCCGGCTGGGTCCATGTGCGCTCAGTCCGCGCCCCGAGTCCAGTGGTTCCCAGCGGCCTAGGTCTCCGACCTACGTGGTTTTTCGGGCACGGCGGGATTCTACTACACAGAGGCCGATGAGCCCGCCCGGGCTATCCGTCACAGCACCGATCCTCGACACCACAACGAAGAAGCGGAAGGCGTGCGCAGAGCACGCGGAGCCCGCCGGCACGTTCTTCAATCCCGAACGCGTCAGGCTGCGATGTACCAGGGAACGTTGATCAGGACGATTCGCGGGCTCCCTTTTAGCAGCAGAAAGGCTTTCAACAGCTCCGCGCGCTGGTTGTGCAGCGGGTAGTGATACCAGTGCTTCTCCACCAGTTCGGGCACAATCACGGCGATCTGGCGGGCTGGATTCTGCTTCTCTATTTCCAGGATGTACTCCAGGATTGGCCGGAGCAGCAGGCGGTATGGCGAGGGCAGCGACACCAGCGAAGGCGGCGTGCCCCCGGCCTCCATCACCGGCTTCTCCACCAGTTGACTCCACTGCTTCTCGAGCGCGTCTGTCTCTTCCTCGGTGGCCACGTGCACGGCATGGATTTCCGGTGAGAGCGTCAGGGCGAACTGGAGCGCTCGCTGCGACGTCGTTGTCCATCCCTGTATCGGCAGGATCACGATGGGAGGCCCCATGGTCTCGACAGTGAGTGGAGAGGAGCTTTCCGTCTCCTTCGCCACCCTGTCGTAGTGGCGGCGCACCCGAAGCATCAGCAGCATGAGCCCGGCGATCAGCAGCGCGCTCACCCAGGCTCCCGAGGTGAATTTCGCCACCAGCACAACGAGCAGGGTGACTCCGGTGGCTACCACCCCCAGCCCATTCACCAGCATGCTCCGCACCGCGCCCGGGCCTCCTGTGCGCCTCCAGTGCCCCACCATTCCTGCCTGCGACAGGGAAAACGCCAGGAACGCACCGATTGCGAACAGCGGGATCAGGTTGTCCGTGACGCCTCGAAACAGGATGATGAGAAGCGCGGCCAGCACGGCGAGCACAAAGATTCCCTGCGAATACACCAGCCGGCGGCCGCGCAGCCCGAACGAGTGCGGCAGGAATCCATCGTGGGCCACCGCCTTGCAAAGCCGCGGGAAATCCGCAAAGGCCGTGTTCGCAGAAAGCGCCAGGATCAGCAGCACGGAGCCGATAGTCACATAGTAGAACCAGCCGCGGCCCGTCACCGCCGCCACCAGCATCGAGAGGACGCTCTGATAGCCCGGTTGCCCGGGGTCCGTCGCCGCAATTCCGTAGGCGCGGACGAGATACGCGATCCCGGCCAGCAGCACGATCAGCCATCCGATGATCACGGTCAGCGTCCTTTGCGCATGACGCACGGTCGGCTCGCGGAATGCCCGCACGCCATTGCTCACCGCCTCCACCCCGGTCATTGCCGTGCAGCCGTTCGAGAAAACCTGGAGCAGTATCCACACACTGGCTGCCGCCACGGTCGGTGCTGTCGCCGCGGGAGGAGCCACTATCGGTGCGGGATGCCCGCCCGCGCTCACCGTCCGTGCCACTCCCAGCAGGATCGTGACCATCAGGGTGCCGAGAAATAGGTACGTGGGAACCATGAAGAAAGCGCCCGCCTCCCGTACGCCGCGCAGGTTCACTACCGCGATGATCACCAGGATTCCCAGGCACAGAGACATCGTGTAGGGCTGCACCTCCGGCACGGCCGAGACCAGCGCGCCAACTCCCGCCGAAATCCCCACCGCAACCACCAGCACGTAGTCAATCATCAGAGCCGCGGCGGCCAGCAATCCCGCATGCGTGCCCAGATTTTCCGATGCAACCGTGTATGACCCGCCGCCACCCGGATACGCTGCGATCGTCTGCCGGTAGGAGAAATACACGATGGAGAGAAGCACGATGATGCTCGCGCTCACCGGTACGATGTAGGCTACACCCGCGGCGCCCAGAGGAAGCAGCAGCGTTAGCGCTGCCTCCGGCCCGTAGGCCGCCGAGCTGAGCGCATCCAACCCGAAGATTGGGATGCCGGCGGAAGTCCCGATTTGCTCGGCGCGCTCGTCCGACGTGGCCAGCGGCTTGCCGAGCAGAATATCCAGAACAGACATTTCCCTTCCTGGGTAGTTCAAACCCGCCTAGAGTCAATGCCAGTAACTTGGGGTAGACCCAACAGTCGTGTCACCAGGGGCCATTTTAGGCACAAGCAATCTCAGGGGGTAGGAACAGAAAACCGGCTTAAGCTGGGTATTGGGAGTTGCGGAGCGGTCAGGCAGGGCTGAACGCCTTCATGATGCTTTCGACTTTCGTGAGCCATGATGCTGGCGCGCTGTTGTCAGATCGAACCGTGAAGCATAAGGGCCTCATACGCAGGGTGCCCGATCAGCGGAGCGGTAGGTCCATAGAGCGGGAGCGAAAGGCGCTGCCGCGGCGTCGTCAGCGCACCGGCGTCCACCGGCATGAGCTTGCCCATGAGGCGGCTCACCTGATGCACCTGCCGGGCCCACCACGGGCCTCGTGCATCTTTCGCGCACCAGCGCTCGGTCGCCGCGTTGGGAACCACGCGGTGACGCGCCGGCCAGCCCAGGCCGAACAGCTCAGTTTCGAGCGTCCGCGTCGCACCCAGCACTCTGCGCTTATACGCAGGGTGGGCACGGCATTCGTCGGTCAGCAGGAACCGGGTCCCCGCCACAGCTCCCGCGGCGCCGGCACGCAGCGCAGCCTGCACGTCGGCAGCCGTTGCCATGCCGCCGGCACGGAAGACGGGCTTGCCCTCGGCGACTTCGAGCGCCTTGCGCAGGAACTCGTGCCCCGGCTCGACACCGAGCAGATGCCCGCCCGCCTCGCGTCCTTGCGCGATGAGGCCGTCGGCTCCGTCGGCCAGCGCGCGCCACGCTTCGACCGTGGTGCCGACTTGGTGAAACACGGCGATCCCTGACTCACGAAACTGCCGCACGATTTCCCGATCAAAGCCGAAGAAGAGCACGGCAACGGCCGCCTTGCCTTGGATGCAGGCGGCGACGTGCTGGCGGCGCGTGAATGGGAGCAGCAGGTTCACGGCGATCGGCTTGCCGGGCGCGAGGTGGCGCGCCCGGCGCAATTCATCGAGCATCCGCCCCGGTGAACGGATGCCGATGGTTCCCAGGGCGCCGGCACCGGATACCGCCGCCGCCAGATCGGCCGTGGAGAGCCCGCCCCCCAAACCCGCCTGGAACAGCGGGTGCTCGAGACCCAAGCGGTCAAGGATGTCCATAGGCTGCTTCTATCACCGAGCCCATTCCAATCCATAGCTGCTCGTCCATGTTGGCTGCCGAGCCGATCCCGCCAGAGTTGGCTTGCTGCTGGCACATGATGTAAGGCCGCCTGGGACGACACCTTGGATGAGGGATGAGGCCTGCGATCACGTGGACTTGCGCCCGCAGGCAAAGCGCAGTAGGAAATCTTCGTCGAATGTTCCGGGGGCCAAAGCCCACCCGACCGGCACTGCGTCAGCCGACGCGTGGGGGCCGTGTTCTTCGCCACGTCGTTGTGGAGGCGCGATC
>JBIOJG010000090.1:0-15843 GCA_044450645.1 Binatia bacterium
GGGCGCGTGCCTGCAACCTGATGCGGTGCCGGGGCTCATGGTGTGGCTGAAGGCTGACGCGATCAGCGGCGTACCAGACGGTGGCGCGGTAGCGACGTGGCCTGATTCCTCGGGCAATAGTCGCAATGCCACACAGAGCACCGCCGCGTCGCAGCCGATCTGGCGCAGCGGTATCGTGAACGGCAAGCCGGTGGTCCGCTTTGACGGCGTCAACGACTTTCTGGCGACGGCTGGGCAGTCGTACGCGGCCAAGACACTGATTGCGGTGTTTGCCAAGAACACCGCTACGTTCAGCGACTACAACGGTATCGCCACGACGCGCACCGGAACCGGTAACAAGGTGGCCGCCAGCGACGAAACCAACGGCATCGACGGCCGTCCGAGCAGCAACACCATCACCGGCTTCGGCACCGCGAGCGGAGCCTATCTGGACGGGGCTGCGGTGAATCTGACCGCGTACAACACGTACACGACTGGCGTGGACATCGGGGGCGCGACGGCCTTTCACTATGTGACGCACGAACGCAGCGGGTCGACCGCGGGTGCGAAGTACTGGGTGATCGGGGCAGACGCCTACGGAGCGACAGGGCGGTTCCTGAGTGGGGATGTTGCCGAGATCATTGTCTACGACAGCGTGCTGAGCGCCGGCACCCGGCAATCGGTGGAGACTTGTCTGGCACAAAAGTATGGGTTCAGCCCGACGCCGACAGCCACCAACACGCCGACGCAGATCCCGGTGCCGAGCAATACGCCCGCCCAGCCGCCGACGGCCACAGTCACCGCCACGCCAACAGCGACCTTCACGCGAACCGCTAGTGCGACCGCCACGGCCAGCAATACACCCACGTCGACAGCGACACCAAGCTATACGCCGACAAAAACACCGACGCCGACCTGGACTCTCACACCAACGGCGACGCGGACGGCGACCGCCACAGCGAGCCCGACACCGACCACCACGGCCACAGCGCTGCCGACCAATACCGTGACGCCGGCGGCCACCAGCACGGCGACACCAACACCGAGCTTCACTCGAACGGTGACCGCAACTGCGACACCGAGTCAAACGGCCAGTTTCACCGCCACCAGCACGGCGACGCCGACAAATGTACCGACCAACTCCCCGCCGCCAACCTGGACATCCACAGCAACGGCCACGCGGACGGCGACCGCCACGGCGAGCCTGACACCGACCACCACGGCCACAGCGCTGCCGACCAATACCGTGACGCCGGCGGCCACCAGCACGGCGACACCAACACCGAGCTTCACTCGAACGGTGACCGCAACTGCGAGTCAAACCGCCAGTTTCACTTCCACCGGCACGCCGGCGCCGACAAAGACGCTGACCAATACCCCGACGTCCACCTGGACATCCACACCAACGGCGATGCGGACGGCGACCCTAACCGCCACGGCGATTTCGACCGCGACGTGGACGTCCACCGCGACCCCGGCGCCGAGTCAGACTGCGACAGACACAGCTACGCCTGGACCGACGAACACCTGGACGCCGAGCGCGGCACCGACCGCCACACCAATTCCGACTTGGACGTTTAGTTCAACCCCGAGCCTCACGGCGACGACGACCACGGCGACTCAGACGCCGGCCGACACGGCCACACCGTTGCCGACGGACACCTGGACGCCAACAGCCAGCGCGACGGCGACGCAGACGGTTGCGCCAACCGCGACGTCGACGTTTGCTGCGACGCCGAGCCAGACTGCGACTTTCACCGTTCTTGATACGTCCACACCGACACCTTCAGTGACTGCCACGATGATGCCGGATTGGACGTTCACCCCGACCGTGACTCGGACACCAACGCCGACCGCGTCTCCTACAGCCACGCTTACGGTTGCGCCGACTTCCACCGTAACGGCTACTGCCACGGTTACTGCTACACCGTCGGTCATCTCAGTCCGCCTGCACCCGCTGTACATTGCGGGCAACAGCGGCGTGGTGGTGCATTACCTCCAACCGCTCAGATCGGGTCGCCAGCGCAACTTGCCGAATCCCGCGCTCTCTACCATTATCGCCTCCGGTTCCGGTTCGAGTCAGAGCGCGCCGCTGGCGACTGCATCTGGAGACATCGAGGGTAATGGGGCCAGCAACCTGGTGGTCGGGCAGTCGGCGCATTACGGGCAAGGGCCGCGCGACGGCGTAGAGGTGTACCGTGTCGTTCCCGGCCAGGAGCCGGAACTCCTGGCGGATCTGGCGGCGTTCGACAACACCGGCACTTCCAACAGTGGAGACCTCGCGGTTGGCGATGTCGACCCCTCTGAAACCGGCGACGAAATTGTCGTCGGTGAGGACGGCAGTTGCCGGCGGGCCGCACGGCTTCGGATTTTCGGCGGCCTGGCAAGCGGCAACCTCCGCCTGCTCCATGAACTGCGCGCTTTGCCATCACGGAGTGCCGGACGCCAGCCTGTCAGCTTCGTGCTCGGCAACGTCTTTCCGGATTCGGACCATCCGGGCCAGGAGATCGTGGTCGGCGGTGGCCGGGGTGATGTGTACGTATACGGCATCAGCAACGGAAAGGCCGTCAGACTTCAGCGCTTCTGGGCGTTTCCAGATCGCCCACGCACGTCCGCCCATAAGATTGCCGTGGGCGACGTTCTGGCAGACAACCCCGGTGATGAGGTTATCGTCGGCGACGACGGGAGCCGTGAGGACGGACTGGTTCGGGTCTTCGACGGTCGAACGGGGACGATGTTGCTGGAGTTCGAGGCTTTCAAACGAGGCCTGGCTCCTGCCGGCGTGGAAGTGTTGGCAGCGGATGCGATCCCGGCCTTACCAGGTGCTGAGCTGATCGTCGGGCAAGGGTCGGCGGGGGGACGTATCCGCGTGTTCACACTGGCCGGAGGCGTTCCGAAGCTTGTTCTGGAATTGCCCGACCCTCTTCACCGGGCTACAAGTCTCGGCCGCCTGATGGCGATCGGCCACCTGATGCCCGATCTCGATGCTAATCAGATCGCCGTTGCTCAGGTTGACCCACAGCTGCCGGTCCAAGTGTTCGATGTGAACGCCGATGGTGCTGATTTGCTAACCTCGGTGAATGTCTCCGAAATTGAGGGGCAGATTGGTGCCATCACGGCTGGACGCTAGCCCTGGATAGTGTCTAAGCGGTCAGCAATCGGCCGTCAGCTTTCAGCTGAGCGGTCGACGTCTCGCACAGCCGCGGGAGAAGGCCGTGAATTCTTTAGCTGACAGCTGAATGCTGACAGCTGACCCCAGTGCTGCCCGAAATTGGGACAGCAGTGCGCCGGTTCCATCTTCCGATCGATCTGCATTTGTGATCTACTCGGCCATTCTTTGCACGGGATTTTTTGCCGATGCGTATGGTGCATGGTGTTGTGTGGCTGTGGGTGGTGGTGGCGGCCATCGGGCTCGTTTTAGTGAACGAAAGCGAAGTTGTTGCGGGCGAACTCCTGCTCCGTTGGACGACCTCGCCAACCGCCGATGGCTACCGCCTCTACATGGGTCCGCAATCCCGTATGTATACGAGTCGCGAGGATTTGGGGCTGCTGGCTACCGATACCGTAGGTCCAATCGTCTACTTCCTCGTGACCGGCCTGGGAGCGGGGAGTCCCTACTTCTTCGCGGTAACGGCATATGACGTAACTGGCGAGAGCGACTACTCGAACGAGAAGATCTTCGACCTCGCTTCCATCACACCGCCTCGCGCCGACGCCGGTCCAGATCAGACCGGTGCCGTCGGCCAGATCCTGACCCTTGGTTCCGCGCCGGACTCCGGGATCAGCTACTTCTGGGAACAGACCGCCGGCCCACCCGTGACGCTATTCCTGTCCAACCGAACCAGTAGCACCACCCAGTTCACGCCGATCGCGGCAGGCACTTACCAGTTCAACTTAATTGCCTACAACTCACTAGGCGTCGCGTCGCAGGCCCTGGTCAACGTGGTGATAAACAGCTCCACGCCGACCCCAACACTCACGCCGACCCTCAGCTCGGTACCGACAGTCTCGCCGACTACGACGCCGGTTCTAACGCCAACGCCGATTCCCGTCAGTACGGCCACGCCGACGCCGACTTGGACATTCACACCAACCGCGACATGGACGGCGACCCTGACCACCACAGCGAGCCCGACACCAACCACAACGGCCACAGCGCTGCCGACCAATACCATGACGCCGACGGCCGCAGGCACCGCGACGCCAACAGCGACCTTCACTCGAACGCCGACCGCAACCGTGACGTCCACCGCAACTTGGACGCCGACTGCAACCACGACAGCGAGTCAAACGGCCAGTTTCGCCGGCACCAGCACGGTCACGCCGCCGCCGACACCGACCGACACGCCGGCGCCGATCTGGACATCCACTTCAACCGCTAGCCCGACGGGCACGCCTACGTCGACGCCGACTCAGACGGCCAGCGCGACCGCGACGCCGACGCTGACTGTGGCCTGGACGTCGACGGCGACCGCGACGGCGAGTCAAACGGCCAGCTTCACCGGGACCAGCACGGCTACCCCGACACCGACACCGACCGACACGCCGGTGCCGACCTGGACATTTACTTCAACCGCCAGCCCGACGGGCACGCCCACCTCGACGCCGACTCAGACGGCCAGCGCGACCGCGACGCCGACGCCGACTGTGACCTGGACGTCGACGGCGACCGCGATGGCGAGTCAAACGGCCAGCTTCACCGCCAGCAGCACAGTTACGCCGACACCGACACCGACCGACACGCCGGTGCCGACCTGGACATCTACTCCAACTGCCAGCCCGACAGGCACGCCCACGCTGACTCAGAAGCCGACAGACACGGCTACGCCGGTACCGACGGACACTTGGGCGCCAACGGCTAGTGCGACGGCGACGCGGACGGCTACGCCGACCGCGACCTGGAGGCCCGCGCCCTTGACTCCCACTCCGGTTCCGCTCGGCTTTTGTGCGAGCGATAATTCGGGCTTGGCTACCATCACCGTTGCCGATCTCACCGTAGGCGTGAACATTGCGCTCGGTCTCTTGCCTCTCGAAGCGTGCCCTGCGTTCGATTTTAACGGCAACGGAGTGGTCACCGTTGACGAGCTGCTCAGAGCGGTGAACATGGCGCTGAACGGCCACCCATAGCTTCGGGGAGACCCAATTGCCGCTCGCAGGTGGCGCGGCGGCGGAACGTCCTGTCAGAAAAGCGACAGAAAAGAATCCTCAAACGGGGTTATTCTACGCTGGCAAGACAGAGAAAATGCTATACGAAATCCATTGGTGTTCGTAGACTCAGTGGCCGAGATGCTCGCTTCGCGGAAGCGCCCGCAGGGGAGTGGACGTTTGTTCGGTGGCGTGGTGCTGCTCGTGCTCACCGTAGGCATGCTGTACCGGACGGTGCTGCCGTCGTGGCTGGAGGATCTGTGGATCGATCCGAACTATTCGCATGGATTGCTGGTGCCGTTTGCGGCGGCGTGGCTCGTCTATGAACGGAGAGATCGCCTGGCTTCACTCACCCCGAACCCCGCTGGTTCCGGGGGCATCATAGTACTCGGTGGGCTGGCGCTCCTGATGGCGGGCGTGCTGGCTGCGGAACTGTTCACAACACGGGTATCGATGCTCGTGGTGATAACGGGCCTTGTCAGTTTCATCCTGGGGTACGGCTACATCCGTGCCCTCGCTTTGCCCCTGGCGTTCCTTCTGTTCATGGTCCCGTTGCCAGCGCTGGTGTTGACCGCCATTGCATTTCCACTGCAGCTTCTCGCGTCCCAGTTTGCCGTCAGTACCTTGCAGGCGGTTGGCGTGCCCGCGCTGCGTGAAGGCAACGTCATCCTGCTTCCCAACGGGGCACTCGAGGTAGTCGAGGCGTGCAGTGGCTTGCGCTCGCTTGTCTCCCTGGCTGCGACAAGCGTTCTGATCTCGGTTGTGACGCTGCGGACGAGCATCCTGCGGCTCGTTGTCGTCATGGCCAGCGTGCCGATTGCGGTGCTGATGAACGGCTTCCGTGTGTCCGGCACCGGGGTGCTGGCGTACCACTTCGGCACAGGGGTAGCGGAGGGGTTCTTCCACACATTTTCCGGCTGGCTGGTTTTCGTGGGTGCACTCTTGGTGCTGGGAACCCTGGCCAGTGCGGCGCGCCGCTTTGAAAGGAAATAGATGCGTCCCGTCTGGCTCCACTATTGGATTTCTGTGGCGGCTGTGGTCGCGGCGACTCCACTCCCCGGGTTGGTTGCGAGCCAGACTGAAATGCCGCTGCAGCGGCCATTGAGCGAGTTCGCGTACGCAATCGGCAGCTGGCGCGGGCACGATGAGTACCTCTCAGAGCGTGTGAAGCAACAACTCGGTACCACGGACTTGCTCCTACGTGAATACGTCGATGACTCCGGCATGGCCATCGATTTCTATGTGAGCTATTTTCCCAGGCAGCGGCAAGGTGAGGCCAGTCACTCGCCGAAGCACTGCCTTCCCGGTGGTGGGTGGCAACCGCTGCGTGAGGGCCATGTACCGTATCCGCTCGCTGATGGGGACGCGCAGAAGATCAATGAGATTCTGTACGAGAGGAGCGGACAGCGCCAGTTGGTGCTCTACTGGTTTCGTGAGCGCGGCCGGATCGTCGCCAGTGAATATCTGGTGAAGTGGTATCTCATGTGGGACGCTCTCACCAGGAAGCGCTCGGACGGTGCCCTGGTGCGCATCTCGACTCCCGTAGGCGACTCGGAGGAAGCCGCACTACAGCGCTGCCTGGACTTCGCCCGGATTGCCGTTCCGCGTTTGAAAGGGTTCTTTCCCGACTAGGAGGTGGCTTTCATGACGCTGCTTGATAACGACCCTGCCCTCGCTCGGGGGAGACTGTCGATTTTCTCCGAAAGCACCCTTCGACAAGCTCAGGGTGAGCGGAGAAATCCTTATTTGATGGATTCTGAGACCGCTCGTGCTGAGGCTCTCGAAGCACGTCTTCGCATTTGTCGACACTCTCAGGGGGCGACGGAACCTGAATCCGTAGCGCCGCGTCGGCGCTTTCTGCGCTTACGAAGCTCAACGTCCCTGACCGTGACACTGCTCGTCCTTGCAGTGATCTCTCTGTCGTCCTGCAAAGGTGCGGCGGATCGTCAGGCGCAGTACATGGTGAATGGTCAGGAATACTTCGATTCCCAAAAGTACCGGGAAGCCGAGATTGAGTTCAAAAACGCTTTGCAGCTCAACCCGAAGCTGGCGATTGCTCATTTGAAACTGGGCAAGACGTATCTGTTTATGAAGGACTACCGCGGCGCGTTCGTCGAGTTGCGCCGTGCTGTGGACCTGGATGACAACTTGCCCGAAGCCCACCTCGCGCTCGGCCGCCTCTACCTTGCGGGAGGGGACAGCGTCAAGGCGGAGGCAGAGGGCCGGCTGCTCATGGACCGTAACCCGAAAGACGTGGATGCGTGTCTCCTGCTGGCTGCGGTGCACCTGGTTGAGCGCCGTACCGAGGACGCGGAAGCGGCGCTCAAGCAGGCCCTGGAGGCGGATCCCAACTCGGCGGCGGCCTATCTCCTGCTGGCGCGCCTGTCGATCACCAAGGGCGACTACGACGCGGCCCAGTCGCAGATTGAGCATGCCATCGAGCTGGCGCCGACATCGCTCGATGGCTATCTGACCCTTGCCGTCTATCACCGGGCACGCCAGAACAATGCGGCGGCGGAGGCGGTCCTCAAGAAGGCAATCGGGATCGCGCCCAAGGATGCCAATCCCCGCTACTTGCTGGGCGATCTGTACCTTGGGCAGGAGAGGTACGACGACGCGCAAGCAGTGTATGTTGAGATGGTACGTGACGGCCTGGAGTCTCAGAACGCACAAAAGCGCCTAGTCGACCTGTATCTGGATCACGCGAAATTGCCCGAAGCGGAGCATGACATCGATGCCCTCATGGCCGCCGACAAGAGTGATGTCGAAACGCGCTACCTGCATGCGCGGATGCTGCTGGCTCGGGACAATATCCCGGCCGGAATTCAAGAGCTCGAGCAGGTGCTGAAGGAAAACCCACCGTTCGTTCGCGCCCACTACCAGCTTGCGCTGGCGCTTCTCCGCGAGAACAAGTCCGACCGGGCGGCGTCGGAGCTAGCCGAGTGCCTGCGATACCAGCCCGATTTCATTCAGGCTCGGTATATGTTGGCGCGCCTGCACTTCCAATCACGGGCGTTCGACCTCGCGATCGAGGAAGCGAACCGGGTGCTGGCGGCCGCGCCGAAGAACTACGATATGCGGCTACTGGTCAGTGATGCCGCCCTCGCCGGCGGGGATATCCCCACTGCGACGCAGGCCGCGCAACAACTGATCAGCGATTTTCCGGACCGCAACGGCGGTTACCACCGGCTTGGGCGCGTGTTGGCCAACACGGGGAAGCTGACGGAGGCACAAGCGCAACTCGAACGGGCGCTGCAGATCGACCCGGCGGCGGTGGACGTGCTAGCGGACATCGTCCAAGTCATGAACGCGGAGCAAATGCCCATCATGGACCAGGTCGCCCGCGTCCGCACACACCTCGAAGCGCATCCGGACAACGCCGGAGCCAAGCTGCTGCTCGGCCAGCTGCTGATCAACAACAAAGAATTCGAGCAGGGCATCGGCGTGCTGGAGGACGCCGTCAAGCAGCATCCCAACTTGCTTGCGGCCTACTTCGTTCTCGGCAACGCCTATGCCCAGCAAAATAGGCTCCAAGATGCGCGGGCGCACTTCGAAACGCTCCTGCAGCACGATTCGAAAGCCGTCTCTGGCTATCTGCTGATCGGGATAATTGACGAGATGGAGGGAAAAACCGACGACGCGGCGGTGCGGTACAAACAGGCGTTGGACCTCGATCCTAATGCCGCGGTGGCTGCCAACAATCTCGCCTGGCACTACGCCGAGCGCGAGGGGAAGCTGGACATTGCTCTGGAGCTGGCGCGTCGTGCGAGGGCGCTGCTTCCCGACGAGCCACGCGTGTCCGATACACTCGGGTGGGTACTCTACAAACGCGGCTTGTACGCCGCCGCCATCGATCCCTTGAGCGAAGCCGCAAAGAAGCTCCCTGATTATGCCACCGTCCGCTACCATCTCGGCATGGCGTACTTTCGTGCCGGCGACCCGGAGAAGGCGCGAGTTGAACTGACTGCTGCCCTGAAGCTAGGTCCGTTTGAAGGCGAAGAGGAAGCCAAACGCGTTCTGCCAGAAGTCGAGCGCGCAGCTGGGGCAGGACCGCAGACGTGACATTGAATGGCAAACCCGCCGGGGTGTTCATGCACGGCGTCGGGCCGATGCCGCGACGCTCTATCGGGTCGCGGTCTCACCCTAGAGTGCTACAGAGATCGTGGGCCACGCGTCGTAGTCGCCCAAACTCCAGCCGGCTGGCTGTGCCGGTCTCTCATCGTCAGCCACCAAGCTAATGAGTAAGGTTTCCTTGGACTTGCCCAAGTCCCTGACCGCCGCGAAAGGAATGCTGCAAGCCAGCGGCGTATCACGGGTTTCTTACTCACCAGCGCGTCCGCCAAGGGCCTGCCGCCAGCGTCGCGGTCAGCGGGGGCGCTGGTATTTTTCGCCGACGCCGTTCGGCGTGGGATGGCAGCTTCGGGCAAATCGGGAGAGCATTGAAGAGGGCGGGACAGGACGCAAACCGAGAAGTAAGAGTGGCTCCGCTCGCGTAGCGAGTTCTTAGTCCACGCGCAGCAGCCGGGCCGAGCTGCGCAGGTTCGGGTCTGTCGACAAAAGAAAAAGGCGGCTCCTGAAGGAGCCGCCCCTTTTCGAAGGATGACTTCGTTGACCGCCGGATACTAGAGGCGGCTCATTTGGTTTTACGCAGACGCCGACTCAAACCGAGTCCAGCAACCCCAAGAGCCAGCAAAGACAGAGTGGCCGGCTCGGGAATCGGACTAGACCCTGAGGAGAAGGACAGGTTCGGCACCCCACCTTGGGTGTTTCCGGCGGTGAAGCTCCAAGTGCCGGCCGTCGGGTCATACGGGCTGCCCAGACCGGTGATCGACAGGGTCCCGGAGCCTACGACGGAGATGTTGTCGTTGAGCGAATTTCCACGATTAATGTTGTCCACAGTCCCGACGTCGAGTTTGTAGGTGAACCCGCCGAGCGTGAAGGTCCAGATGTTCTGCGCCAGCGCGACATTCACCACCCCGCTGCCGGCACCCCAATTAAAATTTGTGAAGGTTGTGAGGGTGAACAATGGCACAGCGCCGTAGGCGCCAGAAGTGCTGACTACGCCCCACGGGTTGACGAAGTTCACTCCAGTTGACTGATACCAATTCGCCGCAGGTACCGACGTCCCGGCCCCGCCGAATGCAATCGTCCCGGTGATTGGTATCGCCCAAGCCGACTGGCCCATAGTGATCAAGCCCGTAAAGATCAGGCTCGCTAGAAATTTCCGCATGGTCGAGTTCCTCTTGAACATTGTTTCCTCCTCCTTTGAGTGAAGACCCCTATCGGCCGCCTTGCCTTCTAGCAGAGATACCGCAAGCGCCATGCCGAACACGGAATTCCCTCACCTCATACGATTTACCGTGAGGCGTCCGCAGTCGCCGCCGTGAACTGTAAAGCAATCCGACACTGTGGCCTGCGCTGGAACGGCCAAGAAGTTATTAATGGTTCGTTTTTCCTCAGCATTTTACGTATCCGGCGGGGTGGAGACCCTAGTGTAAAGAATCCCGTCGTGTTCTCCTTGCCAAGGCTGTCGATAGACTCCGGGGGCGGGGCGATTTTTCGGGGCATCTTACGGAGGCTGCGGACTCCTTATGTATGAGCGAGCAACGGCTCAACTGACTGGCATTGCTCCTCCGCTTCGGTCAGCTGGATGCCTTGGCTTTCTCTATTCCCTTGCGGTCTTGGACTAATGGCTTCGACCAGTGGAGGCATACGGAACACCTGGGCTTGCAGAGCCAGAAGCGCCGGCGGGTGGTGATGCGCCAGACCCACCGCTCCGGCGAGAAGCTCTTCAGCGACTACACCGGCAAGAAGCCGCACTGGATCGACAAGATGACCGGCGAGGTGTACGAGGCGGAGCCGTTCGTGGCTGCGCTGGGCTCCTCGAAATACACCTACGCTACGCGGGGGGCCAGGCTCGCTTCACCACCGACCCGGCGAAGGCCAGCGCGGCCCTACTCGACTGCGTGTCTTACCTCGGGAGCGATGGAGAGAATGTGGGGGCGAGTTCCTGCCGTTTCGATTAAGCCGACGCAGGGCCGAACCCCGACGTGACCCTCGCAAGGGTGCCGCGACTAGGACGGATGCTCCATGTCAGGGAAAGTTGCACGCGTTCATTTTCAGGCCGGGTCTCGGATCGCAATGCCGCTGATCGGGAATACGGTCTTTGGCGACCGCGCGGGCTTAGTCCAATTGATCCAGGTGTCCCACGGTCCCGAGAAGAGCGTTAGTCGAGCCGCACGTGTCTTGGCGAAAACCGGTGCTACTCGCCCCCGGTGGCGCGGATGAGGGCTCGTATTTCGTGACGCGGGAGGAAACGGATTCCACCGTCGCCGGGGTACGGCTTGGTGTGAGTGACACGCCCTGATGCAATCGCAACGGGAATTCCCCTCGGGAATGCGGCACACGCTGACTTCCCGCCGAAAACGAAGAAGCAGTCTTTACACTGCCCCGTTCTTTCAACTCGTAGCCGCTCACGTCGGATCACCTCGACGTGTCGCTTCTGAGAAGCCAAATCCATCACTGGAGGCAAAGTGCAAATGAGATGCCATGCGGACTCATCCTCTGGCACGGGTGACAGTTCGCTTGTCCGCACCAGGAATAGCGTCCACGATTTGCCGTGTGTCTACCGATCAAGATTGTGGTACCCAATCAGAGGCAGAATTCCCCTCCGCTCCGTTCGAAAACGCTAATCGCTGTCGACCTACATAATACAGAGCCCACGTGATGAAGCGAAGGATCCTACTGTGGCGGCCGAGGGCAGCGGCTGCCTCGCGGGCGGTTTTTCCTAATGACTTGGCCGCTGCCGGCGCGCTCGCCTGCATTGCGGCGCTGTGCGCGATGCTCGCAACGCCAAACGCCGCCCGCCCAAGAAGGCAGTAACGCGACACTTGCCCAGTTAGTGGAGGGAATGACACGAGCACCGGTGGCCCTCGGTGAGGCGTACCAAGGCGGCGGTCAGGTTGATGGACGGGAACCGTTGACGAAGCTCGCGGATGCCGCAGCCAACCGGGAACAACTGATCAACCCGCTCGCCGACGAAGACCCGGGCGAAGCAGTGCGCTCGCTCTTCCCGCGCAGGTGCGTTCTGGCCTGCCGCCGAAGTTCAGGCGCACATCGAGGAGGGGTTGGAGGTTGTGCGGTCGTCGTCCCGGGTATGCGTGGGCCGTCCGTCCTTCGGTATCCCCAGTTTCTCCGCTACAGGGCTGAGGCGTCGGCGTTTGCCATCGGCGTATTCGTCGGCGGCAGAGGTGTGTTGTCTGGTTTCCTTACATTCTTTGTTGCCCTCCACATCGCGTTGTCATTTCAGAGAAAAATCTAGTAAATTCAATGGCTTGATGGCCATCTACGGGTCGGCAGTCAAGCCAAATTAGAGATCAAGGGTGTCGGAATAATTTACTCCACGCTCAGTCATATGACATGCTGTGGCACGCATTTGGCTTGCCGTGTCGGGCTCCGCGCCCATGGCGCGCGATCTGCTGTACGGGAAGCGGGGGCGAGCATGAAAATTACACGAATACTGCCAACGGTCCCGCTTGCTGGCTTCGCGATTGATCATCGCTGTGCTCGTCGTCGGCGCGGGGCTGGCCGAAGGACGGATGCAGTACCGATTATGGACAGAATGGGACGACTGGTTGGCGCTATTGGGGTGGTTGCTCTCTTCGGCATTGCCGCTCCATCTGCGCATGCAATACCGCTCACTTCCTTTAGCTTCAACTTCAACTCACTAGCCAGCGGAGCGAGCAACGCAAGCGTCCAGACTTATATGCAAGCGGTCATCGGTGCCGCGGGGACGGGGACGGTGACGGTAACCGGGGCTGTAGGCGAGCAGTCCTATAACGGAGACAATCACGTGGTGGGCCCAGGGGCGGTTTCGGAGACCCTCGGCACCTCGGATGGAGGTGTGCATCACAACGGCGCCCAAGACACCTTCATCACCAATGTCGGGGGCGAGACATCCGGGAACGACCGAATTACCATGAAGTTTTCATTCCCCATTTACTCGGTCTCGTTCGACTTCGAGATCTTTCCCGACGCGAGCTGCACCGACCTAACCCATTGCGGCACGGGCAACGCAAACCTTCCGGATTTTACCTTTAGTGCGGGTAACTCCTCTGCCGCGGTTGTAAAGCAATGGTTTGGGGCAGTGCCTGGTAGCGCCGGTGGCAGTCCGTACCTACACTCACCAAATAGCACAATTTACGGGAACGAATCCGCTCCGCAGTTGCTTGGACAGAGTGGTGTGTTCACATTCCTCTCGGGTGGCGTCACGGAGCTCGACTTCATTGACTGGCCGCAAAAGATTGGCATCGACAATCTGCAGTTGAATAGTGGCATCGACAGTCAGCAGCTGAATGGTGTTCCGGAACCTTCCACGCTTCTCCTGCTGGGCTCCGGCTTGGCCGGCCTGGCTCGTGCCGCATGGAGGAGGCGCAGCTAGAATACTTGGTGGCGCGCACGCACCATGAACGGCCTTCTTTGAGCACCTGCTCCAGCCCCCGGACTCCGCCCGCGATGTCGTCTTTGGCAAGAAGCACCCGGGCGTGCAGATAGCGTGTTTCGAGGTCGCCCTTGCCGGCCGCCATCAGAGCGTCGAGCCCCTGCTCGGCTGCAGGTAATTTGCCGCGCGCCATGGGTCGGAGTGATCGCCGCGGCCTGCTGGAGCGCCGCCTCGGCCGCCGCGTTGTTCTGCCGAGCGCGGTGATAGGCAGCACGCGTCAGATACCCGTCCAGCGATGACGGGTCGAGCTTGATGGCGTGCTCGATGTGCGCTTGCGCTGCATCGTAATCGCGCTTCACGATCGTCAGGCGACCCTCCATGAGGTAGGCCGCCGCGGAGTTGGGATCGAGACGGAGAACTTGCTGGACCGCGTCTTCAACGTGCCGGCCGATCAACTGCACGCTCGCCAGCAACAGGTAGGCCTCGCTATCGTTCGAATTGTGCTGGATCAGCAGACGTGCTTCGAAAAACGATGTGAATTTTTATGCGGTTGGTTGCAGTCAGCCGCGGCGGGATGTAGGTAAATCGGGCGATTTTCGCTTGGAGAGGTGGCCGAGTGGTCGAAGGCGCACGCCTGCTAAGCGTGTGTGGGGTTAACACTCCACCGAGGGTTCGAATCCCTCCCTCTCCGCTTCCCAGTCCGCGGTGGTTCCTACCTTCCGGAGAATCGATCGCAATCGCCGCGTGTAGCGGCGCGTCGCGCGAGGTGGCCGAACCAGAGCACGCCACCGCGCCGCTGCCACCGCGCCAAAGTCGGAGGAAAGTCTCTGCTCGCCATTTCGGTGGTTCACTTTTAGGCTCCGGGCCCGGCACTGGCTATGAGCAGCTTCGAGCATCGCCATCAGCCGCCCCTCGATCTGTGTCCCGACCGGGCTCAAGGGAGAGGCACGGGATACACACCCTAAATTCCCAGTGCGAAGCAGTCAGCCGCCGCGGACCAAGTGGGAGAGCGTACGTGGTAGTCCGGCTGAGGAAGCAGCCTAAGTGATCCGCGAACTGGCGTGCATCCTTGCGGAGGAGTAAGTGGGTCAACAGGAGAAACTGTTCATAACATGCGATTGATTCATTCCTCCGATCTGCAGATCGGCAAAGTGTTTATGTATTTTGAGCCTGAAGCTGCGGCGCTGCTTCAGGATGCGCGGCAGGCGGCCGTCCGCACGCTCGGAGATCTCGCCATGAAACACGGGGCGCCGACTGTGTTGTTGGCTGGCGACATTTACGACAAGCAGCAACTCTCCCCACAGACCCTCGCGAAGCCGATCGAGGGGATGCGGCAGTTTTCCAAGGTCACCTGGCACCTGATGCCTGGCAATCATGATCACGTGCGGGAGAACGGGCTCTGGGATCGTCTTTCGCGGACGAATCTCCCGGAGAACGTACAGCTCCATACGAGCCCTGGCGCCGTGAAGATTATGGATGATGACGGAACGCCCGTCTTCCTCCTGCCGGCGCCCCTTCCCCATATCGCGAATGTAGACGATCTCACGGGCTACATGGATAAAGAGGCCACGCCTGAGGGAGCCATCCGAATCGGGATGGCGCACGGCTCGATCCAGGGTTTCGGCTCGGATGGCGAGGCCTCAAACTACGTCCAGCCGACTCGCGCTGACACCGCGGGGCTCGCCTACCTGGCCATGGGCGATTGGCACCGGCAGGTACAGGTCAATGATCGCATGTGGTATTCCGGTACACCAGAGCCGGATCTGTTCAAGCGCCCACCAGGTTCCAGCGGGACGCTCTGCAACGGCGGCACCGCGCTTGTCGTCGATATCGCCGGCGCGCGCGCCGCGCCCACAGTTTTACCCGTCGAGGTTGGCCGGCACCGCTGGCACCAGGTCATGAAGACGCTCACAGAAGACTCTCAGATCGATCTCCTGGAAGCGGAACTTCGTGCGCTCGAACCCGACTTGAGCAGAGTCGTGCTCGATCTCCAGGTTACGGGAACGCTGTCGCTGGCCGGTCGCAAGAGATTTGAGGAAAGGATCATCCACGGCATCGGAGCCGCCGTGTGCGCCACGCGGTGGCAGGATGGTGGGCTCGTTCTTGAGCCGACGGAAGCAGATATGGACGATATCGACCGCTCCGGCTTCGTCCGCGTGGCGGCGGACCGGCTCAAGGTGATGGCCGACGACCGCTCCGATCAAGAGCGGGCTCGCCTTGCTTCCCTCGCCTTGCGCCGATTGTACCTTGAGCATCTGCGGCAGGCAGGAGTCTCATGA
>JBIOJG010000091.1:0-15836 GCA_044450645.1 Binatia bacterium
GCCTTCCTTCACCCGCTGGACCGCCAGGTGGCGAATGGTTTCCGAGGTCTCGTGCGACAGCGTCCGTCCGTCGATGTGCATGCGCTCTTGTAGCACATGCGACCGGCAATGTGTAGCCTAAACTACCGCCTGATTAGTAACCGCCAAGCAGCTGATCACACCAACGGTTCGCCGCATGCTAGTCGCACGATGATGCTCAATGCAGATGCCAGTAGACGCCCATGAGCAGGAAGAGGGCACCGCAAATCAAGGCGACCGTTCGTGAATTCGCTTGCCCCCACGTGATCGCCTTCTTACACCACGAGATTACAATTTCCACTGAGGCGGGCGCATCGAGGCGCTTGCCGCAACTCGGACACGTGGTCGCAGCATCCTCCTCGATCCGCTTAAAGCAAGTCGGACATACCTTCATACTCGACCTCCTCACCGTTTCCTGGAACTCGGCGTCGGCATACGGTTCACTGGGTTCGGTACAGACTCCCACTTCTTGGGGTCGTACAGTGCCTGCCGCTGCGTGTCGACGACACGACCTTTTTCATCGAGGATTTCGTAGCAGCTGCCATCTGGCTTATACGGGCATGGCTGGCGAGTGGTGCGTTGCTGAGCACTCGATATTGAAACGCTCAGCAGCACCAACGCGGCAAGCAAGCCCGCAACACGCAGCGGCGGCGGAGATTCCTGACAGTCGGTGTTATTCGCGGAACAAGTCCAGAATTGACACCCCGAACGCTTTGGCGAGATCCGCCATGACGACCAAGGTCGGGTTGCGTGGCACTGGGGACAGACCTTCGAGCGCTCCTCGGCATGCGTGCAGCAGGCGGCGGCGAAGATATCGAACTGGTGCGAGTAGGGACAGACAACCGAGTGGCTGGGGAGCTGCAATCGTGAAGTGCTACGGATCATCACGCTGGGAACGCTTGTGCAAGCACCGCGCCAGCAAAGTTGTGTCCTCTTCGGCTCCGTCTTCCTACCGTGGCGGTGAGAGTTGAACAGAATTATGGCGCTCGTGGAAGCGAGAGCCCCCCAAGCGTCCTGCTTATGGCTGGACGGGAAAGGACTACCCCGACACGCCGCTGCTCCACCGCAAGGCTGTGCTGCGCCAGATCGTGACCTGGTCGTCCCGAACGATTTGTGCGACCTTTCCTGCGCGTAACGTCACCCCGGCTATGGGCAGCCGTTCAGCGGTCGATCGCGCCCGCCAGCAACACAGGGTCCCCCCCCTCCTCGGGTCGGGCTCTCGTTGCTAGCAACTACATTGGGTCGATCGCAAGCGGGGATCACAGTGGACGAATTGATAGCCCCCATCTTGTGGATACGGCTTCCGGTGGTCGAACTCTCCGCGCCAGATGTCGGCAGGAATTCCCCTTGGGAACGCAATGCACTGTCGGGTGGAGCTGAGCCGCCAGAGGCAGTAATCACATTGACGAGACTCGGGTGATGGTGCCGAATCCATGGGAGCACGCCACAATACACCGCAGCAAGGACCGCTCCAGCCAAGTTGATGGGCAACGAGGGTGTTCGTCGGCTACGGCTTCCTACGGTTACCGTGAGAGTCGAACAGAATTCTCGCGCTCGTGAAAGCGAGAGCGCCCCACTGCGCCAGTGCAGTTGGTCTGCAGGATCGGCATGCCTTATGCTCAGAGGAACCATACAGCCAAACGGTGAACCCGCATGGCGCTCGTCATAACCTCCCGCCAGTTCGGACGAAGACGTGGGATTCACCCCGTGTTTCGTCCGAACCCCTCCCCCGCCCCACACATGACCGTTGTGAGCAGAGATGCGCACTTCAACGCCCCGTCAGTCTCTGCCCCGCTCTGGCGTGGAGGAGCGCGGACGAGAGGGCCGTCTGCACGCCAACGGCGCCGTGTGGTTTCCTCGACCACATCCGGAGCATTTCATGATCGCTAATGTTCCCAAGATGCCGATCCGCAGGGCCTCCGTGCCGGGGGGCTGACCCTTCAATGCGGCTCGGCTGAGGATCGAGACAAGGCGCTTGAAGACTTGAGACGATCGCTTGAGCACTGATGTGAGCACGATGGACACACCAGAGGAAGAGGCGCGCAAGGTCATCGAGTCTGCGTTTGCGCCACTTAGGTGCGCTGCCGTTCTGTTCGATGCGGATAACCGACTAGACTTCCAAGTTTACGATGCCGCTGGCAACCCAGCATTGCACTCCCGTCTGCGCAGGAATCAGTTCATGGACCGATCACGACTTGCGAGAATCCTCAACGAGGCCGGGAGGGATCTTGCTCGGTGCGGCCTTGACCGCTGCCGACATTAGGACTTGAACCAGGCGATCTGTGCATCGCTCGGGGGCGACGGTCAAATCACCGTCGATGAGATTGTGAGTAATGTCATTCCCGAGCCGAAGGACTTCCTCCGACTGGCGCGCTCGGTTCGGTCGGGACCGTGGAAGCAGCAGGACGGCAGCGAGGACTGACCGCGCCGACCGATGCTGTTGCTCGCTCCTATGATTCGCAGCATTGAGAGTGGGATGGTTGGATCAAGGAGCACTCCCGCTGGACCGGGTTTGCACTTATGCCTGGCGCAGCCCGCAGCGCTGGTTGGCTCATGGGGAGTAGCTGTTGCCGGCCCCTCATCGGGAACAGCGACGAGCAGCTTGCCGATGCGCTGCTGGACGCCCACTCTCATCTCGCCACGGACTGGCTCAGCCCGGAGCATGTATCGAGGGCGTCCCAGCGGCTGCCGACACAAGGGCATTGGCCACTGGCAGAGACACCTATCCCCAGGCTCAAGTCCAAGGCGAGCGGCTCGTCGTAGGACTCAACCAAACCCGGTGTCCGTCCCGAGAACTCGCGCCGGTGCACTCTTGCGGCCTCCAGCACAATGATCATGGCGCCGTTGGCCTCGCTGCCGGCAATTGTGCCGCCCTCCGTTGGGGCCCGATGACGTCGTGCGGCAGGTGCCGCCGACCGATCGGCTACGGTTGGCTGTTCGTCCGGCGAGCTGCCAGATCGTTCCACGTCGAGTGTCTCCGTAATGTCAGCCGTCAGCCGGCGAAGCGGTTCCAGCGCAACACCTCGTGCTAAGACGTCACGATGGTTGCCTGGCGGATCGCGGCCAGGAACTGCTCGCTCGCCGCGGGCCGTAGACGTTTATACTGTTGCATGAGAGGTGTTGCGTGATGCACAAATTCATCCGAGAGCCCGCTCCAGAAGACGGTACCCTCGCAAAGCCAAAGAACGCGTCCGGAAGACTTTTCCAGGAAGGATCCCAGGCTTTTTGCGAGGCGATCGGGGTCGTTGCTGATCATCAGCGTTAGGTTTTCTTGGAAGGCTATGTTGATGACTTCCGTGCCCCTGCACGGATCGTCAGCATAGTTAAGAACGCTGGAGGGGTCTGGCCCTGCGGCGACGCGGCGCAGCGCCGCGATCTCCGCCTCAGTGGTGCCACCTTGCTTGCGACCGCTCGTGCCGACTGCGCGGAAAAGCCGCGCAACACGGATCGGCTGTGTCTGCCCTTCGCGGTTCGCGAACTCGAGGTTCGTCCCCGCGGTTGCGTTTGTCTTCATGACTGCAAGAACAGCATCTTCGACTGCTGACTTGCCACTAGAGCGCTCTCCCAGGACGAAGATGCGCTCCCGACGGCCAATCCGTAGTGTGGCGATGTCGAGCGCCAGCGGACGCGCACACTTCCGGCCGTCGTTCGCGAGGGTGAGGCCCTCAATCTGTAGCAGCACGTCGCCAAGAGCTACCATCGTCTTTTCTCGTAGGTTGTTTATATCGCGATGCGCTCGATCTCGTCGAGACTGACTTGGTCGGTGGTGCGGTCGTAGAGCTTGGTGGCGTTCAGCACGATCACGAGGTGACTCTGGCAGTCGGCGACGACGGTGGGCACACGGTTTTTGACGGGCTCCGCCGGTTCCGGCCGCTGGAGGCAACGGGATTAACATCGTGCACTGGTTCGGCAGAACCGGCACGCGTGGGGCTAGCCGAGGCCGAGCGCCTGCTCCTGCGCCTGCCAGAGGGCCGGGAGATCGAGCCGCTGGGTGAGGACGCTGGCCGTCAGGTCCTCGGGCTGGCGGCCGTCGACGATGGCCTCGACGATGGTGGGCGCCAGAAAGCCCACCCGAATGAGCCGCCACACGTAGCGGTCGCTAACCCGCTCCCGCCGAGCGATGTCGGCCACCGACGGCGCCCGGCCCGAGAGCAGGTCGTCTGCCCACCGATAGGCGCGGGCCACCGTCTTGAGCAGCGCGCTGTCGATGCGCGACGGCGGCGCGGTGTCGTCCAGCACCAGCCGCATCTCCAACCCGCGCCGTCGGATCTGCAGCGGGACACATCGCATGAGGACGAGTCCACGCGCGAGCGCGGTGGTGCACGCGTCGCCGCTGGGAAGCGGCATGGTGAGCGACACCCGCAGACCATCCGGCTTCAGGTCGACGCGATCAGTCAGCTGCCCCAGTACCGGCGCGGAGTCAGTTACCATGCGCAGGCGATCCCTCCACCCCTGGGCGGCCGTAAAGATCGCAGGCAGGCGCCTCGCGTCGAGGCCCGCGCCTTCCGCCGCTTCGGCGAGGGCCGCGTGGTCGGCGAGCAGCTGCTCCGCCACGGCGCGTACCGCACGTTCTAGCTCTGGTGCCGGGACGCGCCAGCCTCGTTCGGAATGCTCCTTCGCGCCGTGGACCAGTTCGCGCGAGACGTAGTACCGGTAGTGGCGCGCGCCCTTGGCCGTGCCCTGCACATACAGCGGCTCACCGCGGTCGTCGAACACCTTGCCGGCCAACGGACTGGGCGGTGCCTGGTGCGGACGTTGGCCTCCTCGGCGGGCGGCCTGATCGTGTAGCTGCTCGTGGACGCGCTCCCAGAGCGTGCGATCCACAATGGCCTCGTGCTGCCCCGGATGCCGGTCGTGCTTGTGGCGGATCTCGCCGATGTAGGTGGGGTTCGCCAGGAGTGCGTACAGCGCTCCCCGCGAGAAGGGCTTCCCGCCCGAGCGGGTCCCGGTGCGGGCAATGCGGATCTTGGACAGGATGCCGCGACGGGCGAGATCGGTCTGGAGCCGCCGCACGCAGCCGAGCTTCAGGTAGCGGCGGAAGATGGTGCGCACGGTCTCCGCCTCCGCCGGGTTCACCACCAGCCGGCGCTCCCGCAGGTCATAGCCGAGCGGCGGGACCCCGCCCATCCACATCCCTTTGCGCTTGGAGGCCGCGATCTTGTCCCGGATACGCTCGCCCGTCACCTCGCGCTCGAACTGCGCAAACGAGAGCAGCACGTTGAGGGTGAGCCGGCCCATGGAGGTCGTGGTGTTGAACTGCTGGGTGACGGCGACAAAGGAGACGCCGTGCGCATCGAAGACGTCGACCATCTTGGCGAAGTCGGCCAGGGAGCGCGTCAACCGATCGACTTTGTAGACCACAATCACGTCGACGAGGCGCTCGCGGATATCCGCGAGTAGATGCTGGAGCGCGGGCCGTTCCATCGTGCCGCCCGAAAAGCCCCCGTCATCGTACGCTGTCGGGACGAGCCGCCATCCCTCGCCCGCCTGGCTGCGAATGAAGGCCTCGCACGCCTCGCGCTGGGCGTGCAGCGAATTGAAGTCCTGCTCCAGGCCCTCCTCGGAGGACTTGCGGGTGTAGATGGCGCAGCGGCGCAGCTTAGGCTGGGCGCGTTCCATTGGTAGCGGCCCTCCTGTCCCGCGTGCGCCCGAGGCCGAAGAAGCGCGGTCCCGACCAGCGGGTCCCGGTGATGGCGCGGGCGACCTCCGACAGCGAGCGATACCGCTTCCCACGCCACGCACAGGCCGTCTCCAGCACCGTGACCTGGTGGCTGGTGCCGTGCCACTCGCGCACGAGCACGGTGCCCGGCGTGACCGAGCCAGAGGGCCGCGCCGGGCACCCGGCCTCGGCGGCATCGCAGAGCTGGAGTAAGAACCGGCGGGTAGCGGGTCTGAGGCCGCCCAGCGCGCGCTCCTGCAGGCGGTAGGCGAGCGCCCGGATGAGCACGGGACGGGTCAGCCCTAGCGGGGGCGCGGCGCCGCAGAGGGTGACCCACAACTGCTTCAGGGCGGTCGGGTCGAGCGCGGACAGGCCCGCAACGTCGCGTGCCAGATCACCACCACCGCTACGTGGCGTGATGGTTCGACCGGGCGAATTTCCTCGCAACATGGGGACCTCCGTCGGGGTCCATGTGCGCTCAGTCTGCGCCCCAAGTCCAGTCCGTGACCACCCTCCGAGCCGATCACCCGAGCGGCGTGTCCGCCGACTTCGAGTGGCGGGCAGCCGCTTGAGAAGCGCGGATAGAATTTTGGCGAGGCACGTCTCCGTACGGGGGAGGTCGTACAAAACTTCTTGTCCGCCCCAAAACTGCGACCTCCTCCCGATATTCGTAGGGTCCGGAGTGGGAGATGATCAGAGACACATGGAGGAGATCATATGCGATACACCTTTGACGGTCTTCGGTTCGCGGCGGGCAATTCACCAGTAAGAGCATTCTGTCTGTCGTTGATCGTTGTCGCTGCGGCCCTCACCGTATCGGTGCCGCAGGTTGAGGCCGGTTGTGGCTGCGACAAGCCGCCGCCACTGCCCGGCGAGGTCCGCCCGAAAGTTGCCTACGCAGGTGCTCCAGTATCCTTTTTCTCCCCGTCGTTTGCTGTCGGTCAACAGTATAACGTGACGTTTGCCAACAGCATCACTGGCGATACGGCCTCGGTCGGTGGAAAAGTCGCGTCGCTTCGGGACCTCGCCGATGGGGTGTTCAAACCGCAACTTGTCGTCCCGCTTCCCCGGCTGCCGCTTGGCCCGACGACCATTGTGGTGACCAGTCCAGGCGCGGTGTCGAGCGAAGTCCTGTTTATAGGCGACTCCGATTTCACCGTGGCTCCCGACCCCGTGGTGGTGCCGTCGCAGACGGGTGCGTACAGCTTTCAGAACTTCCAGGTCGTGGTAAGTCGGAACGGTGTGAGTTACATTTCATTGGACCTGACCAACGTCGCCCAACCGCTCATCGTCGAGGCGCAAGCGCTGGGGTATCCGCTGCGGTTCCGCACTCAGGATGTGGTCTTCTACAACATCCAGGGATTCTTGATGCAGCTGCTCACGCAAGGCAGTGGCAGTACGCAGCCTGTGCCGGGGATGTGGGTGATCCCAGCGTCTAGCACGGACGCGACGTCGAAGAGCGATTTGCTCCATTACTCTCGGCATGAGTTCGAAACATATTTTCTTCAGCATGCGGAGCGACAACCGCACGCCGTCGATCCGACCGATCCCAACTGGCATATGGACGGCACGCGACACGTGGACCACAACCACCTGATCCTGGCGATCATGGGGCAGCTCAACAGTGGTGCAATACCGCCGGCCGGCGCGAGTCCCATGTTCACGCTCGGCATCCGCACATATTCTCTGTTCGGCCAAGGCCTCGTCGGCATCAATTCTATAGCCACGAGCGGTTCCGTACAGACCGATAGCTACAGTCCCACCACCCTCACCACCGGTTCCTCTGGCGACGTCTTGACCAATGGAAAACTGAGTATGAGTGGCGGGATCATTAACGGCCGCGCCACTGCCAATTCCATTAAATTGAGTGGCTCCGCAACGATTACGGGAACGCAGACCACCGTTTCGACACCAACGACGTTTATGCAGATCAAGCTACCCACACTGTTGACCAACCTCGGCGGGATCAACCTGAACGGGAAGACGCAAACGGTGACCGGTCCCGGCAGCTTTCTGCTGTCCAGCTTAGCCGTCAACAGTGGCGCGAAACTCTATATCGATAACAGTGCCGGGCCGGTGACGTTCTATGTGACCGGAGGCGTATCGGTGACCGGCGGCGGCATCGTGCAAGTAGCCGATCCCAACCCAGAGAAGTTTGCGATCTACGTGACAGGTACCAGTCAAGTGTCGCTAACAGGGGGCAGCAGTACCTTTTACGGCGTCGTCTATGCACCCAACTCGACGTTGGTGATCTCGGGTTCCGGCGATTTCGCCGGGTCGTTTGTGTCGAACCAAATCCAGCTGAGCAATCTGGCCCGTGTGCACTACGACCAGGCGCTCAAGGGGCAATAGCTTGTCGGCGCCAATGTGGTGCGACCCTTGTCCCGACCGGACAGTCTCATATCGGCGACACCGGGCGGCGCAATAGATAGACGATAGCACACGGCGAAGGAGGACGGGTATGGCACGCAGATCAAGTGTCCCGGAGAGCGATCAAACCATTCTGATCGTGGACGACCAGGAGGAGACCCTGACGTCGGTGCGGGGTCTGCTGGAGCGCGAAGGACACAGGGTGCTGACGGCCGAGTGCGGCGAGCGGGCACTGGCGTTGTTCAAGCAACACGAAGTCGATTTGCTCCTCGTGGACTACGTGATGCCCCGGATGAACGGCCCCGAGCTGGTGCGCAAAATCCGGAGTCTTGATCCGTTTGCACAGATCATTCTGCAGACCGGGTATTCCGGTGCGAGGCCCCCACGCACTGCCGTCGCAGACCTCGATATTCAAGGATATCACGATAAGGCCGATGGCCCGGAGAAGCTTCTTCTCTGGGTGGACATCGGATTGAAGATTCGCCGGCTGATCAAGCAACTGCGCGAGCAGCTCACGGGCCGAGAGACCGCTCACTCGACGCTCACCGTGCTGGTGGCGGATGATCGGAGTGCGAGGCCGCAAGCCGTAAAGGAATTGTTTGCGCAGGAGGGGGTCCGCGTTCTCGGAGCACCGAGCCACGACACGGCTCTCGAGCAGTTTGCCCGGGAGCGACCGGACGTGATCATCGTTGATCAGGACATCGGGCAGGCCGGGGGGGATCTCCTTCGACGAGTGCGAGCGCTCGACCCCACGGTCCCACTGATCTTGCAGTGCGGGCGCGTGGACCCAGCCCAGCGCCGCCGCCTCATGAGCGACCTCGACTTACATGGGATTCACGAGAGAGATGCAGATCCGAATCGGCTTCTGGATCTCGTACAGTGTGTGCGTGCCGGCATCCGACGCGCAGAAACAGTGCACCGCACTGACGAGCTGCGGAATCTCATGCTCTTGAAGTTCTGCCACGACTTGCGCACGCCCCTGCATGTGATTCGGGGCTATGCCGAAATTCTGCGGGATCCGGATTCGATTCCGATTGAGGAGATCGTGTCCCGGTTGGAAGCAGCCAGCGAGTCCGCACTCGACTTGACGCAAGACTATCTCAACTTGGCGCGCCTCGAATCACCGGGCCTGCTGGTGCGGCGGGAGCCGGTGGTGATCGACGCACTCCTGGAAGACGTTCGGGCGGTAGCCAAGCGGCAGATCGGCACGCGCCCGCTGCGTGTGACGGTCCGGCCACCCTTCGCGGATGCCTTTATCAATACCGATGGGGAGAAGCTCCGCGGAATTCTGACGCAACTCGTGGCCAACGCGATCAAATTCAGTCTTTCGGGCGAGATCCGGCTGTTCGTGTGCTCCGAGCCAACGCACACTGACTTTGTCCTAAGCGACACCCGGCTACGAGATGACCACGATGATCTCTCCCGTGTGCTGAGTTCGCCTCGCGATGTGCCGAGTAGCGTAGTCAGGAACAGCGCGGCGCAAGACTTTGGTCTAGCAATCGCCCAACGATTGAGCACGCTGATCGGCGCGAGCCTCGCGGTACAGGTTCCCGAGCACTCCGGGGCGGTATTCACCCTGAGTGTCCCCGTTCCATTGACTCGTCGGACTGAAGCGCTTCGACCGACACTGCACTAAGCGGTGTGCATCGCGACACGAGGAGCCGTACATGGCGCGTAAAACACTCCCAAACGATACCGGCCACACCATTCTCGTCGTCGACGATCAGGAGGAAACGCTGCTCTCTGTGCGCAGCCTCCTCGAGCGTGAGGGCCATCGCGTGCTCACGGCCGAATCCGGCCACCAGGCGCTCCGGATTTTCAAAGAACACGAGATCCACCTGCTGTTGGTCGATTACTTTATGCCGCGGATGACGGGCGAGCAGCTCATTCGCGAGATCCGGAAGTTCGACCCATTTGTGCAAATCATCCTCCAGACCGGGTACTCGGGCCAAAAGCCCCCGCGGCTCATGTTAGCCGAGTTGGACATTCAGGGTTACCACGACAAGGCCGATGGCCCGGAGCGGTTGCTCCTCTGGGTCGATGTCGGGCTGAAGGCCTTTCGGATGATCCGCCGGCTCCTCGAGCGCGAGCGGCTTCAAAGAGAGCTCGTGGCCAACGTGTCGCACGAGTTCCGCACGCCGCTCAACGTCATCGCCGGTTACACGGAGCTCTTGGTCGACAATGCATATGGATCTCTCCCCAAGAGTGCGCTCCAGATCGTTGGCCGCGTCCAGCAAGCTACCTGGAACTTGGGCGAGTTGGTCGAAGACTTCCTCAAATACGCCAAGATTGAAGCGGGGGGGGCGAATGTGGTCCCGAGCGAGGTGGCGATTGTCGATTTGGTCGAGGAGATGAAACGCCTTGCCGGCCAGCTGGCCGATAGCAAAGACATCCGCTTCTCGACGGAATGCTGGGCAGCACCAGAGAGCATTGTCTCGGATTCGGTCAAGCTGAGGACCGTTCTGCGCAATCTGGTGTCGAATGCGATGAAGTTTACAGAAAAAGGATCGGTGTCGGTGCGAATCGCTCTGCATGACGACGACGTGTGCTTTGCCGTCACCGACACCGGTCCGGGCATCCGCCAAGAGGACCTGGAGGTGATCTTCGAGCCATTCCGGCAGCTCGACGGCTCCACGACGCGACATCATGGTGGCATCGGACTGGGGCTCGCACTCTCCCGCAAGTTGGCGATCCTCATCGGTGGAGACATTGCGGTCCATAGCGAGCTCGGTGTCGGCTCCACATTTATGCTCAGAGTTCCGAGCGCGAAAGCCGCTGCGCGCCTGCGGGAACCGCGACGAGCGTCTCCTGACGCCGAGAAGGTAGTTCTCCCTGCGGCAGCGGAATTGTGTTGATGGCGCGTTCGAACACGATGAGCATGCAGTGGGCAATACCGCGCACCGATTCGATGCCCTTCGGACAGGTCGCGGACGCCATCAGAGCGATCGCTCGTTGCGGCTGGCTGGCCGGCGCGGTTGGCGGCGCTGCTCTCTACACGCTAGCGTGCCCGCCGTACGAATGGTCGGTCACCGCGTGGGCCATCCCGGCCGTCTTCCTGGTGCCGGCTGGCCGGCTGCGTCCCGCCCGTGCCTTCTGCTGCGGCCTCCTCTTCGGAGTGCTGAGTTGCCTCGGCATCACAAACTGGGCCTTCCATGCTTCACTCGAATACTTTGCCTTCAACCGGGTATTTGCCGCCGCGTTCGTTTTGCTCGTGTGGATCGCGTACGCGGGCATTCCATTCGGCCTCCTGGCGGCCGCATATGCCGTGGCGTCACGGCGGGTATCCGGCCCGGTGCGGGCGCCGGTTGCGGCTGCGTTGTGGATCGGCAGCGAGCTGGTGCGAGCTAGCAGTCTGTTCGGCGGAATGCCGTGGGAGCTGCTGGGGCACACGCAGTTCAGGCAGCTGCCGCTGATCCAAGTCGCGGATCTCGGCGGCGTCTATGCGGTCTCCTTCGTCGTGGCGCTAGTGAGCCTCGGGATCGGCGAGGCTTTCGCGGAGGCGGGGCTGCGCCCCGGCGCCCGAGTGGCCGGGCATCTCGTGGCACCGGCATGCGTCCTCGCCCTGGCGATCGGATACGGTCTGTACAGTCGGCAGGTGTACGGCGGAGTACCCGAGAAGGACACCCTCAAGATCGCCGTCGTGCAGGGAGACATTCCGAACTCGTTCCGCTGGAAGCGCGAGTACTTCGAACGCAATGTCGTGACGTACGCGGAGTTGACGAGTGCCGGGCTGCCCCTCCGACCCGATTTAATCGTGTGGCCGGAGAATGCGGTCAACTTCTATATCAATCGCGAGCCAGTTCTCCGCGCCCAGCTCGCTGACGTGGCGCGGCAGGCCCGGCTGGGCTTACTGGTTGGCGGACCCCGTCTTGAGAGTCCCATGAAGGCGCACAACTCCGCGTACCTGATTGGCGCCGATGGGCAGATAAACGGATACTACGACAAGCGTCAATTGGTGCCTTTCGCGGAGTACAATCCACTCGGTTTCTCTACTCGGCCTCAGGAGTTGGCATACGTGCCAGGGACTGCAGCAGAACCGCTTGGCGTCGGCGGAGTGCAGATGGGGGCCCTGATCTGTTACGAGGTGTTGTTCCCCCATTTGGTCTCCGATCTCGTCCGCCGGGGAGCGGGACTGTTAGTGAACATTTCAAATGATTCATGGCTCGACCGCGGCGACGGGGCAGCACCGCGACAACACTTCTCGATGGCAGTGTTCCGCACCATTGAGACCCGCCGCTACCTGGTACGGGCGTCAGCGAGCGGCGTCTCCGGGTTCGTCAGTCCATACGGTCGCATGTACGGCCTCGTCCCCAGTGATACGAGCGGAACTGCGTTGGAGCAAGTCGTCGCCCGGCACGAGCAAACGCCGTACGTCCGCTGGGGTGATTCGTGGGTTCTTCTGACGTTGTTGGTGGCCGGGCTGGTTGTGGGTCGAGGCCGGAGGGGTGCATGATGCGGCGGTGGACACGGTTTGAGGTCGCACTGGGGTCGACATTCATCGGCCTACTGTTCGCCATCGTTGCCGGCAACAGTCTACGGTGGATCGGCACAACATTCCCCGGATTCTTCGTGATGGCCAATCGCGTGGTGCCATCAATCTCACTGCCCAGTTGGGAGGCGGGAAATTGTTCTCGGTTCTTTCAGAGTCAGGTCCTCGCGGTCGACGGCCGCCCCGTCAGCAGCGCACAGGCGGTGTATGACGCGGCGCGAATGGCGCCGCCCGGCACGCGCCTCACCTACACGTTGCGAAAGCCCGACGGCGAGGTGATGTCCGCAGCGGTGGCATCGCGGACCTTTTCAGGCAGCGACCTGGCGTTCATTCAAGGCGCGTTGGCCCTCAACGGCCTCGCCTTCGCCGCCATCGGGCTGATCGTGCTGTACCTGAAGCCTTCGCGTGCCGCTACCTACGGGTTGTTGAGCGCGTGTCTCTCGACGGGCACCTTTGCGATCACTGCCGCTGATCTGTACGGGCCACACTGGTTCTTCCGGTTGCACATACTCGGCGAGACCTTCATGGCGCCGGGCTTTATTCACCTTGCGCTCGTCTTTCCGACCGATCGTCTGCGCCGTCAGCGATGGCGCGCTCTCGCTCGATTGTACACACCTTTCGTCGTGCTCGCCGTTTTCTACGAGTGGGCGCTGTCGAGACCCTCGGCGTACACCGCGGCGCATTTGATCGCGACGGCGCTGCATGGCGCGGCGGTGCTGGTGATCGTCATCTGTTTCGTCCGAGAATTCTTCGGGACATCGTCAGCCCTCATCCGGCGCCGCCTCGGGGTCGTTGGACTTGGGATTGTCTCGGGGGTCGTGCTGCCGGGGACGCTGATGGCGGCTTCTGCCGTCCTCGGCGGCCGCGTTCCGGTCAACGCCGGTACCCTAACTGCCTTCTTCTTCCCGCTGAGTCTCGGCTACGCCATCGTCCAGCAGGACCTCTTCGAGATCGACGTCATGCTGAGACGAGCCGTCACCTACGTGATCGTCCTGATCACGGTCACAGCGGCATACCTCGTTGCGTTGTTCGTCATCGGTCTGTTCCTGCCTGCTCGACACCTCTGGGCGCAGTCGCCTGCGGGCGGAGCGGTCCTCAATCTGGGGCTCCTGTTTGTGGTTGCGCCGACCCGCAAGCGCGTGCAGTACGGCGTTGATCGGATCTTCTTCCGCACAGCCTACGACGCGGAACAGGCACTATCGGAACTCAGCCAACAGCTCGCTGCCGCGCGCGCCATCGACGACGTCATCGCGTACGTTCTCCGCGTTCTCGCGGAGACGTTGAGTCCATCGCACGCCGCCATTGCGCTTCACGAGGGCGCGGGACGTTTCACCCACGTGGGCGGGCGGATCATGTCCGAGATTACGGTGCCCGCCGACCTCGCTGAGCGGGTTGCGCGGGGCGAGGTCCTCGCCTCCTATGAGTGGGACGATGGTACCGGGCGGCCCATGCCTATGCTGTGGCGCCAGATTGACGCCGAAATCATCGTTCCGATCCACAACAGCAGCACACTCGTTGCCATTCTCGTGCTGGGGACAAAGCAGTCCGGGCACGCCTACACACCGCACGACGTATTGTTCCTTCGCACGCTGGCGAACCAAGCCGTGCTGGCCATGACCAATGCTACGGCTTTCGGCAAACTCGAAGAGCTGAATGTAAGCCTTGAGCAGCAGGTTCGTGACCGGACGGCCGCGCTAAGCAGTACGAACGTGGAACTGCAGTGCTATATTGAAAAGTTTCGGCACGCCTACGAACTCCTAGAACGCAATCAGGCGAGTTTGCTCCGGGCGGACCGGTTGGCAACGCTAGGGCGGCTCGCTGCGGGTCTGGCGCACGAAATCAACACGCCGTTGGGGGCCGTGCTCAACTCGCTGAAGATCGTCGTCGATCTCACGCGTGAGTACGCGGATTCCATCGAGGACCCGAATGTCTTACCGGACGACCATCGGCAGATCGCAGCCGAGATTGCGGGTGCGGCCGAGGCCGCGACAACCTGGGCACGCAAGGCAGCGGCGTTCTTGAGCCGGACGAAGTTGCAGGGACGCGAGCTGCACCCCGCCGTCTGTCAGCCGTTTGCTGCACGCTCGGTGGTGGACGAAACCCGTGAACTACTCAGGCACCGCCTGCGTGCTGCGGACTGTGCAATCGAATACAGTGAAGCACCTGAAGGCATCGAGCTTCTCGGTGACCCGAGTCGCTTGGGTCAGGTGCTGGTGAACCTGGTCGCGAATGCGGTTGACGCGTACGAGGATACCGGGTTCGCCGGCGGCAAAATCGAGATCAAGGCGTTGCGCACAAACGGCTGCGTGACACTGACAGTGCGCGACTGGGCTGGCGGAATTCCTTCAGAGGTACTGCCGCACATATTCGACGAGCTGTTCACGACGAAGGAACCCGGGAAAGGTACCGGTTTGGGACTCTGGATCGCGCGCAACCTAGTTGAAGAGAGCTTCGGGGGCCAGTTGACCGCCGACTCCGCAGCGCCCGTTGGGAGCTGCTTTACTGTGAGCCTGCCAGTGAAAGCCGCCTGCACGGCAGCCATTTCGAGTTCGGCGGTACCGGACACCTCTGTGCTGAACGCCCGCTAGCTGGTCACCGTTCGGCGCCGCCGGCGATGATCCCGAGATGGCGCTCGTGCTCGCTCGCGTTGAACACGAGTGCCGCACTGACGCGGTTCTTGACGTCGAGCTTGGCAAAGATGCGTGTGAGGTGCGTCTCAACCGTCTTCTCGCTGATGGCCAGCTTAGTGGCGATGTCGCGGTTCCCGCCGCCCTGCGCAACGTGGGCAAGAATCTCGCGTTCTCGCCTCGACAGGTCCCTTAGGCCATTGTGCGGCTGATCCAATGGTGCGGAGCTGCGCTGGAAGATGTCAAAGACCTGCCTGGGCAGATTCGAGTCGATCCAGATTCCCCCGTTCATTACCGTACGGACGGCGTCTGACACCGCATGCAGCCGTGTCGATTTGAGGATGTACCCGTGCGCGCCCCCTTCGGCGGCGTGCGCGGCGATTTCGGAGTTGGCGAACCCGGAGAGCACGATAACCTGAGTGGCAGGATGCCGGCTTCGTAGGTCTCTGACCAATTCTGTGAAGTCCTTGACGTATGGCATCTTGTAGTCGAGGAGCAAGACTTCGGGTCGACATCGGTAGACGGCCTCTTCTAACCTTGATGTGACAATAATTACGCCAGTTTCAGCAGGCGGTCGAGCCGTTTGAAGCGCTCGGCAACGGTCGGGGAGCACCCAACGTCGAGGGTAGCGTACCCATTGGGGCGTAACATCACGCCAGCGCGGTGGAGGTAC
>JBIOJG010000092.1:0-15793 GCA_044450645.1 Binatia bacterium
TACGCCGCCAGAAGAGGGCGGCTACTCGGGGCGAGCGGTTCCATGTTGATTTCAGAGGGTTTTCCCCGTTCACCCCGAGTAGGCCCCATCTTCTCAGGGGCCGTATCGAGGGGCGACTCGCGTTTATCGACACTCCCTTGGCAAGGAGGGGGTTCATTGGCCCAACCGATCCGGGCACCCGCGCGGTTCAGAATCTCAGGGTGAGCGGACAGACGTCTTTGAAATCAGGGAGGGGAACCGCTCGTGCTGAGCCTGTCGAAGCACGGGGTCGGGCTTTTGAATGGGCTGCTGATAGGGCATCCAAAGTCATCGACGCTTGCTGTGGAGGGGTCATGGTGCGTGTTGTCCGAGGGAGCGGACTCCTCTGTATCCTCCTGGGTTTCCTGCTCCAGGCGTGCACGCCGCCGGTCAGACAATACGGGCTCAAGGAACAGAAGCTCACGTGTGAGCAGGCCAACTCGTATTCATACCGCACGTTGCAAGGGATGGGGTTTACCATCACCGCGTTCGAGCCGGCGCAGATGGGCCGGTCCGGCAAAATCCACGGAGTGCGGGATGAGCGTGGAAGCGCGCAGAGCGTCACCGTGGCCATCACCTGCAACCCCGGCACCACCGATATCGATGCGAGTGAGGACAATCGCTTTCTCGGGCAGCTGGACTTCAAGCGTGCCTTCTATCTCGCTTTTACCGGCATGGCCGTGCAGACCACCGTGGTCGAGGCTGCGGCGCGCGAAGAGGCACAGCGCCCGCTGGAGCAGAAGAGACAGAAAGGACTGCGGGTGCTGATGGAGCCCGTTGCCGGGTTGGGAGCGAAGGTCGACTTCGATCTCGATCTGGCCGCGGGTCAAGTCTTGCCCGTGCGCGTCACCATCAACAATGCCACATCACGGACGTATGCCCTCGATCCTGGGGACATCGTGCTCATCCAACAAGACGGCACGCGTGTGCATACGATGCCTGTCGATGAAGCCGCACAGCACGTTGCCGACGCCGCGCGTCAGCAGACCGGAAACCAAGCCGCATCACCCGGCGCCTCGGTGATCGCGCAGCAGCTCCGGAAACGGCTCCTGAACAGCAGCTCGATCTTGCCCAACCAGCTTGTCGAAGGCTATGTGTTCTTTCCCGTCGGCACCTACGCAAAAGGTCGAATCTCACTGACCGATCAAGAGAGCGAAGAGGCGGAAGGTTTCGTCGTCGAGTTTTAGCGGGCAACGCTCACCAGCCGTCGCCTGCTGTTCCCATCGCGCCAGCGTGCACAGGGGTGCATGCTGCCATCGTAACTTTAATTTCCAGGGCTGACCCTGCCGCCTAGCGCCTGGCTGCCGGCAACGTCAATCTTGGTGCGAGCTAAAGGCAGATTGGCAGGCTACAGGCCTCGCCATTGGTCAAAGTCTGGCCGACGGTACAGGACGGCAGGGGGTCGCCAAACACAGCCCCCGGTGCACCGTTGCAGTCGATAGCAACAATGCGAATCAGGTTGGGACAGAGACTGGTCAGAGTTTCAGCGAAGGAGCTAGGATACGTATGGGTCGTTCGCGTGTTGCAATCGGCACCTTGAATGACGACCGACCCGTTCGCGTAGCTGAGGCCGGCGAGCAAGCTCAGCCCTGCGACCAGAGCGAACCCGGCAACCGCCCGGCCAGAGCGGGCGCGTAGGCTGTAGGCGCCGAGGCCAATCAGCGCAATCGCCAGCGCGACAAGCATCGGCATCATGAGGGCGGGCGCCGGCTGGCCAACTCGGTCGGTGGTGACAGAACCGAGAACCTGGGCGAATGCAGCCAGCGGCGAAACGAGCACAGCCGCAGCCACAGCGACTTGAAGTGATCGACGAAGCCTCATGAATGTCCCCCTCCCTCCGCACGACGCGCGGTCGCAACAGGTCACCTTTTGCCGCATCCCGCTTGCCGAATCAAGGCCAAAAGGTGACGCCGTGTAACCCCTCAGTCTCGGTGGCGTGGCTTGGCTTGGTGTCCTCTCCCGCGCGTTTTTTCCGCGTGGGAGGGGAGGGTGGCCGGAGTTGGCCACAGAGGAGGGAACCCACGAACTTGCGGATGGGCGCATTCGCCACGCGTTTGCCTCGCCCACCATCTCCGGGTCCCCTCCTCCGTGAACACCTCCGTGAACGGAGGAGGGTCAGGGTGGAGGCCGCGACGGTACAGGCCTGGGACGGGATGTGGTATACAACCGTGACATGTCCAATGCGCACCGGCGCTGGCGGTCGTCCACCCTGGTCGTCCAACGTGCCCGACAACTTCGCCGCGAACTCACGCCGGCCGAGCGCCGGCTGTGGCAGCACCTGCGGTACCGGCAGCTTGATGGGCATGAGTTCCGCCGGCAGCACGCGATGGGCCGCTTCATCGTCGACTTCTACTGCCCTGAGGCGAAGCTCGTCATTGAAGTCGACGGCGATGCGCACGCCGATCAGCCCGAGTACGATGCCGAACGCTCCCGCTGGATTGAACAGCAGAAGCATTGCCGGGTCATCCGCTTCCGCAATCAAGACATTGATCAGAATATCCCGGCTGTGTTGGATGCGATTGCGGCGTTGTTGCGAACACCACGCCGTTAAGCACCTGCCAGCCTCCACCCTGACCCTCCTCCGTGGCCGGAGTTGGCCACAGAGGAGGGAACCCGTACACGTGACGCACCCGCGTGCCTCACGGCGTGTGGAACGCGCCGCCAGACCAGCCCTTGTCCCACTGCTCTGTCACCAGGTTGCCGCCGCTCTCCGAGTCCCGGAATAGGCGCAACCTCGCAGGTCGGAAGAGGCGGATGGCACAACGGCGCCATTCAATTCCGACCTTTCCGACCGAGGTCCCTCTGCCAACGGCCCAGCCGTCACCCCAGCTTGCCGAGCAGTTTGCGGAGCTTCGGCGTCGTGGCCAGCGCGGCCTTGAGCTTGGTGATGTCCGCGGCGTCGATGATCAGCGGCGCACGCTGGAAGCGGCCGTGGTGATCGTAGTGGCAGAAGCGCAGCGCGTAGCTGCCCTTGGCCTCGCCCTCCGTGAACTTGAGCAGCTGGATGGTCGGCCGATGATACGGCGTCTCGAACTGCGCCTCTTCCTCGATCACACCGCTGCCCCAATGGAGCGAGAACGTCTTCACTGTGGACTTCGACTTCGCGGCCATGGTCACCTCCGTATCCCGTGCCCTACGTCTCGTGTCTCGCATGTATTTTCAAGCTCTCAGTTCCGCGTGTATTTTGCATTCGGCCGGGTATTGGGACAGATCGTAATTTGACCTGAGAGTGCCGAGTTTACTACCCCAGCGATCAGGAAAGGCAAGGTTCGGATCTTGGCGCAAGCTGGTGTGGTCGAACGACTCGCGCCGGTGTGTATCGATCACCGCCCGCGCCCGCCCATTGCTCGAGCGCCAATGCTGGTCGCCCGACGCCTGCCTCCGCCCACCTCCGGGCGCACGGCGCCGTGATATCCGACTCTTCGGACCTTAGGCCCCGGTGGCTCCTCGACAAGGTGCCGATACTGCGGCAGTTAGGGAGTTATGTTGACTAGTACAATCAACGTAGACTGGAATGCGATCCGCCCGCTGAACGGGTCGAGAGCATTGGGATTCGAAGAGCTGTGCGCCCAGCTCGCCCGCGCTGAGAGCCCCGCCGGTTCGCGCTTTGAACGCAAGGGTGCTCCGGACGCCGGTGTCGAATGCTACGCGGTCCTCGACGACGACAGCGAGTGGGGATGGCAGGCCAAGTGCTTCGATACCCTAGGCGACTCGCAGTGGTCTCAGCTCGATGACTCGGTCAAGACCGCGCTGGAGAAGCACCCGCAGCTCGTGCGCTACTTCGTCTGCGTTCCGCTGGATCGTCCCGATGCTCGCATCCAGGGCAAACGGTCAGCGAAAGGACGCTGGGATGAGCGCGTGGAGAAGTGGACAGGCTGGGCAGGGGCGCGCGGCATGGCGGTCGAGTTCGTCTACTGGGGTAGCCATGAACTTCTTGAGCGTCTGGTCCATCCTCAACATGTCGGACGGGTCCGCTTCTGGTTCGACATTCGGGGGTTCGACGGAGCTTGGTTCACGGCTCGTTTGGATGACGCGCTGAAGACCGCTGGCCCGCGATACACGCCGGAGATTCATGTCGGGTTGCCAATCGCTGCGGAACTTGAAGCCTTTGGACGCACAGAGCGATTCTTTGATCAAATCAAGGCTCGGGCTCGGGCCATCCGCGGCAAGCTCAGAAGCTTCGAATTCGCTGAATCGAAGTGCGTCGAGCAACCACCCAATGGCGCCGCTTCCGCGGTGTCGTCGAAGGTCCAAGCGGTTCTCGCTGAACTCGCTGCCGTGACCGTGCAGCCGGTCGGGGTTCTGCCCTTCCGTCGAATCGCCGAGCAACTGGCCGCTTCGGAGGCTGCCGCCGAGGAACTCGAAGGCTGGTTATTGGACAGCGAGCGACAGCACCACACCAAGCCTCTGGCGACCGGGGAGTGCGCGGCGACCTCGACCCACCGCCACAACCCGTTCACGGAGCCCCGTTACCGGCTTACGGCGCTGTCGTCCGAGCTTCAGGAAGCTTGCGACGCTTTGGTGCATGCCGAAGAAGTCGCGGGTGGCGCTCTGATGCTCCTCAAGGGTGCCGCAGGCACCGGCAAGACACACCTTCTTTGTGACGTAGCCTGGCACCGCGTCGCAGCCAATCGACCGACCGTACTGCTCATGGGCCAGCAGTTTGTCAGCGCGGAGGCACCTTGGACCCAGGCCCTGCAACAGCTCGACCTTCCCGGCCTCTCCGCGGAGGAGTTCGTCGGTGCCCTCGAAGCAGCTGCGCAGGCAGCGGGCTGCCGCGCGCTCCTATTGATCGATGCCATCAACGAAGGGAACGGAAGGCTTATCTGGCCAAGCCACCTGGCGGCGTTTCTCGCGCATATCGAGAGGTCGCCGTGGATCGGCGTTTTGCTCGCCGTTCGATCCTCATATGAGGAGATCGTTGTGCCCGAGGGAGTCCGTGCTCGCGCCGTCGCCGTAACGCACCGCGGCTTCGCAGATCACGAGTACGATGCGACTCGGACGTTCTTCGTTCACTACAGTCTTGAGCTGCCATCAACCCCGCTCCTGGCGCCGGAGTTCGGCAACCCGCTATTTCTTAAGACCCTCTGCCGCGGCCTCAATGCAGTGGGCGAGCGTCGGTTGCCTCGCGGGGTTCACGGGTTCACCGCGGTGTTCGATCTTTACCTCGGTGCTGTCAATGATCGCCTCGCGTCTACGCTCGGCTTCAACACAAAAGATGTATTGGTCCGCAGGGCTGTGGAGGCGTTCGCGAAGGGACTCGTCGATTCCGGAGAACGGTGGCTGACGCGGACCAATGCCGAAGAAGTTGTCAACCCTCTGCTTCCGGGGCGCGAGTTCGAGCGGTCCCTTTATCGCGGCTTGGTGGTGGAGGGCGTACTTGTCGAGGAAGCTGCATGGCGCCAGGCCGCACCCCGTGAGGAAGTTGTCTTCATTGCCTACGATCGTCTCGCCGATCACCTCGTCGCCAAGATGCTGCTTGACGCGCATCTCGATGCGGACAACCCGGCATCTGCCTTCGCGGTGGGTGCCCCACTCGCTTTCGTTTGCGATAATAGCCACCACGTTCCGCCGGGCCTTCTTGAAGCCCTGTGCATCCAGATTCCCGAACGTACTGGCCACGAGCTGATCTCGGTGGCTCCGAAAATCGGAGAGCGCTGGGAAATTGGCGATGCGTTCCGGCAGAGCCTCGTCTGGCGTGCGATCACGGCGTTCTCCGAGGGTACACGCGAGGCATTGAACAAGCTCGTTCGAAGCCAACACGACTCGGATGATACCCTCGACGTGGTTCTAACGGTCGCCACGCTCCCGGAACACCCGTTCAACGCGACTTTCCTTGATCATCGCTTGCGCAGAGACTCGATGGCTGAACGCGACGCATGGTGGAGCATCTACTTGCACGGTGCATGGCGTATGCATGGAGCGGTGGATCGCCTCGTGGACTGGGCCTCGTCCGTGAGTCCCAGCACCGCGCTCGATGACGAGACCGTCGATTTGTGCGCAATCGCACTGTCGTGGATGCTCACCACCTCGAATCGGTTTCTTCGCGATCGCGTCACCAAGGCTCTGGTGAGCCTGCTGACTGGTCGCCTGGGCGCCGTCATGCGCCTGACTGAGCGCTTCGCTGATGTAAACGATCCCTATGTCGCAGAGCGCCTCAACGCCGTCGCATATGGCACAGCCATGCGAAGCCATGATTCCGCGCAGGTCGGCGCGCTGGCGGCGGGCGTCTACGCTCGCGTGTTTGCGAACGGTCCACCTCCCGCTCACATCCTGCTCCGCGACTATGCACGCGGTGTGGTCGAACGTGCAATTTACCTCGGGGCGACTATCGACGTTCTGCAAGAGCGCATCCGACCGCCGTATTCCAGCCGGTGGCCGACCATTCCTACGGAGGACGACATCAAGACGCTCCTACCCGACCGGTCTCGCGGCTCCTATGACGGAGGAGATATCGAGTGGGCACGCAACCGCATCGGAAGCTCGGTAATGGATGACGACTTTGCCCGATACGTGATCGGTACGAACTCGTCATACACAAACTGGCTCTCTCTGCGCCTCGAGGAGCCTGCGTGGCAATCGCCGCAATCGCGCGTGGCTGCGCTCCTGAATGGATTTTCGGGCGAGGAGAAATCAGCATGGGAGAAATTCGAGGCCGCAGACAACGTATGCCGTCAGCTATCTGTGACGCGCCACATTGAGGAGGTTCTAAAGGAAGCCGGAGACGACAGCTACGCAAACGGTGAAACTGACGAGGTCCGTAGCGCCCATGAGTACGATGCTGAGCTGGTGGATGCAGAACAGGAGCGGGCTGCTACGCTCGCAGCACTCCAGTCAGCCCTCACCGCACAGCATGCCCGCGATCTCGATGCGGTGTTGACTGCCAAGAGCGGCGGCGAGGATACGCTACATCCACCTCGTTTCGATCTTCGGCTCGTTCAACGGTACATCCTCCGGCGGGTCTTCGACCTTGGTTGGACGACGGAGCGCTTCGGTCAGTTCGACCGCTTCTCGATCGGGTACCACGGTCGTGAAGCGGGGAAGGCCGAACGCATCGGCAAGAAGTACCAGTGGATCGCCTACCACGAGATCTTGGCATTGGTGGCTGATCACTTTCAGTACCAGGAGGTGTTCGGTGGGGAGGATTGCGACCGAGCCTACGAAGGCCCTTGGCAAGACTCCTTCCGCGACATCGATCCGTCGTGCACCTTACGGGCTGCTCCCGGAGGGACATCTTGGGATGGTCACTCGCCGGCGTGGTGGGGTGCGGCTCGTTACGAGAACTGGGGAGACCCGAGCAGCCCGTGCGACTGGGTGATGCGCGGCGACGACCTCCCGAAGGTGGAGGAGCTATTGAGCATTTCCTACCCGGGCGACGGGTCCCGGTGGCTCAACGTGTATGGGTACTTCAATTGGAGGCAGCAACCCCCCGCAGATCGGGAATCAACAGACGTCGAACGGCGGGATCTCTGGTACCTATGTACCGGCTACCTGCTTCGTGCCACCGACGTCGATGCGTTCATGGCGTGGGCCGAGACCATCGACTTCTGGGGCCGGTGGATGCCGGACCCACCGGAAGTGTACCGGATGTTCCTCGGCGAGCAGGGGTGGTCACCGGCTTCCAGGTACTTCCAACAGCCATACTTCGGCGGCGACGGTTGGATACAGCCAAGCCACGGCTGCCCTGTAAGCCTGCGGACGTCCGCGTTTGAGTACTTGCGAGAAGGCAACGGGCTCGATTGCTCGGTTGACGAGAGCTATACGCTCCGACTTCCGGCGAGCGAGCTTGTGACGGGTCAGGGCCTTCGATGGAGCGGCAATAGCGCGGACTACCTGGATCCTACGGGCCGACGCGCCGCGTTCGACCCCACTGCGCATGCGGATGGACCGAGCGCGCTTCTGCTTCGAGAAGACGTGCTAAAGCAGTTCCTCGCGCGTGAGAAACTCACAATCTGCTGGGCCGTCCTTGGCGAGAAACGCGTCCTCGGGCCCAGCCTCGCCCCGAGTTACCACGCGAGAATCCGGATGTCGGGGGCATACAAGCTCAGCGACAGGGGGCCGGTCGGTTTCCTAAAGTGCCTCGAGGGCTGGAACAGGGAGAATGATGGAAGCGCCTCAAGTCCACTTGCGGTGATCCGCAGTCTTACATGAGGTGGTCGCGAGCGGTGGGGTGCCGCCATGAGTGAGTCGGCTACCGGCTGCAGTACGTCGTGCTTGTACGGTGCTCGATCGCGTCATTTCAATCGCGCCCAGCCCAGGTGGGGACCGGCGCAACCTCATGATGCGGTGGCCCTTTGATCCGAGAAACGGCTGCGGCGAAGGGCTTACTGCCTGGTGTTCGACATCGCACTAGGGGCTGTAAGACCTGGTGACCGTAGCCCGTCCTTCCTTGCTCCAGCCATTTCGACCCCGAAGATGCCGTTCTAAGACCTCGGCCTCGGGGTGCGTTGTTAGTTGCATCGTATCGAGTCTTCGCGAGCCGTTGCGCGGGTGCGACCCAGATGACGGACCAGAACTTGACCCTAAGGATGGGAATCGTCGCATGACCCGCTTGTGCTGGGAGTGGCGGTCACGGCACCCGCGGGAGTATACTCCGAGCGTGCCGCTGTTCGAACCCATCTTCGACGCGCTCAATCGCGCGGGGGTCCGCTACGTGGTTGTCGGCGGCGTGGCTGTCGTGTTGCACGGCGTGGCACGCCTGACCGGGGATCTTGACCTTGCCGTTGATCTGGCGCCACCCGAGGCCCGCAAGGCAATCGATGCGCTCGTCGCGTGCGGCTTCCGCAGCCGCCTGCCCGTGGATCCACACCAGTTCGCTGATCCTGCAGCCCGCGCCACCTGGGCGCGCGAGAAGGCCATGCGAGTGTTTCCGCTGTGGAACCCCACGAACCCTTTGTGTCTGATCGACCTCTTCGTGGAGAACCCGGTGCGCTTTGACGAGCTCTGGGAACACTCCGTGATGTTGGACGTGGGGTCGACGGCTGTTCGCGTGGCGTCGATTCCGGATCTCATCCGATTGAAGCGCATGGCCGCTCGCCCACAGGACCTGATCGACATAGCGGATCTGGAAACGATCTTGAAGGAACGCGGCGATGTCTGACCAACACGACGCGACGCCACCAGCGGACGACTGGCAAGCCGACTGGGAGGGCAACCGCCGCCAGCAACTGCTGCAGACGCTCCGGGCAACTCCCGGACAACGCCTGCGGTGGCTCGAGGAGATGATCCGGTTCGCCTACCGCACCGGAGCGCTGCCGAAGCGAGGCCGCACCCAGGAATAGCGGCGACCTCGCCGGCTACGGGCTCGCCCACGAGCATCCTTTTCAGGAGTGTTCCAATCCTTGGCCTCGCTCGGCGCGGAGTTGGCGGACGACCTGCGATGCCACCGCCGCCTTGGGCCAGCCACCGTAATGGGCGACGTGCAGGATGAGCTCGTCGATCTCCGCATCGCTGAGGTCGCCGCTTTTCATGGCGGCGCCGAAGTGCAGGCGCAACGTCATCTCGTTGCCGAGGCACATGAGGACGGTGAGCGTGATGAGCCGGCGCTCGCGGACCCCGAGCCCCGGCCGCGCCCAGACCTCGGCGAACAGGTGCTCGATCGTCGCGTCCAGGAAGACGTCGCCGGGAATGTCGGGCGGCGTGAACTGCATGACCTCGGTGAACTTCGCGATTCCCTTCTGGCGCTTGTCAGAACCGGGCATGGATCTCCTCCTCGTTGACTACACAGATATTTCGCAGGGCGTTGGAGCGCGGCGGCGCGCTGGGCATCACCTCAGCGACGGTTCTCGTCCTCGAGCCCGTAGACGCGCGCCATGAGCTGCTGACAGAGCGCCGTGCCGGGCAGTGCCACGCCGTGCTCGCGCGCGAACGCCAGCGTGGTCGCAAGGTCCTTCTCGGCGAGCGTCGTGAAGGCACGGAGCAGCTGTTGGAAGTCCGCGCTCTTCCGCTGTTCGGCGGGCAACCGATGCAGCATCAGGAAAGCGCGCATCTGCTCGGTCAGGTTGCCGTTGGCACACGTCACCGCCTCGAGCGCCTCCATCGACAGCCCTGCACGGCGCGCCAGCAGCGTCGCCTCGAAGGCGGAGAGGAAGCCGAGGTAGGTCATGAGATTGTTGCACAGCTTGGTCGCTGCGCCGGTCCCGAGCGCGCCGGTATGGATGATCTGGACGGCCGAGGTCGCGAAGGCCGGGCGGCAGCGTTCGAGGTGCGCCGGATCGCCGCCGACCATGTACGTCAGCGTGCCGTGCTCCGCACCCATGGCGCCGCCGGTGATGCAGGCGTCGATGACACCGACGCCGCGCGCCGCCGCGGCCGCCCCCACCTCCGTGACCGTGCGCGGCAGAATGGTGCTGTGCAGCGCGATCACCGTTCCGGCCGCCGCGCCGGCGAGCAGACCGTCCTGGCCGAGGACGACGGCCTGCACGTCGGCGTCATCGCGCACGCAGACGCCGATGATGTCGGACGCCGCAGCGACCTGGCGCAACGAGCGCGCGCCGCGGGCGCCCGCGGCGACCAACTTGTCGACCGCAGCCGGAATGAGATCGAAGACCGTTGTCTCCAACCCGCCCGCAACGAGGCGGCGGGCCATCGGCTTGCCGATGTTTCCGAGCCCCACGAACCCGACGCGTAGCGACATGTGGGCGGACGATACCCACAATTTACCTTGCAGACAATATGAGGCAACGGTCGCTCCCGTGCAGCGGCAGAAAGGTTCACGTGGGGTCGCAGCGAAATGGCGGCAGTCCGTTTCAACGGACTTTCTCGAACGTAGCCGGAGAATTCCATTCTCCGGTGACGGAGCGCACGTCGTCGCGTGCGTTACGCGCAGACCAGGTCCATGGTCGGCCCGCCGGAGAATGGAATTCTCCGGCTACGGTAGGAAGAAGTCGTCTGAAGACGACTGCAATGCAACATTATGGTACATTGATGACATGCCATACTGGAAGCTCTACTACCATTTGGTGTGGGCCACATTTGAAAGGCGTCCGCTGATCACTTCCGAAAGCGAAGCGATCCTCCGTACCACGCTGTTCGCCAAGGCGAAGGAGCTACGCTTGGTGCTGCACGGCCTGGGAAACGTCGCCGATCACATCCACGTGGTAGCGTCGATCCCGCCAGTCCTCGGTGTGGCGGCCTGTGTCAAACGACTGAAGGGCGCCAGCTCGCGGGCGGTGAGCCTACAGGCGAGTGCCGGTCAGGCATTTCGCTGGCAGGAGGGATATGGCGCCCTGAGCTTCAGCGAACGCTCGCTCGCGACGGTGGTCGCCTACGTGCACGACCAACCGCGCCATCACCGCGAGCGAACCACGCTGGCCCTGTACGAGACCACCAACGAGCACGGGATCCCGCAGTCGTCTTCAGACGACTTTCGGCGAACGTAGCCGGAGAATTCCATTCTCCGGTGACATGCTGGCGACCTTGCTGCAGCCACACCGGGAATCCGCGCACTCCGGGAGAGAGGCCCCCTTCGTCGGTGCGGTGACAGAGGGGTCGCGCCGAAGACGGCTCTCGGCTAGAAACGAACTCAATCTACGATCTGACGTCACGCGGGTGCGGGTACGATGGAACCGGCAGCCCCATGGAGGCTCGTGCCTGGCGTTGCGTGGAGGAGGAATCGATGGCTGACCAGCAGGCGAAAACATTGGGAGTGGTGCTGTTCCCGGAGTTCGAGCTGCTCGACGTCTTCGGGCCGGCCGAGATGTTCGGCAACCTGCATGGCGTGGTCACGGTGACCATGGTGGCGCAGCAGTCGGGGCCGGTGGCCAGCGCCCAAGGCCCGTCGGTGCTGGCCACACACGGCTTCGAGGATTGTCCGCACCTCGATTGGATCCTCGTCCCCGGCGGCTTCGGCACGCGAACGGAGGTGGACAATGCCGTGTTGCTGGACTGGCTCGCGCGCCGCGCCCACGCCGCGGAGGTTGTCATGACCGTGTGTACCGGGACGGCGCTGCTGGCGCGCACCGGTGTCTTGGATGGACGGCGCGCCACCACGAACAAGATGGCGTTCGCTTGGGTGGCCGAGCAAGGACCCCGTGTCAATTGGGTCAAGCAAGCCCGCTGGGTGGAGGACGGGAAGTTCGCGACCTCGTCGGGCGTGTCCGCCGGCATCGACATGGCGCTCGCCGTCATCGCCCGCGTGTTCGGTACGGAGTTGAGTGACCGGCTCGCGATCGCGACCGAGTACGAATGGCACCGCGACGCCAGTTGGGATCCGTTTGCGAAAGTGCACGGCCTGGTGTGAACGCCACCTTCGCGCGCGTGCAAAATGCCGATGGAAGCCCGCCTAGCGCGGCTTCTTGGCGCGCGGCCGGCCCGAGTGGCGGCGCGGTGCGATCGCCAGCCGTTTGGCGCGCGCCTGCACGATGCGGTTGAAGGCGGCCGCGAGCTCTGGATCGGCGATCGGCGGAAGCGGGATCAGGTTCGGTCCGGCCGGCGTCTCTTCGTGGGGCGCGGCGGCGGCCGGTACGGGTGGGCTCTCCACCTGCCCCGAGACGAAGAAGATGTCCTGTACCAGCGCGGCGCCGAGCCGCCCATTGAGACGGTCGCGAATGGCGTCTTTCATGAAGCGCAGTTCCTGCATCCAGCTGTGCGTCGCGACGGCGACGAAGAGGATGCCGTCGCGAAAACGAACGGGTTGGGCGCGCCGCGCGATGGCGGTGCCAACTTCGTCGTCCCAGAAGGTCCAAATGCCGTAAGCTCGCAGCTCCTGATCGGGATCGACGCGCTTCAACACGCGGCTGAGGACATCGCCGACGGGACTCGGCTGTCGACTCGGCGGCTTCATCTTGCGGCCATTCTATGGGGCATCGGCGCAAAACACGAGCGCGTCGACTTTCGGTGTCTGTTCGATCAGAATTCTATTGACAGCCCTATATATTGGGTATATCAGCAATACGCATACAAGATGGAGGGGAGGGCGCGATGACCGAGGTGGCGCGCAAAAAGAAGGAAGAAGGGCAGGCAGGAGTGGCTGCTCCGGGGCAAGGTTTGACCGTCCCCCGCTATTTCACGACCCCGGAGGTGGATGCCTTCGACGCGGTGGAGTGGGAACTCCGCGACGCGGTCATCAGCGGCGAGAAGGGAGAAGTGGTCTTCGAGCAACACGGCGTGGAGATCCCCAAGGCGTGGTCGCAGCTGGCGACCAGCGTCGTCGTTTCCAAGTACTTCCGTGGACCGCTCGGCGCCCCCGAGCGTGAGCACAGTGTGCGGCAGCTCATCAGCCGCGTCGTGCGCACGATTCGCGGTTGGGGTGAGCAGCAGGGATACTTCGCCACGCCGGAAGACGCGGGGGTATTTGCCGCGGAGCTGACGCATCTGCTGGTCGAGCAGAAGGCGGCCTTCAATAGCCCGGTGTGGTTCAACGTCGGTATCGAGCCGCAACCCCAGTGCTCGGCCTGCTTCATCCTCTCGGTCGAAGACACGATGGAATCGATCCTCGGATGGTATCGCAATGAGGGTATCATCTTCAAAGGCGGATCGGGTTCGGGCGTGAACTTGTCCCGTATTCGTTCCGGCAAGGAGAAGCTCGCCGGCGGTGGCACGGCATCGGGTCCGGTGTCTTTCATGAAGGCCGCCGACGCGTCGGCCGGGGTCATCAAGTCGGGCGGCAAGACCCGGCGTGCGGCGAAAATGGTGGTGCTCAATGCCGATCACCCGGACATCCTCGACTTCATCCGCTGCAAGGAGGAGGAGGAGAAAAAGGCGTGGGCGCTGATCGACGCCGGCTACGATGGCTCGCTCGACGGTCCTGCCTACGGCTCGGTCTTCTTCCAGAACGCCAACAACTCGGTGCGGGTGACCGATGCCTTCATGCGTGCGGCCGAGGAAGACGATGCCTGGCAAACCCGCTACGTGCGGACCGGACAGCCGGCCGACACCTACCGGGCGCACGACCTCCTGCGCATGATTGCCGAAGCCACCCATGTGTGTGGCGATCCGGGAATGCAGTTCGATACCACCATCAACAGCTGGCACACGTGTCCGAACTCGGGACGCATCAATGCTTCGAACCCGTGTTCGGAGTACATGCACCTCGACAACTCGGCCTGTAACCTGGCTTCGCTCAACCTCATGAAGTTCGTCGGCGACAGCGGCGAGTTCGATACCGCCGCTTTTCGCCATGCCGTGGACGTGGTGATTACCGCGCAGGACATCATCGTCGATCACTCCAGTTACCCGACGCCGCAGATTACCGAGAACGCCAGGGCCTTCCGCCAATTGGGTTTGGGCTACGCCAACCTGGGGGCGTTGCTGATGGCGCTGGGGCTGCCGTACGACTCGGAAGCCGGCCGCCAATATGCGGCGGCGGTCACGTCGCTGATGTGCGGGGAAGCCTATGCCCAGTCGGCGCGTGTGGCCCAGCAGCTCGGGCCGTTCGCCGGATACGCCGCCAACCGTGAGCCGATGCTGGATGTGATCGCCCGCCACCGCAGCGCCGCGCACAAGATCGACTCGGCCTACGCTCCGCTCGAATTACTGAGCGCCGCCCGTGCGGTGTGGGACGATGCCTACGCGCTCGGCAAGGAGGCCGGGTTCCGGAACTCGCAAGCGACCGTTCTGGCGCCGACCGGAACCATTGCCTTCATGATGGACTGCGATACCACCGGCGTCGAACCGGATATTGCGTTGGTGAAGTACAAGAAACTGGTGGGCGGCGGCATGCTCAAGATCGTGAACAACACCGTGCCGCGCGCCCTCAAACGCCTGGGATACGAGTCGAAGGAAATCCAGTCGATTGTCGAGTACATCGACGAACACGACACCATCGAGGGCGTGCCGGAGCTGAAGGACGAGGACCTGCCCGTGTTCGATTGCGCCTTCAAGGCGGCAAACGGCACACGCGCGATCCATCCGCTCGGTCACTTGCGCATGATGGGTGCGGTGCAGCCGTTCATCTCAGGGGCTATCTCGAAAACCATCAACATGCCCAACGCCGCGACCGTGGACGACATCATGCAGGCGTACGTCGAGGCCTGGCGTCTGGGCGTGAAGGCCGTCGCCATCTACCGCGACGGCTGCAAACGCACGCAGCCGCTGAACACGACGCGACAGGAGAAGCGGGCGCCTGCGCTGGAGTTTCAACCCGTACGCCGTCGCCTGGCACAGGACTGCCGCTCGCTGCGCCACAAATTCGATATCGCCGGGCATGAAGGGTACATCCACGTCGGCTTGTATGACGATGGCACGCCGGGGGAACTGTTCATTAAGATCGCAAAGGAAGGCAGCACTATCGCCGGCTTGATGGATACGATCGGCATCCTGACCTCCATGGCCTTACAGTACGGAGTGCCGTTGGAAGTGCTGGTGAGCAAGTTCAGTCACGTCCGCTTCGAACCGTCGGGCTTCACCAAGAATCCGGACATTCCGATCGCCAAATCGTTGATCGACTATATTTTCCGCTTTCTGGGGACGCGGTTCCTCAATGCGGAGCAGCGGTCGGAGATGGGCTTGGGAGGGACGGAAACCGGTGCGGTGGAAAGCAAAGCGGTTCCCGCCGAGAAGCACGGAGTTGAGCGCGGCTCGACGGTTGCAGCGCTCGGGTTCAGTCCGCAAGCCGATGCGCCCAGTTGCTCCGATTGCGGTGCGATCATGATCCGCAACGGCAGCTGTTACAAGTGTCTCAATTGCGGTGCGACCAGCGGCTGTTCGTGAGCTGCGGGTCACCGATGGAAAAGACGATGCCGGCGTGGAAGGGAAGGGGGTGGGCGCTTTGGTCAGTGTGAAGTCTCGCTACAAGATTCCCGCCGTGTCCGATCTAGCGGCCGCGGAGTGACCA
>JBIOJG010000093.1:0-15726 GCA_044450645.1 Binatia bacterium
TCAGCAAGACGCCCCTGCGCCGAGATGAATCCCTGCGCAGTCGCGTCCACGCCGACTTGGCCGCCATCAAATCGCGCCCAGCCCTCGTCCGCTCGTTCTTTCACGCACCGAGTGTAGCCTATACTAGAGACTGATTAGTAAACCTATGAAGAAACGACGCCCCAGCGACCTCGAACGAACGGCTCGCACCCTCTACGACTATGTATTGTTGCACCCCGAGGTGCTCAGCAACAAAGTGTTCCGCCATCAGCTGCAGCAGCTCGTACGCCTCATGCAGCTCGTGCTCCACGAGGACGAGCCATCACTGTCACGCAAGTCTGGCCGCCGCACTTCTGCATCAACGAACGCGGCCCGTCCCGAGCGGCGGCCCGCTAAATCACTCCCTCAATAACCACCTTCGTATGCCCGAATCCCTCACGCTTGAGGCACTCCAACGCGAGCTCGCCGCCACCGAGCAGCGCATCGTTACCGAAACCGAAAAACGCTTCACGAAGAAAATCGACGACGCCACGGTGCCACACTTCACCGCAATCCAGACCGACCTTGGAAAAATTACCGGTCGCCTTGATCGTATCGAAAATATTCTCTGGGACGGCCAGCGCGTGGCCGAGATCGAGCGCCGGGTGATCAAGCTCGCGGAAACGGTCGGGCGCGCTGATCTTGCCACACCCATCACCCGTCCGCTCGGTTCGTAGACCTTGCTATGCTCGACTTCCCCCGCATGATCTGCCCGCGCTGTAACGAGCCTATCGGTAACCGCCTCTTCGTCCGCCCTCACGGCGACCCGGCGCCGGAGCACTTGGCGTGTGAACAGCGGGTCCGCCGGGCAGCCGCGACAACAGCCGCGGCCCTGCCCAAGCGACGGGAACGCAAATCTCCCGCAAGAGACCGCGTATGATGCCACCCCATCACCGGCCCGATCCGCAAGGAGGCTCCAGAAGCTACGATCGCACCGCTAAACGGGACGACCTATCCGCGGAAGCTCAGCACCTTTCGCCCGCGGCTGCTCGCGCGCTGTTCCAGCGCGAGCTGGAGTATTATCGCGCTGACATGGCGTACCTGCCGGTGCAGAAAGCAGCGGAGCGTTGCCTCAAACTCTCCGTGCTGCTCACGGTCGCGGTGGCGGTGGACGGCGCCGCTACCCCCACGCTACACTGACGCCACCATGGCCAAGCCCTCGACGAAACTGCGCGCCAAGACCGACCGAACGACCAAGTCCCGTCTCCGTCGAGCCCTGGCGGAAGGGTACCGGCGCCGGGCCGATGAGGACCGCCGGCTGGCCGTGGAATGGGATCAACGCAACCCCCAAAAGACGGCCGTCATCACCGTCTCCTTGCCCCTACCGATGGTGCGGCAGATCGATCGACAGCGCAAAGCAGACAACTGCAGCCGCTCCGAACTCGTCCGGAAGGCCCTCCGGTTCTACCTTCGCGCCCAACCCAACACTGACGCCGCCGGCCGACAAGCCTATCTCAACGCCAAAGCAGGCAAGGGGCTGTCTCCGGCCTATGATACTGCTGACGACTTCATCGACGCCCTCCACCAAGCCGTGCAACGCCCCACTGCAGCCCGCCGCCGCACCAAGAAGTAACCAGCGCAGGCATGCGCGCGGCGTACCGCCCACTTCACCCGCGTCGACAACACCGCACCAGAGCACGCACGGCGTGCTCTTGACAAGCAGATACGTCTGCTCATCGATCAGAGCCACCGCTACCAGTCGCTCCGTATCCACCCGTGGCCTGCGCTTCCTGACCGTACTGGACAGATCCACGCCCCCCGCGCTACACTCATCCCGTATGCCAAAGACGGCCACCGCAACTAAATCCACACGCCGCGCGATCCCGCTCGACAACGAGCCGCTCACGGCGGCTGACTTGAAAGCCATCCGCGAGGCCGATGAGGCGTTTGCCCGCGGTGATTACTGCACCCTCGACGACCTCGAAGCCGACCTCAAAGCCGATGTGGCGCGTCTACGTTCCCACAAAACTCCGAAAAGATCTCCGGCGAAGGTTTCCCGTTAACGCCCGCGACGCCGTCCTCGACGCGTTGCGCGACCTTGAACGCGACGGCATCCATGCCGCCGGCGTCGGCCACCTGATGCGCGACGAGTACCGCTGGAAGGGCGGCCCGGGTCATAATTACCGGATTCTCTTCCGCGCAACTGAGTCAATCCGCTTCATCCAGGTGCAGCGCATCGAGCGCCGCACCACGACCACGTACCGCTAACGCTCGCCCTTCCCCGTGGCTGGACGCGACGCCGACATTTCGTCGGCGCCGATCGCCCCGCCGCGCAAGGAGGGTGAGCATGAAACTGCTCCCTGACGACATCGCGCAACGCGTGCCCCCGCTCTACAGCCAGGATGAGCAGGGTGACAACGCGATCGCCGTCGTGAAGTTCTTTACCCCGTGGACCGGCTGGACGTGGTACGCGTCCGAGTACGATTCCGACAAACGCCTCTGCTTCGGCGTTGTGGTCGGACAGGAGCGTGAGTTCGGCTACTTCTCCCTCGACGAGCTGGAGGAGATACGAGGCCCCGGAGGTCTCACGATCGAACGCGACCTCCACTGGAAGCCGCGTCCGCTCAAGGAGTGCCACTGATGGCCACCTACGACGCCACCCAGCAGCTCTCCCTTCCGCTGACCTACCGTGTGCGAGAATCCGACACCGCCGACACGGCGATCGCCGGCGACATTGTGCACGCACGACATCCCAGCGCTACGCGCAAGCTCCCGGCCGAGCTGTCCGACGCCGAGCTGCTCACGCGGATGCTCGGTCCGTCAACCGCCCTCTCGTGTGAGTGGTTGACCACCATATACGACGACCTGCATACGATCGCGCTCCTGAGCCACGCCGACTTGAGCGAACACGGCTTTACGAGCGGCTCCATCGACAAGCTCGGCGCTGTCTTCGAGATCGCCAAGCGCTATGGCGAGACAGAATTCAAACCCGGCGAGCCACTACGCGGTTCAGGCGACATCTATGCCCACTTCCGCGAGCACCTCGCGGTCGAGACGTGCGAGTTCTTCTACGCGGTGCTGCTCGATAATAAACATCGCAAGCTCCGCGAAATCATGGTCAGCAAGGGGTCGCTCACCGCGTCCATAGTTCACCCACGTGATGTCTTCTCACAAGTTGTGCGCTTCTCCGCGGCTGCAATCATCTTTGTCCACAATCACCCCAGCGGCGATCCAACGCCCAGCAAGGAGGACATCGAGATCACTCGCCGCTTGCGCGAAGTCGGCGACCTCATGGGCGTCCGCGTCCTCGATCATATCGTCATCGGCAAGGGTCGTTACGTCTCCTTCGTCGACGATGGGTATTGGTGAGATCCTTGCGAGCACTGGAAATTTGACCCCGCACGCGGGCCGCCCTACACTATGATCGCTATGGGAACCTACCGTGCCAAGAAAGGAAGGAACGCCATGACACGTACCATTCGTGCCCGTGTCACCCACGGCATGCTCGCGCCGGCGGAGCCGCTTGATCTTCCGGATGGGAGCGAGGTGGAGGTCACCGTCGCGACCTCGCCGAGTGAAGCGGATCTGGCTGCCTCGCGGGCCGCCGCCGGTGGCTGGAAGGGAAAAGTCGACGCCGACACCCTCATCCGCAACATCTACGCGGATCGGCTCATCCAGACCCGGCCGGTGCCGCGGCTATGAGCGCTCGGTACTTGCTCGACACTGATTGGGTGATCCATTACCTCAATGCACACCCCGGCATCGTCCAACGGGTCGATGCGTATCGTTCGGACGGGATCGGGGTGTCCATCGCCACGGTGGCCGAACTGTACGAAGGTATTTACGGCTCAACCGACCCGCAGGCCACCGAACAGACGGTGCAGCAGTTTCTGAAGGGTGTGCCGACTCTGAGCATTGACGAGGCGGTCGCCCGTCGCTTTGGCCGGGAACGAGAGAGATTGCGCACCGCTGGTCAGCTAATCGGTGACGTCGATCTCTTCATCGGTGCCACCGCGCTCACCAACGACCTCACGCTACTCACCAACAATCGCCGGCATTTCGAACGTCTCCAAGGACTCCTGATCGAGTCCCTTTAGGGGGATCGGCGTCACCATTTCCAACGAGCCGTCAGGATTCTTAACCTGGCGGCTCTCTCAATTGCCGTGCTCTCGTCATCCGCACAAAGTTCCACGAAGGCGACGCATTCAGTCCCATGTTGTAGTGTCTTGTCCAAAGCGCAAGCACAGCGCCGGGCAGCATTTTGTCCTTGCGTAATCACAGTGCGTTGCCCAGAATCACCACAGGTTGGCGTCCCTGATGGCGGACGATATTGATCTGCTTCGTCAATTCATTTCGCTGGGGTCAGTCGGTGGTGGCGAGCCGCGGCGCAGCGAGTATACGGGAACGAAAGCCCTGATGCTGGCGGTGCTGCAAGAGAGCATTCGGAACTGCTGCGGGCGCGCCGGACAGCTGCGTACGGAGGCTGAAGGATGGGTGCGCAGCCGCCGGCATGGACCGTTTTCCTTTACCGTGATCTGCGAGACGCTGGGGTTGGAGCCGGAAGCCGTGCGCACGGCATTACCCCGATTGCAACAGCAGTCACTACCGAGACAGCACCGTCTCCGGCCAAACGGGCACAGACACCACGCCGTAGGGAACAAACCAAAGTAGCCTGATTGCTCGACCAGAGTCCGCCGCGTGCCATCGCACGGCGTTTCTGGCTCATCCATGGCGTGGCTGCTGCAGAAGCGAGACGGACTGGTCAGTTAGCGATCGTCAAAGCTGGCCACCTCAACGGGCCGAACAGTACGCCGCCGTTCCGAGGCACGCGAAAAAGCCGCAGATCCTTTTCCCAGGAAGCGGATGCTCCGAGCCCGTATGATGTGAATCTTGGTCGGGGGAGCTCTGGCAAGGCACATGCTGCAGGAGAGGCCGGATGGGTGTGTCTACTGGTACCCGTCACACCCCCGTTTCAGGTGCCGGACAACATAACTGAGCCTGGTGCCGCCAGGTTCAAGAAGGAGTTCAAGCAATGAAACGACCTTCATGGAGCGTCAGACGGACGATATACACCGGTGTGTATGCTGCGGCCCTCGTCCTCCCCCTCGCTGTGGCGGCGGAAGAGCCGGCGAAGAACTCCAGCTACGCGCCCGTCGCCATCGGCGAGGGTTTCAGCGCGATCATGGGACGCATGAAGGCGGCCAAAGCCGGGGTGGAGAAGCGGCAGGCCGATCTGCTCAAGGACCGCTACGACCTGAGCAACCGGCCGGCGAAGGGCGTCACCATGTCGCGCGGCAAAGCGGTCCAGGAAGGGGTCCGCGCGAAGCTGTCAAAAGGGGCGCCCTGGGAGGCGCTTGCCGCGATGACTCCGGAAGAGATCCGCGACAAGGACGTCTTCCCAGCCGGATTCCTGCCGCTCCCTCATCCAAATCACTCCGAAGGTGGTATGCTCTTCCCCAAGTTTCATATCGACGAGATCAAGAAACAGGAAGGCCGCGACCTCGCCCGCTTCGACTTGGACTTCGACCTGCCGGATCACTTTCTCCCGGAGTTCCCAGCCCCGATCTACTTGACGACACGCCCCGATCTCGGTGACGTATCGAAGGGCAAGCTCCTGACCATCGACAATTACTACGAAATGTTCAATGGAATCTTGAACCCCAAGCAGATCGAGGGCCTCCGCCTGCTGCTCACCCCCTTTCCACAGCAGCAGTTCAACCAAACCGAAGACCGCCGCTCCGAGCGGCCGAGCCGGGGCGTTGCCTGCTTCGACTGCCATGCGAACGGCCACACAAACGCCTCCACGCATCTCGTCGGCGACATCCGCCCGCAGGAGTTCCGCCACCGCATCGAGACCCCATCGCTGCGGGGTGTGAACATCCAGCGTCTCTTCGGCTCCCAGCGGGCACTGAAGAGCGTGGAAGACTTCACCGAGTTCGAGCAGCGCGCCGCCTACTTCGACGGCGATCCGGTGACCGCCACCAAGAAGGGCGTCAACATCCTCGAACGCGCTAGCCAGGTCCACGACATGGCGGAGTTCGAGGAACTGCTCGACTTCCCGCCGGCCCCGAAGCTCGGCATCGACGGCAAGCTGGAGCCCACGAAAGCCACAGAATCGGAGAGGCGTGGCCAGGATCTCTTCTTCGGGAAGGCCCAGTGTGCCAGCTGCCACCCGGCCCCCTATTACACGGACAACACCATGCACAATCTGCAGGTGGAGCGCTTCTACAAACCGCGCATGATCAACGGCCTCATGGCTAGCGCCGACGGGCCTATCAAGACCTTCCCGCTGCGCGGCATCAAGGATTCCCCGCCGTACCTGCACGACGGGCGATTGCTGACGCTGGAGGACACCGTCGCGTTCTTCAATCTCGTGACCGGCGTCAAGCTCGACGAGCAGGAGAAGACGGATCTTGTGGCTTTCATGCGGCAGCTGTGAACGATGGCTACCACGAGCATCACGTCTGTTCACTCTGCGAGCTTCAGTGGATCGGTGACCCGCCGGTATCAGAGATGAACGCGGGCGGCTGGGAAGAAGTCATCCTCGCGGTCTTCGACCAGATCATCGGTCATCGGCCGCGGAAATGAAACTAGGACCGCTGTGGTAGAGACACGTCGTGCATAGTTCGCCCATGGTCCACTTATAGCGGCAGCTGGTGCAGGAGTAGTGACGGTGGGGTAGTTTGGGAATCAGGCAGTCCGCGCTTTCAGTTGAGCACTCGATCGTGACGGGGTAGCTGTCACGGCACAGCGGGCACCGCACGCTGCATACGGGGCGATCATCGGACATATTCGCAGAGCTAGCACGGCTGGCCCGGTCCAATCAAATAAATCATGTGCAAGCGCCGTCCTCCTCACAGATCGGGCCGCATGCCCGCGCTCAGTTGCAGCTTCACCGTCGCATTGGCCAGATCGGCCAGGGCTTGTAGGTAGCTGAGATAGACATCGTCGGCTGTTCGCTGGGCGTTCAGCAGGTCCAAAAGCGAACTGGCACCCTTGCGATAACTTGTTCGCATTCCATCGAGCACGCGATCGGCATCCGCCAACAGATGCTCGGAGAAGCTTTGCGCATTGAGGGCAGCCGCTTGGTACTGCGGATACGTCGCCCGCACCTCCGTCTCCGCCTTGAGCAGCGTCGAGCGCAGTTGCAGCTGTGCCTGCGTCAATGCCGTTTCTGCCTGGATCAATTCGCCACGCTGCAGCCGGGAGAACGGGATTGGGATCGTGGCGGTCAGCCCGAGTGCCACCGAGGGCGCGAGTGTGGGCAAGTTGGTCACGTTGCCGGCACTGTCGAAAGCCGGCTGGACCTGCGGTGTGTGGGTGACGCCAATGTTGATCGTCGGATCGATCCACCGGTTCGCGTGAGCCAGACTGACGTTGTCGCGGGCATTTTCCACGGCAGCTTTGCCGACCCGGACGTCATCGCGGTTTTCCAGCGCTTGGCGGATCAGGTCTTCGAGCGCGACTCGGAGAGGCTCCCGCTGGAGATCACAATCGAGATGAGCGTCCGGGAAAGCCTCGCTAAACCGTTTTCCGAGCGACCCCGACAGATTGACTTCCGCGGCACTCGCGTCGGCGCTTGCCGAAATGACATCGGCCCGGAAGCGGTCGGCCTCGACGCGTGACTGCCGAAGCTCCAGCATGCCAATCTCACCCACCTTGAAGCGGGTTTCGTTGGCAGAGACCACTTCCTGAAACGACTTGAGACTGGATTGCTTGCGCGCCAGGGCGTCCCGGGCTCGGCACGCCTCGACAAACGCAGATGCCGATTGTGTCTCGATGTCACGCCAAACGGCCTGGACTGTGGCTTCCGTCAGCGTCGCGTTGGTTTCCGCGGCGCGTACTCGCCGACCGCGCTTACCGGCGGTTTCGATGGTAATGGCGAGTCCGGCCGTCGCCGCCGTGGCCGCGTTGCGCCGATTCGCGGCATTGAGCTCCAGCGAAGCGATCCCAGCTGTCAGTTGCGGATCGGGACGAACTCCTGCGATCGAGACGCCCGCCCTGGCACTGGTTACATTCTCGCGCTGGGCTTGAAGGTCCAGGCTGCTCTGCTCGACCGCCATCAGGTATTCGTGAAAGCGAACCGTGCGTGAGGCAGGTGCGGCGATGGCTCTCAGCTGCGCCATGGCCGGCACCGGCGGCAAGAGCAAGAAGTTCAGTGCGACGCCGATGACCAATTGTCGGTGTGTGAGACGTCGCACTGGTATCTCCCTATGCGGCGATTGACGCGGAAGCCGTGCTCTCCGCGCGTTTGCTGTCGGCGTTCTCATTCCATTGTTCGATCACGAAATAGAGAGCCGGCAGCAGTAGCAAGGTCAGCGCCGTGGCGCTGACGATACCGCCCACCACAACGGTTGCAAGCGGACGCTGAACATCGCTGCCGAGACCGTGAGCCAGGGCTGCGGGGGTCAGGCCCAGCGCCGCGACGGTCGCGGTCATCAGCACCGGGCGGAAGCGTTCGCGGGCGCCGTTGAGCACGGCGTCCTTCAGCGATACGCCAGGCTCGCATCTCCAGCGGTTCAGGTTGGCGATCATGATGATGGCGTTCAAGACCGCGACACCGAACAGCGCGATGAAGCCGACCGCGCTCGACACGTTCAAAGTCATCCCGCGCATGTGCAGCGCGCCGAGGCCACCCAGCGCGGCGAGCGGCACGACGAGCAGGATCAGGGCCGGCTGGCGGAGATTGCGGAACTCGCCGAACAGGAGAAGAAACATCAGCGCCAGCACCATCGGCAGGATCAGGGCCAGGCGGGCCTGAGCGCGTTGCTGGTTCTCGAACTGGCCGCCCCAGGCGATCTGGAAGCGAGAGTGGTCGTACGTAACCCCGGAATTAATCCGTTGCTTCGCGTCGTCGAGGAACGACGCCAAATCGCGGCCGCGTAGGTCCAGCCGCACGGTCAGGTGGCGTTTGCCCATTTCCCGCGTGATCGTGCTTTCGCCGTCGTCGAGCCGGATGGTGGCGACTTGCGCCAGCGCAATGCGCGCGCCGGTCGGGGACGTCAGCACCAGGTTACCGATGGCCTCCGGATCGTTGCGCGTCTCGCCGGCAAAGCGCACCGCAATGTCATAGTGCCGCTCGTCGATGAACAATTGGGCAATCGGCTTGCCGCCGATGCCGGTGCCGATCAGGTCGGCGATGTCCGCCACGTTGATTCCGAAGCGCGCCGTGGCCTTGCGGTCGACCGTGATGCGCACCTGCGTCAGCGGCGGTTCCTGAGCGATGATCACGTCCTGTGCGCCGGGTACGGTCTTGAGCACGCGCTCCACGTCGGCGGCGACGCGGCGCGACTCCCGAAGGTCATTGCCGTAAATCTTCACCACCAGATCGCTGTGCGCGCCCGCCACCTTCTCCAGAATCATGTCGGAAATCGGCTGGGTGAAGCCGACGTGGGTGCCGGGCAGATTTTCGAAGCGCGCGGACATCTTCTCGATCAGTTGCTGCTTGGTCATGCGCGATGCCCAGGTGTCGTAGGGATGCAGTCCGACGATCGCTTCAATATGGGAAGGTGTGAACGGGTCCATGCCATCGTCCGCGCGGCCGAGCTGGGTGACGACGTAGGACACCTCTTTGAACTCCCGCGTGGCCCGGCGCAGATCGTTGGCCATCTCGGTGGCCTTGTCGAGCGAGATGCCGGGCGGCAACGTTACTTGGAGCCAGATGGAGCCCTCGTCGAGATAGGGCAGGAAGTCGCGGCCGATCGTAGCCCCTGCGCCCAGGACAGCGGCCAGGGTGATCACGGAGGCCGCGATGGCCAGCCGCGGGTGTCTCATGATGCGCGACAGCAGCGCTTCATAGCGCGGCACCAAGTGTTCGAGCAACGGGTTGTGGAAGACGCGGCGCGGCTTGTGGTAGGCGTGGTACGCGAGCCCCGGAATGAGCATCAGTGCCACGGCCAGTGCGCCGAGAAGCGCGAAACCGACCGCGTAGGCCATCGGCGAGAACAGTTTGTACTCGATGCGCTCAAAGGCGAACAACGGCAGGTAGGCCGTGATGATGACCAGCATGCCGAAGAACATCGGGCGGCTAACTTGCAGCGCGGCGGCCATCACGGCGCCGGCGGTGAGCGCACGGCCTTCATCCTCCTCGCGTTTGCGCAGGACGTTTTCCAGCACGACGATGGCGCCGTCGACGAGGATGCCGAAATCGATCGCCCCCAGCGACAGCAGGTTCGCCGGAATGTTGAAGTGATGCATGCAGATGAACGCGGTGAGCAGTGCCAGCGGAATCGTCACCGCCACGAGCAGCGCCGCGCGAGGGCTGCCGAGGAACAGCAGCAGCACGAGGGTGACCAAGAGCATGCCTTCGAGCAGCGTCCTACCGACGGTCGTGACCGTGGTGTTCACCAGGGTCGTGCGATCGAGGTACGGCACGACCTTGACGTTTTTGGGCAGGAGGTTCTCGTTCAGGTCGCGCACCGCCTCGTGCACGCCTCCCAGCACGCGCGAGGGATTTTCGTTCTTCAACATCAAGGTGATGCCCTCGATCGAATCCGGGTTGTCGTCCTTGCCGAGCACGCCGCGTCGTTCCTGATGGCCGAGCTTGACCTCGCCGAGATCCTTGATGAGCACCGGCACGCCGTTCTTCTGGGTGACCACGATGTTGCCCAGGTCTTCCAGTCCGCCGATCAGGCCCACGCCGCGCACGACGAAACCCTGCTGGCCGCGATTCATAATGCTGCCGCCGGCGTTGGTGTTGTTGGCGTTGATCGCCTGGGTGATCTGACTGAGCGAGATGTTGTACTTGGTCAACTTGGCCGGATCGAATTCGAGCACAAACTGCGTGGTGAGGCCGCCAAAATTTGACACGTCAATGACACCGGAGACCTGCTTCAAGCGCGGGATGACTTTCCAGAACTGCAGCTCCGACAATTCGCGCAGGTCGCGGGTCTTGGATTCGAGCGTGTAGCGGTAGATCTCGCCGATCGGCGAGGTCATCGGGTCAAGGCCGGGCTGCGCATTATATGGCAACGTGGTGCCGGCGATACGCTCCTGCAAGCGTTGGCGCGACCAGTAGTCTTCGACGCCGTCTTTGAACACCACGGTGATGAGCGACAGCCCGAAGGTACTATTCGAGCGCATGACCTGCATGCCGGGCGTGCTCATGAGTTCGCGCTCGAGCGGGATCGTGATCTGCTGCTCGACCTCCTCGGCTGCGAGGCCGGGGACCTGCGTGATCACCTGGGAGGTGACATCGGAGATGTCGGGATACGCTTCGACTGGCAGTTGCGTCCAGCTGTACCGGCCGTAGAGCGCAACGAAAATGAACACCAGCCCGACGATGCCGCGCCGACTGAAGCAGAGAGTGACGAGGCGTTCAATCACTCAGGAGCACTCCGTCTTGCACCACGATCCGCTCACCGGCTTTCAGCCCCGATACGATTTCGATACGGTCGCCTAGTTGCGCGCCGGTCACGACGATTCGCGACTCGAATTGCCAGGGAAATGTTTCGACGAAGACGCCGGTGGTGAAACCGTACTGAACGAGCGCCGTTGCGGGGATGACGGCGGCCCGATGCGCCTGGCCGCTGAAGATGACCTTGGCGAACATTCCAGCCCGTAGACGGCCCGAAGCATTGTCGATGGCGACGCGCACTTTGACGGTCCGGGTATCCGGATCGAGTATTTCTCCCACATAGCGCACCGTGCCGGCGAAGGACTCCCCATCGTACGCATTGAGCGTAATCGTAGCGTCTTGTCCGACGAACATGGACGAGAGGTCTTTTTCCTGCACGCCGGCAGCCAGCCACAGCGTCGACAAGTCGGCGACGCTCATGATCGGGGCGTTGGTGTCGTTCCAGAAGCCGCCTTGCGCGCCGCTCAACTCGATCACGCGTCCCGCAATCGGTGAGCGCAGGGTATACTGGCGGCCGTCGCCGTCGTCCAGCGCAGTGCCCAGCACCGACAGTCGCGCCCGGGCTCTCGCCGCCTCGCTCACTGCCTGGCTGTAGTCGCTCTCGGCCTGCTCCAAGTCCTTGCGGGCGGAGATTTCCGCGCGTGCGAGCTCCTTCTGACGCTCCAGACTTCGCTTTGACAGACCCAGGGCAGCCCGTGCTTTCGCGGCATCGCTGTACGCCTGAGCCAGATCGGCGGAATCGAGAGTGAACAGAGCGTCGCCAACCTTGACCGCATCTCCTAGGCGCTTGTGCAGTTGCACGATTCTTCCACAGAGTGGCGGCACCACCTTGACCAGCTTGGCCGGGTCGACTTCCACCACCGCCGGCACGACGATGGGCCGTTCGACGGATTGTTCCTCGACTGCCGCAACCTGGATCGACTGGCGCAGCGGTGAGGCGGCCGGCACACGAACGCCACCTTCTTCGTGAATCAATGGGACGTTCCCCTGGATTGCCGCTTCGGACTGGTTGGCTTGGAATGTTCGCCCTACATAATCGCATCCTGTGATCGACACTGCCGCGAGCACGAGGACGATCCCCTTCCTGAGAAACACTTGAGTCATGACGCTTCTCCTTTTGCAGCAGCAGGTCTTTTCGGCCCCTCCGGACGATTTGCGGCTGCGTGCGCGCTGGAAGTCTGTTCCATGGAGTCGCAGGGTGCTCTAACTGAAAACGATTGTCAAATTCAATTGGCAGCCGACATGGGTTGCCGTGACGAACGACACATTGGTGGCCCCGACCATCCCGCGACCGGGCGCCGCTGCCCGCACGGTTGGGGTGACTGCCAAGGCTACCGACGCATCCAGTGGTATACTTGATAAACTGCATTATCACGTATAAACTTCGGGCATGCCGACTCACCAAAACCGGACGTCAAAGAGGGCAGCCAGCAAGCGTCCGGCACGACCTGCGGCGCGTGCGTTGGTGGCCGGGCCGGCGATCGGGACCGGCTCTCTCGATATCCTCAGAGCCATTCCCGAGGAACGGGTGTGGCTGGAGGGGCAGCAGAGCTTTCAGACTCGGCGCGCCTATCGGAGCGACGTGCTGCACTTCATGAGGACGATGGGGATCACCAATACGGCGGACTTCCGGAAGGTCGACCGCATGGCTGTCATTGCGTGGAAGCGCGCAATGGAACGAGAAGGCGCCAAACCCCGAACCGTTCGTCGTCGATTGTCTGCGCTGTCATCGCTCTTCTTGCATCTCGTCGAGAAGCGGGTCGCCGACTTCAACCCGGTGCGCGAGATCCGGCGGCCGAAGGTGAACTACCGACAAGGGACCACGGCGGCATTCTCGCCGGCGCAAGCGCGCAAGATTCTCGACGCACCCGACCCGACGACCGTGCAAGGACTCCGCGACCGCGCGATCTTGTCGGTTGGATTTCAGGTCGGACCGCGGCGTTCCGAAATCGCAAGCCTGAAAGTGAAGGACTTCCACGAGAACGCCGGCTACCCGTCGTTGCACTTCATCCGAAAGGGTGGCGAAGATCACTCGCTCGCGATCCATCAGCAGGCGGCCGAGCGCATCCGCGCGTATTTGGCCGCGGCCGGTCATGCTCCCGACCACGACGGCCCCCTCTTCCGCCCGATCCGTGCAAGTTGGAAGGTCGAGAATCTCCGACGCCATCTCGATCCGGATCTGATCGACCGCATCGTGCGCAAGTACGCGAGGCAAATTGGGCTGCTCCGAGGCTTCTCCGCGCACTCGATGCGGGCAACGTTCATCACGCGCGCGCTCGACAACGGCGCGAGCCTCGAGGAAGTTCAGCGCGCCGCCGGGCACGCCGACGCGTCAACAACCAAACTCTACGATCGCCGCGGATATAACCCGGAGAAGAGCGCGTCGTTCTTCGCCAGCTACTGACGCTCGCTCCCACTTCCGGCCCACCTTCGTCCTCGACCACCCTAGCAGTGACCCGGCTGCCACACCTAATTCTGCCGTCTTGGTCTTTGCGGCGGTTTCCCCGTCATCGTCGGTGTCATTGCAGCCGTTGGACTCGGTGTAAGCGTCACTGAGGCTGTTGCTGTAGCTGCCGCCCTCGCCGTGTACCCGCCGCTGCTTCCTTTCGCCCCCTCCTGCATCCACAGTCCGGTTGCAATGTTTGCTGCAAGGCTCACTATGGTTGCTCCGACAATAGTTGTCCACACCATCCTTCTACGACTGAGAATTGCATCAAACTTCTGTCTTCCATGCCCCCAGTAGAACACCCCCGCCGGATAACACGTCCAGAGATTGTAGATGATTCCCACCGACACCAGCAGAATGGGACCGATTCGAAGCAATAATCTCCAACTCACCAAGCCATACCACATCCCCCTATCGTGCTCCTCCGCCAAGTTCCGCATCTGTCGCGTTAGAATCTCAAGAACTTCCCCGTTGGTTAAAACATGACCATCATTCGTAGTCGTCTTAACGTATTCGATATCGGATGCCGTTAGCCACATTGTCCTATCTAGCCGCCAAGGAACGAGCCCAGAGCCGGCGATGAAACTCGCCTCCGCTCCGAATATCAATAGCACCAGAAACACAACAGCACGGATCGTCTGATTCGCAGCGAGCCACGGTCCCCATTTCCGAACCCGCATCTCGTCGATAGGATCGACAATCCGCCGCCCAATCTCCTCGATCAACGTGTTGCCGTCACCGCCCGTTCCCGCCACCGTTATCCCGACCGGCTGGCGTGCACTGAAGTCAATACAAACTTCGTACCCGTCGGCCACTCCTCCTCGCACCCTCGCTGCGCAAGCAACACTCAAGCGTTCAATAACGCGCGGGAGTTTAAATAAATCCTCGCGTGACGACAGCTCTACCCGTCTCGGCCCCACCGGCCCGACCAAATCGGCCTCAAACGATTCTACATATTGCAATTGACTATCTAACAGTTTGTGTTTTATTATTTCAAGCAGCGTGGTTAGCTTCGTTTCGTCAACAAAGAAACAGCTTCTATATCCTTCACCGGCCATCGTGTCTCAAAAGAGAAAAAGTGCGTTCATTAAAAGCGCTCAACCTCGGCCCTGGCCTGACGCGATGCCGTGATCACCGCGACACCGATCGCCGGGCCCCGAGGTTGAATGATCGATGAAACGCTCTGATCACCTCAAGGTCTTAGACCATCAGATCGGGCTCGCTATCAAACGAACCGACCGTCTCGGGCGACACATACAAAGCTGCGCTCGGGCAGTCAAGAAGCGCGCCGCTTCCCGCCGTCTCCTGCTCGACTTACTCCGTGACACCCTCGGAAGCGTTCGCAAGAAAGCAGGGTACGATCGTTCGCGAGAAATCGTCTTGTTCAGGGCAGTTATCTGCCTGTTTGAGGAATACCTCGCGATCCTTGAAGGATGAAGGACGCGCGCGCGAACGACCAAGGAGCCGTCAGACACTTCCTGGCGGCTCTGATCCTTCTGTCGTTGTTCCGTGGACTTTCTTCTCAACCGCCCTAAGGCGTTCATCCAGGTCACGAAGCGTTTCGACAATGCCCCTCTGGTGGCGCTCCATCCGCCTCAGTTGCCGGACAATTTCTTGATCACTGCCAAGTGCGGCCCGGAGACTGCCGCGAGCGTCCTCCAGAACGCTCAAGATTATCGACAGCACGTCTGACCCTGCCCCCAAACCAGGTGTGAATCAGCTAGCGAGCAGGGCATCACCCTCATCGTTACATCTGCGTAATGCTTCTAGGACTTCGTGGCGAGCTTTGGAAAGCTCGCGCGTATCATTCTGCAATTCCCTCAGCGCACCGACAATCCCCTTTGGAAAACGCTGCACGCTGCGTAGGAACTGAACAGCCTCGTCGCGATCTTGTAGGATCTCACGCAGAGTTAACACGAGAGACGTTGAATTGTGACGGATGCCACTCCAATACCCAGGTACCAGA
>JBIOJG010000094.1:0-15685 GCA_044450645.1 Binatia bacterium
AGACTTCTCCCGCGCGCCCACACGTCCAAGGTGGCTCGCTCCTCGGGCGACAGCGCGATCACTTCGGCTCGCCTGCTCATGAAGCATGGTCTATATCACCAAGGACAATAAGTAAAGCTATTTACGACGCACTACACTAGTTTGATTTCCGCAATCGATGACCGATGATCTGGTCGAACAGCCCGAAACGACGAGGGCGACCTAGTAGACGCCATCCGAGCAGGGGTGAGGAAGAAGGCTATCACGAAATCAGGGGCACCGGCCACGGAAAATGATCTGATCAAAGGCCGCGAGGATGACTTCTTCCCGGCCTTTCGCACCCATCTCCGTTCACGGTGTTGGGGTTGGAGTCGGCAGAACCTCGCAGACGCAGCGGATTTGCACGGTCGCACTCGGCGCGGGCGTCACGGCCCTGCAGATGCCGACCACCAGCGTGGGGGTTGATCCAAGCGGAAACTGTTGAAGCGGGACGCATAGAGCACCGGGAGTGCAGCAGGGCGGCGGCGTGGTCGTTGCGGTTGGCGTTGGCGTCGGGCAACCTGAGTCGGAGCCATCAAGGCAAAGCGTTACCGTTGGGCAAGCCGGCGTGCGCGTGGTGCATGAGCGATGTATCGTCACGTCCAGATTGTTTGCGTCCGCTGTTTCGTCGTCTCCACCGCAGCCGGCAAGCAGCAGGAGCGGCAGTAACGCACGGACCAGCCATTTCGCATGGTAGCGGTCACGGCAACGGGGGCAGTGCATGCGGCGGGCACCCTATCATCCGAATGATAGCGAGCATAGCGATGTCTCGGGACCGGACGGCCGGTCCAGTGCCGGGCGTGTCCGGCGTGGAGTTTTCACTTGATAACTTCCCACACCGTGGCATGTGTCGCGCCGCCTTGGGGAATGCTTGAGCAGCATAAGCGTGTTGCAATAGGGGCGAACATCAGACGAAGTGGTGGATGGGAGGGTAGCGCGAATGGAAGCGCCTCAACTCAATATCGGCGATACGATCTGGTTGCCGTGCGAGATTCAGACTGGGCCGTTCCCGAACGAGCGACGCGTCTATCTAGATCCAGTGCGGTCGAAACGAGATAGTCGGGAAGGAACTGCTTGATCCAGGTCCACATGCGGTACGCCCCCCCTGCGGAAGAGATTTTCCCCTCCGCCAAGGGGCAGACTATCCCAGCTTGATTTCGTCCCTCAAGACCCGGAAGGGAGACAGCGCACGCCCGCCTCGATGTGGGCACTGTCCTAATTTCCCACCCCCGAGTGTCCTAAATCGGACAGCACCTGGGCCCGTCGCCGCTCGCGCTGCCATTGGCCGTGCGCTATTGTAGCGCGCCGTTGCAGCACGACGCGCTGGGCAAGTGTTTGCATGGTCAGGAGCGACGAGACCGATGGCCGACGAATTCGACGATCTTCCCAAACCAGAGCCCAAAGAAATCGATGAGAAGCGTTCGCTCGAGCTGCGCTTCTTGGCGGAAGATGCGATCCTGCGCGCCAAGCCCAACGGGGACGAGCACTGTCAGAATTGCCTCTACTACCTGAACCCGGACGAAGAGCTGAGCTACTGCTGGCATCCGAAGCTGCGCATTTTGGTGGGTGGCGAGTGGTGGTGCCAGTGGTGGGAGAAGATTCCCGAGGAGTGATGACGCATCCCCGCCGGTTGAAGCAGGCCAGTGTCCAGCGGGGCATATATCAAAATTCCGTAGTCTTACGGATACACAAACCTCAAACGATCTGTAATAAGAAGCGCCTCGATGTCGGTACATCATGAGATCAGGGAGTTCTCTTACTGTGGGAGGAGGCGTGGTGCGGCGCAACAACGGATTGTTTGGACCTGAGGTCGTGCTCCCGGCGCAATTGTTCGCTCCCTTGCGCGAGCAACTGAGTAACAAAGGCGAGTGCAAACTTCTGGTGGCGGTATTGGAAGAAGCCATCGACTGCTTTCAGAAATATCTCCGTGCCAGCGAGCCCCCCAAGCGGAGGCTGTTCCAGGAGGCGGAGCATTGGATCATGAGCGAGGGCGATACCGCCCCCGCATTCTCCTTCGAACACATCTGCGGTGTGCTCGGTATCGACCCCGACTATCTGCGACGTGGCTTGCAGCGCTGGCGCGACATGCAGACCGTACAGATAGCGGAGACGTCCGCAGGTGCATCGATTTCGTGGAGCGGCACTAGGCCGAGGCGAGCTTGTCACGAGAGTCTGCCAGGCAGAGCGCCGGACCCATCGAGCCGGCAAACGCCGCCGCCCGGTGAATCAGAATGAAGGTGAGCGCAGCGCCTCTAAGCTGACTTCCGAAGATTGCTGCTCCGACTGAGGTGTCGACGAGTCACGCCGGGATCTTGGTAACGGTCTACCTCTCCCGTGTCGCAGCATCACTCTGTCGGACCGAAGGTGAGCTGGTAGGCAACGTAGCCCTGAAACCGATTGGGCCCCTGGAGTCCGCGACCTCCCGAAAGCAGCAAGTGCTGCAGGCCGCTCAGATCGATGACCAGCCCAACGTTGAACCGTGTCTCTGGCTCGCCACCCTCTCCTTGAACCGTGGTGTGAAACACCTCCGCGCCCGCGCTCACGCTCGGGAGGAAACGGCGCTGCACCTGCCACCCCAGAAAGCCCCAATCGTGGTTGCCCGCACCGGGATTGATCCAGTACCCGCCCCCTCCGTAGGTAGTCCAGGGGCCGAAGCTTTTTTGGAGCCATAGGGGAAGGAAGGCCTTCACCTGCCCGCTTCCTAGCCCTCGGTGCTCATCGCCGGTCGGAATCTCCAGGAGAGGGAAGGTTCCGACTTGCGGACGCGTGGACGTCTCGTGGAGGAAGCGGATCTTTGCTCCGAGTTCCGTGTCCCCGTACCCATAGGTCGTGCTGCCGTCGCCGGAGCGGAGAAACGACAGCGGCATGATGGCGTGAAGGTGGAGGTCGGGTAGTGCGCCGTAGTTCACTTCTAGGAGTGGTGCCGTGCCCGACCACTCCCCCGCGTCGTGCGAGAGGGCGGAAGCGAGGTACACCTCCCAGTGCTGATACTCCACCGGCTCCGGATCGTCGGTGGCGTAGGGCGGGCCAGCGAACGCGGGCGCCCGGAGGAGACCAATCAGCGCGATCACGACGGCACAGCCCAACAGTCGCGGTGCCCGGCGAAATGGCTGGTGTACGGCATCGCCCACGCTTTCCTTCCGGGCCGAGCCACCACGAGTCTGATTCAACGGTATTTCTCCTTCCACGCCTCGGTGGACACCAAAAACCGGCCTGTCTCTTACTCTCGCTGCTTCTCCACGCGCAAGCCCATCCGCCAGTTGCGCAACCGGAGGCCGTGGCCGTGATGAAAAGATTGCTCGACCCAACCCCGTATGAACGCGTGGAACCGATGACGAAACGTTGGAAGGCCCAATGTAACGCCTATGCGGCCCTCACCCGAGGCCTGGAGCGCCCGCATAAGACTTAAGCGGAGGTCACCCACGCTTCGGAAGCCCAATGTAACGCGTGTGGAGCCCTCACTGGAGGCTTGGAACGCCCCGCTGATCAACACCGCTAACGGGGGCGTTTGTGCAGGTGCTGTTGTCTCCGGCGTCAATCGCCGGCCTGCCCACCAACAGCGCAATGGTCTGCGTCGGCCCGCCGTTGTTGGCCAGTCCGGCAGGGTCGAGACCGGAGTCAGTGTTGCAGAACGAGCTGCCAGTGCTGGTGGCGCAGTCGGTGCCCTTGAAGCCGCACGTCGTGCCGTCGTCGATGTTGTGGCCGCCATCAGTAACGCCGCTGCCCGCGCAATTGCCGCCCGAGGGGCTATTGGCGACGATAGTGGCGAGATCCGCCTCGGCGCATCTTCCATGACCTTTTTGTTACCCGCGTTGGATAAGCCTCCGGTCGCCTGCTGCCGAATAGATCGGAATCGACGTCCCGTCACACTTCACTTCCTGCTGCGCTGTGCCACTCGATAGGCATCGATCACTGACCACAGCGCAATCAGGAGGAACGGCATCGCGACCAAGAGAACCTTCCATATCCCCGCAGCCGGATTGTCCAAATCGATGTCCACATCCACCAGGCTGGACGGCAACGCGCTCAGGACACCGCCGCCAAGGAACAGCAACGCCTTCACTCTCTGGCGGTTGTACAGTTGGCCCAAGCCGGGGAACAGGCCCGAGAGAATGGCCGCGACGACCGGGCTGCGCCGCGTGGTCGGCGCCACAGTTCCATTGTGAGATGGCATCCAGAGTCCCTCCAAGAGTGAATGCGCTCACCATAGGCCAGCGAGAAGGGCGGGTAAACCGGCCGCAACGGCCCGATTGGAATTACGAATGCCAAAGTGCGAAGGTCGGACGGTTCGATTTCTGAAGTCCGACATTCATACCTCGGACTTCGACATTGCTGCTCCCGAGGAAGGAGGTCCACGATGAGTATGGACGCACGGACTGGGGAAACCGAATCAGGCAGCCAGCGGAAGATATCGCGGCGCACGTTCGTGGGCGGCATGGCGGTGGGCGCGGCGGGCGCGTGGGGGCTCTCATCCGGGCTGGCTCGGCTCGGGTATGATCCCGCCAGACCACCGGAGTTGTACGAGTACTTCCTCGACAACTTCTGGTTCAAGGCGGCCGACCTGGAACACCAGGCGATCAATCCTCCGCTGAGAGGCAACCACAAGGCTGACATCGTCATCATCGGCGGCGGCTTCACGGGGCTCTCATCCGCCTACCACCTCAGCCGCGCATTTCCGAGCAAGAAGATCGTGTTGCTGGAGGGTGCCTGCTGCGGCTACGGCGCCAGCGGGCGCAACGGCGGCTTCTGCGATGCCGGTTTCTCCGGTCTTCTGCATCACGTCGACGCGGAGGGGCCGGAGCTTGGCCGCAAGGCGTTCGACGCCAGCCTCTTCGGCATCAGCCACATCAAGCGGTTGGTGGCGGAACACGGCATCCAGTGCGACTTCGAAGAAAACGGCATGCTGGAAACCGCCGTCAACGAGACCCAAGCCGCGCAACTGGAAAGACACCTGACGACGTACAAGTCGATGGGGCTCGACGCGACGCTGGTGCAGGGCAAAGAGCTTGCGGCCGAAATCGTGTCACCCCGCTACGTCGCAGGGCTGAAGTTTCCCTACGGCGGCATCCTCAATCCGGCAAAACTGGCGCGTGGCATCAAGCCGGTGATCGAGCGCGCCGGCGTCGAGGTGCGGGAGCGGACGGTGGTGCTCCGGGTCACCCCGGGCAAAGTCCACCGCGTGGAAACGGAGATGGGCGAGATCAGCACACCCCTTTTGGTGCTCGGCCTCAACGGCTACGCCCCCAAGCTCGGTTTCTTCCGCGACCGCGTCCTGCCGCTGTGCAGCTATGTCGTCGCCACCGAGCCCTTGACTGCGGCCCAGTGGGCCTCCATCGGGTGGCACCATCGGCAGGGCATCGCCGATATGCGCGTACTGTTCGACTACCAGCGTCCCACGGCGGATGGGCGCATCGTCATCGGGGGGTCAGATGCGCCCTACTTCGCCAACGATGCCTTGAGTTCCGGCAATTACAAGCCGGCCATTGAATTGGTCACGCGCAGCCTGTTCACCACCTTTCCGCAGCTGGAAGGCGTGCGCATCGACCATGCGTGGGGCGGCACGATGGGGTTCACCATGGATTTCACTCCGTCCGTCGGCGTGATGGGAGACGAGAAGAACATCTTCTATGGCGTCGCCTACAACGGCGAAGGCGTGGCGTTCTCGCAAACCGCGGGCCGGATCATCTCCGAACTGATGGCGGGGGAAGAGAGCGACCTGACCAGGTTGTTCGTGGTGAATCATCAGATGCCCTACCTCGGACCCAGCTATCTGCGCATCGTGTTCGAACGGCTCTACAATTGGTACCTCGTGCGCACCGCCGCCAAAACCGTGAGGTAAACCCGAAGAGCCCAATCACTTTTGGGTCCCGAAAGGCCGGACCGTTCCGCCTGCGGAAGCCTCGAACGCACACACTTCTGACGCCGCGCCATCATCATGGCACCCCCGGAACGGGAACATACTGGGACAATCATTCGGTTGGCCCTGGTACGAGGGTTGCTCTCAAGACGGATACGATGTTTATCCGAGCCTCAGAAGCCTTGAAACGCAAGCAGCTATTTCTCATCTGCCGCTACACTGTCATTCTTGCCACTGGCAGCCTGGTCATTGCCGAGATTGCAAAAGAGGCTTCGTTCCTGCCGGGAGCGTTGTTGGTTGCCATAGCCATTGCCTCCAACCTGGTGTTGGGCCGGGTCGAGCCGTTCGGCTTCTTCGATCCCTGGCTGCAAGCGCCGGTCATCGTTTCGGACACGGCGCTGATCTCGATGTCGCTGCTGCTCTCCCGTGCCAGTCAGGAGCTGTTCTTGTTCTTTTTCTTCATTCTCATCATGGCCGCCAAATTGGAGAGCCTGGTGACGCTCGGGATCTGCGCCGCAACCATCGGTTTCGCCAGCTTTCTCATGGGCACTGACCAGGCAGGCTTTGCATCGCCGACGCTCATGCGAGTGCCCTTCACGTTCGCCACGGCGCTGTTCTTCGGGTACGTCGTGCTCCCCGAGCGCAACGGTCAAATGTACACCTTCCGCGCCCCGATCGCACTGACGGGTCAACGGCCCGCGCGGAAAAACGCGCCCTCAATAGCACTCCGGGTCAGCAAACATCCTCGTCCAACCGCGTCTCCGCTGAACGCAGTCGAACAAACCGCCCCCGCTGGCCGGCCGGATTAGGACAAGGGTTCTCGCAGAAGCTTTACGGGCTGCACGCGCCCTGGCAGGCCGTAAAGTTCGCCTTGCACGTATCGACGCCTGCCGTTGCCGAGACCTCACAGCCATGCGCGCATCGCGCGAACTGCAGTCCCACCCGGGTGAAACACGCCCCCGGATTTGGCTGCGTCAGGCAATTCGCCCCGGTTTGGAGCGCTGCTGTCACGCAAGCGTCCGCGCACGTTTCCGCCCCGCCGACGGCCGACGTCACACAGCTCTCCAGCGAACCAATGCACGCATCCCGACAGGGGTCTGGCGGGAGGGCTTGGATGCAGCTGTCCAACGTCGAACGACACGCAAGCGCCGCCGTCTCCCCTGTAGTCTCGCAGCCTTGAGCGCATTGAACGGCCTGCTGCGGCACCCCGGTGAGACATCCAACCCAGTCCGGTTGGCCAAGGCAGGCCATCGCCGTCTGATACACGGCCGTCGCACAGTGCTCCCCGCAGCCTTTCGCCCCGTTCAGGGCAGATTCCAGGCAGCTTTGAGCCGATCCCAAACACGCATTCGTGGGCACGCAACTCTGCCGGCACTCAGCGAAGCCGACCCTGGTTGCGTCGCGCGCCTGCTTCAGCGCGCCCTGGCAGCTCCGGCGGCACGCGCCTACGTTCGCCCCGTTGCGGCAACTGAGCTTGCACGCACCCAGCGCCGTCCTCGCTTGCAGGTTCGTGGTGTTCTTCACCGCAGTGCAGGCAGTTTTGCACACGTCGGCCATGACGAGAACAGGCCTTGCGCACACCACTAGCCCAACCGCACCTGCCAGCAGCCCAGCAACCGTCCACCGTGAGATCATCGATCTCCTCCTTCGTTCCCGCCCACCGGTGTGGAATGGGAACAGCTCGTTTGCGAACGCCAGTGCACCAGCAGCTCACGCAGCCCCGGATTCCGCCGGCACTTTGGGTCGGAGGCGAGCGCGCTCATGGCGATGCCCGATGTCAACCAGGTTGTGGCTGAAGATGTTTTCGGATCTCGTCCCACGAAAGAACGCGGACGCATCACGTAGCCCCCGACTAATGTGAGTAACACAGTGAGGGCGCGAATGTCTAGCCGTTTTCCCCTTGTCCGTATATGAGGGCAGCGCGGCCGTGCGCCGCTATCTCACCCGCTTGCCCCTCGCGACACGGGGCAAGCCGGCGTGCTATGGTGCGCGTGCCGAGGCGGACAACACGGATCGGAGATTCGGTGCGAGTTGGAAACGACAAAGGAGCGTCCAACCATGGAAGAGCATCTGCACCGTAACATTGAGAGACTTCTGGCGAGTCAAAAACCGGAAGACCTGCACCAGGGACTGGAACTCATCAAAAGGGAGATCTCCAAGGTTGGTTCCGACGAGGCCGGTACGCTGTTCGAAATGGCCTCGACCCTCTTCTACATCGATCCGCTGGACCGACCCGACCTGGGGCCCCTGCTGAATGAAGCCATTGCACTTGTGGTCGGCTTCGGCAAGTGGGTCATACCACAGCTGCTCAAGCAGCTCGACGCCGGCGATCTCAAAGCGCAGATAGCCATTGCCAACGCCCTGGGCCGTCTGGGCGCCGATGCCATTCCGCCCCTCATTGCCGAGTACCAATCCTCACCCGATCCAGGTCACCGCCAGTTCGCCCTCTACGCGTTGGGGAAAATCAAATCGCCAAAGATCGTGCAGGCCGTCGCCTGCGCACTCGAGGCAGCCGAGGGCCAGGACCGCGAGCTGCGCGACACCGCCACCCGTGCGATCGGCAAGTTCGCCGAGTCCATCCCGCCGCCGGCGCTACCCGAGGACACGCGCCGTCGCTTGGTGCAAACCCTGCAGAAGAATCTCGCCGACCAGAACCCCAGCATCCGTGCCAAAGCCATCCGCAGTCTCGGAAAGCTCGCAAAATTCGGACATCTCACGGCGCAGGAACGGACAACCCTGCGGGAAACTTTTGAGCATATTCTGGGCAAGGATGAGCGCTTCGAGTGGGATCGCGCCTACCTCGTCCGCAAAGAAGCGATCGAGGCACTTACGCATCTCTAGCGGGCTGCGCCCAGCGGAAGTTTGACGGGACCGCTCCCCGTTGGGTCGCTTGGAGCTGCCATCGCGAAAACTTGACTCATCCGCAACGTACTCCCAATCGCAAGTACCCTGGCAAAATGCCGGTCACGGCAGGATGGCGTACGACCACGTCTCGCTGAGCGCCTGGCCGCCGCTCTCCAAGAAGGCCCGCAGCTCGATGGGCGCCGGTTGCTTCGGCCGGATCTGAAAGGTCAGCCGCCAACCGCCGGTCACCGGATTCTTCACCACGTGCTGATCGAGGAGTTCAGCCGCCGCATCGCCGCCGACGATGGTGACCACACCGCGCGGCGCACGGTCGGCTGGCAGGGCGTGAAGCACCTCGCTATCGAAATCCAGAACGAAGCGGTGGGCGTTCGGAACCATGCCCCAATCGCGGCGGGTAGCAACGACACGACCGCCCGGCGGACGTGTCGGCTCATCGTCGTACCAATACATCGTGTATGAGAAAGCCGCGGGCTCGCCGGGCATCGGCTGCTGCCGCGGCACCCAGTAGGCGACAATGTTGTCGCGGATGTCTGTGTCTGTCGGGATCTCCACCAGCTCGACGGCACCGTCGCCCCAGTCGCCCTCGGTGCTGATCCACACGCTAGGGCGCAGATCGGTGCGCGTTTCCAGGTCTTGGTGATGATCGAAGTCGCGATCACGCTGGATCAAGCCGAAGCCCTTCGGGTGCTGCATCTGCAGGGTGTTCACCTGCAGTGTGCGCGGATTGTCGAGCGGGCGCCACAGCCACTCACCCGAGCTGAAGTTCAGCAGCAGCCCATCGGAGTCGTGCACCTCGGGACGAAAGTCGACGATCGGCTGAATGGTGTTTTCGCCGTGGAAAAACATGCTGGTGAGCGGGGCCATGCCCAGCTTCTCGACTTGGCGGCGCAGAAAGAGCTTGGTGTCAACATGCACCACCGTCTGGTCGCCCGGTTCGATCGCAAAGCGATACGCACCGGTGACGCTTGGGCCGTCGAGCAACGCGTACACTACGAGGTTCTTCGCATCCGCCGTCGGGCGCACGAGCCAGAACTCGCGGAAGTAGGGGAACTCCTCGGTCTTCGAGGCAATCGTATCGATGGCGATGCCGCGGGCGGACAGCCCGTACACCTGGTGGCGCGCCAGGGCACGGAAGTAACTGGCACCGACGAAGACGATGAGCTCGTCGGAGTAGTCGGGCCGGTTGAGCGGGTAGTGGATGCGAAAGCCCGCATATCCCAGCTTCCGAGGCACCTTCCTGGCGAAGTTATTCTTGCCATAGTCGAATTGATCGGCCGAAAACTCCACGCGTCGAACCCCCTGTGCGTCGATGACGTTGACGGCCACGGTGCGGTCATAGTACAGGCCGGGGTGAAAGAACTGCACCTGAAACGGCAGCTGCTCATCCCGCCACAAGGCGCGCTGCGGGCGGAAGCGGATGTCGCGCCACTGATCGTAGTCGATCTTGAGGAGCCACTCGGGCACCTGCCCTTTCGGATCTTGGAAGGGCTCGCGAGCGAGTTGCTCCGCTTTGGCGGCCACGTCGTCGAGATCGAACGCGGCGCTGCGGGTCGGCATGCAGGCCGCGGCCACCAACAGTGCAGCGACCACGAGCGCCGATCGCACACGCCGGCGCCTCACGTCGACTGCGTCCCGTACGGACTCATTCATCGTGCCTCCTGTCGCGTAGCGCGGTCAGGCATGCTGCTTACGGATCATGTCCACGGCACGGCGCGCACCCGCCACCACGTTACCGACGCCGCCGCGGCTCTCGCTTTGCGCGCCGATGAACCACAGCCCGCGGATTGGGGTGCGATGCGGGACGCCTTCCTTCCCCATCACCGGCGCCACGCCCCCAAAACTGTGGCGTGCCAGATGCGTTCGTGTCCTGAAATCGTCGGGCGTCAGGATGACGCGCACGCGAGCCCGTTGGCGAAGGCCCGGCATGATGCGTTCGGCCTCCGCCAGCAACTTGTCCGCCAGTTCCTCACGCCGCTCCGCCCACGTACCCGACCGCAGGCGATTGGGCGCGATGGTGTAAACCGTCACCGCGTGGTGACCGGGCGGCGCCAACTCGGGCGAGTGCAACGATGGCACGTAGATGAGAAAGCCATCACGCCCCTCGTGGAACTCGCCATTCTGGCAGCGGGCGACACCACCTTCGATGTCATAGGAGCCGTAGTAGTAGCACAGTGCCGCCGGTTGATACGGCGTAGGATCGAAATCGATGCCCACGTGCACCATCAGCACCGACTCCATGAACGCCACGTTCTCCACGCGCGCAACGAAGTCGGTGGGTAAGTGTTCGCGGCCGACGAGCCCGAGGAAGGTTTCGTGCGCGCCACCGCTGGCCAGCACCAGGTCTGCCGGAGCGTGATGCTCGTCGTCGAGCCCCACACCCGTAACGTGGCCATCGGTGATCGTGATGCAGCGGACGCACGCGTTGGCCTGAATCGTTCCCCCACGCGCGCGGATCATAGCGCTCATCGCCTCGACGAGCTGTCCGCAGCCGCCGGAGATGTAGTGGTAGCTCGGTCGCAGTCCGGCTTTCGACACCAGCGGGATGCGCTTGTCGAAGGCCGTCTCTACGTTCACCGTCGGAATGCCGAGGCCGGGGAATTGACTGGGCCGCACGACGAAGTCGGCGAGGATCCCGGTGTACAAGGCCTTGAGCTCTTGCCGGCGAAAGAAATGGTCCATCATCCGTTGCGCGCTCCACTCCCGCATAGCCTTGAGCTGGCGGAACGCGAGCCACATCCGCGCCTTGAGCCACAGGACCGTCGGGCCGCGTGCACGGTCGGCGCGGCGAACCAACGCCATCAAATCCATGACGCGATCATAGAATTGGTAGTAACGGTCCAAACCGTCGCGTTCTTCCGGAAACAGCTCCTTGAGCCGTTCACGCCGCCAGTACGGGCCGGCATAGGTCGCCGGCTTCCACAGAGAAAAGTCGGGGAAAACCACGCCGCGATCATCCCGCACGCGTCGGACGCAATCGTCCAGCCCGAGTTCTGACAGCACCTCACCCGCCGGCTCGCCCGGTCCGAATCCCTCCACCATCAACGGCCCCAGGTCCCAGCCAAAACCGTCCTGCCGCAGTGTGGCGGTCACACCGCCGATCTCGGAGAACTGTTCGTGCACTGTCACCTGATATCCGGCCCGCACCAGATACGCCGCCGCCGTCAGGCCGGACATGCCGGAACCGATGATGATCGCCTTCATCCGCCTCTCCACGAACACAACGACCAGAGCAATCGTGCGTCGCAGGGTATCATCAGATACCGGAATCCTCCACCTGCCCGCCCGTACACGGCGTGGATGAGTTGATACGGCGGCGGCGCCTGGGTACAAGGTGGATGTGGGGGTGTTGCAATGATCAAAGGATATGCCGGCCGCGTCCTGGAAGTTGACCTGGCCAACCGGGCATTCACCTTCAAACCACTCGACGAGAACATTGCCCGGCTCTACATCGGCGGGAAGGGTTACGGCACGCGTTTGCTGTACGACATGACCGAGTCCGGCATCGATCCGCTCGGTCCGGCGAACCTGCTCATCTTCGCCACCGGTCCCCTCAACGGCTCGGTGGCACCGCAGTCCAACCGCTTCGTCGTGGTGTGCAAGAGTCCGCTGACGGGCGGCATCGGCAACGCCGCCTGCGGCGGCTCGTTCGCGTACGGCCTCAAGCGGGCGGGCATCGACATCCTGATCTTCACGCATCAGTCGGCGAAACCGGTGCGCCTCGACATCGACGGCGACCGGGACACGGTCACCTTCGTCGATGCTGACGATCTCTGGGGCAAAGGCACCTACGCAACACAGGAAGCCCTCGGCAAGAAGAAGCACCACGCGGTCATCGGCCCGGCGGGAGAGAACAAGGTGCTCTACGCCGGCATCGTGTCCGAAGAGCGCATCGCGGGACGCACCGGTGTCGGCGCGGTCATGGGCTCCAAGCGCCTCAAGGCCATCTCCGTCAACGGTTCACGCAAGTTGGAGATGGATGACGCCGAGAAATTCAAAGAGTACACCAAGTGGGTGCGTGACATGTTCCGGGATCATCCGGTCCTGGGCGAAAAGCTGAAGCGGTTCGGCACCGCCAACATCGTCAACACCACCAACGCCCGCAACATCATCCCGACGCACAACTTCAAGTACGGACACTTCAAGGACGCCATGAGCGTCTCCGGCGAGTACATGGAGGATCACGAGCTGGTCGGCGTCAAGTCGAGCTGCATTCACTGCCCGGTGACCTGCGGGCGCGACGTGATGGTCGAGGGTGTGGGCCGGGTCAAGGGTCCCGAGTACGAAACCATCGGGTTGATGGGCACGAATCTGGAAATCCCCGACCTGAAGAAAGTGTCGGAGTGGAGCTACCTCGCCGACGATTTCGGCATGGACACCATCAGTCTCGGTGGCGTGCTGGCGTTCGCCATGGAGCTGCAGGAGCGCGGCATGCTCAACGTCGGCCTCAACTTCGGTGATCCGAGCGGCGTGAGCGGCATGATCGCGGACATCGCTCACCGCCGCGGGCTGGGCAACGACTTGGCCGACGGCACCAAGCGCATGAGCGAGAAGTACGGCGGCAAGGACTTCGCCATGCACGTCAAGGGCTTGGAGCTGTCGGCCTACGATCCGCGCGGCTCGTTCGCACAGGGGGTGGAGTACGCCACCACCAACCGCGGCGGCTGTCACATCCAGGGCGCCAGCATGTACATGGAGTCCGTCGGTCCGCTGACCATCAACCCCCAGAACCTGAAGCTCAAGGCGGAGATCCCGATCATCCAGCAGAACCTGGCCTGCGCCATCAACTCCATGGTGCTCTGCATGTTCACCACTTACGGCATCTTCCCCAAGGCCATCCATAATCTCAATCCCAATTCGTTCACCTACAAACTGCTGACCACCGCGTTCGAGAACAGTGGACCGATCTTCCGCACGGTGATGAGCATCAAGGGCCGGCCGATGTTGTGGTTCGAGAAATGGCTGACCTACATCACGGGCCAGACATTCTCCTCGGGGCATCTGCAGGAGATCGGCGCCCGCATCTTTAATCTGGAGCGGATGTACAACCTGCGCGAGGGGCTCACGGCCAAGGACGACACGCTGCCGCCGCGTATTTTGCACGAGCCGACGTTCAAGCACATGACCTCGGGCCACCCGTTGCCACAGCTCCTGCCGCGGTACTACAAGAACCGCGGCTGGGACGCCGAAGGCGTGCCGACGAAGCGCACGCTGGAGCGATTGCAGGTCAGGGTGTGACGAGGGTTGGCAGGGCCAAGGTTTCGGGGGTGCGAAGATGAGCATCACGGTCGAACTCACCTACGACATGAGCAAGGCATTGGGCGTGCGGCGGTTCGAGGTGGAGGGGGCGCGGACGGTGCAGGATGTCGTGCGCCTCACCCGTGACAAGTTCGGCGAGCGGGGCGAGAATTTTGAAAAACTCTCCCGGGTCGCCGCGGTGGTAGTCAACGGTGTGTTGATCAACCACCAGCGCGGGATGAGTACTCAGCTCGCCGACGGCGACACGGTCGCATTTCTCAAGGCCGCGGCTGGGGGCTGAGCGACCGGCGGCACCGTAAAATAGAAGGTCGCGCCCCGCTCCACCGCGCCCTCGGCCCACACCCGCCCGCCGTGGCGATGGATGATGCGCTGCACCGTGGCCAGCCCGATGCCCGTGCCTTCGAACTCCTCTTTCGCGTGCAGCCGCTGGAAGGCGCCGAACAGTTTGGCGACGTACGCCATGTCAAAACCGGCGCCATCGTCGCGCACAAAGAACACCGGCTGCCCGTTCTTCTTGGCGCAGCCAAACTCGATCCGCGCCGTGGCGTGCTTGCTGGTGTACTTCCAGGCGTTCCGCAGCAGGTTGTCCAACGCTGCCCGCAGCAAGCCGGGGTCCCCGTGCGCTCGCACGCCCGGTGCGATGACAAACTCGACGGCTCGGCTCGGCTCCGCGGCTCGCAGCTCGGCGGCGACGGTCTCGGCGAGCGCGCTGAGATCCACCCCCCGCCGCTGCATCTCGGCGCGGGTCACCCGCGATAGGCTCAGCAAGGCCTGGATCAGCTGTCCCATGCTCGTAGCGCCTTCCCGCACCCGCTGCAGATAATGCTGCGCCTGCGCGTCGAGCTGCTCGGTGTAGCGGTCCAGCAGCAGCGCGCTGAAGCCGTCGATCGCCCGCAGCGGTGCCTGCAGGTCGTGCGAGACGGAGTAGCTGAAGGTTTGCAGCTCTGTGTTCACGGCTTCGAGCTCGGCGGTTCGTGCACCGATTTCCTCCTGCGCGCGGTTCAGCTCAGTCACGTCCCGTGAGATCGTGGAGAACACTTCAACTTGCCCGCCCTCTCCCTTGTGGGCCAGCAGTACCATGAGTACGGGAATCTCCCGCCCATCACGGTTTCGGAAGGCGCACTGGCCGGTCCAGACGCCGTCGCGGATCGCTGTCGGCATGCTTTCATCGCGCAACATACGGGTCGTCCATTCAGGGTGCACGTCTGCGATCGTCAACTTGGTGACATCCTCATTTTCCGCGATCCCTGTCATTCGGCGTCCGGCCTTGTTGATGTAGAGGATGTGAGTATCCTTGGCATCGGCAAAGCCCACAAAGTCGGGTGTCGCCTCGAGTATCGCGACGAGGCGAGCCCGAAGCGCCTCTGCTTGCTTGCGGGCGGAAATATCTTCTACGACGGAAATGAGATACTTGGGCACTCCAGACGCCTCACGCACCAGCAATACGGTGAGATTGATCCAGACGAACGACCCGTCTTTGCGGATGCAGCGCTTCTCGATCGAGTAGGTGGGGACCTCTCCGTCCAGCAAGCGCTCCATGTATCCTAGCCTTGATGTGACAATAATTACGCCAGTTTCAGCAGGCGGTCGAGCCGTTTGAAGCGCTCGGCAACGGTCGGGGAGCACCCAACGTCGAGGGTAGCGTACCCATTGGGGCGTAACATCACGCCAGCGCGGTGGAGGTACAAG
>JBIOJG010000095.1:0-15527 GCA_044450645.1 Binatia bacterium
CGAGGTCGATCTCCGCCGTAGCGGGATTGCGCTGTTCGGTGAGGCGCGGATCGAGCGGCGGCGCGGGCTGGGTCATCCCCGGGGCAATTTAGGGGGCGACGCCCGGCGGTCAACGCAGGCGCGGGTATATAGAGAAGGGTCCCTTCCGCTTCTCCCCCCCTCCGCACGTGCTTGTGCCTTGGCCGGCGGCGCGGCGCCTACGGTAAACCCCTGTCAGGACTGACAGGTGGCGGCGTGGGCGGCTGGTGTGGAGGTTGGTTAGGAACTATGAGTGAGTCATGCCGGCTTCAACGCGTCAAGCAGACGTTCTTCGAGTTGGCAGTCTCTGGGTCGGCGGCAAGAACGAGCCATTGTTGCTATTCGTGTGCGAACCACCAAGAGCGGGTCACGTTACTCACCTAAGGACGAGTGAATGGCTTCGCGCACAACTGTGACGGCCAACGACTTGGTCGCTTGGGCATCTCGAATGGAGGCCCAGTCCCTCCTGCCGGTCCTCATGCGGCGGCTCGTGTTTGCAACGGGCGAAGGGCTTCAGCGTGTCGGATTCCCTGCGCACGAGAGTGTTCAACTTGGCGGATGGGACGGCATTGTGCTGGCTGGGGCCGGTGATCAGTTTGTTCCCGCCGGCGCATCCGCATGGGAAATGGGTGTAACTGCTACCATATCCACAAAGGCTAACGGAGACTATGCGAAGCGAACGGCGAATCCACTGGGAGTCAATCCCTCCGAGTCCACCTTCGTGTTTGTTACGCCGCGCAAGTGGGACGGCAAGGAACAGTGGATACGTGATCGGATTGCCGAAGGGAAATGGCGTGAGGTTCGGGCATACGACGCTGACGACATAGAACTTTGGCTCGAACGAGCCCCAGCCCCGCTATTCTGGTTCGCCGAGCTAATTGGGCTGCGGGTTGATGACGCCTGGGAGTTAGGAAGTCACTGGCTCGATTGGACCGCCTCAACTTCACCACCGCTGTCGCCGCAAGTGGTCTTGGCCGGACGCGATGCACCAGTGAAAGCGATTCAGGAATGGATTGGATCGAATCGGCCCACGCTCGCCGTGGCGGCGGAATCGCGCCAGGAGGCGTTGGCCGTTTTCGAGGCCGTCATCGCACTGCTACCCTCCGATGAACGCGACAGGGTTCAATCAAGAACCCTCGTAGTCGGCTCGGATTCTGCTTGGCAACGCCTTGCACGGTTTGACCGACCCTTGGTCCTGATTCCCTCGGCCGACGGACTAGAAATCGGTGCCGCCCTAAGACGAAACCACCGGGTGGTCGTACCATGTGATCGGGCAGGTACTCCGAACGGCGCTGAGGTGGTAAGTGTCGGCAGACCGTCCCGAACCTCAATGCGAGAGGCTTTGCTCGCGATGGGTATCGCCCGGGAAAAGACGGATGACCTAGCCGCCCTGGGTCGAAGGAATCTTCTAGCCTTAAGGCGCCGCATGTCTGCGGCTCCGGGCGCGCTGAGGCCGGCGTGGCTGGGCTCGCACAACGCAGCGAAGCTCATTCCCCTGCTACTGCTAGGTTCTTGGAATAGTGGCTACCAGGGAGATACCGAGGCGGTTGAGCAGTTGTCGGGGGTAGGCTATGCCGAGATTGAGGATCTTTTGCTTCTTCTCGCCGCCGGCGGCGATCCCCCCGGTCGGAAGGTGGGCGCGGTCTGGCGAGCTGTGTCAAGAGAGGAGCTATGGGATGGCATCTCCCCACTGCTAAGTGACAACCTGCTCGGGAAGTACTTGTCGATAGCAGTGGCAGTGCTCTCCCAACCCGACGAACTGATTGGAAAGGACTTTGCACAACAACTTGCGGCGAGCTTCCACAACGAGAAGCAGCCGTTCTCCAGTCAACTCAGGCACGCAGTCGCCGAGAGTCTTGCATTCCTTGGGACTCATGGGACGAACGTCCCAGCTTCGTCAACCAAACCGGCATCTGATATTGTCCGGCAGGCCGTTAGGAAGGCGCTGACAGCCGCGACCACCACAGTCAGCGTGTGGAACGCACTGCAAAGCATCTTGACTGACTTGGCGGAGGCCGCACCCGAGGAAGTACTGGGAGCGCTCGAAGGTGATCTCAAAGCAGAGAAGCCACTGCTAATACAACTCTTTACTGACAAGGAATACGAGCTCTTTGGCTCATCGCCCCACACAGGCCTCTTGTGGAGCTTAGAGAGGCTCGCGTGGAGTTCGACATACTTGCCGCGGGCGGCGATGCTACTGGCCCGGCTTGCGCGACTTGATCCCGGTGGCAAGCTGACCAATCGACCTCGGAATAGCTTGACGGGCATCTTTAGGATTTTAGCACCGGGGACGTCTGCTACGGCCCTCGAACGCTTCGCGGCGCTGGACCTAATCCGAAAAGAAGAACCGGGAGCGGCTTGGGACCTGCTCACCTCGCTCCTTCCTGAAATGCACGGGTCGTGGATGGTCAAGGCCCGACCGAAGTGGCGCGATTGGGCTGAGGACACGCCGGAATCAATGACGTGGGCTGAGTATCACAAGGTCCTCGAAGGTGTGGTCAGTCGTCTTCTGGTTGATGTAGGGCCTCCGGGTCCCCGTTGGAAGCGGCTACTGGAGGCGCTTCCTCACCTTCCGTTACCGCTTCAGGAACGCGTGCTCGGACAATTCGAAGCCCTCGCTGTGGAGCCTGTTGCCGACGCGGACCGGGAGGCCGTTCAGTTACCCCTTCGCGACCTGTTGTCTCGTCATCGTTCGGTTGCTACCAAGGACCACAGACTGCCAGACGAGGTGCTCGATCGGCTAGATCGCCAATTAGACCGCTTTCGGTCTGAGTCAATGGCGCGCCGTTACGCGTGGCTCTTTGCTCACTGGCCGCATTTGCCTGCAGGACATCTCGGCGACATGAGCAGTAGGCAAGAGGCAATTCGAGAGTCGCAGGAGGAGGCGGTTCGAACCATTCACAGCGCAACCGGGCTTGCCGGGTTGATTGACACGGCTAAACTTGCCGAGCGCCCGGACCTTGTGGGATACCACGCAGGGCGTTTGGCATTGATTGCGGACATAGATCCATGGCTCGGCGAACAGCTGTCGGGCACCGAGTGGCCCGCTGTCACGTTCGCGCGCGGCTACGTGGAAGCAAGATTCTCATTAGAGGGCTGGCCGTGGGTCGAGTCAACCGTTGAACTCTATCGAACCAAGTGGTCCCCGAAGGCCCTCTCTGCCTTTCTCAGTTCTCTTCCGAGCGGCGGCAAGACTTGGGACCTAGTAGAAGCACTCGGAACTGAAGTCGAGGTGCAATTCTGGAGCCAAGGGCGGGTCTTCGGCCTTGAGAAGCCTGAAGAATGTCAACGTGCAGCGCGTCTACTTGGGAAGCACGGTCGTCCGATTCGAGCCATCGAACTACTGGCGTTGTATATCCAGACCAAGGGGATCACGCTCGATCCAAACCTGGTGGATGAGTGCCTCGAAGGTGCCCTAAAGGTCGAGGCATCAGATGAACAGACGGGACTGGCCGGATTGGACTACAGCGTTGGGTTACTGCTGGATTTCTTGACGAGCAGCGGAGCGATTGTGGACGCACGCCTCGCCCAACTCGAATGGGCCTGGCTACCGCTGTTCAGATTTGGTCATCGACCGCCTTCCGTGCTCCACGGAGAGTTAGCGCGCACCCCGTCGTTCTTTGTTGAGTTGGTTCAGCTTGCCTATCGGGGGGATGACGAAGAGCCGGAGACTCTGGACAAGCGCGGTCAGGCTCGGGCCATGACAGCATATGATCTTATCGAGCACTGGCGTACGGTTCCTGGTCTGGACAAGGCCGCAGCGGGAACTGGGCCGACTCTCGATATGTGGGTCAAAGAAGCAAGGCACCTTCTTTCACAGAGCAAGCGATCGGCTGTCGGAGACCTACGAATTGGGCATCTTCTGAGCGGCTCCCCTGCCGGTGCCGACGGCATCTGGCCGCACGAAGCTGTGCGAGACGTCATTGAAGCGGTTGGTAGCGAGGATCTCGAGGCTGGCTTTTCGACCGGCTTATACAATTCGCGTGGAGTCGTAACAAAAGATCTTCTTCAAGGTGGCGAGCAGGAGCGATCAATTGCTGAGCACTACGAGAAGCAGGCCTCCGGTCTCGAAAAGTCGTGGCCTAGGACTGCGGCTCTCGTTAGGAGCATTGCCGAGGGTTATCGACGAGATGCCAAGCGTGAGGACCTCGATGCGGAGTATAGAGAAGACCTCTAGCTCGTCCACGAGAAGGCGGTTGACGATAAACCGCCACACCTGGTGGGACGCGCTAGGTGAGCAGGCCAGCTCCTATTTTGACGTCTGAGTCGCTCTTCCGGCCTGGTACTCTTCCTCGGGTGGCAAGCTTCCCCGTCACGCAGACACCTGAAGGTGGTACTCCGGGGTGCTGGTGGGCCTCGGCAAGAACGTGAGCGGCGGCACCCGGCCGAGGCTGTCATGCGGCCGCACTGGGCGTGCTGGCGATGCTCCTCTCCGCATTCATTCCGATTGTCGGTCGCTCTCAGAGTGGGGGTTCGTTCGTCCAAGGCGTCGTCGTCTGCCGGTTGCTCGCAGGTCCTGCCTTACGTGAGTTCGGGACAGGTGGCTCTGCCTGGCCCGTCTGAGTGGAACGGTTCCAGGCGGCTCGATGCAACGGGCACTCCAAGGGGCACGGTTGGACACCCCGTATCGGCGACGTACCTTATGCCTTGGGGTGATCAGGTTCGAGCGACGACCTGTCGATCATTCATGACTAATATCAAGTCGCATGGGTGCCGGGTTGCCTGACGCCGCGTTAGCTGGACCTCGCAGCTTGGTGGCGCACCGACCAGTCGCGGGAGAAGCAGTCGCATGACCGAACTCACCTGGGATGGCAAGTACGACGAGCAAGGCCGCAAGGTTGCGCCGCCGAAGATCGCCCTGCCGTTCCAGACTGTCGAAACCGTCAACGAGTCTGCGGCCGACCGCGACCGAATGCAGGATCTGTTTGCCAGCGGGCGTCCCACCGAGTGGCGTAACCGGCTCATCTGGGGCGACAAGAAGTACGTGCTGCCGTCGCTACTGGAGGAGTTTGCCGGGAAGGTCAATCTCATCTACATCGATCCGCCGTTCGCTACCGGCGGGGATTTCTCGTTCACGGCCAATATCCCGAACGACCCGGAAGAGGATGACGAGCACAACGGCCTCAGCTTCGTTAAGCAGCCGAGCGTGATCGAGCAGAAGGCATATCGGGATACGTGGGGAACCGGCCTGGACGGCTACCTGAAGTGGTTTCATGATACCATGCATTTGCTACGCGACCTCCTCTCCGCCGAGGGGTGCGCATACATCCATCTCGACTATCATGTCGCGCACTACGCCAAGGCGGTCTTGGACGAGATCTTCGGCCCAGACGGATTCCGCAGTGAACTGATATGGAAACGGACGAGCGCCCGCAGTGATGTCGTGGGATGGGGCAACATCCACGACGTGATCTTCTACTATTCGAAATCGCACGATTTCACGTGGAACAAGATTTACCAGAAGCACGATGAGGCGTACCTGGAAGCGAAATACGCAAACTCAGACGAGCGCGGCCAGTACCGAACTGACAATCTCACGGCAGCGGGATTGAGAAATGGTGATTCTGGCAAACCTTGGCGCGGGATTGATCCGTCACAGATAGGAGGACACTGGAAGGTCAACAGGGAGGCGGTCACTTCCTTGGTAGCCCCGGCGGAGGCTGCCCAGATGACGACTCAGCAAAAGCTCGACCTTCTCGACGCTAATGGCTTCATCTACTGGCCGAACAAGGGCAGGGACGGCAGCAAAGGGACCCCTAGCTTCAAACGGTATCTAAAGGAGGGCGTTGCGCTTCAGGATCTCATCGTGGACGTGCCGCCTGTAAACTCTCAGGCCCAGGAAAGAGTTGGGTACGCAACTCAGAAGCCGGAAGCGCTTCTGGACCGAATCGTCCGAGCATCGTCAGACGAAGGCGACCTTGTCCTTGACTGTTTCTGCGGCTCCGGCACCACTGCCGCCAGCGCTGAGCGGCTCAAGCGCCGCTGGATAGCCTGCGACCTCGGTCGTTTCGCCATCCACACCACACGAAAGCGTCTGCTCGGCATACCGGGCGTCAAACCATTCGTAGTGCAGAACCTTGGGAAGTACGAGCGGCAAGCGTGGCAGGCCGCCGAGTTCGGGGAGTCGGCGGAGGCCGGCGTACACAAGTACCGCCAGTTTCTGCTGGACCTCTATCACGCGCAGCCCATCAGCGGCTATGTGTGGCTGCACGGCAACAAGGCGGGCCGGATGGTACACGTGGGCGGCGTTGATGCGCCGGTGACGCGAGCGGACATCAGCGGCATCGTGACGGAGTTCCGGAAGGCCACAGGAAGTGGGAAGGGCGCGCCCACGCGGAGCGGAGTGGACGTGCTCGGCTGGGATTTCGCCTTCGAGCTGAACGAAACGGCTAAGCAGGACGCTGAACTCGCAGGGATCCATCTCCGGCTGATCCGAATCCCGCGTGAGTTGCTTGACAAGAAAGCAGTGGAGCAAGGCGACATCAAGTTCTTCGAGCTGGCCGCTCTGAGAGTTACCCCAAAGAAGAAGGGTCGGAGTGTGACGCTGGAGCTCACCGACTTCATGATCCCACTTGATGACGTACCGGAAGATGTGCAGAAGGCAGTGACTCACTGGGAACAATGGATCGACTACTGGGCCGTGGACTGGAACAACTCCGACGACACGTTTCACAACGAGTGGCAGACTTACCGCACGCGGAAGGACACCAAGCTGGCCCGGCTGACCACCCACACCTACACCGAGGCGGGGAAGTACCGAGTCGTGGTCAAGGTGATCGATATTCTCGGTAACGACACGACAAAGGTGCTCCAGGTCGAGGTCAAGTAGTGGCGCGATCCAAGAAGAAGGCTGCGGGCCAGGTGGACCTGCTCCAGGCCATCGGTACCACGGCGCCTGCAGTGCCGCTCATCCGCGAAGCCGTGGCTTCGTGGAAGGTCGGTGGCTACCGAGGCATCAGCGATACAACTCGCAGTCTGCTGAACTGGTGGTTTCCGCCTGATGGTCACCGGCTGAGCCGAGGCGCGGGGCGGGCCTTTCGCTATCACCCCTTCCAGCGGGACGCGATCGAGACCCTGATCTACTTGTATGAGGTGGAGCAGGTCCGCCGACAGAAGACCCTGCTCGAGACCTTCGTGCGGCGGCCGGACATCCAGCTGCTCCAGTACGATGACTTCGCCCGCTACTGTCTCAAGATGGCTACCGGCAGCGGGAAGACGAAGGTGATGTCCCTCGCCATTGCGTGGCAATATCTGAACGCGGTGGCTGAGGGCAAGGATGACTTCGCTCGCACGTTCCTCGTGTTGGCGCCCAACGTGATCGTGTACGAGCGGCTCCGGGCGGACTTCGCGCGGGGCCGGGTCTTCCAGATGGACCCCGTGATTCCGCCAGACCTCAAGGTGTATTGGGACTTCGAGTGCTATCTCCGGGGTGAGGGCGAACGCGCCTCGTCCAGCGGCGCGCTCTACCTCACGAACATCCAGCAGCTGCACGATCGGCCCGCCGACGATGACGAACCCGACCCGATGACCCTGGTGCTCGGTCCCAAGCCTCCGACCGCGGTGGAGGAGACGATAGGCTTCGTGGACCGGATCGTGACACGGGGCGGCGCCTGCATGGTGGTCAACGACGAGGCGCACCACACGCACGACGAGAAGCTCAAGTGGAACGAGATCATTCGTGCTTTGCATGAGCGGCTCGGGACCAAGGACGGTGGCGTCGTCCAGCTCGATGTGACGGCAACGCCGCGCTATGGCAAGGGCGGCGAGCTCTTCACCTGGACGGTGTTCGACTATCCGCTCAAGCAGGCGATCATCGACGGCATCGTGAAGCGGCCGATGAAGGGCGTGGCGGTCGGGATCGCCGAAGGAGCGCAGTCGAGTGTCGCCAGCACTCGATACAGGGCGTATCTCACAGCGGGAGTGGAAAGGTGGCGCGAGTACCGCGACCAGTTGGCTCCGCTGGGCAAGAAGCCAGTCCTGTTCGTGATGACGCACGAAACGGACGACGCGAACGACGTGGCCGATTCTCTTCGGACCAAGTACCCGGAAGAGTTCGTTGGAGAAAAGCTGCTCGTGATTCACACGAACCGCAGCGGCGATATCGCTCGCAGCGGTGAGGAGGATGCCCGCCGCGCGGCTCGCGAAGTGGATCTCGAAACGAGTCCGGTCAATGCGATCGTCAGCGTGCTGATGCTGAGGGAGGGTTGGGACGTCCAAAACGTCACGGTCATCGTGGGCCTTCGTCCGTACGCCGCGAAGGCGAATATCCTGCCGGAGCAGACGCTGGGCCGAGGCCTGCGCCTGATGTTTCGGGGCGAGGGCACCGGATACGTGGAGCGGGTGGATGTGATTGGGACCCGGAAATTCATGGAGCTGGTGGACCAGCTGGAGAAGGACGAGGACCTGAAGCTCGAGAAGTTCGAGCTGGGGAAGGATCATCTTGTCATCCGGACGATCGCGCCGGATCCGGCCAAGGCGGACAAGGATATCGGCGTTCCAACTCTGACCCCCATTCTCGTGCGGAAGAAGACGCTGGCGGATGAGATCGCAGCGCTCGACGTCAGCACCTTCAAGTGCAGTCCCTTCCCGATGAAGGAGGGGGGCGAAGAGGCGAAGAACTTCACGTACGAAGGCTATGATGTGATCACGATGGAGAAGTTGCTGGAGCGACAGTACCAGATGCCGGAGCCGCAGACCTCCCAGGAGGTGATCAGCTACTACGCCAAGCACATCGCTGCGGACGTGAGGCTGCCGTCACAATTCGCGGCACTGGCGCCCAGGGTCCGGGAGTTTCTTGCCACGAAGGCGTTCGGCAGGACCGTCGAGCTGGACAGCGCCGACATGATCAAGGCCATTTCCAGTAATGTCGCGCGGTTTGTCACTGTGGATCTGTTCGTACGGGCGCTTCGCGCGCTGGTGGTGGAAGAGCAGGTGCCGCAGCTGGTCGCGGCGCGGCGGGTTAGCGAGACGCCGACGTTTCCCTATTCCCGACACAATGCCTTCGAAGCCTCCAAGACGATCTTCAACTTGGCCGCCTGCGACAACGACTTTGAGGAGCGCTACGCCCGCTTTCTCCAGGACGCGCCCGATGTGACAGCCTTTGCCAAACTGCCACCGCAGTTCGGATTCGCGATCGAGTACACCGACAGCGCTGCGAGTCTGCGTTATTATGAGCCCGACTTCGTGGCGATTCTGGCGGACGGATCGCACCGGCTCATTGAAACGAAAGGTCGCGAGGATCCCGACGTCGCGCACAAGGATCGTGCGGCCCGGCTCTGGTGTGACAACGCCACCCTGCTGACCACGCAGCGGTGGAGGTATTTGAAGGTCCCTCAGGTGGGGTTTGATAGACTTCAGCCCACGTCGTTCGCCGATCTCCTCGTGTTCGAGGAATAGGGGCAGCAGAGCGCTGCTCGCCGATCTGCGATTCCCAAGCTGAAGGACACGCCCGGGCTAGAGGTTGCCGCCGCTCTTGCAGCGCTACGGGTGGGCGAGAACGCCGGACGTTGATGCGGCAGGCCCAAGGTACGGAGTCCGGGCTTGGGGCGCAGGGGGGCTAGCGCGGACCGCAACGCTCAACATTGGGTTTCCCCGCGTTTTGCAGCAGGTTTTCCACTAGGGTTTACGATCTGCGCGCGCGAGGCAAGGTCCCCGACCCCCCTCCCCAGGCAGGGCTCAGCGTGTGACCAGTTGGCGCAACGCCGCCCAATGCCGCGCATGCGGGATGCGACCCTTTCGAATCTCGCTCGCGTACGGCACGCAGAGTCCCGTGGCTTTGGCAATCGCCACGACCTGCATGCTCTTGAGCCTTGGGAGAATCTCCCGCCGATAGACGCTCGGATCGGTTACCTGCGCGCCGGCTTTCGACCACGCAGCAAGCGCCCGATTGTGCCTCCGCATCTTCTCCGCTTGCGCAGGGCGTCCCTTCGCCGCGGGATCCTTGCCGGCCTCCCAGAACGGACGTAGCGCCGCGTGGGCGCGCGCGATCGCGGGGCCTGCGGCCGCGACGCAAGCGGGGCAGATGCGTTTGGAAACTGGGCCGAGCGGATTGCCGCAGTTCTGGCAGGTACGGGCGATCGTGATCATCCGATCTGTGGTTCGGGGGAGTTGGCGCCGGTACGGCTCACGCCCTGCACTCCGGCGACTCTGGGTAAGCCGTGTTGGCACCGAGTTCTCACGCCCTCCGGTTGTGCGCCTGACCCCGGAGTGCGTGGCGGTCTCGAACCGCGTTGCCAAGAGTTCCTGTGCGACGCGCTCGGCGTACGGCGCCACAGCCCCCGCCCAGCGATGGGCCGTCTCCGCCAGGGCCTGGGAGAGTGGCGGCAGGACGCGGCACACACCCTCGCGCGTCTCGAAGAAGTCCTGCCTCCGGAAGACGCGTGTGGCGAGCATCTCAAGCACGAACCCATCGACGACCGGTCGCACCGGCTCCATGAGGTCGCAGGCCAGCGAGGCGCGGGCGCGCTGATCAGCATGCAGGATGCCGAGGCCCGGATCCAGTCCGATAGCGAGTGCGGCAATCGTTGCCTCGGACTCGAGGACCGCGTAGCAGTAATTGAGGAGCGCGTTCGCCGGGTTGGCCGCGCGGCGGGGCTGGCCCGTGAGCGGTGACGAGCGGGTGTTGAAGCGCCGCCAGTGCTCGGGAACTGCGGCGTCATCGCGCTTGGCGAACGGCATCCGGACATTCTGCCAGGCGTCCCAATAGGCCACAGCTGCTTGGGCTTCGAGTTGGCGCAGGAGTCCCAGATCCTCCACAGCGTCCAGCGTGTCGAGGGCAGCATCGAACGTCGAGTTCGCAGAATCGCTTGTCCCGAGCCGGCCGAGCACGGCGCGCTGCCCTTCCAACTTCGCCTTCAACAACCATCGCGTCAGCCGTACGCCAATGTCCGAGTGGGCCGCGAGCGCCTGAGCCCGACGCAGTCGGGCGTCGTCGAGGCCAATCGGGCCGGCGGCTACGATCACTTCGCCATTCGACCCGAGTTGGACCAGCGCGATGCCGAGATCATGGAGCCAGCGCAGGGCTTCGAGCGTCACCGTACCGGCGTGGCCGAGGACCACGACCCGGCGGAAGCCCGGCATGGCGCGCGGAAAGCGCCCGCGGCGGCGATTGGCGGCGATGCCGTCCTCGGCGACCAGATGGCCGCGGTCGATCGCCAGGCGCAGGCCGTAACCCGACAGCGTGAGCACGCCGGCGCGCGGCGTGAGCGGGGTTGGATCAGGATGCGGTGGCATCGACTCCTCCGGATTGAATCGGTCGAGCTTGGAGGAACGGAGCGAACTCCGGCCAGCGCATGACCGGAGCGGCCGGGGGCGTGGTCCATCCCCGGGCCGTGCGGAGGGTCGTGAGCGCGGCGCGACGCTCGGGGTGAAGCTGGCTGCGAACGTGCTTCAGAAAGACATCTGGAGTGATCACCCATCGGCGACTCGTGAATTCCTCGAGGAGAAACTGCGCCTCAAAGGCCATGCCACGCAGCCACTCATCGGGCCAGCGTTCGATGATTGTGATGAGAGGCTGCAACGGAAGTTCAGCGGCGAGCAGCTGCGGCACAGTCGCCGGATCTGAGCGGATCGCGTCGTCCTTGTCCTCGGGCAGGTTCAGCGCGGGGAGGATGGTCCGCACTCGGTCCCATATCGCGTCCACCATGCCGTCGCGCGCATCATCCCAGCCCTGCGGTTCTAACTGGCTCTCCAAAGGAAGAGGTATGCCGGCTTCGTAGTGTGCAATCGCCCGAAGAACCCGCACTGAGCCGGTGGCCCCAATCAGACCTGTCATCTCGACTGCCGGCCACTGCGCGCTTACGCGCCCAAGCGCGCGCTCCACCGTGCGAGCGTGGCGCCCCGGCTTGGCGATGATCCGCGCCGCGGCCAGCCTCGCACGCAGCTCTTCGAGGAGGAAAGCACGGACCGTGTCGGGACGGCCTAGGCCAACCACCCATACCGACCATCCCGCCGTGGCCAGGGTGGCACGGGGTTGCTTCAGGAAGCGCGCAAGGAAGTAACAGTCCCAGAACATCTCGCCGCTGTACACCGCCTCAATGCCCTGGCCACGCCCCTTACCCCTGACAGTTGGCCAGTGAATCCACTGGGAGTGGGTCCAGCGGAGCAGCTGTGTAGGACTCACAGTCGGAGCGCCAACCTGCCGCAGCGTCTTCAAGAATGTGGTACGCGACATGCCAGATACGTGAGGTTTCACAAGGGAAAGATACATTCTTGCGCGTCATGATGCAAGCCGCCTGACGCCTCTGGGATCTTTGAGTGGAGGCCTGGAAACGCCAGGCCCGGCACCACAGCCCAGGAGGTCGCCGATGACCCCACGCTCCCCGTACCTCGCCACCGCCGACGTCGCGAGGCTGCTCGGCATCACGCCCGCCGCCATCCGCCAGATGGTCCGGCGAGGCGCCCTCATCCCCGCGGCCACCACCGAACGTGGCATGCGGCTTTTCGATCGGCGTGACATCGAAGCGTTCGCCACCAAACGCCGGCGGGCGGAGGCGCGCCATGGCCGCTAGCCGTCGCCGCTCCGGGACTCGCCCCGCGACCGGCGCTGAGCGTGTCCAAGCGAAGCGAGAGCGCCAGGAGGCCACAGTGGGTCGAGTGATCGAGGTCCTGCGACAGATGCGGGCCGAAGAGCGGTCGCTCACGGATGCGGCGCGACGGGCGCACACGAAACCCGCCACCGTCCGGCGCTATGCCGGCGCCGTCGTGCGACTCCAGGGCGCGCGATATGCGGCGACGGCCTCTGACCGTTTGCCGCGGCTCATGAAGTTCCCCGCCGAAGGCGGAACCGTCGCGTTGCCGCTGCGCAGCGCACGCCAGGCCGGGCGTCTGGCTGTGTACTGGAATGCTGTCCGCACCTATCTCGGCACCGGCGATCTCGCTCCGCTGCGGGCCTTTCGCGGCAAAACGCTCCGGACCGGCACGCTTTCCTACCCGTTCATCACCCACCCCGAAACCCTCGAGCGCCTCTACCAGGCGGGCGAGGTCGCCTTCGAGGATATCTACGCGCACGTCGCGTGAAAGGAGCATCCGTGGAAACGAACATCATGAAGAACCACAGGCGCCGTCGGCTGAAGGCCCTACGGCTTCCACCAGAAACCGTCTGCTTGCTGTGCGGCCAGCAGGATCTGGCGACACTCATTCCAACCAAAGCCGGGCTGCTCCAAGCGCATCACGTTGTCGGCTGGCAATACGATCCGGACACGATCGTCCCGCTGTGCCTCAATTGTCACGCGATCGAATCGCTGAAGCAGCAGGACGCCGGGATCGAGCTGCGTCCGAAGCCGAAGTTTCTCGAGCGCCTGCTGGAGATCCTGAAGTCGCTCGCGCTCTTTTTCCGCACGCTGTCGGACCGCTTCTATCGCCTGGTGACGGAGTTGGCGGAGGAGATCGAGCGGCAGATCGCAACGGAGGGAGGGTCGGCACTATGACCTCGACGCTGCCCATCGCCGTGCGTGCGCACATCGTCCCTCCGCTGCGTCCGCCATGGAAGAAGACGGCGAAAGAGCCGCCGCCGCGCTGGGGCTCGGCCGTGCTGGTCTTCGACACCGAGACGAGCATCGACGCTTCGCAGCAGCTCTTGTTCGGGTCCTACCGGCTGGCCGAGTGGAATCCGGACGGCACGCTGCGCACCACGGAGGAAGGGCTTTTCTACTCCGACGACCTGCCCACCCGCGACCCGGCGGGATTCGAGGTCCTGAAGGCCTACGCACGCACGGAGCGGCAGGACCTGACCGGCGCGATCCTCCCGCGGCTCAAGCTCATCAGTCGCGCGCGGTTTGTTGACGACGTGCTCTGGCCGGCCGCCCAGGCGCGGGCGCTGATTGTGGGCTTCAACTTGCCCTTCGACCTGTCCCGTTTGGCGCTCCGGGGGGGCATGGCGCGTCGGCCCCATGGTTGGAAGTTTGACCTCTACGAAGGTGGCTTTTCGCTCGCGCTCTGGCCAAAGGAACAGCACCCGCGGCTCTGCATTCATCACGTCGCGAGCACGCTGACCTGGATCGGCTTCCGGCGCGAGCGGTATCATGGCAGTGCGTTCACCGGGTTGTTCCTGGATCTGTCCGTGCTCGTGCGCGCGCTAACCGACAAGAAGTACTCGCTCAAGCGCGCCTGCGAGGAGTTTGCCGTCGAACACGGCAAGAGCGAGACCGAGGAGCACGGCATCATCACGCCCGACTATCTCAGCTACAACCGGCGTGATACCCAGGCGACGCTGGAGCTGCTGGAGAAGGTCCGCGCCGAATTCGACCGTCACCCCATCGACCTCCCGCCAACGCGAGCGTTCTCCGCGGCGAGTATCGCGAAGGCGTACCTGCGCGCCGCGGGGATCACGCCCCTGCGCACCCGAGAACCGGCCGTGCCGTCCGAGCGCCTCGGCCACGCCATGGTGGCCTACTATGGCGGCCGATCCGAGTGTCGCATTCGCCGAACTGCGGTGCCGGTCCTTTGCTGCGACGTGCTCTCGATGTACCCCACGGTCCAGGCACTCCTCGGACTGCGCGAGTGGCTCGCAGCGGCGTCCCTGGCGGTTGTGGACTGCACGGTCGAGGTCCAGGCCCTCTTGGATCAGGTCACGCCGGAACGGGTCTACGACCCGACGTGCTGGCGGCACTTGACCTTCTTCGCCGAGATCGAGGCGCAAGGCGCGGTCGTGCCGGTGCGCACCCACTACCGCGTCGGCAGTGACGGGTTCAACATCGGGGTGAACCCGCTGACATCCGCGACCCCCCTGTGGTATGCCGGGCCGGCCTTGGTCGCGGCCAAACTGCTCACCGACCAGCCGCCGCGGGTGCGCCAGGCGTGGCGTTTAGTGCCCCAGGGCCAGCACGCCGGGCTGCAACCCATCAAGGTGCGCGGCCAGCTCGAGGTCGATCCGCGCACTCAGGATTTCTTCCGTACCGTGGTCGAGCTGCGCAAGAGCCCCGAGAGCCAAGCGGACCCACGGTTGGGTGACTTTCTCAAGGTGCTCGCCAACGCCGGCGTGTACGGCATCACGGTCCAGGTCGATGTGACCGATGCGGCCGACGGCGCAGCGCAGCCGGTGGAGGTGTACGGGCCTGGCCACCCGTTCCGGCAGGACTGCACGGCGCTCGAACAGCCGGGCGAGTTCTACTTTCCGCCGGTGGCCGCGCTGATCACCGCCGCCGCGCAGCTCGTGCTCGCCCTGCTCGAAACCGAGGTCCAGCAGCGTGGTGGCAGCTGGGCCTTCTGCGATACGGACTCGATCGCGATCGTCGCCACGCTGCAGGGCGGCCTTGTTCCGTGCGCCGGCGGACCGGAATGGCTCCCGGGCGGCCAGCAGGCCGTTCGGGCGCTGTCCTTCGACCAGGTCGAGGAGATACAGCAACGGCTGGAGCGTTTGAAGCCCTATAACCCCGCTCTGGTTCCGGAGCCCCTCCTCAAGATCGAGAAGCAGAACTACCTCGACCAACTGTTGGTTGGTGTCGAGTGCTTCGCGATTGCGGCCAAGCGGTATGTGCTGTTTCGGCGGGATGCGAAGGGCCAGATCACGA
>JBIOJG010000096.1:0-14793 GCA_044450645.1 Binatia bacterium
CACCGCGACCTCACGCGGAGCGGGTCGCACCCCACCCCCCTCGCTCGTTCCGTCAGCTTGTGGAAAACCGCTCCCCACAACCCCAATATACAAGTAGGCCGCATCTTCTCAGCGGCCGTATCGAAGGGTGCCTGCTGGTTACCGGACTTTTTGTGCAAAGCCTCCCGGTGGTGACAAAAATGTCACCTCCCGCATATGGGACCCTGGCGAGGCGCACGCGAATTCTCGGGACCCACAGGCAGCGATGTTTGCTGAGGAACGCCCGACGCTGCAGGCGCTGCCGCTCGAACCGTTTCGCTACTACCAGTACGGCAAGCGCACCGTGCATCTCGACGGTCACGTGGAAGTCGAGCGTGCGTACTACTCGGTGCCGCCGGCCTCGGTGGACACCCAAAACCGGCCAATGATGGACAGCTGAAAACCGGCCAAAGGAAGCCGATGCGCCAGGACGTTGACGCAGGTGGTGAGGACATGCCTCGCCGCCGGGATGGCAAACGTCTTGAGCGAGCACAAACGAGACCTAAGCTGCCCCTCACCGTGCTGCGCTCCCTTCAACGTGTGGGCACAACAGCGCCATTCCTGATCCGTTCTGGCAATGCGTTCTTCCTAGTCCGACGCCCCCGGGTCCACCGGCAACAGCGACGCCGCCGTGCCCTCGCTAAACCAAAGCCGTGAAGCAGCGTTGGTGGCGGATCGTGCGGCCACTTTCGTGCCGATAAATCACCGCCGCTGTCAACGACCGTTCGGTCCTTGACACAGTCAGTGCGCGGCTGACGGCGTGCCAGCTGTCCGTTTTAGGACACTCAGGCACAGTCCCGACGTAGGACAGTACCCAGAGGATTGGCAGGATATTCGCATGCGACACTCCATAGTGGATTAGGAGTGCAAGGTTGGCCGATTCTGCTCGTACAATCACTTCTCCGACCCACCGCGTCCCGCTGCGCGTCCTTCTCGTGGAGGACTCTGAAGCCGACGCGGAGCTACTGCTCGCGGAATTACGGCGAGGCGGCTACCAACCGACCTGGGAGCGGGTCGACACCGCTAGCGCGTTGACGGCGGCACTGGGGCACGAGCAGTGGGACGTGATCACCTGCGACTGGGTCATGCCGCAGTTCAGCGGACGGGCCGCGCTGGCGCTGCTTCGGGAACGTCAGGTTGACCTGCCGATCATCATTGCGTCTGGTCAGGTCGGGGAAGAGTACGCCGTGACCGCCATGAAGGCGGGGGCGCACGACTTCATCAGTAAGCGCAACCTAGCTCGGCTGTGCCCCGCCGTTGAGCGCGAATTGAAAGAGACCGAAGAGCGGCGGGCGCACAAGCGAGCGGAGGAAATGGTCCGCCGATCAGAGGAGAAGTTCCGGGTGATCTTCAACAACACGAACGACGCGGTGTTCGTGCTCGACCTGGACGGACAGTTCCTGGAAGTCAATCAGGTTACGTGTGACCACCTGCAGTACACGCGCGAAGAACTGCTGAAACTGACGGTGCGGGACATCTCCACCGCCGAATCTGCCGCCCGGGTGGGAGAACGAATCCGCAAGATACTCCGGGATGGCCATGCGGTCTTTGAGGCAGCGCACATACGGCGGGACGGGACGGTTGTTCCCGTCGAGGTCAGCGCTCGCCCCATTGAGTACGAAGGGAAGCCGGCAATTCTCAGCGTCGATCGTGAAATTACCGAGCGCAAGCGAGCGGAGGAGACGTTGCGGAAGAGCGAAGAGCGTTATCGCTCGTTGTTCGAGAACATGCAGGAGGGCCTTGCATACTGCCGGATGCTCTTTGTGGATGGACGGCCACAGGATTTTATCTATCTCACGGTCAATGACGCCTTTGAAACCTTGACTGGTTTGAAGAACGTCGAAGGGAGGCGTGTCTCCGAAGTCATTCCCGGCATACGAGAGTCTGACCCGCAGTTGTTGGAAATCTATGGCCGAGTGGCGTTGACGGGCAAACCCGAGAGGTTTGAGATTTACGTGGAGGCGTTGGGGATGTGGTTTGCCATCTCCGTATATTGCCCAGAAAGGGAACACTTTGTCGCTGTATTCGACGTCGTCACGGAGCGCAAGCGGGCTGAGGGCGCGCTGCGCCTCCAGAGCGAGATCGCCAGAAATATAGCCGAAGGCGTCTACCTCGTCGGCGCCGAGGACCTCCGGATTGTCTACGCCAACCCGAAGATGGAGGAGATGTTCGGGTACGCTCCCGGCGAAATGACTGGCAAACACGTCTCCATGATCAACGCCCCGACAGGGGGGGATCCCGTGCAGACGGCACGACAGATCGAGAAGGCATTGACGGAGACCGGCACGTGGCGCGGCGAAGTACTCAACATGAAGAAGGACGGAACTCCCTTCTGGGGCCAAGCCTCTATCTCGATGTTACGCCACCCAGAGTACGGCGATGTCTATGTGTCGCTGCAGATGGACATCAGCGAGCGCAAGCGGGCGGAAGCGGAACTGCGCGCGGCGTCCCGCTATGCCCGCAGCCTGATCGAGGCCAGCCTCGATCCACTGGTCACCGTCAGTCCGGAGGGCAAGATCACGGATGTGAATCAGGCAACAGCGACGGTGACGGGTCATGCGCGCGAGCAACTGATCGGCACCGATTTCGCGACCTACTTCACTGAGCCCGAGCGGGCCCGGGCGGGATACGAACTGGCGTTTCGGGCCGGCACGGTGCGGGACTATCCGTTGGAAATCCACCACGGCGACGGGCACGTGACGTCGGTGTTGTACAACGCCTCCGTGTATCGGGATGACGATGGGCAGGTCGTCGGCATCTTCGCGGCCGCCCGCGACGTGACCGAACGCAGGCAGGCAGAAGCGCACGAGAAACTCGCCTTGGCCGCCCTGCAGCTGCTCGACCGTCCCGGCAACGTGCGTTTCCTGGCTGGGCAGCTCCTGCGGCTGATCAGGAGTGTCCTGGACGTTGATGCGGCGGCCATTCGACTCCGCAAAGGGGAGGACTTCCCGTATCTGGCGCACGATGGTTTTCCGGAGGCATTTGTGAGGGCTGAGAACTCGCTCTTGGTCCGCGGCTGCGACGGCGCAATCGCACGTGACGCCGGCGGACAGGCGGCCCTCGCATGCGCGTGTGGGCTGGTGATCTCCGGCCGTACCGATCCATCCCAGCCCGTCTTCACCAAAGGGGGAACCTTCTGGAGGAACGACTCCTCGGTGTTGCTGGAAGTGGCGCCGGAGGCCGACCCACGCCTCCATCCGCGCAACCGATGCATCCACTCCGGCTATATGTCGATCGCGCTCGTCCCGCTGCGACACGGCGAGCAGATCATGGGCTTGCTACAGCTGAACGACCAGGAAGTGGGGCGATTCACCCCGGAATTAATTCATTTTCTGGAAGGCCTCGGCGCGAGCATCGGCATCGCGCTCAGCGGCCGCCAGGCCGAGGAGGAGATCTCGCGACTGAATGCGGACCTGGAGCGGCGCGTAGCCGAGCGCACGGTGCAACTCGAAGTCTCCAACAAAGAGCTGGAAGCCTTCGGGTACTCCGTCTCGCACGATCTGCGCGCACCGCTCCGCGCCGTCGACGGGTTCAGCACCATGCTGCTCGACCGCTACGGGGCACAGTTCGACGCCCAGGGCCGCCACTATCTGCAGCGGGTGCGGGCGGGTGCCCAACGCATGAACGAGCTGATCAACGATCTGCTGGTCCTCTCGCGCATTACGCGCAGTGAGATGTCCCGACAGAGCGTGGATCTGAGCACCTTGGGCCGAACGATTGTCGCCGATCTGCGCAAGACGCAGCCGGACCGCCAAGTGGAGTTTGTCATCGCCGACGACGTGGTGGTGGAGGGCGATGCGGGATTGCTGCGCGCGGCCCTGGAAAATCTGCTCGGCAATGCGTGGAAGTACACCAGCAAGCACCCGACGGCGCGGATCGAGTTCGGGGTGAGCCAGCAGGACGGCCAGCCGATCTATTTCGTACGGGATGACGGGGCGGGGTTCGATATGGCGTACGTCGACCGGCTGTTCGGTGCCTTTCAGCGCTTGCACGCCACCGACGACTTCGAAGGCACCGGCATCGGGCTCGCCACCGTGCAGCGCATCATTCGCCGCCACGGCGGGCGCGTGTGGGCGGAGGGGGCCGTCGAGCACGGCGCGACGTTTTCCTTCACGCTTCCCGAAGCCACCGTGTATCACGAATCTTCTGATGCTTTCCCACCGACCTCAGGTTCGGGCCAACTCGGGCTGTTCTGAGCCACGCCTCAACGAATGGCTGCATCCCTGTGTCGCCGGCATCCGTCGCGGCACTCAAGGCGGTGAAACCGGATCACACGGCCTCCACGGATGCCACCGGAACACTGTTCCCGGCCTCGCAGCGCCGTTTTCGCGGCAAGGTGATTGGATCCTGGCGAGGCGCAGTCGAATTTTCGGGACCCACAGGCGAGCAGGCGCAGGGTGGGTGGCGTCACCCTTGTTCAGCAGCCCTTCAAGCATTCCAGGCGCTGGACGCCGCACGTTTCCTGGCACTGCTCTGGCGGCTCGTTGCAGCGCTTGACGCAGGTGGCGCTCAGGACTCACGTCAACGTTGGCCGGTTCGATATTCGCGCTCGCGTGCACCGCGCGAGCCTAACCACCTCGCTCGATCTCACGACGAAGTGGGTCGCGACGCGTTGGACAATGATGCGGCAGCTTCAGTTGGCTTATCCGTGACGGCCACGGCGGAGCAAGCGAACGAGGTACGAAAGGACGTTCATCTTCAGCTCCTACTTCCATTGCCATCCGAGCGCGGGCCTACAACCCACCACACCTCCATTTCACCTTTCCCCTTCACAGCAATCAGGCCCCGCGGCGTGCAGTCGAATGCGTGTTTGATAAGCTCGTACGTCGCGCGCGTCACTTGGATAGTTCCGGGCGTGCCATGCGATTCCATTCGGCTCGCCGTGTTGACGGCGTCGCCCCAGAGATCGTAGATGAATTTTCTTCGACCGATGACGCCAGCAACCACCGGACCGGAATCGATACCGATTCGCAAGGCCAACTGTCGCCCACGAAATGTCCGGCTAATCACTGCGTTCTGTATGTCCAAGGCCAAGCGGATGAGCGCCTCGGCATGATTTGTTTGCGGGCGTGGAACTCCGGCGGCGACCATGTAGCAATCGCCGATCGTCTTGATCTTCTCCATTCCATAGCGGTCGACCAGCACATCGAAGTGCGTGAAGAGTTCGTTGAGTAGTTCTACCAACTCGGCGGGCGGCATGCTGGCGGACAGCGGAGTAAAGTTCACGACGTCTGCGAACAGAATGCTGGCGCTGGCAAACTGATTGGCGATCGTTCGCGGCGAGGCCTTCAGAGTCGACACGATTTCATGCGGCAGCACGTTCAGCAGTAAGGCGTTGGCGCGCTCACGTTCTGTAAAGGTGGCGCGGACGAAATAGAGCAGTAACACGAAGACGATCGTCGACACCGCATCGATGTTGAGCACGAACAGTACCGTTACCATGAGCGGCGGCAGGACATTGCCGGTGCGCATGTATGGTTGGAGGAACCCGCTGAGGACGACCAGGCCGACATAAGCACCAAACCACCACGGCGCTTGACGCGGTCCGAGGAAGAGCAACGCGCCGAGCGGACAAATTAAGGACCAGAGCACTACACCGCTCGACGCGATGAACCCACCGAGACTGACCATCAGGAAGAATGGCAAGAACAGAATCATCGCCAGCTGGCTGTATGCGAACGGGAGATACCTCGCGCTACGAGCAAACGCCGCCAGGCTGGCCGCCGAAATGACCGCGTACGAAAACGGGATCGCGCCCGCATGCGGCTCGCCGGCAAGGAAGTACATCACACCCCACGAGGCACCGGCGACGATAAACATGCAGACGCCGCTGACCAGCAGAGCCTTCCGTAAGCGCAGCTCATCGCTGTCTGCCGGGCCGGAGCCAATCTGCGCAAACAGGCTGACGACGCGGCCGATGACTTTCACCGCTGGTGTGTGAGCCTCGCCTATATTGTCGTCGCGACGGGCGACGATGGCATTGAATCGCGCCCAAATGCTCCTGGCCGTCAGCTTCATTACAGAGTAACCGTATCATACCAGCCTGACGCAGCCGATGATCGCGGTGGGTAATTTTCGCAACTTCGGATTGACCCGCGCGATCACAGAAAGGACCAGATCCGCAATGGTGACTGAAGTCCCTGCGTTCCCAGGTCGAGCCCAGGGTGGACCCTCTCCGACTTGCCCGCGTGGCGGCAGGCACGTAAAAGGAGCAACTGTAACGGTGTGGCCGACTCGCAATGGTTGTTGCATTGAGCTGGAGACTCACTGACGTTGATCGGCCGCGCCCGTGGTCGTTCGACACCAAGGTTGAAATCTTCGGCGAACGTGTCGACGGCTGGCAGTTATTGATAGCGGAGCTCTGCGTAAACGGTGGTCCGAATCACGACGGCACTGGCCATCACCCGCCGATCAAGCATTCCGGGTTCGCAGTGCTCCTGATCAGCCTGAGCTACTTCGAAATGGTCGGAAAGTACCGCGCCGGGTATTGCAAGAAGGGCGACTCGGGCAAGTACTTCAAAGAGGGTGTCCAGTTTGCCATTCCGGATCTTGCCTTGGTCCCAGACAAAGCTGCAGTGAAAAAGTTTCTCGCTGATCTGTACGAGAAGGTCCGGTGCGGCCTGTATCACGTCGCCGGGCTGGGTCCAAATGTAGGTCTAACAGGTGACATACCTCACGTCATCCAGTACGAATCACAGCAACGGGTTCTGCTCATAAACCCTCACCTGCTGCCCATTGTTCTTCGAACGAGTCTCGGCACGTATCGGTACGAGCTGTCCGATCCGGCTAACACGACGCTGCGGAACAACTTCGAGAGGCGTTTCGATTTCGACAATCCATGAGGGTCGGCAGCGGGTCATTGGAGAAGTGGTGAGGTCGAACGATGGTGCGCGGCTAGCTCGGCACGCTTTCGCACCCGTTACCAGTGCAGGAATCTGGTGCTAGTACTGGTGCCAGTTGAACATCGAAAATCGCGGCAAATCGCTGAAAGCCATTGAAGGTCGCTTGAACGCAAAACGCAGATAGGAAAAAGAAAATCCGCGAGAAACCTGCATTTCCCTACTTGTCCTTTTCGGGTTCGTAATCAGCAGGTCCGCGGTTCGAATCCGCGCGCCAGCTTCTCTCTAGCCCCTACAAACAGGGGCTTTATCCTTTATCGCCTCAGAATTGCGCTGCAAGAGATACTGAACGTGTAAGCAGTGTGTAAGCAGCCGGGCCAAAGTCGCGCCGGTTCGATTCATTCGCTCCGGCCTCGCTGCTTCGGCGCGGACCACCGCTCAGTTCGCAGGACCATCAATCGAGGAGATCAACGAGGGCCGACGTACGCCCAATCGGCGCTGGGCAACCCTCGTGCGCTTCCATGAGCCGACTCGGCGGGCGAGCGGCGAGGGGGAACGACTTCCAGGGCGACAAGGAGATGCTTGCCCGAGCCTCCGGAAGCGGGCTATTGGCGTTCCACGGGAGGTCGGTATGGCATTCACATGGGGAACATCGGGTCAGATGCCCGCGTGGTTCCTTCGACGAGCGGTGTGTTGCGCCGCGCTGCTGCTGGGTTCGGGGTGCGCATTTCCGGTTCGGCAGTTCGATCTGAAGGACCGGCCACTCGACTGCAAGCAGGCCAACCGGTACGCCTACTTTACGCTGCGGTCGATGGGGTTTTCGCTGGTCGGTCTCGAACCGGCGACGGCGGATCACCCCGGTGCGATGCACGGCTACCACAAGACCGAGACCGGTACGGAGACCGCCACCGTAGCGATCACCTGCCACAAGAGCGGCGGCGCCGATATCACCGCCAGCCAGGACAACGCCTTCCTCGGCCAAACGGAGTTCAAACGTGGCTTCTACATGTCATTCACCGGGGTCGTCTCGCAAGAAGAGGGGCAGGCCGCGGAAGCGCAAACCGAGGCGGCACGCCCCTTCGAGGAAAAGAAGCGGAAGGGCTTGGAGGTGCGGCTGCGGCCCATCCCAGGAGTGGGCTCGAAGCTCGATTTTAGTCTCGACCTCGAAGCCGGTGGCGTGCTGCCTGTGCTGGTCACCGTCAATAACGTCACGACGCGGACCTACAAGATGGACCCGAGTGACGTGGTGCTGATCCAGCGTGATGGCACCCGTGTGTCGCCGCTGGCGGTGGGCGATGCGGCGCAACGGGTCGCAACCGCGGAAGCCAAACGAGAAAAGGACGGCGGTGCGCCTGGACTCCCGGCGGTCACACAGGAGCTCGAGTCGCACCTCTTCACCGGCCGGTCGGTCACGCCCAAGCAGCACCTCAGCGGCTACCTTTATTATCCCGTCAAGGCGTACGCCAAGGGACGGGTGGTCTTCGACGACACCGTGAGCGAAGAGTCGGAAGGCTTCGTCGTCGAGTTCTGAGGGTGCAACGGGCGGCGCCGAATACTACTTCAACCCCAAGCCGGTGCTGCCGCCCATCCTGCCGCCCATCCTTGACGCCCGTAACGCTGCCGGTGTAGACTTAGTAAGTTACTAACTTACTATGAAAGCCATGGCTGCCACCCTGACCAAGATCACGCGCAACTACCAAGTCACCATTCCCCCGGCCGCTCGCCGTGCTCTCAAGCTCAAGGTCGGTGACTTCGTCGAGGCCACCCCACGCCGCGACGGCGTGCTTTTGCGGCCCGCCAAGGTCGTCACTCCGGCGACCTTCGAGCAGGAGCTCTCCCGCCGGCTCAGCGAGGCTCTGGCCGACGCGAAGGCCGGTCGGCTGTCCCGTTCCTTTGCCACGGCTGAGGAGGGCATCGCCTACCTCCAGCGCCAGGCGCGCCGCCTGAAGCAGCCCAGCCGTAAGCGGTAACGCGTCGCCCATGCGGCCCCGGTTCACTCCGCGCTTCGAACGCTCCTACGCGGTGGCGCCGGCGGCCGTGCAGCGGGCTTTCGACAAACAGCTCCGCTTTCTCCTCCAGAACCGTCGCCACCCCTCGCTCGACGCCAAAAAGTACCCCGAGAGCGGCGACCCGGACACCTGGCAGGCCCGCATCACCAAGGGCTGGCGCTTCTACTTCCGCATCGTCGCTGACACCTACGAGCTGCGGCGACAGTTCTGCTAACGGCCACCTGCTGTTGACATTGAGTGACCAGCTGGCCGATAATTGGCTGCGTGCTCCAGTGAGTTCAGCGGCGCCAACGGCAAAAGCAGGGGAGGCCGATGTGCGACACACGCGGCAGGTCTGCTTACTCGAATACGGCGTGTGCAAACCGGGGGGGCGGTAGCTCCGCCCGCTGTGGATGAGTCTCACCCCCCTCCGCAGGACGCTATGACCACAGACCAAAGAGCGCGGACTCTGATCCTCTCGGTCTTTCTGTGCGGTCTTTGTTCCAGCTACCCCGCACTTGCGTTGTGGCCTTTCTGTTCTCAGCAGAACCCGAACGTTTGTTGGGAAAGGGTTTGCCTTACAGGAATATGGGTCAGGTTTCCGTCGTGGTGCTTTTTGTTACCGTCTTGCACGAACTTCCAGAGCGACACCAACAACTGCGGTGGGTGCGGCGTCGTCTGTCAGTCGCGCATCTGCACCGGTGGTCAGTGCTGTGGCGAATACGAAAACGCCTGCGGCAATACATGTACTGACTTGAACCGTGACCCGCGCAACTGCGGACGCTGCGGCACCATCTGTGCAGCCGGCGCCGAGTGCAGCGATGGGCAATGCATCTGCGGCGGATCAACCTGTCAAGCACCTCTTTCATGCTGCGGTGGCAACTGCGTTGATACGAGTAGTGACCCGACTAACTGCGGCACCTGCGGTACCGTGTGCCAGTCCCCTATGACATGCAGTAGCAGACAGTGCCGATGTCCCCCCGGTCAAACCAACTGCAACAACAACGCGTGCACCGATATGAGCAAGGATTCTAACAACTGTGGGGCGTGCGGTCGTGCGTGCACAGGAGGCCAGGTCTGCCAAAGTAGTTCGTGTAGCTGCCCTAACGGAAAAACGTCTTGCAACTTCCAATGTGTCAATACTCAGAATTTCCAGACCGACCCCAACAACTGTGGGGCGTGTGGCATCGTCTGCGCTTCAGATAGTCCCAAGTGCACCGGCGGGCATTGTGTATGCATTCCACAGTACGGGACGTGTAACCAATATGGCTCGGGTTTGGGCGCGGGGTGCTGCACCAAGCCGGTCATGCTGCTCTGTCTGCCGACCACGCCTTGCCCGCCGTTCATCGAACAGTGTCTGCCGTGTCTGAAGTCTGGCGCGACCTGCGACCCTAGTGCTCCTACCTGGTGCTGCAGCCAGAGCTGTAATGGCGCCCCAAATTGCTTGGGGGGCACTTGTAACTGAGCTATTATACGAGGCGGCCGGAGGGCGGACGCCTTTCGCTTGACACCGGCCCTTCGAGTCGAGTACACGACACTCCCGGTGACATCTTCTGGGGGAGGAAGCGAAGCATGCGCCTCGTTGTGATCCTCTTGCTTTTCCTATACGCCGGGTGTCGTTGCACCTGCCCCGTTAATAACCCGGACGGCACAAAAAGTTGCCTTGCGTGCGTCGATGGCCGGCCCCCCTGCGGATGCAACTGCTGTGCTACGGGCGCCTCCTGCAGCAATGGGACCTGCACGTGTCCAGCGAATGAGCCCTGCACGTGTCCCACGTCTCCATGGAATACCGTCTGCAACGGCGCGTGCGTCGACACGAGCACCGACCCCCAGAACTGCGGTGCCTGCGGCAAGCTGTGCTGTGATGCCAACGGAAACGGCCCCTCCTGGTCCTGCTGTGGCACCTCGAGGGTCTGTTGCAGCCCCAAGGGCTGTGGGTGCTGCACTTACTGGAATGGATCCTGGGTTTGTGGCAGCGACCTCTCGACGCCTTGTTCCTCGTAGACTCCACACCGCCTACAGAGAACGCGACGCCCGCAAGCACCGTCGCCATCCACCCTCAATCCCGACGACACCCGCGCCCCTGTAACGCAGGCCCGCGGCTTCTGATGCATCGCGACGCGACGCTTCACGACCGACTGTCGCCCCGCTCACAATTTCCGACGCGGACATTGACTCCCTTTACAGATTTCCCAACCTGATAACGTCCTGTGTCATCGGGCTCGACGCCCCGCAGCATCCTCGTTGAGAACCTGAAGGTATTGCACTTGACGTCTGCAGACTTCTTCTAGTATCAGCAGCCACTATGGGGATAGACGGCAAGTGGTACAATGAGTTGGGATCCTGGATGGTGCTTCAGCTTGGTGCGGACGGGTGCTCCCTCACGGGCACCTACCACAGCGCTGTAGGTCAAGCGGTGCAAGAGTATTCCCTCACCGGGCGGGTCGACGGCGCCCCCAAAACGGCGACGGGACTCGGCTGGGCTGTGTCGTGGCAGAACAAAACGCTCAACGCGCACTCCGTCACTACATGGTCCGGGCAGTACCGAGTCGTCGACAGCCAGGAGTTCATCACGACGACGTGGTTGCTCACCCGAGAGGGCGCCCCGGACGACGATTGGGAGTCCACGTTGGTCGGCAAGGATCTTTTCTCCCGCAATCCCCCTGCAGCCGAGCACATTGCTCGAACGCGGGCATTGAGAGGCCTCATGCGCAAAAGACCTAATGGTAACGGCGAGCCTAGTCCGCGACCTGAGCCAAATCCAAGGCCAGGACCCACGCCAGGAGGACCAAAACCGAAATCGAAATTGGGACCCACGCGGAGATCGCGGCCAAAGCGTAAATAGAAGCTGTCTACCGCCGATCGCGAAAGCAGCAGCCTGACGATGCCGCCGAGATCGGCCAGTGTAGGGACGGCCGGTGCCTGTGGTCGTGTAAGACGACGTAAGCCCCGATATCGGACGCTCCAACGCGTGTCCTGGAATTCACGTACTGCCCTTTCCCGGCTGGTAGAAAATCAACAGCCCCTCAACGAGCCGCCGGAACATCCCCCCGAAACGCTGCGCATCTTTCCAGTCGGTGAAGGAGAGGATGTTGTACTTCTCGATCTGTGTTCTTAGCTTTCCGGACCACCTACACTTCTTCCACGCATCGTCCAGAGCAATCGGGCACAGCGTATCGCGTCCGAGCTCCTGCGAGAGCTTATCGGCGAGGTTCGCTTCGTACTCCACCCATCGACTTTCAATCGATTTCTTTGAGAGTACCAACACCACCGTGGGATTCAGTCGTATTGCACGGTCAACAATCTCGTCGAGCCGGCCGGCGGTAGCATGATGAACATCCCGCCAGAACCGGATTCCCTTCTCGTCCAGCTTTCCCTCGAGCGCGTCGACGAATGCGCCGTCGGCGTGTACGTACGAGATGAAGAGCGAGCCAATCTGAATCGGCGAACCCGTACGCAAGTTGAAGACCCGCTGCTGAATGTCGACGATGTCATTCGCCGAGACCTCGGGATCGTAGAGCTTTGCAGCCTCGATCTCCCAATCCCTTAGGCCACATCCCCGCAAGAACACATCGGGGATCCCTATCGACCGAAACAACGTGTCCGTTCCAATGTGGCTTGGCCCGAAGTGGCGGACGGTTTCTAATCCCCTCGCCGTCGATAAATCAAGTCCACCAAAGCCCGTTCCTGCGCAGCATGCATTGCTCAGATCCGCGTCGTCCAGCGTCGCACCGCGTAGGTCTGCCCACGATAGGTCCGCACCGCGTAAGTCTGCCCCTCGTAGATCGGCTTCGCACAACCTTGCCCCTCGTAAATCGGCTTGTTGTAGATTCGCCCCAACAAGGCGGGTCGGCTTAGCTTCTACAGGAAGGTTCTTGTGAAAGTGTTGGGGAGCGGCTTCAGCTGGTGTTAGGTCCGCGCGGGTAAGATAGCACCGTTCAAGGTTCGCTCCCGACAAGTCAGCCCCGGTTAGATCTGCCTCGATCAAGAACACCCCCCGCAAATTGGCGGTGGAAAGGTTCGCCTCGCTCAGCTTGGCCTGCATCAGAGTACTACGGCATCTCTCGGTGCTACAGAGATTCAGCCAGTGAAGGTCAAGTGCCGAGAGGTCCGCACGGGAAAGATCGACGCGAGTCATCGCATTCCGCACCCTCCATTCCCGGAAGGCCACCTCACCCTGTCTTACGAGCATCACATGTTCGCTGTCGGCCATAATCCTCAGTACCCCACTTTCAAGGGGGAGGTCGAGTCGCGTCTTATTCAAGATAAAATCTGTTATCTTGCGTGAGATTTACTCTTTGTGGTACCCTGCGGGTACGGGGTTGGGAGGCGCGGATAGCGACAGGCGAGCAGCTCGAGCAGACGCCAGGCCGCATCACCCCGGATCAACTTACCTTCGATATGTCCCCGCGCAACGCCAATCCCCCACCACCGAACCATCTACCCGTGCCCGTCGGCGGTGATCGCCGATCACTGCCGCCGATGCTGACCGGCAGCGCGACGCCGGCGACCCGGTCGAAGGTGGAGCATTTCTATCTGTCCGTCGCTGAACTCTTCGAGCTCTGGGTACAGCGCCGCGACTCGCCGCACACCCAGCGCGCCTACCGCGGCGACGTGATGGCGTTCATCACCTTCCTCGGAATCCGCTGGCCCGAGGACTCGTGGCGGATGTTTCAGGTATCCGTCGTCAACGTGCAGCGCTTCCGCGAGCAGATGATCGAGCAGACCATGGCGCCAAAGACAGTCAATCGGCGCATCTCCTCGCTGTCATCGTTCTATAAATACCTCGCCGGCTGTGCGGCCGAGTTCCGGCTGCCCATCGTGGTGCCCAACCCGGCGCACGCGCAATTCGTCGCCCGAGCGAAGAGCGATCCGGTCGAGGAGACGCGGGCGCTCTCCGCTACGCGAGCCCGCCAGCTCATGGGCATGCCCGCCGGTGACTCGGTGATCGACTACCGCGATCGGGCGCTGTTGAAATTCTATCTCTACTCCGGCGCGCGAATCTCGACGGGGTGCCGCTTGCGCGTGTCTGATTTCCACCATGACGGCGAGGAGTCGACCATCCGCCTACATGAGAAGGGTGACCACCGGCGCACGATCGGCCTTCACTACGCTGCAGCGCAGGCGATTCGCGAGTACCTCGATAAGGCCGGCATCGAGAAGGGTCCCCTCTTCCGTGCCCGACGTGGATCACGCAGTGAGGTTCTCTCTGAGCGGCCGATGGACCCGGCCACGATGTACCTCACCATTCAGGCGTACCTGGAGCAGTTACCCGGCTCCACGAAAGACGGGCACCGCGTCTACACGCCGCACTCGCTCCGAGCCACCACGGCGACGCTCCTCCTCGACGCCGGCGTCGACATCACCAAAGTGCAGGAGCTGCTCGGCCACCGCCATATCACCACGACCCAGATCTACGACAAGCGCCGCCGGACGACGGCGCAGAGCGCAAGCCATGACATCCCAATCTGAGGCGCGCGCCGGTTCCTCTCACGGCGACCGTACTATGAAGAGCTTTCTGGTGCACTCGTTTACGACCGGTGCGCACTTCCATCCGTTGGTCTTGCCCGTAGATTCAACTGGGAGTACAACCTAGCACTCGGCACTTGCGAGGAGGACCACATGCTTTCCTTCCTGCTGAGGCAGGATTCCGCTGTCCTAGTCAGTCTCGTATCTGGCGCTGTCGCCGTCGTTAGCGCTCTCGTTGCCTTTATCAGGGCCTCGCAAATTGAAAGGATCAAGTCCACTGCGGACATAAGCCGTGAGCAGATGAAGACAGACATGGTACGCCGACTAAGCGCGTTGCGAGCGGAGCCTGTCAATGAAAGTGAGACAGTCGGCATCCGAATTTAGTGTAGCGCCGGCAGCGGCGAGAGCATGAACGACGCGACGGAGACGCTGGTGTTTGGGGTACCCATGTCCTCACCGGGGTCGAGATCGTGGCGCTG
>JBIOJG010000097.1:0-14532 GCA_044450645.1 Binatia bacterium
CCGGATGACCGTGCGGTCGGAGGGCTCGGCGAAGCAGCCGGACGTGATCATCACGCGGGAGTAGCCGTCTTACGAGATCCCGCCTGGCTCGGATCGGTAGCCTTCCGGCGCCTCCTTAAAATGAGCGGCCCGGGAGCCTCTCGGGCACCTCGCAAGTTGGGGAGTGGCGCAACGGTAGCGCAGCTGACTCTGGATCAGAAGGTTGAAGGTTCGAATCCTTCCTCCCCAGCCAACGCAGCCGGTTCGTATTCAGTCCTGCGCCTAACTCGGCGTAATCGGCCAGGGTTAGCCGCGTAAACGCCCACCCGTACCTGTCTGGGTTAGACGCTATACTACTTCGCAATCGACTGGAAACCCGCGTAAGGAGGCGAGTTGAGGAAGGGAGCCGCGGGCGCGCCCAGAACAGCCCGCAAGCGCCGACGCCGGGAGTGTCACCTCCCAGCGCCGACTTGAACCCAAGGGAGGTTAGTCCGATGGGTACCGACCGAAATCGTAAGCCCGCCGTTCAGCTCACCGGCACCGACGGAAACGTGTTCGCACTGGCTGGCAAGGTGTCGTCCGCGCTCAAGCGCGCCGGGCTGGAAGCCGAGGCCAAAGAGTTCACTCGCCGCCTGTAGGAATGCGGTAGCTACGACGAAGCGCTCGTCCTGATGGGCGAGTATGTGGAGGTGTCGTGATGGCGAAAGCAGCAGCAGCCAAGCATTTGAAGGTCGTTACGTCGCCGAGCACTGAACTTGCTGGACTCGTTGATGACTGGCTAGCTGAGGCCCGCGCGCGGGGTCTGTCGCCGCGCTCGACAGACATGGGCAGGGCCGTACTGACGAACAAGAACAACGGGCTGCTCACGTGGTGCGCCGAGCGCGGCATCACCACCGCCGAGCAGCTCGATCAGTCGGTGCTGGAAGATGTGAGCCGGTACCTGCTGGAGGAGCACAAGACTCCCAAGGGCGAGCTGCTGTCGCGGGAGTCGGTGCGGACCTACTTGCGGACAGTTCGGGGATTCGTCAAGTGGGCGCAGAAACGAGGCGACCTTGGCGCGATGACCACACCGATGCCGAAAGCGCCCCAGCGCACGGTAGACGTGCTGACGGTCCGCGAGATCAACGACATGGAGCGCGCAGCCAAGAGCGAGCGCGACAAGCTCATCATCCGGCTCCTCGGTGACGTCGGCCTGCGGCTCGGAGAGCTGCTGGCGATCACGCCCGAGGATCTGATCCCCGACCGCGACCCGCGGAGGAACGCCCGTTATTTGCACATCAAGGGCAAGGGCAGTCGCGAACGCGTGGTCCCCATCGACCCGCGGCTCTTCGGTCGGCTGCAGCAGTACGCCAAGCGGCCCCAGGCCCTTCAGGCGGCAACGAACCGCATTTTCTTAACGGAGCGGAGGAGTGGAGGAGGGTACGTGGCCCTGTCGCAGCGAGCTGTGCAGCAGGCGGTCCGTTACATCGCGGAGGATGCGGGCATTGACACCAGCAAGCGCCGCATCCACCCGCACCTGTTCAGGCACTCGGCCATCACGAGGATGGTCAACAACGGGATGCCGGTCGAGCACATCAGGCAGCACGTCGGCCACGCCGACCTCAGCCTCATCACCAACGTCTACGCGCACGTCACCCCCAACGACAGATACGACTCCTACCTCGCGATGCTCCGACGGGAGGACGCTGACACGCGATAGGCCGACAACAGGCTGCCCAACGGCACCAAGCCCGTAGCCAAAGTGGTTACGGGCTTGCCTTTGCCTTTCTAGCGTCGCGCTAAAATTGTGGGTAAGAAGTCTCGGGTCCGGGTCTAAGCGGATCTCCTGCGCCGCCGAGAACTTCCAGAGGTACTACCGATCCGGGCGGCTCCCGGCGTACTGAATGGAGGTTCTTACGGTTGCCCTACTTACGTCGCGAACCACTCGACCAGCTCATAGCGGAAGCTGGTATGTCGTTCGGCGAATTTGCCCGCGAGTGCGGAGTCTCTGAGCCCACGCTGTCTAAGGCTAGGCATGGGCGAAAGGTCTACCCCTCCACGCTGCGGAAGCTCGCGCTGGGCCTGAGCCGGATTAAGAGGCTCAAGGGCCTGGACGCCGACATCGTGACCGTGACCAAGCCCATCACCAACACCGGGACGCCGCCGAGCAACAACATCGTGACGCCGTCCATCAAAGAGAACGCCGCGGCGGGTAAGGCCACGGCGCAAGGAGGCATCGGAGATGCAGTCCGACACCCAGTCGAAGCGTAGCTCGGTTCCGGACGACGACGACGAACCGCAGTTGCCGGTCCACCCCGAACTGGACCGTGCGACGGTGCGCGAGTTTCAGGAGGCCTATCGCGCGTTGGAGGTCAAGTCCGAGGTGGACGCCGCATACGGCCTCGAGTGGGTCGAGCACCTGATCGCCGTCACGTGTAAGCGGCTCAACATCCCGCAGACCGACGCCAACTGTCAGTGGCTGGAGGACTGCCTCGACCTGGCTCGCTTAAGGAACTGGTGGATGGACGAGTCACTGGCGGGGAAGTCGTGAGCACGCCGACGACCGACGCGAGCTACGACGAGCTGAAGCGCGCGACGCGCTGCATGTTGGCCGACGCGCAGCGCGACACGAAGAAGAACGGGCTGCGGATCGACGCGCTGGCGCGGGCCGCGAAGGAGCGACAGACATGAACCCAGAGCAACGGCAGCAAGCAAAGGACGCGCTGGCGAAGTGGGAGGCGGAGAACCCCGACGCGGCCCGGCTCGTGAAGGAGGCAGGCAAGCCCCAGGAGAAGCAGAGCGTTGACGAGCACCTCGTCACCGTGGTCGCAGACGTGGAGCGGGTTCAGCGCGCGGTGCTCAGGCCCGCAGAGCCTGGAGTCCACAGGGACGCGCGGCACGCAACGTTCGGCCCGCCGGACGAGGCCCCGAAGCCACCCGGTGTGGCCGTCGCTGATGAGGCCTGGGCGAAGTCCAAGGAGGCCCGCATCTGGTACCTGTACAAACGAGGCAAGAGCCAGAGCGCCATCGCCGCGGAGGAGAAGCTGACCAAGAACGCGGTCAAGCAAGCCGTGTTCATGGCGGAGAAGGCCGTCGCCAAGTTGAAGGCCGCGCCAGGCTGGGTCAGCACGGACATGCTTCTGTATGCCATCGAAAACGCCCACGCGCACAAGCATTTGACGGAATGGAGCGAGGAGGAGATGCTCCCCGGCGAGCGGGCTTGCAAGTCGTACGCCGAGCTTTCCGCCTACCTCGACGGCGACGACGACGATCCGGAGTTCTTCCCCGATTCTGAGTTCGAGTAGACCTCTGGTTAGTCCCCGGAGTTTGCCAGCGAGATCGGTTCCGCATGTATTGAGGGGACATTGCGTGTTGGGGCTACTACCTCCTGGGCGCGCCGTGTCCTCTCGTCTGTAACAAGTGAAAACGTCCGACGCCGTCGCCGGAGAGACACCGGCACCCGATGGGGAGCTGCTACGAGGCGCTCCCCCATTGATACCCGTGCAAAGGACATGAAGGGCAAGTGAAGCAGCGTTGCATCGCCGACGAACCGTCGCCCGCTGAAAGCGACGGGCGCGTCTACATGCGCATGGCGTTGACGTTGGCGGACCCAGTGCGCCCGGCGCACCGGCTGCCGATGTTGATGCGCCGAGCCCTGCCTGACCCGCTCACGGAGGCGGGCTGGGCGCGTCTCCACCACGCCGACCTTGCTGTGCTGACGCCCGCGCAGAAGTTGGCCGAGCGCGCCCGGCTCCTGCTTGCTGTGGGCTCCTGCGACCGCGAACCGCCGACGTGGCTGATCGACCGGCTGCGGCGGCTGGAGGTCGCGTAGATGGCGACGACCGAGGAGAAGGCCGCAACCGCGGCGCGGGAGGCGCTGGAGGAGGCCGTTCCCGTGGAGCGCAAGGGCATGGGCTATTGCGCCGAAACGACCATCGGCCCCGTCCTGAGGTTCGATCACATCCACGAGCGGGGAGGCGAGCTACACGGCGAGCTACACGTGTCCACCGCCGACAAGCCGAATCTCCTGTGGGGTTCCTTCAACCTGTCGAGCATGACGGTGCGCAACACCACGGTGAAGTTCCTGTCCGAGCAGGTGCCGCCGCTGGATTGGCGCGACTTGCTGAATCGCTTCTGCGTGGGCGCGTTGCGGTTGCACCGCGAGGGCCAAACTCGGGACCACATCGGAGGCTCAGAGCGGGTGCTGGAGATGCCGCGCATGCTGTGGGCACCGCTCATCGCCGCGGACCAGCCGACCATCGTGTTCGCGCCGGGCGGCACGGGCAAGAGCTTGCTGGCGGTCGCCGCCACGGTCGCGGTCGAGACAGGCGCGCAGACCGTACCCGGCACCCACGCGACCGACCCGGCCAAGGTGCTGGTGCTGGACTGGGAGGACGACGCGCGGACGTGGGACTTCCAGCTACGGGCTGTTTGCGCGGGCGCTGGAGTACCGGTGCCCGTCGTTCAGTACCAGTGCATGAGGACTGCGCTGGCCGACCGTGTGGAGGAGATTGCGGCAGCCATCGCCGAAGAGAACATCGGGCTGGTCATTGTCGATTCCGTCGAGGCAGCTTGTGGGTCGGGACGTGAACACGAGGGATGGAACGAGCGGGCGCAACGGCTCATGGATGCCGTGCGCAACCTAGGCGTGGCCGCGTTGCTGCTGGACCACGTAGCCGGAACCGACATCGGGCAGAACACGCCGAGCAACAAGATGATCGGTGCCGTCGCGAAGATCAACCGCGCCCGGTACGTGTTCGAGCTGCGGGCCGAGAAGGAGCCGACCAACGACCGTATCGAGCTGGTGTTACGCGATACGAAACGAAACGGTCGTGGGGGTGTGCCGACGATGAGCTTCGCCGCCTGCTTCTCCGACTTCGACTCCCGCGGGGCCGCGCGCAACATCCGATACGAACGCTGCGAAGTACAGGCTCCCGAACTCGTCAGCAGACTGTCCTTGGCCGACCAGATAAGTCGCGTACTGCGCAATGGAGCCATGAGAGCACCCGCCGTCGCCGCGGAGCTGGACGTGAAGCCGATGTCCGTGCGCATGACCCTCAATCGGTACAAGGACAAGCGGTTTGTCAAGCTCCCTGGCGGAGAGTGGGGACTGAGCCGCTATGAGTGACCGTATCGGAGCGATACGGCGATACGCGTATCGATACGCCGGGGTGCGTATCTACGGCCTCTCCCTTACAGGGAGAGAGAGAGGCGCGATACGCACAGCACCCCGTTTCACAACGGCTGGGAAGGAGAGATGAGCTGGGCAGAAGGTGACCGCATCAACGCCGCGGTGTTGACCGTGGTAGCCACGGACCTGCGGGCAGCCGGTTGTCCGGTGTTCCTTGTAGAACCGTGCTGCTCAGAGCTTGAAGCCGCAGCATCCAAGGCGTACGACCAGCGTGACGCTGAGCAGCTCACGGCCGCCTTGTCCGCACTCGCTCAGCACTTGGTTGCTCACGCGACTGCCGTTCCTCGCTGGCTTGCCTTTCCCCATATGAACCGCAAGCCCCATAGCAGTAAGCCCACCAACCGGGTAGCACCATGAACCTTTCACTTCTCTCTCCAAGAACCAAATCCGCATACCGCCACAACACGCTCTCCACATCAGCCTCCAGCCTCAGCAGGATGACTGCACGACGCTACGCAGCGCCTCTGGCCTACGCGCGCGCGGGCGCAGGGAGAGCTGCATGAGGCAGCCGGTTGACATCCATAGCGAGCCGCTGGCCTACCTCCGTGGATGCGGATTCATCGTGGTGCTGAACGAGACCGTGATCCAGCTCGCGCCCACGGTTCCGATGAGCGCCGCCGTGCAGCAGAAGGCGCTCAGGTACGCCAAGAGGCACCGTGACCAACTACTGGCCGACTTGAGCGAGGAAGCGGCGCTGGGCCGACTCAGAGGAAGAGGATTGTGAGGACAACCATCTTCGTGCGTATCGGAGACCGTATCGGAGTGCGTAACGACCCCGAAACGACCCCGAAACGACTCGTCCAAACGACCCAGTTACGCGCTGGTTTCCAGCGCCAGTCCAGGGTTACGCGCTGCAAGCGAAGAGCAGGCCGACCGCGGAGTAGGTTCGCTAATCGACGGGCAGGCGCGTCAAGGAGGGTTCAGCGGGAGAGGCTCTAGACGTCGGCGTGGCCCACCACGAGGCCGGGCATGCCCTGGTCGCATACCTGCTGGGAGCAGAGGTCGCCGTCGCCTGCGTCAGACCGGACGGCAGCGGAGAGGTGACGTTCGCCGCGCCAATGGTCGACGCCGACCGCGCGCTGGTAGACCTTGCCGGGCCGCTCGCCCACAACATCCACCTGTGCCCGAACGGAGGCACCATCACCTATGAGCCGGGCCGTGGCACATCGGACTTCGAGAGCTACGCGGCCATGAGCAAGTCCCTCGCATGCTCGGACGACCTGGCGGTCGCTGCCGTGACACGCGTCTTGGAGAGCTTCTGGCCCGAGGTGAGCGCCATCGCAGCGGCGCTGCTCAGCAAGGGCGCGTTGACCGGCGTCGAGGTCGCCCACATCGTCGAGGAGAGAGCATGAGCAAGAAGCGCAAGGCCCGCGCATCCGGCCCACCAACCGCGATGCACCAACGCCAGCCACGCGCCATGACTCCGTACGTCCAGCATCTTCTGGAAACCGGCCACTTGCGCATGCAGCGTTGGGACACGCACAACTGGCAACTGGCCCTGGAGATGGGCGAAGATCCGAACGACCCTCGCAGCATCTTGCATGGCGGCACCCCGAGCGATGCCGCGTCGTACGCACCAGCGCCAGCGCCCAAGACCGCGTCCATCACAGCCGAGCCGCGCGTGAGCAATGCTGCTGTGTTGCGCCTCATGGCCGCTGCCGAGAGGCTACGCAAGGTCGTGCTGTCGCGGTATCCAGCAGAGCCGCGTCCGATCAGCTTCATGCGTGACCCAGCGACAGGCGCGGGCATCGTGGAGCGGCGCTGATGGCGAAGGAGCGGTTGGCGACGGCACAGCGGAAGCTCAAGCAAAGGGCCTTCCTGCGATCCCTCAGACGGTATCGGTCCGTGGCGATGGCGGCTGCCCGAGCCGGGACCTCGCGGACAGAGGCGTACCGCTGGGCCAGAAAGTACCCGGACTTCAAGGAAGCTTTCGATGACGCGATTGAGTCAATGCTCGACCAGGTCGAGAAATCCCTCATCGACAGTGCGACAGGCGTTCACGTGCGCCCTGTTGTCAGCGGAGGACGGCACGTTGCCGACGAGCGCGTCTTCGATACTCGCGCTGCCGAACTGATCCTGCGCGCCTATCGCAACAGATACCGAGAGCGAAGCACCGTCGAGGTGATGGGCGGCACAACCCACGAGGTGAAGGTCACGAAGGAAGTCACTGAGACCTTGATCGCATCTGTGACGCAGATCCTCCTCGATTCGGGAGCCTATGGCGACCACGAAACTCTGGCACTCAACGCTGCCGCAAGCCCACCGCCCGCCGAGAGCGCTCTGGACGACATGCGGAGCGCCGGGCCATGAGCTTCAGCCTGACGATGGCGGAAGAGAAGGTCGTGGCGTTGCGGCCCGGCTTCACGCGCTCTGAGGGCGGAGTGATCTACTGCCAGCACGGATTGAGCGCCGGGGACGCCTGTTTCCGCGCCGAGCAGGGAGGCGTACGCGCCGCAGACGATGGCGACGCTGAGCGCCTGCACGGTAGTTCCTCGAACTCGACCGACTCTTCCGAGGTCGCCACGCCTCCGAAATCGGAGCGAGCAGGGAGTCCGCAGGAGCGCCGTAAGCCGCGAGCCGACACACTTCCTGGCCCGGCCCGACAGCGCGGGGCAGCCGCAGCGGCGCTCGCGTCACGAACGACCGCAAGGAGCATCCATCAGTAGTCGCCGCGGTTCCGAATCACCCCGCCGAGCGCTGGCAGCAGCGAGTAGCACCGGACGCGACCTTGGAGGAAGCCCGCGCCCAGCTTGCGGAGTTCTTGCGGGAGGCCAGCGTGGAAGGGAAGCCGCGGCGCTGGATGGCCCGCGATATGCACCGCCATGCACCGCCCGCCGAACACGCTCCCTTGGCCTACGCCTACAACCCGATCCGCGGCGGGGTCTGCGCCATCGTCGCCATGGCGTACTCGCCATTCGTGATCACAGTGGTCGTTCGGAAGTACGCGCGGCAGGAACAGAGGCTGCGTGAAGAACGCGCACGTGCCGACCGCCGCGCAGCCACCGGGCCGCGCCCTACACGCTTCCTCAGGAGGTTGAAGGATGCCGTCTGACGGCTGGCGCAGCGCCCACGACATGCTCGGGGACAACGCGGAGCGGTTCGCGCAGGACTGGGAAGGCTTGCTGGCGATGGAGGATGCCGGTGCCGGAGTGCGCGAGCTGCTGTCGGCGGGCCTGTCCGTTGCGGAAGTGTCTGCGTTGACGGGAGTTGCGCGGAACACCGTGAAGCAGGCCGCGTTCCGCTGGAGGCGCGTAACACCGAATGGCGTATGACTTGTAACGTGGACATGAAGAACATCGGCGTGGTGCTGACGCAGTTCGGGCCGGATGGCTCGCACACAATCGGCATCTCTGCCGACCCACGACTGATCCGTCAAGTGGCGGGCCGGATGGGAGTGGAGTACCGCGCCCGGCTGGCCGCGCCCGGCACCCCGAGTGCCGAAATCGATGCAGGCCGCATCAAAGTTCTGGACACAATCGCGGGTGCCACGAACACGGAATTCGACACCGAGGAGCCGGACGCCCAGGGCCATGAAGGTCGCGGCGGAAAGGACGACGCCCAGGGTCATGAAGACCGCGGCGAACAGGTGGAGAAGCCGGTCTGGTGGGACACGCTCAGCAATGCAGAGGAGGTTCAATCGTCGTAGACGGACTCGGAAACGCAATCGTCGTACCGGAATGGTTCGGCAACGCAGGCCCCACTTTCAGCGGAAGCGGCAAGGTGCTCAACAAGCGCAACGGCGTCCTGGCGTGCAGTGTCGGGAAGCTACTCGCCGACAAGAAGGCCAAGAAGATGGCGAAGAAGATGGCGAAGCTCGCCAAGAGCACCCCGACCTACGCGAGCAAGTGGAGCAGAGACATGGAGCTGTCGTGCTCGCGAGAGAGCCTCCAGCAGCTCGGCAAGGTGGCGAAGAACGCGAACGCGCCGCGTGGCGAGCGGATGGATGCGTTGGTGCGACTCGACGCCGCAGCCTTCAAGTGCAACGGCTTGGGCGACGGAGTGCAAGCGAAAGGCGTCGTACAGAAGGCCGCCAAGAAGGAAGCCCGCGAGCGTCGGATGCGATACGAATTCCTGGCCTATAACGCGCCCGATGTCACCACAAGGGCACGCGCTCAGGCGATTCTGTTCGGAGAGCTCGGCTGACGTGGACGACGAGATGATCCGCGACGCCACGCGCTCCTCGGTGAACTTGGGCATCGACCCGGACCTCAACGCGTTCCCCGATGCGGAGATACACCAGGGAGACGCTTCGCAGTTCACCCGCGACGCGAGGTACCTGCCGGGCCACGCTCGGCTGAGTCCCGGCGACAGCTCGGAATCCAAACCCGCGGCCAAATCGGAGAACATCGGCATGGACGATCCGATGCAACAGCCCACGCCGACACCGCATCCCATTCGCGCTTCGGACTTCGCCCGCGAAATGGGCACGCCGGAATCGGGCGGCGCAGCCGCGTCCCCTGGCAATCCCCTGTCGCGTGGGCCGGTAACGCCTGAAGTGGCGCTGTTCGGTGCTGCCCGTGCTCGTTTCGACTTTGGGCAACTTACGCCCGTGAACGTAGGCAACATCCCGAACAACGACGACGCCGGGCCGATTCAAACACAACCCACCATCAACAAGACGCCAGAGGCAACGTCGCCTTGGGGTCCGCCCGACGCCTGGAACAAGGAGTAGAACCACAATGCCTGCGAAGCAGCTTCCGGCCATCTACGTTGGCAGCTCGAAGACCGATGTCCGAACGACGGCGCACGACCACTCTCGGGAGGCGTACGGGCACAACGGGGTGGTCCGCTGCGACAACGAAGGCTGCCGCGCGGAGCTGCTCCTTGCGGGCGGGATCGAGATGCTGCGTCGTAAGTGGTACTTCGCGCTCGGAGAGCCGCTGGTCGTCACCATCGCGCAGGCGGGCATGAAGAACCCCGACGGCAGTCCGTTCTGTCATTTTCACGAGCCGCACGGCAAGGACCACGCCATCGAGTGCGACAGCCCCGAGTGCAACGCATTCTTCAACGACGAGTGGACTCGCTTCCAGATCAACAAGCGGGCCGGAAATCCCGGTAGAGCGGTGGCCTCACCCATCGAGAGGGAGCGGCCTAAATCCATCGCCCAGATGGACGCCGAGCGCGCGACCGACGAGGAGAACGCGCGGCGCGCGTCCATGATCGAAATCGAGACCCGCCGCCAGACGCAGGCGCAGCTCTGGCCGTTGCCTCGCTGATCGGCTAAACCGCCCGGCGACCTACACGCTATCGGGGCGGGGCAGGCTCCTGCGGAGTCTGAGGGCGCTCCTTCTTAAGCAGCTCCTCAAGCGCCCTGTCCGTGCTCGTCGTGCCGTCGCCGTATTCGATGATCTCGATGTCTTCGGGTTGCACCTTGGCCTGGCGGCGCGCAAGCTCCGCGCTGAAGCGGTCTGCTTCCACCGCCCACCAGTCGACCCGAGAGCGAGGCATTCGAAGTAGCTTAGCCCGGCGCTCGCGGGCGGACTAACGCGGCTCATTCCACCTGAGCGGTCATACCGCGGTAGATGACTTCGGGCGCAAGGCGCTCAGGCCCAGCCTCGATCGTGCGCAGCATCCGTTCCTGGCCAATCGCCTCAACGATCAGCCGCCAGTTGGCGTCCATCAGCCCGACCACCTCATCCCACTTACCGTCCTCAAAGTCGCGAGGCCGAGTGCGATTCTCTTCACGCCACGCTGCCTTCGCCGCGGCTCTGTCCCCATAGAAGAACCACGGCTCCGCGCCTGCGTCGCGCATGCGTCGCAGCAGGGCGATGTTGTCGGGGTTGGCCCATAGCCCGAACTCCACGACGACCGGTCGGCCGTGACGCGCCACGAGTGCCATGTAAGCCTCAGGTGTCATTTCGCGCGTGAAAGTCATGTACCAGCCCGCGTCCAGCTCGGTGCCTCGCAGTGCATCGGTATCGACATGCGTGTACCGGTTCTCGCGGTGCAGCCAGCGCGCGTACCAGGACTTGCCCGCACCTGGATAGCCCCACAGAACCAGCAGTCGGGCCTTCAGGGCTTCGAGGCGACGACCAACAGGCTTGGCCGCGGCCTTGCGCGCTGCCCGCTCCCTTGCCTTCTTGCCCACCTATGGATGAGGAGCCAACTGCGATTACAGGGACCGCGGTTGAAGCACTTTGATTCTTTGAAGGACTTCCGAGATGTACCCCACAGTTTCGTTGAGCTGCGGGTAGTACGCCGTTGGGTGCGCGCACTCGTTGCGTTTGTTCAGGAGCCCCACGAGCGCCTTAGCGTCGTTCTTCGTGCACAGCCCAACATCGACGGTTACGTCAACAAGCTGACGCTCCGGAATCGACTCTGCCATCTCGCTGATGTCCGCGCCCTGCCATTTTGGCCTGGCCTTACGTAGCTTGACCAAACTGTCGGATTCCAGCTTCTCCTCTAGAAAGTCCATTAGCCCGGCCCAGGCCATTACATGCGCCGCGCGGAACAACGACGTTTCGGCGCACCGCAATGCTTGCCTCAGCAAGTCGTCCTGCCTGAGCGACAGGCCCGTGAGGGTCTTGTAAGAATCCTCAAGTACGAACACGCGCGAGCGCGCGGCCTCGTGTGTGGCGAGGATTGCATGCGCTTCCTTCCTGAAGGCGTCAGCTCGCTGTAGCCATGGTGCAGCACGCGAACCGCGCATGCAGGCTAACTCAGAAGATGCTTTCTGAGAGCTGCGAACAACTTCTCGTAGATGGTGGCGTCCTCGGTCGCGGGGAGATGGAGTTCAATGTTGATGTTCACCGACGACTCGGTCAATCGCGGCGTCTTGACCTCAATAGCCGCGGTTTCAACAACTGCACGAGTGGCCTTGGGGGCACCTTTGGGCACCTCGTCAATGGCTTGCTCGAAGTCTGCACTTTCGCAGAGTTTCTTGAACGTGGAAACGACAAACTGCAGGGTGGATTCACCCAACTTGGCGTTGTGGGTTGTGAAGAAGTTGCGAAGAGCCTCATTGTCTTTGCGGTAAGCGTCCGGATAGATCTTGAACAGCTCGGAGTAGCCGCGCTTGATGGCCCCAGCCAGCACCGCACCGCCACGCTTCGTGTCGCGATAGCTAGTCCATACCTCAGTCGGAGCGCCCTGTCCGTCTAGGAAGCCGATCGTCTTGAAGATGCCGATGAGGTAGGTGTCGTTGCCGCTCTTGAAACCCACCGATTTGAGGTACTTCTGCGTAACTTGGTCAGGCTTACCGACCGCCTTGATGTGCGCTAGGAACCGGGGAATCGCTGCCGGGTTCGGGGTGTACGGTGACTTATCCACGCCCTTGAAAACTCCTCAGCCAACGTGATGGCAACGCAAATCGATAGGGAGGGCAGGCACCTACGATTCTATGCCGCTTTACGGAAGATTGCCAACCGACTTAACAGGAGTCCACACTTCTATGTCTGAGTGGTTGAACTCCTTTGGTCAAACCTATGGCCCATCGCGGTTGGCCTGCTGGTGGCCTTGGTGGCGGGATGGATTGTCTACCGGCTTCAACGTGACGAAGAGCGCGAGGGTGTCTTAGCCGCTCTCGTCGCGGAGCTTCAGATTCACGAAGACTGGGTCGGTCGCGGCGGCTATACGCAGTGGTCGGATGATTGGTGGCACGACATGCTGACTGGGGAAATGGACTGGCACAGAACCGTCTTCAAACTGTCAACGGTTGCCACGGACAATGCCATACAGGTCGGCCCATCTCTCTTCATTAACCAAAGTCTTGTGCGGGCCCTCGTCCAATACCGCCAGCGGGCGAATCAGCTCAACCAGCTTATCGATGACGTTGCAGCGTTCCGCGCGACGCCTGAACTCTGGATTCCCTCGGCTAATCAGAAGGAGCTGAGACGGCAGCTCGGCATATTGGTGCAGATGGTGCACATGAGCGGCATCGCTGATGAGGTCAAGTTTCCATATGGCGCAAATCACTCCTACCACGCCGTGCGTCGGGCGCTGCGTGCCGAGCGGTGCGCGAGCGGCTGGCACCGCGCAATGTGGTTCTGGTTTGGCCGTGCTCAGCGCGCCAAGGACACGCCGGACGCGAGCTGGTAGGGCTGGAGGGTCGCTACTTCCAGAGCCAGCGCCAGAAGCCGCCCCGCCCCAATACCCGGCCCACGACCTTGTTCTTGACCCGGCGTTCTATGCGCTTGGGGTTGCCGCTCGCCAGGGCTTCCAGGTCGTCCACGCGACGAGCGCTGCGGAACAGGAGGGACGACAGGGAGCGGCGGCGGGGCATGGTCGAAAGCGTAACGGACTACCCGCGGGCCTTCGTGCCGGTGTGGCTTCCACGGGTCGCGCGCCGGACGGCTGCGGCTTCGGTCGAGTAAGGCCCGAGAGCTTCGCCGATGCGGTCGTCCACTACGAACCAATCCGTGGGGCGGTTCCAGCCCAGGTTGCTGGCTGGCACCACCTGTAGCTGTGCCGTCCGGCGCTTCCGCATCCGTCCAGCGGGCAACCATAGCGCGGGCGGAGTCGGCTGACTGCGACGGCGCGGAGACGCGACAATCCGCTGGTGAGCCTGCTGATCGACATCGTCGGGGTGCTGTTCCTGATCGGCTGGTTCGGTTTCCTCGGCGTACTCGTGTGGTCAGGGTTGAAGGAGGTTCATGCGGACCTGGTCCCCGCCGACCCGCTGCGGCCGCCTGCGTGGAGCCGCGCTGAGAAATGGGTTGTTGGCCTCGGGACCGTCTTCCTCGTCATCGTTGTGCTCGACCGCTTGACAGGGAGTAGCGACGCCGACTTCTTCACAGGCGTCATTTGGCTCGTGGGGTCGCTCGCAGTGCTGGCCTGGGTGTTCACGGGATTCGGCGCGGTGGCAATCCTGGTTTGGCGGGCGGCACTATACGTGCGCCGTCGGCGAGCGACTCGGGCGTAAGCCGCACAGCCTCCGCGTTAACGCCGGGTTATCGTCGTCGGGTTAGACGCTGGGCAAGGTCGTAATTCTAGGGTTATGCGCGTCTGCTGAACTCGAAGGGAGGCGGGTCAGTAAAGGCCGTAACTCTGGATCAGAAGGTTGAAGGTTCGAATCCTTCCTCCCCAGCCACTTCCTCCGCAGCCAAGTCTCGTGGCGTGAATATCAACCGAACGGTCGATGTTCGTTCGAACGAGCCGGCGTTACGTTTGGTCCCATGAATGACAGATCGATACCTGACGCGTTTCTCACTGCGCTTTCGTTGCGCGATTTCGGCCGCCTCGCAGAGTGTCTCGCGCCGTCGGCACAAGCACGGATGTTGTTGCCGCGGGGGCCGGAGGTGAGCTCAGGACGAGATGAGATCGCGCGGCGCCTTGAAGGCTGGTTCGCGTCCGGATCCGACTTCGGTGTCCTCGAGTCCCACCACGAGCTGGTTGGGCTCCGCCACCGCCTCAGCTGGCGTTTTCGGATGAGCCGCAACAACCAG
>JBIOJG010000098.1:0-13242 GCA_044450645.1 Binatia bacterium
ACCGGCTCCGGAATCTCGTGCGCGGGCCGCAGGGCCAATCGCTCGCCGCTCCAGTCGAGCACCTCGGCGAAGGCGAACTCCGCGATCGGCTCCAATTGGGCGACGATGCGCTCCCGGGTCCACCCGGTGCGTGTGGCCAGCTGCGCGCGGCCCGCCTGAATCGCAGTCTGAACTCTACTTTTCCCTACCAACCGCGAGCCGATCTTGTCAGCGTTCTTGGCACTGTAACCGGCGGCGCGCGCGGCCCGGGTGGCGTTCAGGTCGACCAGGTACTCCTCCACGAACCGCTGTTGTTTGGGCGTCAGGGGGGAGCGGCGCCTGACTGGCGCGCTGGGGGTGGGCGCCATCATGCGGCCTCCAGCAGGACCGGTTGTTTGCCGGTTGCATCCAGGTAGCGCTGGAGGGTAACGGCAGCATACCCAGCATCAAGCTCCATAACCCGCGCGGACCGCTGAGCTTGTTCTGCGGCTATAATCATCGTGCCACTGCCGCCGAAGAAGTCAGCCACGATATCGCCAGGGGCGGAACTGTTCATCAGCGCCCGCAGGTACAATTCAGTCGGCTTGGTCGTGGGATGCAGATCCGACTTCTGCGGCTTGTCGATCTCCCACACGGAAAATTCCGAGTGCGATCCGTAGAACTTATGGCCGCCTTCAACCCAACCGTACACGATCGGCTCGTGTTTGTAGTGGTAATCGCAGCGGCCGAGCACATGGTTGTTTTTGGACCAAATCAACATGTGGCGGAGCGGGAAGCCGGAATCGCGCAGCGCCAGGAGGAGCCGGAGGAGGAGGTCACCGCCCTGCGGGCCAGTCACGTAGTACGCCGCGCCGGGTGCTGCCGCTTCGCGAATTGTGGAGAACGCAGCGAGCCAAAACGCGGACATTTCCTCGGGCGTGCGGTGGTCGCCTTCAATCTCTTTCTGAATCCTGTTGCCCCGGCCCACCGCATTCAGAAACGCGTTCTTCGCGGCATACGAGACGCCGTAAGGTGGGTCGGTAATCAACAGCGTGTACTTCTCTCCCTCCATCAGCCGCGCGACATCCTCCGGCTTCGTGGAATTGCCGCAGAGCAAGCAGGAATCTCCGAGCCGCCACAGCTGCCCCGTCTCAACGCCCCACTCCTTGCGCAGCTCCTCGGCGCGGTCGATCTGCGGCTCGGCGTCGACCGACGAGAGGTGCTCCAGCGCGCGCACCACCACGCGCAACTCCTCGTCCGTCCAGAGCCCCGGGGTGAGTTCCGGCAGCTCGGCGAGGAGCCGTGTGAGGAGCGCCGGGTCCCACTCCAGGTTCAACTGCGCGATGCGATTGGCGGCGAGTGCCAGCCGCTTGGCGCGCGGATCCGCGGTGCTCGGGATGTCGTCCCGGACATGGATCACCGGTCGCGTGCCGTCGCTATGGATTACGATTGGGGCGATGCCGTCGAAGAGCACGGCGCTCGTCTCCAGGCGGGCCGAGCCGTCGAAGACCTCAAAGTCGGCAGCCGCCACCATCGGTGTGGAGTAGCCGTCGGTGCGCATGGAGCGCTCCAGCGCGCCCATACCGCGGGAGGTATGCGTATTCGCGTTCTGCTGCTGGGGACGGAAGTCTCCCAGTGCGTCCTCAGCTTCCTGGCGTGTGCATCGCGCATCGTCCCGATGACCTGCCTCTGTGACTCGCTGTTTCCCCGCCATTCCTCCCTCCTCCCTCTCCGCGCACGCGAGTGATCGTGCCGTCGGTCAGCAGTGCTGCCACCGCCCCGTCCTGTTTCGGTGTCAATCGCACCATTTTGAGCCATTCTGCGCCGCGAGCCAGTCTGCCCGCAGTTGTACTAGCGCCCGCCGGACGATGCTTTCTCGGCGCGGGTCGGCGCGTGTTGACCTTGCTGCTTCGACCCATTGCCGCCATTTGGCCGTACATGCCTGCCGTTCGGGAGCTGGTACCGACCACGGGTCGTCACCCTTGGGTAACGGGTAACCTGCGGCGCGCAAGGCGGCGATGAGACGCGGCCAGTCGCTCTCCGCTGCGGCCCTCATGAACGCGCGCAGTTCGTCCGTCTCGCGGTCATACAGTCGCGCCACCCGTCGCCTCAGGGCTTCAGAACTGGCCATTGCTAAACCCCCGCGCGTGAGTTTCACGCCCCATCTGTTTTGATCTTTCCGTGCGGGACGTGCCTGCCCCTTGCGCGTGGCGTCTTCGTTGGGCGGGCGACGCTTGGACCAGTCAATGACGCCGAATGTGTGTCCCGAGATGTGCGCTCTCTCATCGCTGCCTGCCTTCCCTCTGGCCCGGGCTGCGGCAGGAGAAAACAAAAAGGCCGCGCACCCGGAGCGTCGTCATCACTCCGTGATACAGCGGCCTCATTCGGCGTAGCTGCGGTTCAGTACTGCGGCGAGTCTACACGTTTCGGCGCGAGCAAATCAAGGATGGCCCGTCCGCGGGTACTGTCCTTCGGGGCTGAGTGTCCGGATTTGAAGGGGCGGGTGTCCTAGTTTCAAACTGACCGGTCACAAGCCGCTACGCACTGCACGCACGTAGAAGTTGCTGATCTTACCGCTGGTGCCCACGTCCCCATTGCTGAAGAACACCCACCACGCGCCGCCCGGACCGCTGGCGTAGGTAGTAGCCGACCAGTAGCCAAGGGCGCCGCCTGAACAGCTCGTGGAACTCGGGAAGGCGAGCAGCGCCGTCACCCTCCATATTCGGCGATGGCGTTCTCGATCATCTCCACCATATGCTGAAGTCCAAGGCTCTCGAAGAGTACCCTGCTTTCCTTAAAGACTTTCACTGCCATTGCTGCGTTGCCGACTACTGCGTATGCCATGCCCACACGAACGAGGGCATCCGCTTCGCCTTTTGTGTCGCTGTTCTTACGAGCAATCTCCAGCGCATTTTCAAAAAATCTAATAGCCTTTGGGTGCTCGCCAAGTTCCAGGGACGCCTCACCCATGTTTATCAACGCATCGCTCGCGCCTTGCGCGTCTCCCAGCTTGTGGGCCATTTCCAGGCGCATCTCATTCACCTCGATGGCCTTCCGGTGCTCGCGAAGTTGCGTATAAGCGAGACCCAATCCACTGAGGGCTTCCCATTCACCTTCCTCTTCCCCGAGCTTGCGGGCAACTGCTAAGCGTTTCTCATAGAAATCGGCCGTCTTCCTGTACTCGCCAAGCTGCATATAAGTGAGACCCAAACTGCTGAGGGCTTCACCTTCACGCCGTACATCTTCGAGCTTGCGGGCAACCTCCAAGCGCTTCTCATGGAAATCGATGGCTTTCCGGTACTCGCCAAGTTGCCCGTAAGCGACACCCAAAGCACTGAGAGCTGTCCATTCACTTAGCGCGTCCCCGAGTGTACGAGCGATATCCAAGGCGCCCTCATGGGTGTCGATGGCCTTCCGATAGTCGCCTAGCTGCAGGTAAACAAGACCTAACTCAAGGAGGGCTTTTCCTTCCCCCGCCGCGTCTTCGAGCCTCCGCGCCATCTTCAGGGCCTTATCATGAAGGTCGAGGGCCTTCGGACAGTCGCCGAGCTGCCTATAGGCAGAACCCATGGCACGAAGGGCGACTCCCTCACCACGCTCATCACCGAGCCGGCGCTCAATCTTCAGCGTCTTCTCGTATAGATCGATGGCCTTCCGGTAGTCGCCCATCTGCAAATAGAGCGAGCCCAATCCGCTGAAGATATCTGCTTCACCCTTTGCGTGCCCGATCCGGCGTTCTATCTCCAGAGCCTTCTCATGAAGGTCGAGGGCCTTCTTGTTCTCGCCCAGGCCCAAGTAAGCATATCCTATAATACTGAGCGCATCCGCTTCGCCCCGCACGTCCCCGAGGTGACGGGCGTTCTCTAGGGAGACTTCGCATATATCGATGGCCTGTCGGTACTGGCGGAGTTTCACAAGAATGAGGCCCAGGCAAGTGAACGCACTCCTGCTGCCCCACTGGTAACCGAGCTTGTGGCTGATCTTCAGAGCTTCCTGATATAAGCGTAATGCCTTCTTCCAGTAGCCAAGGTCAGCATAAGCAAAGCCCATATTGCTGAGGGCGTCTACTTCGCTACGCTCGTCCCCCTGCTTGCGGGCGATCTCTAGGGCTTCCCGCAAGACGTCAAGCGCTTTTTGATACTCTCCGTCGTTCAAGTACGTAGAGCCCAGGCCGCCGAGGGCAAGAGATTCAGCCCGGATGCGGTTATTCTTCCTTGACGTTGCGAGCGCCCGAGCAAAACACCCTATTGCCGCCCGCCAGTTCCCAACGTCATGAAACAACCATCCCGGAATGATGTCCTTCAGCCCCTCGGCGTCTTGTTGCTGGATATCTGCATACCATGCAGCCACCTTGCCTCTCCAGTTACCAGCGCCCGGATTGCCTCCGTGGGATACGCCCAATGTCAAGTCCCAGAGGGCTTGAAGCAGGCGGTCCGTATTTATAAAGAAGCGCTTGCTATGTTTAAATTCACCGAATGGGTTCTTGTCCTCTTGTTTCCTGATGTCTTCAATACTAGCACTGTCCCAATGCTGTACGAGGGTCACTCTTTTCAGGTTCTCTCTCAGCGCTTCAATATGTGGGGACAGGTCAAACACGTCAGAGCAGCTATAGCCCAGTACTAGCACACCGTCATGTTTGCCCTTGGAGAAGATGCGAGATATTACATTTGCCCTGCCATCAGATAACTCTTTTCGTGCTACCTGCCGCAACGTTATCGCCATCTCCTGCTTGTCGTGAATGCTCCCATGCACCTTTATCAGCCGGACCCGATCCTTCGCCCACTCAATCGTCCCGAATTCGTTTTCGCGGTACACCACGTCATAGTCTCTGCCCTGTGCCATCCCTTCCTGTTCTAACGCTCTCTCAATAAGCTGATCAAAGTTCGTGGTCACTATGGTCTGCAGTTTTCTTGCGCGAGCGAGCTTCGCGAGAAAGATGTGTGCGGTACCTGGTACGAGGGCTGGGCGGTACGTGTCTGCATCGTAAATCTCAAGGAGCTTATCAATACTGTTGCTATCGGCCAGGCGCTCGATGAAAGCCTCAAAGGGAAGGGCTGTCAGCATCGACCGCAATGCCTCTTCTCCTACTCCGATTCGTTCACTGAGCATTTGTGTCAGGCTTTTAGATCTGGCCCCCTCCTCGGGCATACCGTCCAGTCTTGCCACTACCATGGGCAGCTCTTCTCGGGAGCAGGAGAGCGTCAAGAGAACATAAGGAACAAAATGCTTCACGATAGGTAGGCCAGAAGGTAACGATATCCCAGCACCGCAAAACACTGCGATGTTACCTGAGTTGAGTCCTCCGGCGATATCATGGATTGCCTTCGTGACTTCAGCGGGCCATGGCGCAGATGTCAGTGCCGTTGTCATCTATTCCTCGCAATGGTTAGCAAATCGGTGACGGGAAGTCTGTCGGTTTCAGCGTTGGTCGATTCGAGTTTCAATTCGGCATGGCAGCGATCAGCAGGCCGATGGCGCTGATGGGGGGAGAGAAGTACACGCTGTTGATTACTGACCCACCTCGCGCCACCAGCTCTCGTCGTAAGCGTGTCGAGCGTAGCTCCAGTCGTAAAGACTAGACCGTGACCGTTGACGCCGTTACTGAGGTGGCAGTAGTCTGTGTGTGCTTCGTTGTGCGATGCCGACCTCAGTCCGCAAGTTCCGCATCTTCGTTGCCTCGCCCGGCGACGTAGCGCGCGAGCGCCAGGTCGCCCGCGAGGTGATCCTGTCACTCAGCGGCAGACTGGGCAGTCACGGCGGCTTCGTGCTGGACCCGGTGGGGTGGGAGACACACGCGAGCGTCGATGCTGGCCGGCCGCAGTCGTTGATTAACCCGCTGGTTCGCGAGTCCGATGTCTTTGTCGGCGTCCTCTGGTCGCGCTTTGGCACGCAGACCGAGGTGGCGGAATCCGGGACAGCGGAGGAATTTGACGAGGCGATGAGAGTTCGCGAGCAGACCGGCGACCGTCCGACGATGATGGTCTTCTTCTCGGACGCTCCGGTGTCGATGGAACGCCTGCGCGATGCGGAGGGCCGCCAGCAGTTCGACAAGGCACGGGAGTTCCGCGACCGATACGAGAAGAGCGGCTTGGCCGAGCGTTACAAGGACGTTCACGAGTTCGAGCGCAAGCTGCGCGAGCAGCTCGAATCGTGGTGCGGGGCGAGATTCGCCGCTGCGCCAGTTGTGCCGCCTGACGCCGACACCGCCGGCCTCCACCGTGAGTACCTCCAGCTGCTGTTCACCTTTCACAAAGATCTGCCGGTCGCCGGCTTCGAGACCAATCTCCGGATCCCCATCGATCTCGAAAGCGTCTTCGTGCCCCTGCGGGCGCGCATCGCCGCCCTCGACCGTGAACGCGCGCCGGACCTGAGGGTGGAGCACGCCGAGCTACAGCCGGCCGAAGGCGCCCGCGACTTCGCGTGGGGGTGGCAGTTCGCCGCGCAGCGCGACATTCGGCTTTTGGTGGTCCTCGGCCAGCCCGGCTCGGGCAAGACCACGTTGCTCAAGCACCTTGCCCTGGTGTGCGCTTCCGGCAAAGCCGGCGAGTTGGGGCTCACGGGTGATACGGTCCCGATCGTCGTCCCGCTACGCCAGCTGAAGACCGAGGGCGATTTCGCCCCGGCGCTCCTGGCAGCCAGTGAGCCGGCGCTCAGAGGATACCCGCCGAACTTCTTCGCGCCAGCCCTCGCCGACGGCCGCTGCTTACTCTTGCTCGACGGTCTCGATGAAGTGGTCGACCGTGAGGAGCGCGAGAAGGTGAGCCGCTGGATCGAAGAGCTGGCGGCGAGGTACCCGCGCAACCGCATCGTCGTCACGGCGCGGTTTGCGGGCTATCGCGATGCGCGGCTGCGGATGGGGCACCTGGAGTTGTCCATCGAGCGTTTTGGGAGGGACGAGATCGAGAGCTTCTTACGACGCTGGTATCGTGCCGTGCAAGCCCAGCTCTATGGCGATAGCCCCGAGTCTGCGCAGCGTGCCGAAGAGCTGGCGGCCGGGCTGATCAAAGCGATTCTCGATCACGACGAGATTCGCGTCCTGGCGGCGAATCCGCTCATGCTGCAGATCATCGCGCTCGTGCACCGCGACCGCGGGGCGCTGCCGAAACGGCGCGTTGAGCTGTACGAGGAGTGCACCAACGTCCTGCTCGAACATTGGGATCGTGCGAGAGGAATCGAGACGCTGCTATCGGCGCGCGAGGCGCGGCAGGTGTTGCAGCCCGTGGCGCTCTGGATGCACTCCGAAACGAATCGCATACATGCCTCACAGGACGAGGTTCTTCGGATCATCAAAGACCAGGTGGCGCGCTTATCGCGGCCGCTTGACGCCGAGGCGTTCCTCCGCAGCGTGCGCGACCGCAGCGGCCTGCTGACCGGTCACGGCGTGGACGAGTACGGCTTCCAGCATCTGAGCTTTCAGGAGTATCTCGCGGCCGAGGAGATCCGCAACACGCGCCAGTTCGAGGTCTTGGTGCAGCACTACGACGAGAGTTGGTGGCGCGAGGTGACGCGGCTGTTCGTGGGCTTGGGGAACCCGAACTACTTTGACGACTTCATGCGCGGCGTTGCCGGGGCCGGTAAGCTCGCTGGCCATGAGTCGTTCACGGCGGAGTGCATCCGCGATGCGTTGTTGCCTTCCGCCCAGCCCTTTGTCGAGGCAGCCACCGCGAAGCCGGGCTTCGCCGATCGTATTCGCCGGTCCCTTGGTCGCGACTCTGGAGTCATGCGGCGGTACGCCGCGCTGCAAGCACTACGCGCGCTGCCACCATTAGAACTGGCGCGGGTCGCGCAGGGGCTTTCGGCTGCTGTCCGCGATCCGGATGCCGCCGTACGGCGCATCGCCAGGGAGCTGCTCGTTGCGAGCAGAAGCTACGGTCCGGAGGCATTGGATGAGGGCGTTGATCCGGCAAGCGGGCTACCCCGGATACGGATCAACGCAGGAGATGGGACCGAGTTGGTGCTTGTCCCCGGCGGCGAGTTCATGTGCGGCGAGCCCGCGCGCCGCGAGACACTGCAATCCTTCTACCTCGCCCGTTATCCGGTGACGAACACGCAGTACGCGGAGTTCCTGAAGGCGACCCCGAAAGCCGCGAAGCCTGAGTACTGGGAGGACGAGCGTTTCAACCAGCCGCAGCAACCCGTTGTGGGCGTGAGCTGGGAAGAGGCGCGGACGTACTGCGAATGGGCGGGTCTGCGTCTGCCGACGGAGTGGGAGTGGGAGAAAGGCGCGCGAGGAACTGACGGGCGGACGTATCCATGGGGCGAGGATGACCCTGATCCCTCGCGAGCGGTCTTCGGTGACCCGGGTGGTCAGCCCGCCCCCGCCGGCAGTTGCCCGGCGGGCGCGTCGCCCTACGGCCTGATGGACATGGCGGGGAACGTGTGGGAGTGGACAGCGTCGCTGTACAAGAAGGGGAAGGACTGGTGCACTGTTCGCGGGGGCTCGTTCTTCAATGGTGCTCAGTTCCTGCGCGCCGCGATCCGCTACTTCAACCGTCCCGCCACCCGCTTCCGCTACGTCGGTTTTCGGTGTGCCCGGGACCCGTAACTCCTCTTGACCCCTTTACCCCGTTACACGTTGAAAGACAGGTCAAAGGTGAAAGTGGAAAGGGGAAGGCGAAGACGAGGGGAATTGGAAATCGGCGAAGCCCGCGGCCTTCTTCTACGCCAGGGGCAACGTCACTTTTTCGTACACGTCGGCCAAGGCGAGGTGAGCATCGCGACGACCGCGCGCCACACGCGGAGATCTTGATCGATTCTCCGGAAGGTCCGAAGCACCGCGGACTGGGAAGCGGAGAAGGACATTCGAACGCTCAGTGGAGTTTTCAGCAGGCGACACGCACGACGGACCGGCAAATTCGTTGCCGACACGGCAACTACCTGCGGCGCACCTTTTGGCGCCGCGAGACGTCGCGCCAGATGCCCGCATCGTTCACGCGCTCGGGTCGTCGCTCTCGGTGATCAGCAGACTGCGGACGCGGTCGTTGTGAAACTTCACGTGGATCTCGCCGATCCGGATGCGCTCGATCTTCTCGGCCCGCCGGACGATCCGTTCCAGCATTGCCGCGGTGCGCGCACCGAGGTGATAGACGTGGCCGTCGATGGCGACCTCGCGCTTCAAGGCCGGATCGACGCCCTGTAACGGGATTAAGGGGTGGCTCATCGGCGCCTGCGAGGCTGTGCCCGCGCGGTAACACTTTTGGCCATTCTTGGCCACTTTTGGCTGTTACCGCGGGGAAATTGTGTAGGTTTTTCGCGAGAACTGGAGGGGTTCGAATCCCCTTGGGACCATTTCAATCTGCAAAGGTTTTCTCGCTGCGGCGGCGATGTGAGCGGCGACCGTCGCCGGTTTCGCTCCCCGGACCGCTCCAACTGCGGCCGTGCCAGTGAAGGCGCAACGCGAGGTAACGGCGACGGTTTACAATGATCCGGCACGAGGCGCCGGGTCGGGTTCATTCCTGCGTCTCGCTCGTGCTTGCGCGTGTGCGGCGTCCGGCCTTGCGGCCACGCGCTGTTTTCCCTTCCGCCCGGCCCTTTCTGCACCTCCACAGTGCACCGGGGGAAGAGAAGCGCGCGGCAGCCCGTCGTGGTCTGGGTGTTCGGTGATCAGCCTAGCCGCGATGCCCACCGAGCTTATCGATTCGCTCAGACGTTCGGCGGGCAACCGTTCAGGGCGTTGTTCACCGCCGTCAGGATCTCGTCCACGGTGATCTGGCCGTCGTTATTGGCGTCGCCCGGCAGGCAATCAGAGATCGGCGAGTTGCCTAAGGCGATATTCACCATGGTGAGAATCTCATCCACGGTGACGCTGCCGGCGCGGTTGCAGTCGCCAACGCAGGATATCGGGCTTGCGGTGGGTGTAGGTGTCGCCGTGTGCGTTGCGGTCGGTGTGGCCGTCGGCGTGCTCGTTGGGGTTGCCGTAGGAGTTACCGTTCGAGGGATGCACAGCGATCCGCCTGTGCAGGAAGCCCCGAACACCACGGCGCACCCGCCGCACGTGCCGACGTTTGGGACTGCGCAGAAGTCGGCACACTGACAGCAATCGTTCGCGGCAGGCGTGTTGGTTGGGGTCGGGGTGACAGTCGGAGTCGGCGTCGGAGTGTAGGACACGCAGAGGTCTCCGCTCTCACAGGTGGCGCCGAAGACCATCACGCAGTCGCCGCATGAACCATAAGCAGGCGCTGCACAGCTTGTCGGACACTGACAGCAGGGTGGAAGCGAGTTGTACTCGTAGGCGCCAATGGAACAGTTCGTGGCACCGAGACCGGGTCGGACGTAGCCACGCTGGTCGAGGTTGCTCACCGGCGGTGCGTCGCAGACGGTCTCATCGCCAGCGTTGATCGCTGGACTGTCCCCTTGGAGCGCAATGGTTTGCGTCGGCCCACCGTTGTTGGCGAGTCCCGCCGGGTCGAGCAAGGGGTCGGGGGTCACAGGACCAACACCGCACGTCCCATCCGAGTCGAGGTTGTGGCCGCCATTGGTAATGGTGCCAGAGCAATTTGTGCCGCCGTAGAAGCTGTTGGGGACGATAATGCTGTTGGTCACTGTCACCGTGCCCTCGCCGTTGTTGGAGATGGCGCCACCGGCTGCGTGGCCGCCGGGGCCGCCGCCGGATCTGTTGCCGGAGAAGGTGCTGTTGGTCACCGTCAGCGTGCCGCCGTTGTTGAAGATGGCACCGCCGTAGCCGTCGCTGGCATCGCCTGGGGCGTAGGCGCTGTTGCCGGAGAAGGTGCTGTTGCTCACCGTCAGCGTGCTACCGTTGGAACAGTCGATGGCACCGCCGTAGGCGGAGCTAGAATCAACGCTACTGTTCACGGCGCTGTTGCCGGAGAAGGTGCTGCTGGTCACCGTTAGCGTGCTGGAAAACCCGTTATAGACCGCGCCGCCGGTGGCGGAGCTCAAATAGCCACTGGCGTTGGCGCTGTTGCCGGAGAACGTGGTGTTGTTGACGTTGAGTGTGCCTCTGTTGACGATGGCGCCACCGTGGCCGGAGCCGCCGTTGGCACTTGTACTGCCGCCGTTGGCGATGGTCAAGTTCGCAACGCTCAGCGTCACCCCTGAATCCACCGCGAACACCTGCGTCGTGCCGCCGCCGCTGATTGTGATGAGATTGCCGCCGTCGATGCTCGTGTTTGCCCCAATGGTCTTCCGACTGGTGACGGTGATGGTGACCGGATCCGGGCCGCAGTTGAACGTCACGTTTCCCCCAGCAGTCAGCGCTGCGTTCAATGCCGCCTTGGTGCAGCTACTCGCGGCGCCCGTCCCGACAACGGCATCGGCACGCACCGGCCGCGGCGATGATGCCGCCAGGCTGAGGATTGCGACAGCCAGCCCAGCCGTCGCCAGAGCACCGGCGCGCGCGTGCATCGTCCCCTCCCTGCCTCCGCGTGGCGCGTGCCCTTCTGGCGCGCGGGCGCTTCGACGGGATGACTCTTGCAACACCTGTCGGTCGCTTGTCAATCACTGGTGGCGCGGGGCATTTGTCGCGGCTCACCACGCGCTGCGGTGGAAAGTTTCACGGCTACGCCGCTCTCGCAGTTTTTCGTTGGCCTGCTGAAGGCGGGGTGCCGAGCGCAAGGGTCACCAGACGCATGAACCGGCACGCCGGTGTAAGGGGAGAGGAAACGTCAACCCACATGCGCGCGCTCGGTCCGCGGGGATTTGGGTTCGAATTCCCTTGGAACCATTTTGACGCCGCTCACGTTGTCGGCCGGTGCCTGCATCGGTGTCCACTGCGCATCGCAAGTCACGGGCAACCGCTCAGCGCGGCATTCACCGCGGTCAGGATCTCGTCCACGGTGACATGGTTGTCGTGATTGGCGTCTCCGGCCTGACAGTCGGAAAGGGGCGTGTTACCGAGAGCGATGTTCACCATCGCCAGAATCTCATCAACCGTCACCGAGTGGTCGCCGTTGCAGTCACCCACACAGGCGCCAGGACCGTTGAACGCTCCGCGCCGGTAGGTGACGCCAAAGTCGGCATTGGCGAGGAGCACCGTCGCCGCCCCGCTCGGGGTGATGTGATCCGATCCCAGCGGCTGGCGCATGAGCGAAAATCCTGTTGCGGTTGCATTGTCGGCTTGCGAGTAGACGATCGCTGTATCGTCACCCGCGTACCCGGGTACCCCGAGACCATCGGCAATCGAGGCAACCGCCCGCCGCTGGCCGGTGGTCAGGTTGGCGGCGAACACCGTGGTCTGCCCGGTCTGCTGATCGGTCGCATCAAACGTGATGAAGTTGTCGCGGGTGTGGCTCAGGGCCGGATTGTCGATATCGAAACCGCGCGTGGGTGGTACCAGCGTCTGCGTGACGCCCGCGTCGATGTCGAGCGCGTAGATGCTCCACGCCAGCACCTGCGAGCCGTCACTCAGCTGCAACTGATTGAGCGCGTCGTAGATGAGCGAACGGCCATCGGAGGTGAAGTTCATGACGTCGCCGTTCAGCACGGTGTCCGTCAGTCCGCCGTCGAGCGCTGGCGCCTGCAGGGTGAAGGTCTGCGTTCGCGCGCCGCCGCCGCCGTCGATCACCCGAATCTTGTTATCTGGCTTTCCGTGCGCGTCGAGGAGGACGAACCCGAACCGCTGTCCGTCGGGCGCCACCGCCACCGAGGAGATGAAGCCGGGGAAGCCCAAACAATCCTCCACCGTGCTCAGGTTGGGATTGGTCTTGGTCCCGTCGGTGTTGATGAAGCAGATGTCATTCTGGTCGTTGACGAACGCCGCAAAGCTGCCGTCGCCCGCGACCGAGGCTCGCGCCGGCGCGACGCTGTTGTCCGCTAGTTGGACACCGGCATCTGCATCTCCGAGACCATGCTCTCGCCGGCCGAGAAAATACGATTGCGTGGCATTGTCGAAGAACAGGAACAGCAACGCGTCCTGTCCGTTCACCGGCGGAAACGGCGATGGCGGCGGCGTTCCGCGTCCGTCGAAGATCTCCACCGCGTCGAAGGCCGAACCGGTCTCCGTCGCCTGCGTCGTGCCCTGGCCGAAGATCTCCTCGGCGGACGCCACGCACGCGAGTCGCGCATCGATGAACCTCGAGTTGCTCACCAAGTGGGTCGTCAGGGCGCGGTAGAAGATCTTCTCCGAGTCGCGAAGACCGATGGCGCCGTCCATTCCCTGCGCCAACAGGTAATACGCATAGTTAACCTTGATGTGACAGAAATTCTCTCAGGACCAAAGGCGCGCAGGGACTGAGAAGGCCTTCCGTGGTGGTAGATTCGTTGTTGCGAGCAGCGAATACCACGCACAACGAAAGGCCACTCCCAATGAGGTTAAGAAAAGCTGAT
>JBIOJG010000099.1:0-12020 GCA_044450645.1 Binatia bacterium
AGGAAGGGAGGTGGCGAAGGTCGTGATACTGCGGTCCGGCCCAGATTACCTGATGGTCGTGCTGCCAGCGCCGCTCCGGGTGGATCTCAAGCGCGTGCGGCAAGCGACGGGCATGCCAGACCTTCATCTGGCGACCGAGGAAGAAGTTGCACTGCGGGCAACTCGACGATCTCCGCCACCGGCGCTGCATTCATTTCCGGAGGGGCGCTACGGCGCCGGGCCGAGAGGCGGATTTACCCTCACGCGTTTCTCCAGAGGTCAACGTGGTAACGAGTGGCTCCTTATGAAACGGAGAGACGAGCGCACAGGTCCTGCCTGGAGACTCGAGAGCGAGCTGAGCCCTAGGCAGCTCAAGACGCTGCGTGCGCGGGTTCCACCTTGCGAAGTCTTCTGAACTCACGTGCTGCTTGACGCCCTCATTTTCCAACCGGATTCCTACGTTCCGGGTCCGCCGCCCGGAGTGACGGAGCGGTGGATCACCACGCAGGACAAGGTGCGGCTCCACGCGTGGTACGCGGCGCGCCGCGGGGCAAGACCAACGCTTGTCCGGTCGCACGGCAACGGCGGCAACATCGCGGGTCGGGCAGACGTGCTGCTCGCACTCGCCGCACGCGGTCTCAATGTGCTGGCCTACGACTACCGCGGCTACGGCAAGAGTGGCGGACGGCCATGCGAGGCGGGCGTATACCTCGACGCCCAAGCCGCGTACGACAGCGAGCGCCGACGCGGCGTTCCGGCAGCGCGCATCATCTGTTTCGGGGAGTCGTTAGGCGGCGCGGTGTCGATCTATCTGGCGAGCACACGGCCGTGTGCTGGCGTTGCAGTGGTCTCCACCTTCACGAGCATCAGAGACGTCGCTCGCCATCATTTCGGTCCGTTGTCGTTCCTGGTGGGTAATCAGTTCGACGCGCTGGCAAGCATCTGCGATCTTGCGGTTCCGATCCTCGTCGTGCACGGTGACCGCGACGAAGTCGTCCCGTTCGAACTGGGCAAGGGGCTCTTCGGCGCTGCCAATCACCCCAAGCGCTTCTTTCCAGCAGCGGGAGCCCACCACAACGATATCTTTGCACATCCGGGGCTGATCGACGCGATCGCTGAGTTCGCGCACGCAGCGACGGTGGATGTATAGCTGAAGAGGATCTGAAGGTCGCTGGCCCGCCTCGGTTCGGCCTTGCCGATGCAGATGTCACGCCACCCAGACACCTCGCCGATAAGGTCTAAGATTCCAGAACCGGCAGAGGCACTGCCTGCGCTTCGACGCAAGCGCGCGCACCGCCGTCGTCCATCGCGCAAAGCTGCGCTTCGAGCAAGATCCCAACGGCTGCAGTCGCACGTTGCCGAGCGCCCATGCGGCCAGCGGCGCCTGCGCTCCCGCTAGACCTGCACTGTTGCAGGGACGGGAACATACGTACAGCTTGTTCCCGTCCTTCGTGCCGCTGCGATGCCACAGGGACTGGCAGGCACGTTGCATTAGCACGAGCCCGTAGGTTGCTGGAGCCCGAAATGGACTTCTTTGCCGAAACGGGAATGCTGCTTCGGATGGCGCGCTGGGCGATGGCCATGGCCCGGCAGGATACGTACTACCCGAGCCCGGTGCCGGAGAACCCGAAGTTCATGAGCCCACGCGAGGCGGTGCGCCTGATTCGTGACCGCTCGGTCGTGGCGGCATCTGGTCTGGGCGCCCATCAGCATGCATCGATCCTGTACTGGGCCATGCGCGAGTCGTTCACCGAAACGGGCCACCCGCGGCGGCTCACTGTGGTCAACATCGGCGGCCACGGCGACCGCGGCCTGCTGCCCGGCACGCTCGATGAGCTTGCCCGTGCCGGGCTGTGTGTGCGCTTCATCACCAGCCATTTCGAGACGTTTCACGCTTTCTTGGATCTCGCCGCCGCCGGCAAGTGCGCGCTGCAGTGTATCCCGCTCGGGGTCCTGGGACTGTTGTTCGACGCCTTGTCCCGGGGGAAGGAGTCCGTCCTTACCAAGGCTGGCATCGGCAGCTGCCTTGATCCGCGCGGCGGCCGCGGTTCGCCCGTCTGCGGCCGCCGCCAAGAACAACTGGTCACGCTGGACGGCCGCTGGCTCCGCTACCGCATGCCGCCGATCGATGTGGCGCTGTTCAACGTGCCCGCGGCTGATCGTCGCGGCAATCTCTACATCCGCAACTGTGCCATTCAGGGTGATGGCTACGAGATCGCCCACGCCGCGAAGCGTCACGGCGGCGTAGTGATCGCAAATGTCGGCCTCCTGGTAGACGAGGGCTACGACCGCATCTTTCTCCCGGCCAGGAAGGTGGACGCAATCGTCTACTATCCCGATACCGAGCAAACGGTGGGCTTCTTCCATCGTGATCCGTGGGCAGCGCTGACGACCGGCAGCTCCGTGCCCATCCGAGACGCACTCGACCATGCCCGGCTGGCTCGCTGGTTCGCCGAGATGGCGGGCGGACTCGCCCCGCGGACGGCCGTGGATGACGCGGTTGCGCGGCTGGCTGCGTCGACCTTGCTCTCGCACGTCGAACCCGGCGCCGACGTGGTGCTCGGCGCGGGTCTACCGGAGGAGGTGGGTCGGGTCGTCTTCGAATGCGGCCGCTTGGATGACATCACCTTCCTGGTAGAAAGCGGGGCAGTGGGTGGCCTCCCCGCGCCCGGCCTGTACTTCGGGGCGGCGTTTTCACCGCGTGCCATCGTGTCCACGGCCCAGCTCTTCAAGCGGTGTTACCGGAAGCTCGATGCTGCATGCCTTGGCGCTCTGGAAGTCGACGGCGCGGGCAACGTGAACGTCTCGAAGCGCGGTGCCGGCGTGCGCAACTATGCCGGCCCGGGTGGGTTCATCGACTTCACCACCGCGGCCCGCATCCTGATCTTCGTGTCGAGATGGATGCAACACGGTGACATCGTGGTCGAGGGCGACGCCATCCGACAGCGCACCTACGGCACGCCGAAGTTCGTCGAGCGCGTCGGTGAGGTGACCTTCAGCGGCCGGCACGCGCTGCAAGCGGGTAAGCAGGTGTTCTACGTGACGCCGGTCGGTGTCTTCCGCCTGACGACGCGCGGTATGGAGCTGACGGGCGTGATGCCGGGCATCGACCTGCGCAGGGACATCTTCGAAGCGACACCGATGAAGATTGTGTTGCCGCCGTCCGGCGACGTCCCGGTAGTTTCGCGATCCATCGTGACCGGCGCTGGCTTCAGCTTGCCGCGGCGTGCGCAGAGCGGGAGCAGTTCCGTGGCGGCCTGACGGCCAGGCAGTCCCCCGGGGAGTGGAAACGCCTGGGGCAGGGCTCCGGCGCATCAGCCGCCGCCTGACGGCTCGTTTCTATCGCTAAGGTCCGCTGCCAGTGGGGACGCCCTGATATCCTGGTCAACAACGCCGGGATTTTGAAGCCGGCGCCGGTCGAGCAGCTCGCGGCGGCGGACTTCGAAGCGATGCGGCGGGTGAACGTCTTCGGCGCGCTGTTCATGATGCAGGCGGTGTTGCCGGGGATGCATGAGCAGAAGCGCGGCACGATCATCAACGTTGCCTCGTTCGGCGGGCGTCGCGGTATCACGCCGCTCGGTGGCTACTGCGCCACCAAATTTGCGCTGGTGGCGCTCACCGAAGCGCTGCGTACAGAGCTGGATCCCGAGCGGAAGCGCCTGCGGAAGGACTCGGGAGCCAAAGCCGCCGCCTGAACGGCTCGTTTCTATCGCGAAACTCTTGTGGCACACGGGTTTCCCTGGAAATCACCGAGTTGTAGGTTTGATGGGATTTTTCAGGCGCCGAACCCGCCGGCATTCCGCCCGCGCGCCGGTAACGATTGCGGCCGAGCGAGTTGGGCCAGGATGATGGTGCGGATTGGCACGATGTCGATGTGTGGCTTCTCCCCGCGTTGATCCTACTCTGCGGCACGACGGTGAGCCGCACGCCGGCCTGGGGGCAAGACGAGATCTACGTCGCCAATGAAACACACTCCCTGAGCGTCCGTTCGAGCCGGCGAGATCGCGGATTGGTCGGTACCAGTGGCACCCACACCCGGAACGTGGACCCCCGTCCCAGCTCACTGTCGACGCGAATCGTCGCCCCGAGCAGGCCCACCAGGCGGCGCACGATGTAGAGGCCCAGTCCCACCCCACCGAAGCGACGCGTCATGGAACTCTCACCTTGGCGAAACGGTTCGAAAATGGTTGGCAAGACCTGTGGCGCGATGCCGATCCCCGTGTCGGACACCGAGATCTCAACGCCACCATCTCGGGCATCGGCCGCCACGGTCACGGTTCCCCCTTCGGTGAACTTCGCCGCGTTGCGGAGCAAGTTGCTCAGTACCGCCTTCAGCTTGCCCGCGTCGGTGTGTACCACTGGCACATCGGGCGCGACGTTCCACGCCCAGCTCAGCCCCGGCCTTTCTTGGATGACTTTACTTTCGAGCGCCAGCTCGTTGATCAGATCTCGCACCGACACCTCCGCAATAGTGAGCGGCGTGTGTCCCGCTTCGAGCCGGCTGAGGTCGAGAGTGGCGTTGACCAGCCGAAGCAGCTCCGCCGCGCTCTCCTGGGTCCGCTGCAGTGTCTCCGCTTGCGCGGGGGCCAAAGAGCCAAACTCACCCTCCAGGAGCAGGTCGGTATAGCCCATAATGATGTTGAGCGGCGTGCGCAGCTCGTGCGACATGGTCGCCACGAAATCGGACTTCAGTCGGTTGGCGCTTTTCAATTCCTCATGCAGCTGCGCGTTCTCTAAGGCTGCGGATGCCAGCTGCCCGAGGCCGCGAGCGATGCGCTCTTGCACGTGAGAAAAGGGCTGGGTCCGACCACGAAAGCCCGCGGCGTGGACGCCGATGAGTTCTTGGCCCCGCCGCAGAGAAATATAGAGCGCGACGGTAAGCCCGTAGCGTCTGCGCAGAGCGGCCCAAGTCGTTGTTGGAGGAGTCGTCATGTGCACCTGAACGACCTCCTGCTGGCTCAGAGCGGCGAGCATACCGGTCAACGCCTCGGCGGGGAGCCTCAACACTCGCCCCTCTTCGGACTCTTCGGTGCTACCGCCGGCCGTTGCCAACACCGCGTACATGCTGTCTCCCGGCTCGCGGAGTACGGTGTAGCTACAGTCACAGCCCAAGACCTCGTTGGTGATTTTGCAGAGGCGGTCGAGCAGCGTGGAGGTGCTGAGCGACGACATCAATTCCTGCCCCGCACGCGCCAAGGCACCACTGACTACCGCATCTTCCTGCTGCTGGCGCTGCAGCGTGAGGGCTTCGATGGCAATGACAAGCTGGGCCGCAATTCCGGTACACAGATCGGCCTCATTGCGCTCGAAGGGCTGGCCAGCATCGGTACGAAACGCGACGAGGGCACCCAGACGGCGGCCGTGGAGAAACAGTGGGGCGACGACAAGCACCGCAATGCCAAACCGCTCGGCGATTCCGGCTACGAACGGCGGCACCTCTCGGAAATCGCCGATGACGACGGTTTCTCCACTGGCAAGCCGACCGCCAAATGTTCCCTCGCCTTCTGCAAACCGGAGCGCCTGAATCTCGGCACGAAGTTCCGCTGAGAGGCCATAGTCTGCGATAATCTGGAAGACCTGCTCCGCAGGCTGCCAGTACACCGTGACCACGCCATCGCACGGTAGCGCCTGCGCCGTGCGCCGCTGGGTGCGGTCGAGCAGTTCGTCGAAATCGTATGTGCCGCTGATATCCCTGGCGAACTCCAGCAGCAGGGCGGTTCTTTCCTCCATCCGTTTGCGCTCCGTGATATCGCGGCCGGTGATGAGGATACCGGCAACCTCCGGATCATCGAGAAGGTTCAGGGCGATACCCTCGAAGGCGCGCCAAGAACCATCTTGGTGGCGCAGCCGATACTCAACGGTGGCTGCCTTGGTACCAGTCAGGATCGCCTCAGCCAACACCGGGATGAGCTTTTGCGCATCGTCTGGGTGCAGAAGATCGAAGGCCTTCGTGCCCACCAGTTCGTCTGGTCTGAACCCATACAGCGCCTCATGAGCCGGATTGAGGTAGCGGTACGTGCCATCGCGATCCAATATCGCGACGAGATCCAGGGATTTTTCGATCAGGGTGCGAAAGCGCTGCTCACCCCGTTGCACCGCCTCTTCCACATGCTTGCGAGCGGTGACATCCGCCCACGCTCCGACCATCTCGACAGGCCGCCCTGCCGCGTCTGTTGCGTCCGGATCGAGGTATCGGTTGATAGCATCGGCGGAGAACCGCCAGACGCGACCAACCTTTCGACCGGGAAGTTTGCCCGAGGCCGCAAGGCGATAGACGGTGTCGGGGGAAACGCTGAGGCGTTGGGCAATTTCCGCGATAGTCAGGGCCGCCATGTGCATGACGCTGCGAGCAGCAATGTCCATGCCCGTGGCTCCTGAGAGATGAGAAGTCGGCCGGAACCAGCGGAAGAGAGTGGAAGCGCGCTAAAGTCTGGGCGGAGGTTACTAAAACGTCCTGTGGGTCCCGAGAATTCGCGTGCGCCTCGCCAGGGTCTCATATGCAGGAGGTGACATCTTTTGTCACCATCGGGAACGGTGAGAGATTCAAAGGCGCGGATGGAGTTTTGGCGAGGCACAGCGGATGGAGTTTTGGCGAGGCACAGCCCTCATCGGCACTCCGGACATGGACCTCGTGAGCACGTCCATCGTGGAACGCAGCAACCTGAGTATTCGCACGCACTGCCGGCGCTTGACGCGCCTGAGCCTCGGGTTCAGCAAGAAGCTAGAGAACTTCAAGGCCTCGATGGACCTGTATTTCTGCTTCTACAACTTCATCCGGTTTCATCGGACCATTAAGGCCACGCCCGCCATGGAAGCTGGCGTGTTGCCTAGTGCGCCCCCGGTCAGCAGCGGCTCGATGTGCAGAGCGTAGACGAGACCGAGATCGACGATGTTCACCGGAATCTCCGGGTCGTAAACGCTCTGCAGCACGCGTCGGACGAGCGCCTGGTCCACCGGCTTCCTCGGATCGCTCTCGGCACTCGCCCCAACCGGCACGTCCTTGCCGAGGGCGTCGGCATCTTTGCCCGCGACGCGGTACAAGCCGCCGAGGGTCGGGATTTGGATCGTGTAGCTGTCGCCGAGATCCTGCATGATTACCGTTGGAGTGCCCGCCTCGATGGTCACAGTGGTCCCCTGGGGGATCTGCACCACCTCGCAGTCACGTGTGAAGTCGACCTCTTCGTAGCGTGGTCGCACCATCGCCGTTGCCCTACCGGGGACGACACGCAGAACGCGCGCAAAGCTGGCGCAGGGCGAACGGATACTCGCTGACGTGGCCGTCATCCCAGGTGATCCGCACTCGTTGCTCTTCCGGGATGCGGCGCACCTCAACAGGGAAGCGTGGACTTCGCGCTGTCGCCTCCGTGGCGCTCATGCCTCACTTATAGCCGGATTACAGTCGCAGCGCACATCACGAGCTGACGCGGACAGTCGCTGCCTCTGCGTTCAGACGCGCCGCTCGGCCCCGAGAGTCAAGCGAACACCGCAGAAGCACTCGGTGGTCATTGGGCTCCGCATTCGATATGGTCCGGTGCATGGCGAAACCGCGAGCGCTACTCGCTTGGAGCAGCGGGAAGGACAGTGCCTGGACGCTGCACGTACTGCGGCAGCAGGCCGCCTACGACGTCGTGGGATTGGTGACCACCGTCAACGCTAGCGCCGATCGGGTGGCCATGCACGCGGTACGCACCGAACTGCTCGCCGCACAGGTCGCGATGACGGGGATACCGCTCTGGCCGGTGCCAATTCCCTCACCATGCAGCAACGCAGAGTATGAGGCGGCGATGCGGGTGGTGATCGAACGCGCCCGCAGCGAAGGCGCCACCGCCTTTGCTTTCGGCGATCTCTTCCTTGAGGACATCCGAGCCTATCGGGAGCGGCAGCTTGCTGATTCAGGCCTCACGCCGGTGTTCCCGCTCTGGCTGCGCCCCACGGACGTGCTTGCGCGTGAGATGGTAACCAGCGGCCTGCGGGCGCACCTGACCTGCATTGACCCCAAGCAACTCCCCGCCCGTTTCGCCGGGCGCACGTTCGATCTCACCCTCCTGCGCGACCTGCCGGCCAGCGTTGATCCCTGCGGCGAGCGCGGCGAGTTTCACACCTTCGCGTACGCGGGTCCGATGTTTCGCCAGGGCCTGGCGGTGCGCGTCGGCGAGATTGTCGAACGTGACGGGTTCGTCTTTGCAGACGTGCTGCCTTTGGCACCAGGCGAGCCAACAACCTTGACGGGCACCTAACGAGTTGGGCAGGGGGATGGAGGCTTCCCCTTCTCTCGACGGCGCATGCGGAGTTTCGCAACGGACAAGGGCAGAAGGTCGGCGCGGCGACGTTGGAACAAACGCCGCACGGGGTCCTCATCACGGTAGACATCGAAGGTCTGCCTCCTGGTCCTCACGCGTTGCACATTCATGAGGTCGGCAAGTGCGAACCGCCGTTCCAGTCGGCCGGCGGGCACTTCAATCCGATTGGCAAAAGCACGGGATTCTCAACCCCGCGGGCATGCACACCGGTGACCTCCCGAATCTCAACGTCCCCGAGAGCGGCAAGCTGAAGGTCGATATGTTCGCCAGCGGAGTGACGCTGGGCAAAGGTAACGACAGCGCAAAAGTTTCCAGGGCGGCAAGGCCATGAGCATCGACGACCAAACATGAGACGGTGTGCGTATTGCGGCAGCGCGGGAAGGCTGACGCGCGAGGACATCTTCTCGACCTTCTTGCGCGAGTATTACCCATCTTACCGCACGCACCTGGACCATACCCGTGACCGCCGCGGGCGCGACACCCCGGTTGTTCGCGACGTGTGCCGACTGTGCAACAACATCACGCTCGGCAGCCTCGACGCCTACATGGCGCAGGTGAATGCCGACTACTTGAGCGTGTCGCCGCCGGAGGATGGCGTGATGTTTCGCTATGACTACGACCGGCTGCTCCGGTATCTCCTGAAGGTCTGGTACAATAGCGCCCGCGCGTCGAGGCAGTCCGTTGCGGAGTACGCTCGCTTCGCTCCGTATATCCTTGGACGGGAGAGTGAGCCACCGCTGCCAACGACGCTGTTCCTGGCATTACTCGGCGAGTTCGAACTCCCCACCGAGGGAGGACGGCCGTCTCGGCATACACCGCAGAATGTTCGGCTCGGTAACGTCACGCCGGAAGACGCCGAATGGAGCGAACGGATCGTGTTCGGGCCACTCGCGAGCTTCAACGCCTACCTCTTCGTCGCGGAATTCTGGAGACCCGATGTCCTGCCTTCCCTTCGCGACGAGTTCGCCTGCGGAGTCGCGGCCCGATGGAACCTCGTCGTGCTGTCGCCACACTGGACGGCCGTTCGCGTTTCGATCTCCCGCATCGACACCCTCGCATCGCTCTTAACATCTTTTACGGGTGGCCACGGTACTTGGCGAGAGCGCCCGACCACCCCGCCAAACCGAGCCCGATAGCTGAGTGCCACCCGCCCCGCAGCCCACGGTCTAGTTACTACGAGGGCGCAAAGACCTATTTGTCGCTGTCGCCCGTACTAGGTTCGCGCGTGGCGGTTGGCGCGTACTGGTGCTGGGGCCGGAAAATCGTTCGCGGCGTGGGAGTGACGATGCTCGCGTTGTCCTGGCCCGTTCCCGAGTCGAGAAATTCGTAGGGCGTTGGTGCTGGTTCTCTGTAAAGGTAGTGCTCGACAATTTCGGTCGGCGTGTGCGCTGGCGGGCGAGCGGTCTCGGCGGCGGGCGGCGCTTGCGGGGTAGCCCCTGCCGGGATCGAAGTTGATGTTGCCGGCTTCGATGTCGTGCTTGGGCGGGGTGTAACTGTCGGCGCGGGGAGTGTGCGACTCGGAGTCGCCGTTGCCGTCAAAGTCTGCGTCGCCGTGTGAGTTGGCGTTGCCGTCGGGGTTGCTGCGAGGGGTAGAGACGCCTTAATCATTTCGATTATCCGCGAGACGTTCACCCCCGCGAACCCGAGAGCGATACCCGCGACGGCCACAAGAGCGAGGACGAGCATCGTGAGTTTGCGGATGAGTTCGCCTGTTTTAGGATCATACTTGAGGACATCCGCCTCGGTGGCTTGGTGGATGCGGGAATCCCGCGTACGGGCCTCCGCTTCAAGCTTTTCGTTTTCGAGGACCGCTTTCCGTTTTTCACGCCGTCTGCGCCTGCATCCCCAAATGAAAGTTAGGCCACCGAGGAGAAGGCCAAGAAGAGTCGTGTCCACCGCTGGAACCCGTACTACACGCCGGCAGCGGCCCGCAAGGTATTCAACGCGCGCATTTGACCTATACGGCTGTGCTAAGTCGTAGGCCCTCCCCTCGCGTTCGCGGTGAACGCGCGTCCTAGACCATCCTCGGACGCGAGGCGTGGTGTTCCGCGCGGATTGCGCAACGAGGTAAGCCGACTCCTGGGCCTCGTCGAGCATCACGTAGTACGCCGTTCCAGACACTGGGTCGCAAGCTTGTAGAGGGAGCAATGCGAAGCCCCTAGGTGAGAGACATCGGTGGCATTAAGTGCGAACACCCCACCACCTGTTCCACTTGGACACATCGTTCAATCCAGGCTGCAGAAATTCGCCCCCGACGACTAGTACTACTGTGTCATAAAATGCCTGGTGCCGTCGATCCCGCACCAGGGGCACTGTGGTAGCACCGGAATGATCAGGCGGATGTGTTGCCATCTCATCGTCGTAATTGAGCAGGGGTTGTGGCGTTCAGTGCGCACCGGCAGTGCCCCGTGGGCGGAAACCTTTGGGTAGGGGAGCGGGCTTGAGGAAGGCGAGAGGCGCAGGGGGGGAAAGCCGAGCGCGCTCGGCCGCCAAGAATGCGTAGGCGGCGATACATAAGACGCCATGGTGATGGAAGCCCTGCCAACTGCGCCCTTCGTAGTGATCGAGTCCGAGTTCGTCTTTCATCTCCTGGTAGTCTCGCTCGATACGCCAGCGGATCTTCACCAGGCGAACGAGATCGTCAATGCGGGCGCGCTCGGAGATCGTGGACAGCCAATACTTGGTTGGTTCCTTTTCCTCCTGCGGCCACTCGATCAACAGCCACTCGGGATCGCGCACGGTGCTGCGCCAGTAGTCGCGGTGCGCGGGCCGCACTCGTACAGCGGCGAATCGCGCGCGCATCGTCCCCCGGGTTCCTTCGCGCCACCGCACGTTCTTCCACGCCGGTTTGGGAAGCCGATGTGCCAGGTCCTGCACTGAAACGGGGCGGTGATCGGCATCACGCCGCAAGAGTCTTGGCGGCCGCCCCACGCGATCGGCGCGCCGAGGCTTGGCTGGAAGGGGTTCACTGCCCTCTGGCCACACGGTCACTTCCTCACTGATGCCAACAGCGTAGAGCAATCCGCGTTCGCTTAGTGCTTCACGAAACTCGGTGGCAATGCCATAGCCGGCGTCCGCCACTACTGGCGCTCGCGGTAGATCATCGGCGAGGAGTTCGTCCACCTCCTGCAGCGCGATCTCCCATTTCTTCTGGAACCCGACGTCATCGGGAACGCCCGCTTCACCACAGCGCTTGCGATCCGTTGTCCACGGCTCTGGCAGATACAACCGGTAGGCGGCCGGAACGCTCATCACGGCGTTGACCAGCGACACGGTGACTACCACCTGGCAGTTCTCCTGCTTCCCCAGTTGCCCGCAATACTGCCGTGCCACGCCCACCGAGTGCTGTCCCATCTTCGGCATGCCACTGTCATCGATGACCCACGCCCCCACCGGCGCGTGTCGTTCCAGCGGCTCCAACGCGTAGTCCCGCGCTGTCCGCAAGACTTCGCGTTCCTCCCATGCCGCGTTCGCCACGAAATGATGCATGGACTGGTGTCGGGCTTGTACGTGCCGCGGATCGATCCGGGCCGCCATCGGCTCCACGCTCTTGCGCTCACCCGGCAACAACAATCCTTTCACGTACGCCCGCAACGGTGCATGTCGGTCCTCATGACCGAGCACCGCGCACAGCCGCTCCAAATACCCCTCCAACCGCTCCGCCGCCGCCACCCGTTGTCCCATGCATGCAGTTTGCCATGACGCGGTCCCGCGATGCAATCATTTTATGACACAGTAGTA
>JBIOJG010000100.1:0-10871 GCA_044450645.1 Binatia bacterium
CCAGGCGCAGCGCAAGACTTCTCCCGCGCGCCCACACGTCCAAGGTGGCTCGCTCCTCGGGCGACAGCGCGATCACTTCGGCTCGCCTGCTCATGAAGCATGGTCTATATCACCAAGGACAATAAGTAAAGCTATTTACGATGCACTACACTAGGGCCCGTCTCAGATCTGTTCCCGGGAAGGACTTGGGTTGTTTCTTGCTTCTGTCAGTCGCCAACTGATCGCGGTGGCTCGAGGGCGTGGCACCGGCACCATTTTCACCGCTACAAAAGGCGAGGGCGGCACCGACACGGTTCTTGACGTCAAGCTTCGCAAAAATCCGCGTCAGGTGCGTCTTCACAGTCCTCTCGCTGATGGCCAGCTTGTATCCGATCTCGCGGTTGGCGATGCCCTGCGCCACGCAGGCCAATACTTCCCGCTCTCTGCGGGTCAGTTCCACCAAGCCGGTGTTCCGACTTTGAACTGAAACCGAATGACGCTGAAAAACGTCGAATGTTTGTCTCGGCAAGTTCGGATCGATCCAGATTCCACCCTTCACAACGGTTGTAATCGCATCCGCCACGGCGCGCAAACGCGTCGTCTTGAGGACGTACCCACGTGCACCCGCCTCGGCAGCACGCATGGCGACGTCCGGACCGGCGAATCCTGAGAGCACGATCACGGGGGTGCCTGGGTGCCGATCGCGGATTTCCTTGACCAGTGTACCGAAGTCTCTTACATGGGGCATCTTGTAGTCGAGGAGCAGAACGTCCGGTCTGCACCGGTAGATTGCCTCTCCAAGATCTCGCCCGTTGTCCGCTTCTCCAACGACCTCGATATCGCCCGTTCGCGGCAGCGATATTCTCAACATCTCGCGAAACATCGCGTGGTCGTCTGCGATCATCACCCGGAGCATGGCGCACAGCAGCAGCAATATCCGCGCCGCGCTTTTCGCGCGGTGTTGCGCCAGGGTTGCGATTGCATCGCAAAGTCCCGTCACAAAGGTAACGCTTCAGCGTTTGGATACTGCCAAAAGACGACAAAATTCTACGTTTTACCCGGGGGAGAATCCGCCCAGCGGCCTTGGTTGCGAGGGCTGAATGGTGGCAGCAACCTCGCCGCGAGTCACATCAGCATGGTTATGCCAGTGCGCCCCCGCAACTCGACCCGGTGCCCGCCGTGCAACCGAAACAGTGGGGTGCCGTCCGGATACTCCCGGCGTCGATCTCATCGAGGCGAGTGAGATCCCACAGGGCCAACGGCCGTTCCACCGTCCCGCCACGCCTCGCGATCGGCAGCTCGAGCATCTGATTGAAGTCACAGTCGTAGAGTGTGCCATCCCAACCAACGCTCACCAGGGTGCGGCACATCAACCCCGCAACGGTGCGCGGATTGAAATGGTTCACCAGTACCCCCATGTAGTCGTCGAATTTTCCCCAACGATGGAGCTGTTCGGCGAACCGCTTAATCGGCATGTTGGTGATGGTGAGGAGGCGGTGAAACTCAATGCCGAACAACCGTGCCAGCTCCTCCCGGTAGTGCGCCTCGAGGTCGAGCTGGGAGGGAGGAAGGAAGGCACCCAGCGGGTTGTAAACGAGATTGAGCCCGAATGGCGAACCGGGGCGACCGTACCCCAAACGATTCAGCAGACGCAGGGCCTCAATGCTCTTGTCGAAGACACCGGGGCCCCGCTGGCGATCGACGTTTTCCGCGGTGTAACACGGCAGCGAGCACACGAGCTCGACCTCGTTGTCGCGATAGAAATGCGGCAGCCACTCCAAACCGCCGGAGAGAATGACGGTGAGATTGCAGCGGACGATGACGTGACGGCTCAGCGCCCGGGCGCGCTCGACGAGGAAGGTGAAATTCGGGTTCAACTCCGGCGCGCCGCCAGTCAGATCAACGGTCTCAATCGTGGGACTGTCGGCGAGCAGCGCGATGACCCGCTCCGCTGTGGCCCGCGTCATGATCTCCGTGCGCTTTGGTCCGGCGTCGACGTGGCAGTGATGGCAAGCCTGATTGCACAGCTTGCCGACGTTGACCTGAAGTGTCCGCACCTGCTCACGGCGCAGCGGCCCCACATCATGTCGGCGCAGCGTGCCTTCGAAATCAGGCTCCGCAGCCTCGACGGATAGCGCCTTCACTCCAAGCCCCACGCCAGCCCCCTGCCCGTCACGGGCACGTCCCGATCCTGTTCGATACCATGAGTGCGGCCGATATTACACGTTTTGCAGCCTGGAGCGTAGCCACGCGGGGTGCCGTCGCCGTCTTTCCCCACGAGTGGATTTGGTCAATGCTGAGACCCGAGGTCAGTGTGCCCAACCAATCTCCAGCGAAAGCCGCCTCAGAAGCCGCGAACCGATCCTCCAGCTCCGAGGCTGCACATCACCCCGAGGGCACTCCTCGACGCAGCAGTGTAGCCAGGATTGCGCTTGCCGCGGTGATCGTCGCAGCGCTCGCCGTCGCGATGGAGATCCTGCACGTGCAGCATTACCTCCTCGATCTGGTAAATTGGATCCGTAGCGCTGGGTGGGCCGGCATCTGCGTTTTCGCCGTCGTGTACGTCCTCGCAACGGTGTTCTTTCTCCCCGGCTCGATCCTCACGTTGGGCGCGGGCTTCGCATACGGCGTCAGTGTCGGCACCATGGTCGTCTGGATCAGCGCGAACCTCGGTGCCACCTTGGCCTTCCTGCTCGGCCGGACCCTGGCGCGCGCATGGGTGGCCACCCGTGTCGAAGCCTATCCGCGTTTTGCGGCCATCGACCGGGCCGTCGAACACGAGGGCCTCCGCATCGTATTGCTCACGCGGCTATCGCCCGTCTTTCCTTTCAACCTTCTGAACTATGCCTTCGGACTGACCAAGGTGTCCCTACGCGACTACATGCTGGGCTCGCTCGTCGGGATGCTCCCTGGAACCATCATGTACGTGTACCTTGGCTCGTTGATCACCAGCGTCAGCGAGCTCGCCGCGGGCCGCACCTCCGGCGGCGTGGCGCAACAGGTCTTCTACTTTGGCGGGCTAGGTGTAACCGCGCTGGTCACCCTGTACGTGACACAGGTTGCACGCAGGGCTCTGGCAGAGGCAACCGTCGCACCCCGGAACACAGACGAGGCGCGCACGAAAGCAGATCGGCGAAGCGTGTCGCCATCTGCGAAGACGCCGGCACCTTTGGTGTTGCCGAACGACGAGCACAACCGGGTGCTTGTGTCCCACGTGCATCCAGCCAGCTGGGTGAACCCGACACCCACGGGCCGGTATAACCTCGTGGTGGTCGGTGCAGGCACGGCGGGGCTGGTGTCAGCTGCGGGAGCTGCCGGGCTGGGAGCGAAGGTCGCGCTCGTGGAGAAACACCTCCTGGGCGGCGACTGCCTGAACGTTGGCTGTGTCCCGTCCAAAGCCATCATCAGCGCTGCCCGTGTCGCCGCTGAGGCACGGCTGGCGGAGACATTCGGCGTCCGCGTTCCCAGCGTCGAGATCGACTTCCCCGCGGTGATGGAGCGCATGCGGCGGCTGCGTGCGCGAATCGCGCCGCACGACAGCGCCCAACGCTTCTCCGCACTTGGCGTCGATGTCTTTCTCGGCGAGGGGCGCTTCACGGGCCCGACGACGCTCGCGGTCGGCGGCCACACGCTGGAGTTTTCACGCGCGGTCGTCACGACCGGCGCACGAGCGGTGGCGCTGGGAATTCCGGGGTTGGAGGAAGCCGGCTACTTAACCAACGAGACCGTCTTTTCGCTGACGGAGCTGCCGCGCCGCCTGGCGGTCATCGGCGCGGGCCCCATCGGATGCGAATTGTCCCAGGCTTTCCGCCGCCTCGGGAGCGAGGTCGCGCTCTTCGAGATCGGGCCTCGCTTACTCCCCCGCGAGGATGCCGACGCGGCCGCCATTCTGGAGCGTCAGTTACGGACCGAAGGCATCCAACTGGTAGTGCAGGCTCGAGTCACGCGAGCCGAGAGGCGTGGTACCGATCTGATTCTTTCGTATGCGGCCGAAGGAATGCAGAGTGAGCTGTCCTGCGATGCGATCCTGCTTGGCGTCGGCCGGGCACCGAATATCGAGGGGCTCGGTCTCGAAGCCGCAGGCGTTGCGTGCGACCCTGGCGGAATCACGGTGAACGACTATCTCCAAACGACCAATCGGCGCATCTACGCCGCCGGAGACATCGCCTCCCAATATAAGTTTACCCACATGGCGGACGCACTCGCTCGGATCGTCCTGACCAACGCGCTTTTTGGCGGCCGCAGCAAGGCGAGCGCCCTGCACGTTCCATGGTGCACGTACACATCGCCTGAGATCGCTCACGTGGGACTCTACGAACACGAAGCCGTCGTTCGGGGCCACGCCGTCGACACCATCACGATCCCGATGGGTGAGGTTGATCGGGCCGTCCTCGACGGCAACGATAATGGATTCCTCCGCCTGCACCTGAAGAAGGGAACTGACCGCATCCTCGGTGCAACGCTGGTGGCTGAACACGCCGGAGATATGATCTCGGAGATCACCGTAGCCATGGTGACGAAGCGTGGTCTCGGCACGATCGCCGCCGCCATCCATCCCTACCCGACGCAGGCGGAAGTGATCAAGAAAGCCGCCGACGCCTACAACCGGACCCGCCTGACACCGCGGGTAAAGACACTCTTCAAGTGGTGGCTCGCGTTGCGGCGCTAGGTCGCTGCTGAAAACCCCTCCCCACGAACGCCCGCCGAGTCAGGCGTGTTCGTCGGCAGGGGTTGCCAACACGCGTTCCGGATGGCCGGACCATGCCCAGGCGACGCTGGTGCGACTCACGCCCAGCATGAGGCCGCCCAGGGCCTTGGGGTGGATGAAGATGTTCGTCGGCCCAGCATCTCGCGGACCCGTCCAGTCATCGGGGACGTATTCGAGCAGCCGCTCGCGGATCAATGTCAGATCGTCCGCCTCGGCGTAACACATATAGAATCCCGGTCCGCGCCTGACGAAGAAGCGGCCCATGGTCTTCGCTGCATCGTTCGGCGTAACGATCTCGATGCGATCGAGCCGCTCGGGATGAAAGAGCGTGAGCACGCCTTCGTATCCGAACTCCTCCGACCGGATGGGAACGAAACGCGACGGCTCCAGAGCGAAGCCAGCCGCTGTTTTCTCCACGACGGAAGCAAAGTCGTGCACCAGGAGCGTCGCTTCGTAAAGGCAGCGGACCAGCCCGACCGGCTGCCGCTCCGCCTCCGCGGAGATTACAGCGCGGAGTCCGGGCAAACCCGTAGCCTCTGGAGAAAGAAATATCTGATCTTCTTCCTCTATCAGAGACACCCCACGTCCCTGCAGGTGTGACCGCAGCCGTGAGATGTCCGCTGTCGCCAAACCGACGGCAAACAGCCCGCCCTTGGTGCGAGACAGAAAATCGGCTGCCGCGCCCGCGCCGTCCGGTTCGATCACCTCGACCTCGCTGGCGCCGAGCCGGAGCGTGACCCGCTGGGCAGCGAGCAAGTCGACGCGATCCTCGCGCACCACCTCGGCCCCGAGCAGCCGCTCGAAGACGGTCGCGGTAGCTCTGTTGTCGCCTACAACGACCTGAACTCTATCGACACGCTTGAGCACTGGAGCATCTCGCTGCGCCGGAGCGCATGAGGACGCTATCAGCGGCCCGCGATCAGCTCAAGCACAGGCTCAGCGTTCCGGCAGTGCTTTGAAGTACACCACCTCGGGATCGCCCGGGTCAAGGTTGTCGATGAACCCCGACTCCACGTACCCACGCTTCACGAGCAACGCCCGCATCGAGGCGTTCGAACGGTTCGTCGAGGCGAAGAGCTTAGCAGTTCTGCATTGTGCCTCCATCGCTCGCACCAGAGTGCTCCCGACCGAGCGCCGCCGGTAATCCGGATGGACGTACACGAGACGGATGAAGCCGCAGTCGTAGAAGAAATAGTCGAGCACACCATAGCCAACAACGCGGCCGACCTCTTCGCAGACCAAGCACTGTCCGCGCCCGATTGCCTGTCTCAACGCTTCGCGGCGCAACTGATCACCGTGCGCAACCTCGTCGAAACTCACCAGCGACTCGATATCTCCGATTCGTGCCTGTCGAACTTCCATGGTCGTCATTCGCCGACATGGCTATAATGAGGCTACAAGGTTCGCTGCCAATACCCAACGTCGATCCATTTCTCGAATTTGAAGCCCACCTCTCTGAAATGGGCCACCTTCTCGAAGCCCAACTTCTCATGCAGGGCGACGCTGGCTGCGTTTGGGAGTGCGATCCCACCTATCACGACGTGCGTGGGCCCCTCACGAAGGATGGAGATCAATCGCTCATACAGCTTCGTTCCAAATCCCTTCCCCGTAGCCGCGGGGGCGAGATAGATCGTGCTTTCCACCGAGAATCGATAGGCACAGCGGCCATGCCACTTGGTCGCATAGGCGTATCCAAAGACTTCCCCATCCTGCTCGACCACGATCCAAGGCAAAGACGCCGCGGTGACTTCGGCAAGCCGCGAGGCCATATCAGCGGAGGATATGGGTTCCTCCTCGAACGTGATGATCGTGTTGCTGATGTAGTAGTTGTAGATGCGTGCGATGGCGTCAGCATCAGATGCGGTGGCTGTACGGATCATCGTTATTGCGTGTACTCCCCTCTCCCTTTCGGGTATTGCTTTTCCCACTCGCGACCGTTGAACTGCCTGATGCCCATGTTCTCGACCGTGCCCGGGTCGAGACAACGCGCATTGACACTGAAGCCATCGGGATGCGAACGCGGCACGTAGAAGGACTTGATGCCGCACACGGAACAGAACACGTGCTTCGCCGTGTGAGTGTTGAAGCTGTAGGTGGTCAGCACCTCACTTCCGGAAAGCAGCGTGAAGCGCTCCGCGGGAACGACAAGGTGCAGGTACCCCGCCTTGCTGCATATGGAGCAATTGCACTCCGAGACCTGAAGCTTCGCCGGCGCGATCACCTCGAATCTGACACGGCCACAGTGACAACCCCCAGTGTGTGTAATCACGCGCTCTCCTGTCGTCATAACGCTCACGCTAGCCGCAGGCGCAGCGGCGCCTGCGAGAGACAGAAATGTTCAGGCCGACCGGCCGCCGGGTCAGGCTGCGACCTCGACCGTTGCGTAGAAGTTGACCTGTCGCCGAGTGCGGCGCGGCTTCACCGCACACTGCCTCGGAGGTGGAACTCTGATTCCGCCCTCGCGCAGCCCGCGTACATGCAGCTCGATCGCGCCCTCGATCCGGCGCAGGGCCGCATCGATCGTCTTCCCGGTCGCCACGCAGCCGGGAAGATCCGGAACCGAGGCGCCCCAATCGCTATCTACGTCTTTGTCGATCCGCACCAGATACTGCCGCTTCATGATTTCTTCCCCCGCGCGAGTCCCTCCTGTCGCATGCCGCGTGGCCGCGGTCGGCTGGACCGCGTTGGGCTCGTCCTCGGCAGCTTGCGTGACTAGAGGTCGATAATGTGGGCAACGGCACGCAAGGTCTCGTTCACGGACTTCCGATCTTTGAATACTTCCGCTACATCTGGATCGAGGACGATCACGTTCGTCCCTTCCGCGTACCGCTTGGCGTACTTGCCCCGAACGCCACCGCTGAAGTTGTAGTGGTCTCGCATCTCGTCGCCGTTACGATGTGCCTTCTTCATATCGTTCGCGCTCGCCTCTGTCGGCCTCTCATCCGCTCGATCTCGTGCTGTGTCTCGGCGGTCAGGTAGCTCTCACCGCACTGCGAGCAGGCGTTCACCGGAACCCCCTCGATGACGAGACGGTCGTCATCCATTTCCTCTTCGGCGTGGATGGTCATTGCGCGAGAAGCAAGTCGGTTGATGGGCATGCCACCCTGTCACCACACCTCGCGCGGCAGGTCCTTCACTTCATCGAAATGATCGTCGCGCGAAACAACGCTCAGGCCATGCTGTACGGCGACGGCTGCAATCCAGATGTCGTTCTCCGGAATCGGCCGCCCCGTAGCGCGCAGATCGTTCTTGATGCGGCCGTATTGCTGTGCGGTGGTGGCGTCACAACCCAGAACTGCCGCGGCTTCCGCGAACTCATCGATGCGTGCAATGTTCATCTCGGACCGCGCCGACTTCCGGGCGCCGTAGTACAACTCGCCAAGTACGACCGCCGGCACAAAGACCTCCTCGGCTGCGGTGACACGTTCGAGGACGGCTGGCTCCTCGGCAAAGATCGCGATGACGATGTTCGTGTCGAGCAGGAACCTACCACTCATCGGGATTCACTTGCTCGCATCCCTCGTCGATGGCCTCGGTGATCAGCACCAGATCCTCCTTCGCAATCGTGCCCGCGAACTGGCTCAGCGCTTGCCCCGACGTGGCCTGGCGCTTCTTCGCTGCCAGTGCGCGCACGAAATCCAAGACCTGGCGCTGCTGAGCGGTGGGCAGCAGCTCAAGACGCTCGCGGAGTTCTTTCTCGATGGCCGGATTCATCTCGCCACTCCTTTGCGGTCACTTTACCCCCGTTTCAGTTCGATCGCGAGCGCCTAGCAGTGTCCCACGCTGTCAGCAATTGACTTTCAGCGCTAAGGGTTCAACGTCTTGCACAGCCGCAGGAGATGGCGACGAATCCTTCAGCTGACAGCTGACCGCAGTGGTGCCGAAATTGGGACGACACCTCAAGTTTCCCCTCTCGGAGGTTCATATCGAAACTGCGGATGCTCGCGCTGTGCTCGCGGGGTCTTTCTGCAGCCTCAACGGCTTGGCGATGAGGCGCGCGTTCTCTTCGCGTCGCTCTCGATCGCCTTGTTCGACCGGACATAGGTTGCAGGCAACGATGTTCGTTCCAAGGGCGACATGATTCAGCTCGCGTTTGTCACGGCCTGAGCTCAGGCGGTAGAAAGTTGTCGAGTCCTTCGACGCTATCGGAGTCCTTGAGAACGTCTTTGAGAATGTCTTCGGCGCCTTCAGACAGCACAATGACACGCCAGTAAGCGGTAGACTGCTGACGACTCATGGCGATTAACCGGGAGGGATCACCGGCGCGCGCGAGAATCAGGGCGATCTTCTTCTGTGCGCGATTTTGTAATGCAGCATTTGGGATCGTACCGAGTGTCCCCCACGCACCGTTTCCATCGCCCCGATCGTCTTGGATTGCGGCGATCCGAGCGAGTGCGCTGCTCCGCTGCTGGGTATCAGTGATGTCATTGGCCGCCCGGATCGCACCGGCGACGTCACCAGCGCGCGCCTGAGCACAAGTGACGCGCATCAGCGCGATCGCCCGCACCTGAGCGTCCGTGAGCGCCTGGGCGGACCCAAGGGCTCCAACCACGTCACCTTTATTCGCCTGCCACCCGAGGATCCCCGCCGTGGCCATCGCCTGAATCGACGGCTCCGTAATCATAGCCGCCGTCGCCCTGGCTCCTGCCAGGTCTCCGACTGATGCTTGCCCTAAGGCCACACCATGGAAGGCTTGGTCGCGGAGCATACCTTCAGGAACTTGTTCGGCCGTCTTACGGGCACCAGCGGCATCGCCGGCTTTCGCTTGGTAGGCGGCGACGCTCACGTAGAGAAAGGGGCGCTTGATACCCTCGATGCGGCGCGCGGTGGACAGCGCTTCAGTTATTTGGCCGTTCCGGGCTTGTGCCAGAGAGATGAACGCGTCCAATTCAGAGTCGCCCGGCATACGGGAGATTGCCTGGGCGGTCTTGATGGCCCCGGCAACGTCGCCGGCCTCCGCTTGGGCTTGTGCCACTCCGAACATTATATTCCACAGTGCCGAGGCATCTTTGGCCGACCTCGCCGTCTCAAGTGCTCCCGCAACGTCCCGGCGCGACGCCTGGAGCTGCGCGATCGCCTTGAGGGCCTGGACTTGCGGATAGCCGGCCGGGAGCTTAGACACGGTCCGCAGAGCAGCTGGAATGTCACCAGCAGCCGCCTGGGCAACGGCAATGTCCTGAATTACAAAGGCTGTATTCTGTTTATCGGGCAAGTCCGGGACGCCAGCGAACGTCTGCTGAGCGCCGACGATATCGCCCATCTTGGCTTGCGCCCTTGCCAGATTTCTCAGCGCTCCGCGGTCCTGATCTGTGCGCAACGCCTTCGCCTCTTCGAGTGCCTCACGAACCACCATCTGAGCAGCCGCGAGCCGGGACTTCGGCACCGGTGGATTAGTCGGCTGCGAGGCTGCGTCACTTGGCCAGACGCACAGAAGGACGCCGGCACACACTACCCAACGCGCCGGGCTTGATATGGAGTTCAGAATCGCCATACGCAGGTCCTCCGGGCTAACTTTGAATTCGGCGTATCAATGAAACCGGCAACCCGCGCCAGCGCTCGCGGGTTCACACCGCCGTTGTCATGTGCCGCTGATACACCGGACTCCACCATGGATTCAAGCAGTTGAGCATTCCTTCTTTATGTGGTTCCACGCTGTGTTAACCCGCTGCGCCCGGTCGGGTCAACACCTTAACTGCACCCCCGCCATCAGAGCCGGGCCGCCGGGTCGCCGACCCCGTTGCGCAGGCCTTGCCACCGCACTGTGCAGCCTTCCCGAGACCGGTAACAGGCCTGCAATGGCAGCGTTCGGCGTGTCGGACGGCTCTGCAGGTCCTGTAATGGCGAAAAAAACCGCAGCTGCCATACGCGCAAAGCACGCCTCGTCGGTCTCACCCTGCAAAACCCGCCGCTGGGTGAAGAAGAAATGCGGCACAAGGTGGAGCGCGACGTCAAGAAGTTGGAAGGGGCTCGGTAGGCCCGGGTCCGCGACCAACGATTCGGCTGACCTGCATTCCGCTCGGACTTCGAGCTCGCCGATAATGGCTTAGTACTACTGTGTCATAAAATGCCTGGTGCCGTCGATCCCGCACCAGGGGCACTGTGGTAGCACCGGAATGATCAGGCGGATGTGTTGCCATCTCATCGTCGTAATTGAGCAGGGGTTGTGGCGTTCAGTGCGCACCGG
>JBIOJG010000101.1:0-10778 GCA_044450645.1 Binatia bacterium
CACAACTCCTTCAGGGCGGTCGGGTCGAGCGCGGACAGGCCCGCAATGTCGCGTGCCAGATCGCCACCACCGCTGCGTGGCGTGGTGGTTCGACCTGGCGATTTTGCCCGTAACATGGAGACCTCCGTCTGCGTCCATGTGCGCTCAGTCTGCGCCGCAACCAGTTGCGCGTTCTCTCGGCCAGCGATTTTCGGACCAAAACGGCGGATGGGATTTAGGCCGACAGCGCAGAATGCCACTCGATCTGGGTGGCTGCCGCTCCGTCTCGCCGCGCTCGCCTACTGGGACCCGCCTGACTCCTGTGTCCCTGTACATGCAGCGCAGAAGTCAGGACACGCGCGACCGTATGGCAATGCGTAGATCCTTCGGCTCCCAGGAACGCGAGATCAGCAGCAGATCCGCCGCCGAGCGTTTCACCGGATCGCACAGCGGGGCGAGACGGTCGAAGAAACGGTGTGGATCGACGATGGCCTCAGGCGCGAAGACGCCGCGTTTCTGCTCCTGGTCGGGCCGTCCGACGGCCAGCCCGACGGCCAGGGACACGCCCGTCGCTCCTCCCATGCCGACGGCCGGAGCCGACAGCACGGTTGCTGCCACGGTTGCCGGGCGCGTGTCCTTGCGACCGACGGCGACCGCGAAGAGCGGCGGCAGCCTCGCGGCACCCCCGGCGAGGATCTCGCGCAGGTAGTCGGCCGGCGTCTTCGCCGGCTTGCCGACGCCCTCGATCCACTCGACCCAGGTGGCCGTTCGTTCGAGCGACACCAGGTTGCGATTCACCAGAACACCGAGGAGACGCATGCCGACGAGGTTCGAGCGCGACATCGTCATCAGGATCAAACTTCTACGCAGCGAGGAAAAGTAGCGGGGGAACGTGATCGCTTCGGGATGCCCCATGGTCCAGCCGGTTCGCGCTCCGAGGCCGGGGGAGTCGAGATCGACGCGACGCAGCGGCGACTCGTCGACGAAGCGCCCGTTGTCAAAGACGCGGATCGTGCCGGTGAGTTGGTGCACACCGTGGATCGTGGCGGCACAGGGTTTGGGGCCTCTGGTCTCGGGCATGGCGGCGTCGAGATCGAAGCCCGGATACAGCTCCTCGACCACGTCGAGCTCGCGCAGCGCAGTCATCGCCAGCAGGTTGGAGATGCCCGGGCTGGCTCCCATGCCGATCACAGCGGTGACGCCGCGCGCCCGCGCCTCCTTGTCCATCGCCAGCATCGCCTCGGTGGACTCCCAGTCGTCGTTGATGTCGAGGTAGTGGCAGCCGGCCTTGATCGCGGCCCTGAGCACCGGCGGCCCGAGACGGAAGAACGGGCCGACCGTGTTGAGCACGGCACCCGCCCCGGAGAACAGGTGCAGGAGCGCCGTCTCGTCGGTGACGTCGACCGCCGCCGCGCGGGCCTTCGGTCCGAGCGTTCCGGCACACCGTGTCGCCGCGGCGACGTCGAGATCGGCGACGACCAGCTCGTCGACGAAATCGAAGGTGACTGCTGTCCGGGCGGCGTAGCGCCCCATCCCCCCTGCACCGAGTGCGATGACTTTCATCGTCGCCTCTGTCGCATCGATTCAGTCGCCGCGCAAGTTGGGCCGACGCTGCTCAACACAGCAATCAGGACGGGTCGCATGGGCGCCGCCGTATCGAAGCCGCTCGGCGCATGCAATGCCGTCGGATCGGTGCGACGGGTGATGCTCGATTCTGCTCGGAATTTCAGGACGATCGAATTTTCGGGACGGACAGGACGAAAGTCCAGCGCCGTGGGAATCACGCAAGCCACCCAACGTTCCCCCTGCGGCCGACGCCCCCGAAAAACTCCCACGCCGCCTCACACGCCTCGATAGCGCTGGCGGTGGTCTCGCGCTCGATCGGGTAGACGAAGCGGTGGCGGGAGACCCCCGCGGTGAAGATCCACGCTCGCAACCGCCGCCGCTTCCCGCGCGCGTCCGCCTCCAGCGCCAGCACCCAGCCGGTGTCGAGCTGACATTCCTCGCCGTGCTGGCCGTCGGCCACCGGTAGCGTCGGGGCAGTGCGCCCAAAGCCGAGGGTGACCACCGCCCAGCGCCGCAACGTCGCGTAGGAAATCTGCACCCCTTGGCGGCGCAGCAGTTTGCGAATCTTCGACAACCGCACCCGGGCGCGCAGATGCCGCTCGATGAACTCTTGGTGCTCGGCACAGCGGCTCCACGTATCGCCGTGCGGTCGATGCGCGCTGCCCCGCCGCGCGGCAAGGACCTGGCCGACCAGCTCGTCGCTCAGGGCCGCGTCGCTCGCCGGGCGCTCCAGCCCCAGCCCTCGCGCGGCCTCGATGTAGCCACGCACCGTCTTCGGATCGAGCCCCAGCCGCACGGCGATGCGCCGCTTGCCCATCTCGCCCAGCCACAACCGTAACACCTCTTTGACTTCCACCATCGTGACCTCCCGATACGCCATCGCCACCTCCCCGCGTGCTGCGGAAGATGGCTCTGGCGGTTGCGGACGTCACGTGAGCGGCCCGGGGGGAATGCTTCTGAATAAATCCGGCGCTCGGGGGTCCCTTGCTTCTGATCACCGACAGCAATGCCTACGAAGTCGGTGTCGCGGATTGCATAAGCCTCCGCGTTGAGGCATGAAGGCGTCCGCCGACCCTGGAACTTTACAAGGGTCTATCCACGCGAGGGAGAAACGCAATGTTCAGTCATGTCATGGTCGGAGCCAATGACCTCGAGGCATCCCGGAAGTTCTACGACGCCGTGCTGGGCACGCTCGGCATCCCGGCCGCCATCACCGACGAGAAGGGGCGCCTCTTCTACCTTGCCCCGTCCGGCGTCTTCGCGGTCACGAAGCCGATCAACGGCGCCCCCGCCTCCCCCGCCAATGGCGGTACGATCGGCTTCGCCGTCGGAGATCCGGCCACCGTGGACGCCTGGCACGCTGCTGGCGTCGCCAACGGCGGGACGACCTGCGAAGATCCACCGGGAGTGCGCGAAGGCGGTATGGGGAAGATGTATCTCGCCTATCTGCGCGATCCGTCCGGTAACAAGATCTGCGCCCTGCATCGCATGGGCTGATCACGCTGGCGGTATCCCACCGGCGCGGGGACCAAATCGGGGCCTAAAATCGACCAAAACAACGGCCGACGGTAGTTACGAATTCCCTCCCGGCATTGATCACTCAAGAGCGGTTCGGCGTCGCGACCCCGAGCCCGTGGCGCGAACTGTTCGCCGTGGATGCTCCGGCATCGATGCGCTTGCTTTCGGAGAACATGCTGCTGTTCGTCGACCCGCCACAGCACACCAGGGTCCGTCGCCTGAGCGATTCTCGGTTCAAGCGCGGCGGACGGAATATTGGCGAGGCAGGGTGTCCAGACCCCCCTCCGTATATCGGGTCCGTCTGAAAGTTTCCAGGGCGCCGTCACGTCCCGGTGATGGTCCAGAAACGTCTTCCCGGATGGACCGGGTGGGCGCCGGGGCCGTGACGCCCGGACATAACGCGACACCGTCCGCTCAGAAACTCGAAAGCCGAGCTTCAACAGCTCTGTCCATCCCGAAAAGTCATGTCCATGCATTCTGCGGGTCTTGAGCACGAGAGCGATCCCGCCCAGTTGGCGCACGGGCGCACGGCGAAGCCGAAAGATGAGCTACCACGCGGAGACGAGCAGCAGGACCCCGGCGAGGGCGACAAGGAGGACCAGACCGGTGATGATGCGATAGGGCGGCACCCAATTGAATAGGAGGTACGCGAACACCGGAAAGCATTTCTTGCACTGTGCGCATTGCACGGTCTCCCGGCGCATATCGAGCCGCCAGAAATGGTGCGAACGCGGCGGCCGGAGGTTCCGCGCTTGCTGCGCCACGTCAACGTCGGCGTGGCACTGCGGACAGGGGAAGAGGTCCAGTCGCGTGACGAAACGTCTTGGTGGAGCGACCGTGACCTTCGTGGTGTGACGCCGAGACGGTTTCCGAACCGCTAGGTGCCACGTGTAGACCTGGTCCCCCGCGAACTTCATCGACACAACGGTGAAGCAAACCAGATGCCCTGTCGTCTGCCCAGGGCCCTCACGTCATCGAACGCACAAGCGCGTTACGCGGTTGACGGTGCGTTCACCATGGAACAGTGCAGGCAGCCTCTCTGCTTCGCTGCAGTTCACAGGCGCGGGTGCTGCCATCCTCGGGGTTGTGCCTCGCCAAAATTCTATCCGCGCTTCTCAAGCGGCTTCCCGCCACTCGTAGCGGTGGTGCAGGCCGCCAACCCGGGGCAGTGAGGGGCCGTCGCGCGCGGCGAAGTCGGCGGACACGCCGCTCGGGTGATCGGCTTGGAGGGTGGTCACGGACTGGACTTGGGGCGCAGACTGAGCGCACAAGAAGATTGACAAGAAGCGAGACTCGTCGCCTCCGTGGCCACCGGGTTGAGCAACCCGATGATGAACCAGATGCCCACGCCGGTCAGCGCACCGGCCACCAGGGTGAGGTGCGCGAAGAATTTACTGACGGTGTGCAGAAAAGCGAGCGTCGCATCGTCGTTGCGTCGGCGCGCCGCCTGCTCTGTGACCACCAGATACAAGCCACCGCCGATGGCAAAATGGGAGATGAAGACGTGGACCACGGCAATCCCGCCCATCAAGAGCCCATACCCCAGCGGCACGTCCCAGAACGGATAGTTCATGATCGTATCTTACTGCGAATGACCGGCCGCCGGATGAGAGCACGGAGGCCGCCGCCCGCTTGTGCGGCACGGAACTTGTGCCTTACGGAACAGCAACGCAATGACGGTCCGCCTTGCCTTCCCAGGCTTGCAGAAGTGGGAACGCGCTGCGGCCTGGCAGCGCAAATTCCGGAAGTGGCGGGCGCTCCGTGACACCGGATCGGCCATCGAACTGAAGCAGGACAAGCAGAAGTCGAGTCGCACCGTGCCATCGAGGAGCTGGGTCCAGGTCGGTACCAACTCATGATGGTCGGCTCCAACGCCGCGTTGTCGATAACAGTTCTCTCGCATCGTGAACCTTGCTCTAATTCTTGCTCGCAAAAGCCGCTGCTCGACGTCATCATTCGCGAGATGCACGGGGACACCGAAGTCGCGAGCGCGGGGGCGACATCGGAACCGCCGACCTCTACGCCCGCCTCGTCCAGACGCACCAGAAGAACCGCTGGTTCCTGAACGAGCTGCTGCGGAAGCGCGACGGACTGGTAAGTTAGCGATCGTCAAGCCTGCCAACCTCAACGGGCCGAAGATCACGCCGCCGTTCCGGGGCGCTCGAAAGCACGGCCTATCCTTTTCCCAGAAACCGGAAAGCTCCGAGCCCGTATGATGGCGAATCCTGTCGGGGGAGCGCTCTGGCATGCAAGGTGCTTTACGGGAAGACGGATGGGTGTGCCTGTTGGTGCTCGTCAGACCCTCGTTTCAAGTGCAGGACAACATAACTGAGCCTGGCGCTGCCAGGCTCAAGAAGGAGTTCAAGCAATGAAAAGACCATCATGGAGCGTCAGACGGACGATATACACCGGTGTGTATGCTGCGGCCCTCGTCCTTCCCCTCCCGGTGGCGGCGGAAGAGCCGGCGAAGAACTCCAGCTACGCGCCCGTCGCCATTGGCGAGGATTTCAGCGCGATCATGGCGCGCATGAAGGCGGCCAAAGCCGGGGTGGAGAAGCGGCAGGCCGATCTGCTCAAGGAACGCTACGACCTGAGCAACCGGCCGGCGAAGGGCATCACCATGTCGCGCGGCAAAGCGGCCCAGGAAGGGGTCCGCGCCAAGCTGTCAAAAGGGGCGACCTGGGAGGCGCTCGCCGCGATGAGCCCCGATGAGATCCGGGACAAGGATACCTTCCCCGCCGGTTTCCTACCGCTCCCGCACCCGAACCATCCCGAAGGGGGCATGGTGTTCCCCAAGTTCCACATCGACGAGATCAAGAAACAGGAAGGCCGTGACCTCACCCGCTTCGACCTGGACTTCGACCTGCCGGATCACTTCCTCCCGGAGTTTCCAGCCCCGATCTACTTGACGACACGCCCCGATCTCGGTGACGTATCGAAGGGCAAGCTCCTGACCATCGACAATTATTACGAGCTGTTCAATGGGATCTTGAACCCTAAGCAGATCGAGGGTCTGCGCCTGCTGCTCACCCCGTTCCCACAGCAGCAGTTCAACCAAACCGAAGACCGCCGCTCCGAGCGGCCGAGCCGGGGCGTTGCCTGCTTCGACTGCCATGCGAACGGGCACACGAACGCCTCTACGCATCTCGTCGGCGACATCCGCCCGCAGGAGTTTCGCCACCGCATCGAGACCCCGTCGCTGCGGGGTGTGAACATCCAGCGTCTCTTCGGCTCCCAGCGGGCACTAAAGAGCGTTGAAGACTTCACCGAGTTCGAGCAGCGCGCCGCCTACTTCGACGGCGATCCGGTGACCGCCACCAAGAAGGGCGTCAACATCCTCGAACGCGCCAGCCAGGTTCACGACATGGCGGAGTTCGAGGAACTGCTCGACTTCCCGCCGGCCCCGAAGCTCGGCATCGACGGAAAGCTCGACCCAGCCAAGGCCACCCAATCTGAGTTGCGGGGGCAAGAACTGTTCTTCGGTAAGGCCCGATGCGGCGAGTGCCATCCCGCGCCCTACTACACCGACAACACCATGCACAATCTCCAGGTCGAGCGCTTCTACAAGCCCCGCATGATCAACGCCATGATGGCCAGCGCCGACGGGCCCATCAAGACCTTTCCGCTCCGCGGCATCAAGGACTCGCCGCCGTACCTGCACGACGGGCGATTGCTGACGCTGGAGGACACCGTCGAGTTCTTCAATATCGTGACCAGCGTCAAGCTCACCGAGCAGGAGAAGAGCGATATCGTGGCCTTCATGCGGCAGCTGTGAGCGGAGGGGCCCACGACCCATCTACTGCCAGGCACGCCGGTGGGGCCTGGCAGTAATACGGGATGCTTTGGTCGGCCACGATGTGGTATGGGCAGCAAATCAGGGACGAGCGATGAAGGGCAACGCGGAAGTCATCGAAGCGCTGAACGACAAGCAACCCGATGGTGCGCGCGCGCCTCCGCGCGGGACCCAACCTGCGTGTCCCGAAGATCATTCACTCAACCCATCAGCAGGAAAGGAGATACCCCGATGAGCAAGCACCGCGTGGTCACCCTCGTAGCCGTCACACTTTTGTCCGTGATTTTGGTGGACTCCCGTCTCATGGCCGCCGAAATGGCCGGCGTGATGATGAAGGACGGCAAGATGATGATGATGAAGGACGGGAAGGCAACAGGGCCGATGGAGCACGAGATGACGATGGGCGACGGCACCAAGGTCATGTCGGACGGCATGATGAAGACGAAGGACGGGAAAGAGATGCACATGAAAGAGGGACAGATGATGATGATGGACGGCAAGATGATGGAGGGCAGCAAGGCCATGGAGATGGAGAAGAAGTGAGCTTCGGCGTCCTGGCGGTTGCGGAGGCCGGTACGGCTCCGCCTCGCTAGGACGTGAAATGACCCTGGAGGCAACGCGCACAATGGAAGCAAGCGATGTCGATAGCCGGTGGAAGGGACGACGTGCCCAACCCGTCCTGATTCGCCTTGCCCACTGGCTAAACGTGCCGCTGCTCCTGATCATGGCGGGAAGCGGCTTGCAAATCTTCGCCGCGTACCCGGCACTCGGGCCGCGCGGCGCCCTCTACGGCTGGTATCCCTGGCAAGGAATGGTGCCCCCGAACTGGTCGCGCTTCGGCGGGTGGCTTGCCGGGGCGCGCCATTGGCACTTCGCGCTTGGCTGGTTCCTCATCGGGAACGGGATCATCTACCTGATATACATGGGCGCTCAGGGTGAGTGGCGCCGGCGAGTCTTTGTGCCAGCCCGCGACGCCCGGAACGCGGTGCTCATGATGGCGTACTACCTACGCCTTCGCAGGACGGCACCGACAAGTGACTTCTACAACGGCCTTCAGCGGCTCGCGTACAGTTCTGTGATCCTCATCGCGCTCGTCGAAGTCCTCTCGGGCTTGGCGATCTACAAGCCCGTCCAAATCTGGTGGCTCGAAGCTCTCTTCGGTGGCTACGACGGCGCCCGTGCGGTGCATCTGATTGGCCTCGGTCTTCTTGGACTCTTTACGCTGGTTCATCTCGTCATGGTGGCCCTGCACCCGCGCGCCATCGTTGAGATGGTCGCAGGAGGAAAACGTGCCTAGCGAGATGACGCGGCGGCGTTTGCTGGTAACGGTCGCAGCCGGGTCGTTAGTGGCCGCCTGTGAGCGCAGCCGGGTGGGCTCGGGCTTCCTGGCGGCCATGAGGCGTTGGAACGCCCACGTGGACCGCGCCCTCTTCGGACCGGAGCGGCTTGCCCGTGAGCTGCCACCTTCGGCCACGACGCAAGCTGACGCCTTCCCGAGCTACTTCATTTCCGACGACATGCCGTTTCCTCCGGTAAACTGGACCTTGAGGGTCGGTGGGCTCGTTGCGCGGCCCACTACGTTCTCGCTGGACCAACTACAGCAGATGACCCGGACTGACATGCGTGTCCGCCACCACTGCGTAGAGGGTTGGTCAGCGGTGGCGTCCTGGCACGGTGTGCGGCTTCGGGAAATCGCCGAGGCTGTGGGTGCCGCCCCGCAAGCGGGTTATGTAGAATTTCGCTCGTTCGACACGGGTTACTGGTCATCGTGGGACCGGGAGAGCGCTCTCCACAAGCAAACGATCCTCGCGTACGGGATGAATGGTGATAACCTCATGCCCGACCACGGCGCTCCTGTCCGCGTCTACTCGGCCGTGAAGCTCGGCTACAAGACGGTGAAGTACTTGACCGAGGTGAACTTCTTGGCGGAGCCGAGTGGTGGCTATTGGGAAGACCAAGGCTACGAGTGGTTCGGGGGAGTATGACACTCTGCAGAACTGAAGTCCGCGTGGTGCTCGGACCCTCACGAACCGCGCCGTGACAACGATCCACCGAAGATCGTGCCACACGCACGCTGAGCGGGCGCGGGGCCTCGGCACGCCGCTGAGAAATCCCATAAAACCCTCCAGACTAAATGATTTCCACGGAACCCCGTCTGCCCCCAAGGGTTTCCGATGAAAATGAGCCGTTCGGCAACGGATAACGACCTCACCATCTTACGTCTAAGCAGCAAGGCGATCTTTGTGGTATGAACATCGCGCGAGGCTCAGGGAGGACCTGTCCCTCGCCAAAATCCCATCCGTTGCCGTTTGACGCCAAAAATCGGTCGCTTATCGAACCGCCTCCCTGACCGTCGCTCGCCATCGCCGGACCGGAACTCGCATCTCGGCGCGCTCCTCCTTGTTTCCAAATTGATCGTCTCGGTGCCTCCGTAAGAACCACCGCAGGTGCTACGCTGGCGTTCCGACCCAGCTTGCCCCGACAGCGTTCTGCCGAGAACCGCCCTGGGTCCGCCCAGGGCAGACCCCCTGCTGATCCCCCTCCCGTCACATCCTTGGCGGCGCCCTGGGGATCGCCAAGCTCGGCGTCCCTGCTCGGATGGAAAATTCCCTGTTGGCTGGGACCGAATTCGCTGTTCGGTGATCGGAATTCCCTGTTCGGTTGAGGAGGGATGGAGCCCCTAAAAGCCTGTGGATCCAGCGGTTTGGGTGCGTGCGCGATCCGATCGCGGCCCGCGGACGGCACCAATTCCCTGTAGGTTCCCTGCAGAACAGGGAATGGGGCGCGGCGGTCATGAATGACTGTCATGGTGCGGAACTCTAGTTTTCCCTAGCAGTCGCCAGCCAATCGTGTCGGGGGATGATCTCTAGCCTCAGGTTGCTGCGGGGGGGCAGCGGCAGCTTCCCTGCCGCCGCAGTTGCGGGCGGGAGAGGGTGCGCTCTCGGTCGCGGCGTGGTCATCGCCCCCTCCTGCCGACCACTGTCATGACTGATCCCCGCGCGTGCCACTGTCATGACTGATCGCGACCCAAATGGGCTGCCAGGGGCTGGTCGGCGGTCAGGCCGGAGCCCCCTGGCCGCCTCGGTGCCATTCATGGGTTACCCCGCATTCATGGGTTACCGTTGAAGGATCGCTCCGGGTCCATATCCGACCAGCCAGGTCGCTAGAGCCCCGGGGTTGTTCCAGCCAACGACCCTGGAACATCGGATCGACACTCATCCCCGGAACTGGGCTCCTCCGGCAAAACTTGCGCCTTGGTGAGTTTGACGTTTAATGCTCAAGACGCGCCACCAAAACCGCCGAAAGTCGCCGGAGACCGGTTCGCATCAGACTCCGTCCTCCGCTTCCCAGTCCGCGGTGCTTCGGACCTTCCGGAGAATCGATCGCAGTCGCCGCGTGTAGCGGCGCGTCGCGCGAGGTGGCCGAACCAGAGAACGCCACCGCGCCGCCGCCACCGCGCCAAAGTCGGCGGAAAGTCTCTGCTCGCCATTTCGGTGGTTCGTTTTTAGGCTCCGGGCCCGGCCGCCAGCCCGAGGACCTGACGGCCAGCGCCCTCACCCAGCGGCTCGATCTCCCGGCCCTGTGGCAGGCGCAGGAACAGGCGCTCGGCCTCGCCTAGCCCCACGCGTTGCCGGTTCTGCCGAACCAGTGCACGATGTTAATCCCGTTGCCTCCAGCGGCCGGAACCGGCGGAGCCCGTCAAAAACCGTGTGCCCACCGTCGTCGCCGACTGCCAGAGTCACCTCAGGGCCCCGTATCGGTGGCCTGCACCACCGCTACGAGTGGAGAGAGTTACCATGTGCTGGGTGATCGCATGACTGTGATCGGGGACGAAGCCAACGCCGCCACGGCGAGTGTGGCGCAGTGCTCGGAGCAGGCAAGGGACGACGAAGACGCTCTTTACTGCTCCTGCGCGCTGGGC
>JBIOJG010000102.1:0-10720 GCA_044450645.1 Binatia bacterium
GGAGAGCGCCTGGATCGCACCCAGGAGGTCAGGGGTTCGAGCCCCCTCAGCTCCACTCGCTGCCCCTTGGTGTAACTGGCAACACGCCTGACTCTGGATCAGGAGAGTCCTGGTTCGATCCCAGGAGGGGCAACTCGAAGCGCGACCGGCGATTATCGCCCGTCGCGCTTTGTGCTTTTCAAGGGCCCTGTGTCTGTTTCTGTGTCGGTTGCTGACCGGATTTCACCGAGTCGCGCGGCGCTGAGTACTCCTGTCCCAAGCGCAGGTGAGCAAATGGGTGACGTGGCCATAAGCCACCCATCGCAACCCGACTTTCATCAGCGCCTGTCGCGCGGCCACCCACTCCTGTGATAGGCGCGCGCGGCGCGACCTAGAACTCGCCCAGGCAACCCTTTAAGCGGGCTTCCACGCCGCGGAGACCAATCCACGAGAGCGCTTCGCCAACCCCCAAACCTGCTCCATTCTGATGCAGCGCGAATTGCTGAGCCTCAAATGCCGCCGCGGGCTCCGCGATCCAACGGTCCAACTCGCGTTTGTTGACATCGATCCAGTCAGCGCTGCGCGCAATGTCTGCCAGTCCTCGGCCCGCCTGCGCCAGCAGATCGCGTCGAGCCGGATCAACTCCGAACAGGATCTCTCGCGCGTTCGCGCAGAAGCCCCACAAGACGCGCGTGGCCAGGTAGAAACGGACCCGTGGAGCCAGAGTCGTATCGTCAAAGAGCTGTATCGCATCACGATGCACCTGGGTACTGCTCGGATCAGCAAACAGGAGCGCGGAGAACCACGGGCGTACCCTGCTTAGCCTCGCGCCGTCGTAGGTCGCCTGTAGACTAGCCGCCTCAGTCGTGACGGCCTGATCGCCGGTTACTCTTCCAATGGCCGCCAGGTCGACGATTGCCCGGCCAACCGCATCATCCCACCACCCGAATCCAATAATCGGATCCTTGTCGAACTGCCAACTGGCAGCCAGGTTCTCGCGCGCGCGTAGCAGCGCGCCGCCCTTGTCACCTTTCGAAAGAGCTAGCACCGCGGCCGCAGAATTCCGAGCCGCAAGTGCAACGAGGCGATCGTCGATGAAAATTAGCTCCGGTAGTTCCCTGGAGCTCTGAGCGCCGGGGAGGCCTGCGCGGAAGTACCACAGCGGCGGTAGTGGCGGCGAGTGTGCTAGAGCGCGCCAGAGTTCGAGCCCAGGCCACACCGTATCCCGAGCGAGGCTGGCAGCGAGGGAATCCGGTAGTTTGGCAGGAAGAGTGCGCCACCCGGCCCTGACCTCTCGAAGAACGCGTGTCCATTCCCATTCCTCGGGAGTCGTTACTATGCTGCTCTCGGACGGAAAACGACTTAGTAAGACAGTGTCCAAGGCCCACGCCGGGTGACGCCGCTCGCGTGCCCGAAGAAACGCTGCCGGCACGAGCGAGCCTATGTCGAGGCCAGGTCCATTGACCCGTGTGACTTGACTTCCAGACGCCACCATAGCGCTCCGAATCCGCACCCATGCAGAGGGTCTTCGCTCGTTGGAGCAGGCATAATCTGTCGAATCGAACGGGGTAGGATTGGGGTGGCAGTTGTGCTCGTCCAAGAAGACGGATTCCGACCATTCTGAGGATCTCGGCCCCAAGGACGTTACACCGTAGCTGCTGAGCAGAGTCACACCCACCGCAAGTGAAACGGTCAGCGCGGAGATCATGATTGCCACCACGGCGGCCGTAGCCACGAGCCAGCGCGGTAGCGCACCTAGCCTAGCCGGCACCGGCGTTTCGGTGGCGCGCAGCCACGCGCTGACAAGCTCAGCTCTAACTGGCCCCCAGTGCCGCCGACGTCGTAGTGACGCGCTGGCACCCGCGCGTCGGACGAATCCTGCCTCCGGGCGAGCGCACAAGGCGGCTGCGAGAAGGAAGGCCAGTGGCGGTGCGAGCACTAGCAGCAACTCGCTGCCCGGCAGAGCTGCCTGGGATCGCGGTGCGATATGCGGCACAAGCCCTAAGACCCACACAAAAGGAGTGATGATGGCTGCTAGCACGGAGGCTGCCAGCAGCGCCTCTTGCCACCCGCGCAACCGGAGCAATCTCCTGCGGTGTGATTCCGTGAGGAGCGCATAAGCGCCGACGCCATTGATCAATGAGACGGTATCGGTGCGACGGTCCCATGCCACGGCGAGTACCACGCGCCACGGGTAGCCCGATCGTCTCGCCCATCGTACCAAGTCAGCCAAACGCCAGGCCCGTCGCCAGGCAAACACTGCCAAGGGCGGCACGGCAACGGCGCAGCCAGCGATGACAACCGCCCAAAAGGGAAGGATGTCCTTGTCCTCGAGTCTGGCTGGGAGGAATCTGCCAACCAGAGCTGAGACGCTGTCCCAGAGGCTACCGCCACCCGGATAGTATTCATTCCAGCAGCAGCCCAAGGACTTTCTAGGCTGGAGAAGCAGACTAGCAAACAGGAGACACGCGAATCCGGCGGGGACGCCGAGTCCTAGAATGAGACGTGAGCCGGCACCCCGGAGGCGCTCGAGTCCGGGCGGTGGCCACTCGAGAATCGCCTGAGTTCCAGGTAGTAGGTACCGAGCGATGTCGGCTGTGGCAGGCCTAGCCTCTGGCGACTTCGATAAGCAGGAGTCGATCAGGTTTGCGAACTCAGGATCTACGACTGGGACGAGATCGCGCACCTTCGGAGGCGTTTCTTTAATGTGCGCCGCCATGAGGCCCCACGATGATGTCTCAAGGAAGGGCGGTCGTCCCGTCAGCAACTCAAAGGCCACGACGCCGAGGCTGTATACGTCGCTCTTGTCTGTGATCTCATCGGCGGACGCCTGCTCCGGGCTCATGTATGTCGGGGTTCCTATTGACGAGCCGGTCGCCGTGAGTTTTGGATCCGATGGCTGCTTCCGCTGCTCGAGAACAGCACTGATTCCGAAGTCGAGTACGACCGTCCGGCCACTATCCCGATCGATCATAATGTTGGCCGGCTTAATGTCGCGGTGTACGAGACCCTTGGCGTGGGCTGCAGCAAGCGCACTCGCTACTTCACCGATGATTCGCCGCGTTTGGGATGGCGCAGCGGGAGTCTCCGGCGGAAACTCGTCCGACAGGGTCTTGCCTTCGATGAACTGCATGACGAAGTACGCGACCCCGGACTTCGGCAGCGCGCCAATCTGGTAGATGCTCACCACGTTCGGGTGTGCAACGGCGGCCGCAGCTTCTGCCTCGCGCTCGAAGCGCCGCCGAGCGGACTCATCGCTGGCGACATCGCGGTTCAGGACCTTTATGGCAACGAGGCGCTTGAGCGCCGGATCGCGACCTAGGAATACTGTGCCCATCCCGCCGGCACCGAGCTCCTTGAGCACCAGGATCTGCGGCGCGAGGGCCTCTTGAAGTTCCTGGAGCAGGGCCTCGGCAGTTGGCTTTTCAGATGTGGTGGCCGTTTGCACCCTCAGCGTGACCGCATCTGGGGGCTTGACGCTCGCGCGAACTGTGGGTGCCTCGGAGAAGGCGACCCCGCACTTCGGGCAGAGGCGATCGTCCTCACTATGGCTTGCGTGACAGACGGGGCACTCAGAGAGCTTGGCCAAGGTGACCTCAGCGCTGCCGTGTTTGCGTACAGAGAGGCACCGCGCAGTCACGGTGCCGCGATAACCGCTACCGGAACTTGCTTCCCGTATGGTTATGGTCCAGCGCCGCGCCAGCGTCAAGCTGAAGGCGAGGCACGAGCCACAAAACGATTCTGACCGGTTCCAAGGATTCCCGAGCGCTGTGGATTGAGCAGGGCTGGTCGCGCGTGGCGCAGGTGGACCCAAGAAGAGGCGCGTCACAAGACGCCACGCGCGACCAGCTTTCACTGGCCTGGAACCAGCTTGGAATCCACTGGTCGCCCATGAGCCTACGGTCCATTCGCAAGTACTCCTGCCCCAAGAGCAGGTGATGTGAAGGGTCCTAGTGCTGTCTTGTCACTACAACGTGGCTCCGTAACTCCTGGCAAGCGTGAGGTCGGTAGTTCAACTCTACCCAGGCCCACTGTTCTGTAATCGACGCCCCGCCCGAGATCATGTCCTCGGCGAGGCGTTCGCCCTGCATGCTCTGGACAGCGCATGCCATCAGAGGCATCATAGCGGGCGTTTCTTCTTGTCTCGTCACGCTTGGAAGGAGTTGCACGACATGCTCCACCTCGACACCGGCAACACGGGCTTCATGCTCCTCTGCTCGAGCCTCGTGATGCTGATGACGCCGGGCCTTGCGTTCTTCTACGGCGGCCTCGTCGGCCGGAAGAACGTGCTGGCGATCATGATCCAGAGCTTCGTTTCGATGGGCTGGACGACGGTGCTCTGGTGGATCTGTGGGTTCTCGCTCTGCTTCTCGGGCAGTCACGTCGCCGGGACCGACTTCCACGGGATCGTCGGCAACCTGGGCTGGGCGTTCCTGCGCGGCATCACCCTCAGCACGCCCTCACCCAACGACACGATCCCGATGATCGTGTTCTGCGCCTACCAGATGATGTTCGCCATCATCACCCCGGCCCTCATTACGGGGGCCTTCGCCAACCGGGTGACGTTCAAGGCGTATATGCTGTTCCTCACCGGCTGGCTGCTGTTCGTCTACTTCCCCTTCGTCCACATGATCTGGGGCGGCGGCCTCCTGCAGCAGTGGGGCGTCCTCGACTTCGCCGGCGGCATCGTGGTGCACAACATCGCCGGCATGGCGGCCCTCGCGTCGGTGCTCTACGTCGGCAAGCGGCAGGTGGCGGACCGCGGGCCGCATTCCATCCCGCTGGTCGCCCTCGGCACCGGACTGCTGTGGTTCGGTTGGTACGGCTTTAACGCGGGCAGCGAGTTCCGGGTGGACTCGACCACCGCGGTTGCGTTCCTCAATACCGACGTGGCCGCCTCCTTCGCCGCTGTGGCGTGGTTGTTCGTGGATTGGCTGTTCGGCAGGCGGCCGCATTTCGTCGGACTGCTCACGGGGGCGGTGGCGGGCCTCGCCACCATCACGCCCGCGGCCGGCTTCGTGTCGCCGGCCACCGCCGTTTTGATCGGGTGCGTGTCCGGCGTCGTCTGTTACTTCGCGGTCTCCCTCAAAAACCGCTTGGGGTGGGACGATGCGCTCGATGTGTGGGGCGTGCACGGCGTCGGGGGATTTCTCGGCATCGTGTTGCTGGGTGTGTTCGCCACGACCGCGTTCAATCCCAACGGCACGAACGGCCTACTCGCGGGGAACGCGAGCTTCTTCGGCAAGCAGCTCGCCGCGGTGGCGCTATCGTCGGTGTGGGCATTCGGATTCACGTACGCGATGCTGGCCGTCATCAACCGCATCACGCCGGTGCACGTGACCATGCAGGACGAGCAGTCCGGTCTCGACGCGTCGCTGCACGGGGAAACGGCGTATCTCGACGCAGCGGAATGAACGCCGCGACCTTGCGTCGCCGGATCGTGGCTGCTGGCCGCCCAGGCGCCGCCAACGGATTCGGAACCGGGGCACCAGGCCATCGAGGTCCACGGCCTGGTCTCGACGCGGTTCAGCGTCAACTTCAACAAGCCGATCTCCCGCACCAACCAGCTCCGCGTGTTCGACTACGACGACCGCAGTTTCCGAATCGACCAGATCGCACTTGTCATGTGTGTCTGCTTCTGTGTCAGGTAGGGTGGCAAAGGCCGATATTCAGAATTCTCAACTCCGGCAGCGGACGACACGAACTCGCGGTTTGACAACATTTTGCCGGACTTCTCCGCCTTGGCCGAAAGGTCTCCGTTTAGGTCTCCGTTCGACCCGACAGATGGCTGGATTGGGATCGCATCACCCGACAGGGGGCGGGCTCGTGGTGAGGGGATGCGACCAACGATCGGTTGCAAACGTTAGGGCCGTCTGAGAAGCGTGCGGTCAGTTCAACTCTACCCAAGACGCTCCTGACGCATGAGCCGGTGAGCTGGGCTTGGAGCTCCTCGTGACTCGGGCAGGCGAGGAACCAGGCGAGTTCCGGCTAGAGGGTCACACAAGGGAACCCGGTTCATCGCCTGCCGTGAGCCCTCGGGCGCTACTGTGCGAGCACGGCAAGCACGAGTTGTGCGGTTTCGCGCGAGGCACCCAGGTAGTAGAAGACGTAGACCTTGTGGGTTCGCTCGTCCACCGCGCATGTGCGCGCGCCACCACCGGTCGCAACCTGTCCGACCACCGAGAATGCGCGCGGCGAATCTTCGTGAACGACGGTCATGGTGCTGTCCACGCGATTCGGATTGAAGGCCAGTCTGGTGACGGAATCATAGCAGTTCTGGTCGGCGCGGCTCGGCACGTGAATTCGCGTCACGACGTTCCCATTGTCGGCGTCAACAACCACCATGTTCGTGTCGCACGCCATGAAGAGCCGTCGCGTGGCCAGGTCCATCGACAGTCCCTGCGCCCTCCCGCACGCTGGAATCCTGTAGGTCGCCTCGATCCTAAGCGTTCGGGCATCAACCCGCTGCACGAATCCTGAGTCTTCGACATTGAGAAAGAGCTTGCCGCTCCCGTCGGCGACGCCGGACTCCAGTCCGTCGCCGATGGTGGACTTCGTGATGAGCGATCCATTCGTCATGTCGACCACCCACGCGTCCTTGCCCTCCCACGTGAAAGCACGATGCGTGACCGGATCATAACGAATACCGTCGCCGCGGGCGTCCACATGGCCAGTGACGGCGAGCGTCGTGAGGTCGAAGACCACGCCGTTGCGAACGAGCCCGCGATTCTGGTCCGAAGCGATCGCGTATCCGCCGCCCCCGCCCTCGACGGTGCCAATCACGCTGTCAGCGTCGACGTCGATGACTTTGTCGCCCAGTCCGTACAGCCGCCGACCGATCGGATCGACGATGATGTAATCCGCCCGAACGCGCCCCAGGACAACGCGCTTGACGACGTGGTACTGAGGGCTCTGGGCGGCGACCGCGGAAGCGGTAAGGGCGAGAAAGGCGCACGCGGCGGCAGGTAGGCGTAGCATGGCAACTCTCCAAGAAAGGGCTGCGTGATAGATGAGTCGTCCGATCGAGTTGTGTCAAACAGGGTCGAATGGTCGACGCGCGGTGGTCTGGCCCGCGAGTCCGGCTAGAGATCCCTCCGATTGAAGCTGCGAATGGCCAGACCGAGCACGAGAAGCGTGTACGCGCCCGCGTACGCGACCGCCGTCATGCTCGGGATGGAGATATTGGCGAAGGGAGAAAACGAAAGGGACGCCGCCAGCGGCGTCTGCATCTCGTACGCCGCGCGGCGCCACAGCGACTCTCCCGGCTCGATCAGGCTGGAGATCACACCGAGCGTCACGATCTGCGCGCTCTGCGAGAAGCCGCTGACCTGTTCGAGCCATCCGCCCATGAAGGCGAGACCCTGTAGCGCCAGGACCAGGACGCCGCTGGTGAGGGTCGAGAACCACGTCCCAGCGAGGAACGTGAGGCTGAGAGCGAGGACGCATTCGAACGTGATCAGCATCGCCCCCCGCAGCGGATGCTCAGGCAGGACGCCCGTAACCGCGTACGCCACGGCGACAGCGCCCGAGAACGTAATCGCCACGTACGCAGCAATCATGGCCACGAACCCCAGGAACTTGCCGACAAGGAGCTGCCAGCGGGCCATGGGCTTCGTGGCCATGGCGTGAATCGTGCCCGAGCTGATTTCACCCGCCAACGTGTCGATTGATGTGAGAATCGTCATCACGACCGCGAGCAGGTCGCAGGCATAGAGCCCGACCATGAGCATGCCGCTCTCGACCTGGTAACGCAGGAAGGGCGACATGGACCGGGTCTGGAACTCGAGCACCTGCAAGCGCAGGGCCACGGCGAAGACGATCAAGAGCAGCGCGGCTGCGATCAGCGCGGTCCACAGGATCTTGCGGCGAGCCGCCTCGCGCAGCGTCACACCCGCCATGATCCAGATGCTGCTCACAGGCCGCGATCCTCTCCCATGATCCTGACGAAGAGGTCTTCGAGGGAGACGCGCTCAGGCGTGAATCCAAAGACATCCGCACCCGAGGCGACCAGATGTCGCATGATGTCCGGCAACACGTCCTTCGACCCGACGCTGAATCTCACGTACTCGGCCTCGCGGGTTGCGGTGCTCGTCCAGCGCGTCAACCCTTCCATCGCATCCTGCGAGACGTTGCGGGCATGAACCACGACGCGGACGCCCTCCTGCGACAAGGAGCCCAGCTCCTGGCTCGCGACCACCTCACCGTTCTTGATAAAGGCAACCCGGTCGCAGGTCACCTCGATCTCGCTGAGCAGGTGCGAGTTGAGGAACACGGTTGCTCCGCGCTCCCGCTCGGCACGGAGGATGTCGCGCACCAGGCGCCGGCCCATGGGATCGAGGCCGGATGTAGGCTCGTCGAGGAAGATCAGCTCGGGCTCGTGGACGAGCGCCTGCGCAAGACCGATCCGCTGGAGCATGCCCTTGGAGAACGCGCGCACTCGGCGATCCGCATGGGGTGCCAGGCCGACGAGGTCGAGAACCTCCGGGACGCGACGCCGCAACGTCGCGGAGGACATCCCGCACAACCGGCCGTGCAGATGCAGCAACTCCGATGCGGTCAGCCAGTCGTAGAAGCGAAAGTCCTCCGGCAGGAAGCCGACGCGCCGGCGAACCTCAACGTCGCCCGCCGGAGCGCCGAGCACGAAGGCCTGGCCGCCACTCGGCCTCACCAGCCCGAGCAGCATTTTGATGGACGTGCTCTTGCCGGCACCGTTGGGTCCGAGGAAGCCGAATATCTCTCCGCGCGGGACAGTCAACGACAACTTGCGAACGGCCACCTGCTTTCCGAAAGACTTTCGCAGGTCTCGCGTCTCGACCGCGTACTCAACCGGTGGCAACGGCGCGCCCACGCTGATCAGTTCGTTGCGTTCGCGAGCGGAACTGCGTCACCGGAACTACCATAGCCCGCGAGCGAGTAGAGCATCCCGCCCTTCGCCCAAATCAGCACGTAGCTCGGTCCACGTCTACCGGCGGTGTTCAAGAGCATGCCCGGCGCTCCACCGACGTCAACCATCTCATACGATCGGATAAAGCGGGGAACCGATACGCTCAGCGCGGATTGCCAGTCGAACGTCTTCTGGAAGTCACGGGCTTGGTTGGGGCTCATCCCCGCCAACTCCAGGGCAATGCCGACGAGCTGCGCGACGTCAAGGCCGGTCGGAACCGACGCCGACGCGGGTGGCCGCTGCGTGAGCACGACGCAGTCGCCATAGTCGGTGGACGGTGGCGGTGGTCCTTGAATCTGGCCTTGCAACGTGTTGGCGACCGGTGGGGGACAGTGGCCGTACTGAGCACGTATCGCCCGCGGAGTCCTGATCGTGACGCCGCCTCCTTCCAGCGCTGGAGACAGCTTGGCGGTCGGCTGGCCCGCCTCGCGCAGGATCGTGCGGAGCTGGTCGGTGCGCACGGTCATGGCGGTTGCGCGAGCGCCCATGACGACCAACATCGGCGCTTCCCGGCGCGTGCGCGGCAGGTGCGCGACAAACCCCGCCAAGCGGCTCGCCGACTCGACGTTGGCGACCGGCTGATCCTGCTCGTCGAGGTCGACGGCGACGGTGTCGGCAATCATCGGGCCGATCGCGTCCTGCAACTGACGGCCGGCGTTGGGGCCCGAGAACGAGGGGACATTCACACTAACGGGCTGCGGCTTCGCGATTCGGAGCGAGGCGAAGAAGCGCGACGCCAAGTCGCGGCCCGTGGCCGTTAGCGAGAGGAATGCCGCGATCGAGGCCACCAAAGCCAGGGTGGCCCACCGCCGTTTCCTTTGCCCAGTGCTCGGCTCGACCGTCGCCACAACGACTAACGACTAGTGTTGGGTTGCCGGGACGGACCGTCCGTCCGCCGTGAGCTTCAGTTCACCTTTGCGCCCGCGAATCTTGATTTCGTAGGTCGTGTCCCGTCCCGCGACCACGAGCTCGGCGATCTGGATGTGCGCCCCGTTCGCTTCCGCGGCCGTGCGTACGGCGGCCGGCAGCTGGGCGGGAGTCTGCTGGGTCTCGGTCTCCAGAATTCTTCCTTCCGGGCTGATGTCCAGGTCGCGACGTGTGGTGCCTTCACGGCTCACGACTTCGTAGAGTCTCTGGCCGTTCTCGCGTTCGGTGATGTATCTCAGCACGGTCGCGCTCGGGTAGGCACGCCGGAAGGCTTCGCGGACCGGCGCAGGAACCTGGGCGGCGGGGATGGTGCGTTCCCGGTCGGCGGCGGGAGTTGGGTGCTTCTGGGCATCCGGCGTCGTGCTTTGGGCCGCCAGCGTCCCGATCGCTGCCAGCGCGAAGGTCAGGGTGGCTGCCGCGATGCGGTATTGTGCCGTCATACAGCTGCCTCGGTGGGGGAGGGGCCTTGGAGTAACGCCGAAGCATGCGCGAGCAGCATGACAGGGACATGACAGGGCCTGTCGTGACGTCGTCGACGCGAGCGAGGTCATTATTGACCTCTTGGCTGTGTCTGTTTCTGTGTCAGTTAGGGGTGGCAAAGGCCGATATTCAGGCTTTTCAACCCCGGCAGCGGACGACACGAACTCGCGGTTTGACAACATTTTGCCGGACTTGGCCTGCCTAACGAGTCAGGCTCTGGATCAGGAGAGTCCTGGTTCGATCCCAGAAGGGCAACTCGAAGCGCGATACTGCGATGGGCGGTGTCGCGCTTCGTCGTTATCAGGATCCGACGCTCGGCTCTACCGGTGCGGTGCTGTTCCCGCCCCGATCCGCGCGAGCAAGTCGCCCAGCCGCCGAATCTCCTCGCCA
>JBIOJG010000103.1:0-10194 GCA_044450645.1 Binatia bacterium
CAGCAAGACGCCCCTGCGCCGAGATGAATCCCTGCGCAGTCGCGTCCACGCCGACTTGGCCGCCATCAAATCGCGCCCAGCCCTCGTCCGCTCGTTCTTTCACGCACCGAGTGTAGCCTATACTAGAGACTGATTAGTAACATTGCGCTCGGGAAGGTGCCCATGGATCAATGTCCAGCGGTCGATACCAATGGCGATGGCGTTGTCACCACTCTTCCAACTGCTCCTGGCTGTCCTGCTCGTCATTGATGAGTTGCTGGCGGGCGTGATCGACGGGTTGAACGGCTGCCCGTCGTCGGGGTGAGTCTGCGGGCAGGAAAAAAGGTCGCACAAATAGTTGTTGAAACATTTGTTTTTTCGTGGATACTGTAGATCAGCATCAAGAGTGACCTGGGTTAGCTAGGTCACGGCAACCGGACGGACACGCACGGTGCCATCTCGCTCAAAGCGGGGATGCGGCTCTGAGAGGAGCAACAGTGTCCAAGGTTTAAAGCCCGCCGTCCTGATGCTAGAGGAGGCGGGCTTCTAAGTTTTGGCGCTCAGCGGGTGCAGCAACAGCTGTGCCTCGCCAAAACCTCATCCGCCGCAATTTGAGCCGAAGATCGATCTGTCCGTCCCGAGAACTCGCGCCGGTGCATTCTTGCGGCCTGTCGGTCCCGAGAATTCGATCATCGTGAAATCTCAAGCGTAATGTCGATCGCCTCGCCAAAACCTCATCCGCCGCAATTTAAGCCGATGATCGGGCGCTGGACGCTACTCTCGCGTTCAACTGCGGCGCCAATCCGGTCACCATCACCGTGACCATTACCGGCAGGACCGTTGCGCCTGATACGAGCATCGACGGTGGAGGCTTCGTCACGCTCAGCGGCGGCGGCGCCTTGCCTGTCTTCACGGTCAACAGGGGCGTGACACTTACGGTAGCCAACCTGACCATCAGCGACAACCGATCCGCCAGTAATGCCCGCCGCGTTCGCCCCTCGCCACGGCCCTGTCCCTTCCGCGTGTCGGCGGCCTGCACCACCGCTACGAGTGGCGGAAAGCCGCGTGAGGCAGACGGAATTTTGGCGAGGTGTGGTTACGGCTGCCTCCGCTCCTCTTTTGCTATTGAGAATTCACGCCGTTTCGTGTAGAAGTTTTGTTAGCATCACGAGTGACCCGAGAGCATCGGGTCCGGCAACCTCGGGGGACCAGCCGAGGTGCTCATCCGCTGAGACAAGCGGGATGCGGCTCCAGTGAGCGTAAGCGCAGACGGAGCAATCAAGGGTCCGAACGCCAAAGCCCGCGCTCGGATCGAGAACGCGGGCTTTCGTGTTTGTAGCGTGTAAGTGAGCATCCCCGGCTCGTCGCACCCGCTTTCTCACCGCAGTGAGAAAGCCGCGCCTTGCCTCAGTCCCGCACTGTCTGGTACACGGTGCCGCCATGGCTAATGGAACACGATCCAATCTCCGCATCGCGGATCTGAAACAGCGGCAGCCGTCCAGTAGTCGGTTGATTAACGTGAAGATTTTCACTCACCAATGGGAAGCCATACGGCGGCTCGCTGACCAACTCGGCGCGAGTAAGACCGCAGTGGTTGTGGCGCTGTTGAACGCCGGGCTGGAGAAAACTGGCAAGCTGAAGCGGTAGTACTGCGGAGCGCACGGGATCTGGTGCCAGGCACTGCGCCCTCTACTGCGCGTCCTCACTCGCGCCCGGCGAGCAGCATCGCGAAACTCAGCTCGTGTGGAAGATGATCAGCGCTGTGGGTCCGCCATGGCGGTGTCTGTCAAGTGGCGCGTAATCACAGCCATTGTTCGCCTTCTAAGTTTGTCAATGAAGTCCGCTGTCGCGAACAGCTCGAGCGGCGGACGCACGGATGCGAGGGCGGTGCAGCCACAAGAGCCAAGCGCCGCGGTGGGGTGGTCTTCTCTCTCTCCGCCTCACCGGCTGCAGCGGGCCATTCTGCCATTCGTGTGCGCCCCGGAGGGACGCCCACCAAGTTGTTATTCGTGGCTGCAGCCAATACTTCGCAATGATCGACTCCTGCCAAACTCAGAATCGTCCACCAACGGCGTTGAGCAGTGGTGGACCAGGACCCACCACGCAGGGAGTCGAACTCCAGTTCCCGTTTCGGCCGGTGTCGACGGACTCCCCTGGCGGCTACGCCGCCACCGTCGGCGCGGGCGCGCCGGGCAACAGGTGGGTGCGCCAGCGCCCGCGCACTTTGATCGCCAGTCTCCTGGCCACCGCCACGATCGCTCGTTTGCGACCGAGACGGGGCGCCAGGTGGGCGAAGCGTTCCGTGAGCTCGCTGTCGCAGCCGTGGCGGACGGCGCTCCACGCACACTGCAGCAGCATCGCCCGCAGAAAGCCGGGCCCACACTTCAGCGTGTGCCCGCGATGATCCAACTCTCCCGAACTGTACTGGCTTGGAGTCAGACCCAAGTAGTGGGGCAACGCATCGGTGGTGCGGAACCGGTCGATGTCCCCGAGCTCCAGGACCAAGCGGATCGCCGACTGCCAGCCCACACCCGACTGCGCACTCAACGCCTGGACCAGCGGCCGGTACGCGTCGCTGCGCGCCAGCGTGGAGAGTTCGGCGAGCATGCGCTTGGCATGTTGGTCGGCGACGCCGCGCAATTGCTGGTGGGCCTGCACACACAGCCCGACCGGCGCCGGCAGCGGCTGCACGTCCAGCCAGGCACTGTATGCCTTCCAGCCCGCGGCCGGTGGCGGGCCGAGCCGACCTTGTTCTTGCATCAGGCTGCGAATACGGACCTGCGCTCGCTTGCGCTCTTTGACGCATTGCGCGTACGTGCGCCCGATCTGTCGCTGCTCGTGCACGGTGCGACTCGGAATGTAGATCGCTTTCAGCTCGCCCTTCTCCAGCTTGCGTGCCAGCTTGCCGGCGTCCACCCGATCGGTTTTCACCTGCAACCCCGGCGCGCGTTCTACACGGCTCGGAGCGATCACCGTGACCACCACCCCGTGCTCCTGCAGCCACCACGCCAGCTCGTACCCAAACCCGCACGCCTCGTAGGCGACGTGCACCTGACATCCGTGGTAGTGCGCCAGCAAGGCGCGCACGTGCTCGATGCCCAACGGCGTACTCAGTCGTCGTTGTTCGCTGCCATCCCAGCGCAGGCAGTACACGGCCTTCGACCGCGAGATGTCGATCGCCATCCACACCGGCGTGCCGTCCGGCGGACGTTTCGCCGGCGGCATTCCCTCTTGCCGTCTCACTTCGACTACGCCTATCTTGCCCATGGGAGCCTCCCTTCTGGCTGCGGCGCTTACCGCAGCGGTCTGTGGTTGAACTACTCAGAAGGGTCATGGCTCCCGTTATCATTTTCAAGCACCTCCCATCATAGACGGAGCACATGGTAACTCGAAAACTCGATCATCACGTAATCGCAAGGATAATCGCGACCACGCTCGGCGAGCAATCTCAGCATTGAATACGCCCGCTGGCCACGATAAGGACTGCGCCCATGTGCGCTCAGTCTGCGCCCCAAGTCCAGTCCGTGACCAACGCTCCCAAGCTGCCTAATGGTGGAAAGAATTTAGCCGATTCTGGGCAAGCGTTCGCGGTTCGCGGCAGGGTACTGGCAGCGGGCTGCTAGCCGCTGGTTCGGGGCGCTGGCAAGCTCTTCGGGGCCGCACCTCGACGGCGGTTCCTGCATGGCCGCTCCGAGGGACGGGGACGCCGCTTGAAGGCCCAGATGGAATTTTGGTAAACGGGGGACCAATCCCACGCACCCAGGACTGCAGGGCTGGCACGAAGCGTGAGGAAGAAGTGGCCGACCGCTCTCATAGGTACCGCCAAGATTCGTGTAGTCGTTCGAGGTCGCCGCTGCGCGTACGGAGACGCATTGTGGCTCAAAGGTTTTCGCTGAAATCTTGTAGAATCCATTCTACGGGATTCTGCTCCATCAACCCCACGCCTACCCTTCACTCGCCGCCACCGCGTCCGCTCAGATTAGAGCTCGCTTACCGGAACGCCGGCAAGCGAGAGGTAGCCGCGCCCAGAAGGGCACCCAGCAGAATGCCACCGACGTGCACGATGAGGACGTGGGAAGTCACGCGGGAATCCGAGCATGCGAAAATGAGAAGCAGATAGCCCACGGCCGCGCCGCTCGCCGCCAGGGCGGCAAGAGCACCGGCAGAAAGCGGCTCGCGCGCGCGGGTGCCCAGAAAGCCAAGAATGCCGATCGGAAGGGCCGCCGCTCCAAGCTCCGTCAGGAGACACCGTTGCCATTGCCCGACGAGCGGCCCCGCCTGGCCGCCAGCCAGGATTCCGAAAACGGCGGCGACAAAGAGAACCCCTCCGACGACCGTACACCCGCGAAAGCCACCCAACCACTTATCGAGATCGGCAATGATGCTCGGGCGATGTGTCGTCACCGGCTGCATAGCTGGACGCATGTGACGGAGGCGGACCGCTAAGTCGTCGCGCAGGTTGACGGGTATGGACTCGCCAGCCAGCTTGCCGAGCGTCCTCACGGTCATCTTCATCTGGCGGAGATAGGCGCGGCAATGCCGGCACATCCCAAGGTGCAGGTGAAAGTTCACGCGCCGAACGAAGGACATCTGTCCCTCGAGGTAATCGGTGACGAGTTCGGTGACCTCTTTACAGGTGAGCATTGCCTTCTGCCTTACTGAACGTACTCCTCCAGCGCGCGCCGGAGTTTCGAGCGGGCGCGGTGGAGGAGCACCCGTTGGTTGGTCTCGCTGATCTCGAGGATGTTACACACCTCATCCGCGTCGAGCCCTTCGATGTCGCGCAGAATGACCACCGCCCGCTGGTTTGCGGGAAGGTCCTCAATCGCGCCCTGCAAATGGTGGACGGCCTCCTGCCTCATGAGCAGCTTCTCTGGGGTGTCGTCGTCCCACCTCCGCGGGGGATCGGCCCACGCGCCATTCGGTTGAAACCGTGCTGGATCGACGGGCGACTCGTGCTCACGGTCGGGGCTTTCGAGCGAGGAGAACGGAAGCGAGCGAGCATCCCGAACGCCACGGCTCTTTGCACGGTTCGTGAGGATTCGGAAGATCCACGTATTGAGAGCAGACCGACCCTCAAACGTCTCGAGCCCCCTCATGACTCCGAGCCAGGTGTCCTGCACAACGTCCTCTGCCGTGGCTCGGTCCGACACAAAGGTCATGGCAAGCCTGAGGAGCCGGCCGTGATAGCGATCCACCAGAAAAGCAAAGGCGGTGGCGTCGCCGGCGAGAAGGCGTTTGACCAAGGCAAGATCTTCTGCCGGAGCGCGGGCCCCCAAGGTCATCTCTCCGTCCCCTCGTCCAAGAATCTCCTCTCTTCCGGTTTCCGCTGAGCCGATGCGAGTGGAATTCGTCAATGGGTAAGAATACTGCGCATCCTGTAACGCTTCGGGCTCTGCGGAGACTATACACCAAACGTCAGTAGGAAGGAGCAGACATGAACTTCAGATCCGCAAGAGGAGCTGCAATTGCATGCGTGTTGGGGGCGATGTTCGCCGGTGGCATCGCACACGCCGGGGAGAAGGCTGATAAGGCCGGAACCACGGACGTCAAGTGCGTGGGCACCAACAGCTGCAAGGGAAAGGGCAATTGCAAGAGCACGAAAAACGATTGCAAGGGCCATAACGCCTGCAAGGGTGAGAGCTTCACGATGGAGCCGAGCGCGAAGGACTGCACCGACAAGGGTGGCACCATCGCTCCGAGCGCCAAGATGTAGAGGCAGGGGCGCCGGCGTCCTCGCGGGCGCCGGCGCCTCACCACACATGGCTATCACGCGAACAGACTTGGGCCATGGGGTCGGCCTGCGGCCGAAACACTTTGGCCGTTTTTCCGAAAGCCGCCCACCGGTCGATTGGGTCGAGGCGACCAGTGAAAACTTCATGGCGCCGGGCGGCAGGCCCCTTGCCGTACTCGAGAAGGTGCGGCGCGACATTCCTGTGGTGCTGCACGGCGTCTCCCTCGCGATCGGCGCGGTGGACCCCCTCAATGCGAACTACCTCACCGATTTGCACGATCTCATTCGGAGAATTGAACCCGCACTGGTCTCCGACCACCTCTGTTGGGGCAGTCACAGCGGACGCTACGCGCACGACCTGTGGCCACTACCGTACACCGAAGAGGCCGTTGCGCATGTTGTCGCCCGGCTCGCGGTGGTTCAGGAGGCGCTAGGGCGGCAGATTTCGGTCGAAAACGTCTCCTCGTACGTCTCTTACCGCGATTCAACCATGCCCGAATGGGAATTCCTCGCCGCCGTCGCCGAGCAAGCAGACTGCGGAATCCTGCTCGACGTGAACAACGTGTACGTCAGCAGCAAGAATCACGGGTTCGACAGCCGCGAATATATCGCTGGTGTGCCAGCGTCGCGAGTTGTGGAAATTCATCTCGCCGGGCACACTGACAAAGGCACATACCTGCTCGACTCGCACGATACGGCTGTGGTCTCTGACGTCTGGGATCTGTACGGCTACGCACTGGAACAAGTCGGCCGAGTGCCAACGCTGATCGAGTGGGACGATCAGATCCCCGAACTCGACGTCCTGGTCGCCGAAAGCCGGAAAGCCGCGTCGGTGGAGGCGCAGGTGCTCGGTCGGAGGGCGGTGGGAACATGAGACTCGCGGAAGTCCAGGATCTCTTCTGGTCCCTCGCAGCACGCGAAACGCAAAGCCGCACGTGCGACACGGGTGAGACGTTCGTGGGGACACCGGCGCTCGATGCTGCCGGCCGGATGGAAATCTACGCGAACATGTTTGTCTGGCGACAGATCGACGCACTGCGCGAGGACTTCCTAAAGCTGGTCGCCCTGATGGGAGACGAGGCGTTCTACGCGCTCGGCGAAGCCTACGTGCGCGCGCATCCTTCCGTGCACTACTCGTTGTCGAAGTTCGGTCGGCATCTCGCCGCCTTTCTTCAAGAGCACCCCCTCGGCCGGCCGGACCTCAGCGACATGGCGGCACTCGAATGGGCACGCGCCGAAGTGTTCGAGGAAGCGGCCGTGCCGGTTGCGTCACCGGAGTGCCTTCGCAGCCTGGCCGGTGCAGACTTTGCCGACCGCCGACTGATGGTCGTGCCGGCTATCCGGCTGCTCCGCCTGCAGCACGACGTGCTCGAAACGTGGCGCGACATCGAGAACGGCACGGGCATCTCGAAGCCGCGGCGGTCTGCTACGTTCGCGGCGGTGTGGCGAAAAGAATTCGACATCTTTCACGTACGCCTCGAGCCCGAAGAGGCCGGCGCGCTTGAATGTGCGATGGCAGGGGAAACACTGGGGGCCGTTTGCGCGGTATTTGGCAGCCGGCCTGATGCGGTCGACGCAGCCGGCCGTGCCGTGGGGAGCTGGTTCGCCGAGGGCTGGATTGCCCAGCCGCTGGGGGAGAGAACGCCGTGAAGCTCGTCGCGTCCGCTCTCACAAAGGCCGAGCAGGTTCGGCAGCGGCTGCAAAGTGGCAGCTGGGTGCCGGCGCTGCTGACGCGGTTGTTCGTTGGATACTTTTTCCTCGAGACCGGCTGGGGAAAGATACACGACCTCGCTGCGATGACGCACCGCTTTGCCCAGTGGGGAATTCCCTTGCCCGCCTTCAACGCCGCGCTGTCGGGATACACCGAGTTCGTCGGCGGTACGCTCATCGTGCTTGGCCTGTTCACGCGTCTCGCCTCGATCCCGATGATCATCAACATGGTAGTGGCGGTGGTCACGGTGAAATTGAAAGAGGTCGGCGGTGTGAATGACTTTGGCGAGCTCGATGAGCCACTCTACGCGCTCACGTTTCTCTGGCTTTTCTTCTTCGGACCGGGATGGGTCAGCCTCGACCACCTCTTCGTTCGGCTGTTGAGGCGGAAGGTGTAAGGGCAACACTGAAGCGACCGTCGCCCAGCGCGTCCAGCAAGGCCACCAGGCAAATTGATGTCGAAATGCACGTTAGGAGCGTTTCACCATGGCAACACTTGGCACCCCTCCGCCCAGTTCGGAAATCACGCCGGAGTCGCTGTATCTGCGGCGCCGCGAGTTCATCAAGAATTCGTTGCTGTTCACTGCGACGACCGCCGGCCTCGGCGGCAGTTTGCTGTGGCTCACCAAAGGTGGCCGTGCCACCGCCAAGGCCACGCGGCAGACCACGGACGCCGCAACCAACTCCGTTCAGGCAGCTGCCAGTGCCGCACCGGCCGCGGGCGCCTCGCCTGAGCTGCAGATCGCCGGCCGCAGCCCGCTCAGCACCGACGAGCCGATGACCAGCGAGCGCGACGTCACCACCTACAACAACTTCTACGAGTTCGGCACCGACAAATCGGACCCGGCGGCGAACGCCGGCACCTTGCGGCCGCGGCCATGGACGGTCGCGATTGAAGGCGAGGTGCGCACGCCGCAAGTGATCGATGTCGATCAGCTCCTGAAATGGTTCCCGCTCGAAGAGCGTCTCTACCGCATGCGCTGCGTCGAGGCCTGGTCGATGGTCATTCCGTGGGTCGGCTTTCCGTTGGGCGACCTGTTGAAGCGCGTCGAACCGACCTCGCGCGCCAAGTACGTCGCGTTCACGACGTTGCTTGATGCGGTGCAGATGCCGGCGCAACGCTCGCACGTGCTCGACTGGCCGTACGTCGAAGGGTTGCGCCTCGACGAGGCCATGCATCCGCTCGCCATCCTCGCGGTCGGGCTGTACGGCAAGCTGCTCCCGAACCAAAATGGCGCGCCGCTGCGGTTGGTGGTGCCGTGGAAATACGGCTTCAAAGGCATCAAATCAATCGTGAAAATCCGGCTGACGGAGACTGAGCCGCCGACGACCTGGAACATCTCCGCGCCGCACGAGTACGGCTTTTACGCCAACGTCAACCCCGCCGTCGATCATCCACGCTGGAGTCAGGCGACCGAGCGGCGCATCGGCGAGTTCCGCCGCCGCCCCACGCTGCCGTTCAACGGCTACGGCGAGCAGGTGGCGAGCCTGTACACCGGCATGGACTTGCGGCGCTTCTTCTAGCGCGGCAGGGCCGCTCCGTTTTGCGTCGCTCGGAGCAGCTGCGATGGGAACGTGAGAATCATGAACGACGACTTCCGAACAAGCCGATGAGTGCGATGTTCCCGTGGCGGGCGATCCCTGTGCCGCCTGCCGCAGCCACACGCAAGCGCACGGCACCGCTGCCGTGGTTGAAGCCAGCGTTCTTCGTCGGTTCGCAGCTGCCGCTGGTGGTGATGGCCGTGCGGGGCGTTCGCGGCGACCTCGGTGCCAATCCGATCGGCGAAGCGCTCAACCAACTCGGACTGCTGGCCTTAATCTTCATCGTCGCCGCGCTTGCCTGCACGCCGCTGAAGACGATCTTCGGTTGGACTTGGCCGTTGCGCGTACGCCGCATGATCGGGGTGTTCGGGTTCTTCTATGCCGTGCTGCACGTGAGCACCTATACCGGTCTCGACCAAGATTTCGATTGGTCTGCGATCTACGCCGACGTGACCAAGCGCAAGTTCATCTTTGTCGGTTTCTCCGCGTTCCTGCTCTTGATCCCGCTGGCCGCGACGTCGACCAATGCAGCCGTCAAACGCCTCGGTTTCGCGCGTTGGAAACAGCTCCACCGCCTCGCGTATGCCGCCCCGATCCTCGCCGTGGTGCACTTCATCTGGCGCGTGAAGAAGGACGTGAGCGAGCCCATGACCTACGCCACCGTTCTCGCCACGTTGCTGCTGATCCGTGTCATCGTCAGTCTGCGCTCACGCCTGGCGTGATCATGGGGTCGGGTCGATCCAAGGCCTGGTCAAGGCACCAAAGGTACCAGGCAGAATCATGTAATTGTATCCGCTAAGGCCTGGTGTGCTTCGGCCGTCCTTTTGTGCTGATGTCGCGTCACTCCGCCTACTCCCGTTCCATCCCTGTTCCTTTTCGCAGCAAGGCGAGGGCTGCCGCAGCCTCGGGCGCGGTCAGCACACTGATCGGATCGCCGGCAGCGAGCTGCGAATCGGCGGTGGGAACGTTCTCCCGAAGCCTCGCCAAAATCCCATCTGGCGCTCAAGCGGCGTCCCCGTCCCTCGGAGCGGCCATGCAGGAACCGCCGTCGAGGTGCGGCCCCGAAGAGCTTGCCAGCGCCCCGAACCACCGGCTAGCAGCCCGCTGCCAGTACCCTGCCGCGAACCGCGAACGCTTGCCCAGAATCGGCCAAATTCTTTCGACCATGAGGCAGCTTGGGAGCATTGGTTACGGACTGGACTTGGGGCGCAGACTGAGCACACATGGAC
>JBIOJG010000104.1:0-10120 GCA_044450645.1 Binatia bacterium
CGGCGTCCGACGCGGCCGCGGAGGTCCGCGCCGCGGCCACCAGCCTGCTCGCCCGCATCGACACGGTGGCGGGCAACGCGACGCCGCGCCCGGGACCGGGCGGGTTCGCCGGCCGCCGCGGCGGCGCCGCCGCGCCGCCCAACTTCGTCCTTATCAACGGCAACCTCGGCCGGCAGCTGAACGGGCAGGACCTGGCGGACCAGGCGCCCACCGAGGCGACGCTGGCCGCGTTCGCGGGCGCCTGCGAGGACTTGAGGACGGCGGTGACGAGCTGGAACGCGATCCGGGAGCAGGGCCTCGCCGGATTCAACGCGGCGGGCGCGACCCACAACATGGCCGAGCTTACGGCCTCGGGCTCGGCGCTTCCTGCGCCGCAGTGCGCCGCTCGGAGCTTGGGAGGTTCGCGAGGTCCGCGAGGTAATCGCGGTCGGTGACGTCGACCCTTGGCCACGCGCGCGGATTGTCGGGCGCGAAGATGCCGGCCATCATCCCCATCATCCCGGTGAGCGTGGCGCCGGTCGGGTTGTCGTAGACGACGACCAGCCGGTAGCGGCGGCCGGCCTCCAGGCGCTTGCCGTCGGTCCACAGCGCCAGCAGCGCGCGCGACATGCCGATCACCCTGCCGGTGCTGTCGGTCCGCGCCTCGACCGTGACGACCTCCCTGCCACTCGCCGCCTCCTCGAGGCGCACGGTGCGTCCGTGCTCGTGGAGGTGCCCGCTGGCGGCGAGCAGGTGTCCGCTCAGGGGCAGCGTGAATTCGCAGCTGATGGTGCGCCCGCCCGGCGGGATGGAGAGCGTGTCGAAGCCGCCCGCGACCATGTGCACGTCCACGAAGAACGGCAGGACGGTGAGCGGCGGCGGGTACTGGTTTCTCGGGTTGAGCTTGAAGGTCAGCCGCACGAACGCGTCGTCGATGTCGCGGCCGGTCTCGTTGTCCCACATGACGACGACGCCGAGGCGCTGGCCGCGCAGGAGGGGCATGCCGATGGACGCGGGCACCGACATGTCCTCGGTCTCCTGGCCGAACGCGAAGCTGCGCTCGACGATCGGATAGACGAGCTGACGGCGGGCGAAGTTCATGACGTTCATGTGGTGCAGCAGCCGGCGCGGCAGCTGCGCGCCGCGGCCGTCCACGACCTCGAGCTTCGCGCCGTGGAACCACGCGGACACCGGGAACTCGAACGTGCCGACGACGGTGTCCTGCTGGGACATCATCATCATCATTGCTTCGTCGCTCATCGCCATGGCGCGCGGGACGTGGAACGGCCCCACGGTGATGACGACCTCGCGGTAGCCGGAGTCCAGCGCGACGGTGGTGCGCGCGGGGTGGGGAATCGTGTCGCGGGCGGCCGGCCCGGCGGCGGATGGCGAACGTGGTGCGAGCGCCGCGATGGTGGCGGCGACGAGCAGGCTCGAGACCAGCACGAAATCTCCAGGGTCGTGGTCGAGGTTCTGGAGAACCCCGTGTGATCGTGCAAACGCGAGTGTGGGAAGACGTCCGCCCGGATGGCGCGGGAGATTGCGGCAGCCAATGTACCACCAAACCGGCGCTTCGGCGCGTGCGGACTTGTGCGGATCTGTCAGGCGCTGGCGCGCGTCCAACTCGGCCCTTATCGTGAGTAAAACCACTGGCCAGCGCGGCCATTGCGCCGGCCCGCATCTTGAACCCGTCGCGTTAGCCGGCGAGACAACGCGTTCGCGGAGGCGTTACTGGCTCACGAGCTCCAATTCGCGCCAATCAGCAGTCAGCCCTCTTCGCTACTCCGAGTGGTGTCCATCTGGCTCGGCATCAACGGCGGCTTTGTGCTGGTCGCGCTTACGGGCGCCCTCATCGGCGCGCTCTTTGGTAGCGCCACACTTCGGGCGGCAATTGCTGAGCACCCGGTAAGAGTTGTTGTCGCCGGAGGGGTGGGGCTCACACTATGCCTGGCCGCCCGAGATCTCAGTCACCAGCTCCGCCGTGGCGCCTACAGCGCGTTGCTGGCATTCGGGCTGCCCCTGGTCGGCGCCGTGGGAGGGGCGCCGGTTTCCGCGGAAACGCTGGTCATCAGCGTGCTGGGTCTCGCTGCCGTTGCGTCCGTGTGGAGCCAACTCGAGTAGTCACACCGAAGACGCCAGTACTCCCACGCCTCCGGCCGGTTCGCTAAGTTCTTGTCCTGATTGACCCGACCCGGTAGCTCAGCTGGTAGAGCAGCGGACTTTTAAGCCATCCGTCGTCAGTTCGCGTGTTGTGCGATGTTGGCTGATGGTGTTGCGAGAACGATGCTTACGAAGGGGCTCGCGCCATGCGGGCCCCTTCTGTTTTGACGGTGCTACGCATCTATGTGGGCACATTTTGGGCACAGCCCTACCGGACAACCCTATCCGCCTTAAGTCGCTCAAGGGTCTTATCGGCCATCGAGCGCACAAGGTCTGCCGAGTGCGCGAACGCATCGCCCTTAGATGTGGCTGTTGCGATCCAGACAGCCTCGCCATTCGCCGCGTCAAACAGCTGGGCCGAGAACACCGCCCACGGTTTCGAGTACGAACCCCCTCCGGTTTGGGTTGTTCTGCAGCCGAAGGTCGAGTTGAAGCTGGTGCATCGTGTCGAATAGGTGGGCGGGATGTACTCTTCCGTGCTGCCCGACTCGCCGGGGCTAATCACGAGCGTCGCATCAATCCCGTTCTGTTGCATCAGCGCGACTACCTCTTCGCCAGTGTATGCACGCCCCGGAAACATCAGGGAATGCCCCGTCACGAACCGGGTCGGTTGAGGCGTGGTCGGGCGCTGAGGCGTGGTCGGGACCGGAGGCGGGGTCGGGCCCTGAGGCGAAGTCGCGGCCGGAGGCGGGGTCAGGGCCCTCACACATCTAGCCACCGCTGAGTCTGCCGGTGGGTTGCCAAGCATGTGCCCTGCCGCACGTGCCTCACGTTCACACCGCCCTTGATATGGAGATCGGGGTGCGGGTGGCGGTGCGGGTGTCGGTGCGGGCGCGGAGGCTGGTGCGGAGGCGGAGGCGGAGGCAAAGCGGTCCTCCATGGCGAACCGGAGTCCAAGATCCTCTATTCTCACGACGACCAGGACGGTGCCGAAGGAGCGGCCACCGATGTCAGGGGATGGCAACGAGGTCATCGACGTCGAGGCGCATCCGGCAACCGTGCTGGTCGCCGCTGCAACGAGGAACGCCCGAAAGACCGCTGTCATTGTTTCACCCCTGAGTTTCCTAATGACACTACGGTCTGAGAGGGACACGCGCCACCCAACCGTGCGCTCGGGGCCTGACTGGCTTCCACAGTGAGATCGGGCGCGGGTGGCCCTCCCTTCTTCTTTGGGTGCTTCCCAGGTGATCCGCCGGTGACGCGCCCGCGCTACCGTGTTTACATGTGCGGCCGGATCACCCTGCGACAAGCGGCGACAGCGTCGGGCCTACGGCCCGTGCTCGTGCTGGCGCTCTGCCGGAGCGGCAAGGTGCTGGCGCGCGTTGTCGAAGGCCGCTGGTGGGTCCAGGTGGGCGAGTTCGCGCCGTGGACCGCACCGATCCGAGACGCGCGGTGAGGGTGGACGGCACGACCGTCGGTGACGGCAGACCTGGGGCTTGCCCTAGGCCTTACGATGTCGCTGCGCCCGGCTGGCGGTATTGGCCCAGTTAGAGTTACGACAAAGTGGCTGGCGGCTTGCGAGGCCGCTACGTTGCCCTCATGCCCAGGGCCGGTATTGCGGTAACGCTGGCGCCGGGACGGCTTGGGTGTAGTTTCTTGCCCTCTATCGGACAATGAGACCGCAACTATGATCTTCGCAGTCATTGCCGCTGATAACCCAGTCGCCCTGGGCACTGCTATCCCCAAGACGTACCCGTCTGACTACTTCAAGGTGGCGGAAGGCCAGTGGTTGGTCGTGGACAAAGGCACGGCCCAGGAGGTGTCGAACAAGCTCGGCATTACAGACGGAGCGAACGGCGGCGCCCTAGTTGTGGCGGTGTCTGGCTATTACGGTCGGAAGGCTGCCAATCTCTGGGAGTGGATCAAAGTGAAGATGTCCCAGGTCGCCACCTAATGGTCAAGAGCGGCGGGGCGAAGAGCGACCAGAGTGTCCCTGCGAGCTTTGCCGAGACCACGCCGCCGGAAACGGGCGCCAATCTCAGCATGTGGTTGCTCAATGCCCACACCAAGATCGAGGGCACGTTGGGGAGGGTTGAGGCGACCTTAGTCGGATTGCAGACGCAGATGAATCGCATCGAGGCGAAGGTCGGCGAAGTTGAGAAGGAGGTGGCAGGCCACGGGAAGTGGATGCACACACTTAAGACGTTCGCGGGAGTGATTGGCGTCTTACTCGTGTGGATTTTGGCCAATGCTGTGTGGCCGTGGGCGAAGGCGAAGTTGTTTGGGCCAGCCCACCCCTAATGCCGAAGGGTGCTCGCGCGTTCTAGCAGCTTAAACCCATCGCGTTAGGCAGCCGCACTGCGCCATCACTGCAATGACGACACTCTCTGACAACCCCTCGCCATCCCTCGCTCGCCCGCGGGCCATTCTTGATGCGGCAGCTCGACTCTTCAAGGAAGGCCAACGCGACAGCGCGCTGATCCTTATCTATGCTCTTATCGACATTCTCGGCTCGTTAACGCGATTGGACGAATCGGGAACAGCAGCATCCGGCAACTTCCGGTCGTTCGTGGTCAAGTATCTTCTACCTCGCTCGCAACTTGGCTGCACCGCGGACGATCTCTGGGGTGCCAGGTGCGGAATCCTTCACGAACTCGACAGCCAATCCGATCACTCCCGCTCTGGTCGTGCCCGGACCATCATCCACATGGGTGGTCTCGAGCAGACGGATGCTGGACTAAGGTGGGAGGAGGCAATCGAGCGGTCGTTGCACGCTGTGCCTGGAATGCTCAAGGTGCCAGCAAGCAGTATCACAGTAGTCCACGTGAACACTCTGATTGCGGCGTTGAGCGCGGCACTGAGCAGACTTGCGCTTGAGATCACTGCGGACGCTTCATTCAAGGAGCGTATTGATCGCCGCGTGCAGGAAGAGCTCGTCGGCCTTTGGGTACGTGAAAGCACCTAGGAGTGGGCTGCTGGCTAACTTGGGTGTGAAGCTGCCGGGCCGGCTGGCCGCGCCGCGCGCGACCAACTCTGCCTCTATCAAACTCACGGCCAGCGCAGCCAAGGCGCCGGCCCGCAGCCTAAACCCATCGCGTTAGGTGGCGCACTAAGCGCGCAGTGCTCGTCTCCAACTACCAGCAGACTCAGGCGCTATGCGCCATCGCGGAAGCGAAACACATCGAGGGCGAGATCCTCGGAAGCTGCTTCTATCTAGGACGCCGCGCTTTCATGACTGCCGGTCATGTGGTCAAGAGTCTTGCTAGCGCAGCCTCGCAACCATGCATGATGACTGCGGTAGGCGAGGCCACTCAGAACGTGGCATTCCCCGTGAAAGACCTTGAGGTCCTAGAGGCCGACGTCGGCGTCGTTAGTCTCGGTGAGTCTGAGGAAGAATTGGCCAGGTACTGTCACCCCATGTACTGGTCTTTGCGAGATCTTGTAGCTCTCGACGACGTACGGACGTGGGGATATGCGTACGGAATCCAGACCGTAGCAAAGGAACAGGTAACCATGCAGCGGGCCTTTAAAGGCTACGTCGTTAGCCGGCCCATCGGGTACACGCCCGTGGGCTACGACGCTGCTCCATTCGAGGTCTACGAGCTCTCGTTTCAGGTGCCGCGCGGCCTGTCAGGGGCACCTCTGCAGCCTGTTAATAGACCTCTCGTTGTTCATGGCGTAATCATCGGCAACTCCCAGTCTCGGATGAAGGTTTTCAGCCACCAGGAATTAGTAGTCGAATCCGGTGTCACCAACCGAGTGGAGCATTTCGAGGCACTCACGCTCGGCCTTGCCGTTCGCCCAGGCAGCATACTTGATCAGACCTCCCGCGTGCTTCGCGGTACCATCCGCGGCCATCTCGATTCACTCGGGTTGCTCCGACAGCCGCCCTACTAATGAGCGGCGCGCCACCCAAACACGGTTTGAAGTTGCTGGGCCGCTGGCGCGCGACCAACTCGGCCCTTATCGTGAGTAAACCATCGGCCAGTGCGACCAACGCGCCGGCCGTAGCGTGACCCTATCCGTTAGGCCGAACCGCCATGGCCGATGAGCCCACAGCGTGTCGAATCTGCCTGCAGACGGGTGGTGTCAGCAGTAATACTCAGTTCGACAACGACATCCGCACTGTCTCATGCGCGCGCTGTGGCCGCTACCGCATTACCCTGAGTGCGTACGAGGACGTCGATAATAACAAACAGTTCCGTGAAGCGTCCTACCTGATCTCCGGCGTCACCCGCAACGCAGCGGAGCGGGGCGCTCCGTTGCTGATTCGGACGGACAACTTGCACCAACTCTTGGCTAGCGCCCTGAGGCCATCCACTGTGGGCGAGGCCGCGGATCGCCTCCTGGAATGGATCGCGTCGAAGTCAAGCAAGTTCGGCGAGAGTGTACCAGTTGATGGGCGTACCGACTACCCGATCATCTACGGAAAGGACAACGAGGAGTTTGTATACATCCTCGACCACTTGAAACAGAGAGACTTCGTTCGTCAGACTCCGACCGGCAGCGCGTTTCGGATCACGCCGGCGGGCTACGAGCACCTAGAGACCCTGTCTCGGCCGAACCCCTCTAGCACACAGGCTTTTGTTGCGATGTGGTTCTCGCCAGAACTCAAAGACGCCTACGAGAAGGGCATCGAACCGGCCGTGCGTGCCGCGGGCTACGCGCCGTTTCGGGTAGACGCTGTCGAGTACAACGACAAGATCGATGACCGCATCGTTGCGGAGATTCGCAAGAGCCGGTTCCTGATCGCCGATTGTACAGGCCATCGGGGCGGAGTGTACTTCGAGGCTGGCCTTGCTCTGGGGTTGGGGATGCCGGTGATCTGGACGTGCCGCGCGGATGGGCTGGATGAGATCCACTTTGACACCCGCCAATACAACTTCATCGTTTGGCAGAGTCCCGTCGACTTTCGTGAGCGTCTCACCAACCGGATCGTGGCGACGCTGGGCCAAGGAGCCCTTTCGGCCGTTCCTAGCTGAGCGAGCCGCGCTTGGACGGACCCGCTACGGGTTGTCAGGCGATCAGACCGCCACACCGAAGGGAGAATTACTTTTGGAGCCGCCTGCGTCGCGGCTCAGGAAGGCCGAGCTTCCTTCTGAGCAGGTCCACTGAGTCCTCCGCGGGGTCATACCGACCGGCGTTCCGTACGTGTGCTCCGGGCCTTCGAGGAACGTCGCTCGCTCTAATCCGTGGGGCGCCTTTCCTGCCGGCGTTGGGGAGCTGCCCAGTACGAACCAGTCGCGCGAGATGCTCGACGCTGTAGCCTGAACGCTCCGACGCCTCACTCAACGTTAGGGCGAACTCTTCTTCCGCTGCGAGCACCAGATCGAAATCGCGCAACATCTCCTCGCACAACGCGGCTCCCGGCACAAGCACCTGACGGCGCCGCATGGTCTCGGCCTCAGCCTTCCACTTCGTCCTCAATTCTTCGCGGGTCATAGTAGCGTCTCATCCTTAGTAGTCAGTCAGCTTAGCAGGCGCCAACGTGCCTTAGCCCTTCATCACCGCAGTGCGTTCAGAGAGATCGCTCCCCAAAATCAAAGGAGTAGCGAGCCTGGGCTCGTTCATCTTACGGGCGCCACTCGTCAGACGGCATCGCTCGGAACTTGGCTTCTCGTTCGGCGATGCTGCTCATCCAATAGTGAGCCTCGCTGTCCAGCCAGCGTTCCTGGCCCTCTAGAAGCGCAAATGCGATCCCCTCTGCGAGTGCCAAGGCGCGCTCTGCGTCGAGGCTGGCCTGCAGAACCGACTCTAGCTTTCCAGCGTGCAGAAAGGTGTTGCGCCTTCCGAATAGCTCCCTAAGCCCCACAGACGGATCCGTTCCCTCGGCCCAGAGGCCGCGAGTATCGACGCTATGCTCCTCAAGGAGTCGAACCACCTGCCGGACAATCGGCGGTCGGTTCAGCTCTGGTATCTTCTGCAGGATCTCGCCCAGGGCTGCCTGCTCGCTGACTCGTTTCTCGACAGCGACGCGCACTTCGTGTGCCAGTTTGTCAAACGCACTGGATCCAAGGATGCGATCCGATCCGTTGGCTTCGTGAATGCCAGATGTCAAAGTCTCGAGAGCTGTAAAGCCGAAGAGAATGGCGTCCGTTACGAACCGCGCCTGATGGCCTGATGCGAGGTGTTCGATGGCGGCCAAGAGCGGCTCGCGGTACGGCGACCCTTCTAGTCGGGCTATCATGTCCTGCATTGTCTTGCTGGACAGTCTATGGGAATCAATCAATGGCCTGCTGCTGGGAGAAGGAACCGCAAGCACGCCTCCCCGTCGCCATTCGAGGTCGGCGAACGCCGGGCCGTGGCCCGAGATCCCGCGTGCACGAACCGCGAGATTAACCCATTGCACGTGTTTTCTACTCAAGAACGTGAGCAGGCGCAGCGCAGGTCGGGCATTCGAGAGGAATCGGTCGGCAACCGCACGGAGGTCAGCCAAAAGGTGTTCGGCCGTCACGTCGAGCAAGAGTACTGGTACGCCTATCTGCACGGCTGACAGCTGGCCACTGACCATGATCCGTTCGAGTTGATAGTGCCTTGCGAGACGAACGGTGCCCATTTCGGTTGTCCAGCTAACCGGCTCCGCCGGTGCGTCCTCGGCTCGTACCTCGCCCGTATAGCTCCATGCTAGTGAGTGGTGAGGTGGCAGTGCGAGCGGCGTGTCACTCAGCTCGAGTTCCAGATGTACGTGGGTCGGTGAACCCTGCAGAGTGCTGCTCGTGGCGATGATTTCGCGCGCCGTTCCTGTGGCGTGACCGCCTCCGAGGCGATCCCATAGGACGCCGAGCACATTGACGGAAGCTCCGCTCTCCAGAGTACCTTCGATCGCGGGGCGAGGCCGACTGAGCCACATCTTCTCGATGACGCTATGATGCTGACGCTGGTAGTGAGCATTGAGGTGCCAGCGGTCGGAGGGCTCGTACTTTAGCCGACGCAGCTCGAATCGCTCAATTGGAGCCTCGTCGTCTGCCGTTCGAAGCGTACCGCGCCCAGTTAGCGTTTCCTCGATAGCCAGAGGGCGGGAGCTTGTATCCTGGCCGTCACTCATCTAGTGCCGTCGCCGGCATTCCAGATCCAAGGCCGTTGCCTTGCGTCGAAGTATCTCGATGTCGCTCTTGAGGCGATGGCGCGCACAAACGCTCACATTGTTCCGAGGTCACAGGAACGTGCTGACGCTCGTGGAAACGTGCAACCACCGCTGGGGCTCGCTGAGGGTCATGGTCCGGATGTAACGTAGGTCGCTACACTTGCTCTCCCGTGGAGGAGTCTTGCGGCGCGCTGGAGTCTAGGGGTTGCCCTAGCTAGTCCGGGTCAGGCTCGGGGTCACCGGATGGCCAGCGAGAGCATTGGAGTCCACTTTCAAGAGGGCAGGAGAGGCGTCTCACGAATTATGGGCAGCCAGCCTTTTGTCGCCGTTGCGGCCTGCCCGGCTCGGCCGCACTATAAGAGCCCGCCTCCAACGCAGCGAACTCGGGAGTTCCATGGCTAGGAAGAAGCCGGCCAAAGCTGCACCGACGACCGCCCGCGGGCGGACCGCCGAGAGTTACGAGCACAAAGCCGCCGAGGCGGTGCTGCGCCCCGACGTCGGTGTTCAAAAGCAATTCAAAGCAAAGAAGCCACCGAAGCAGTACCGCTACGACTCCTCCCTTAGCCCCACGCTGGAATGGGATGAGCAGCCCGCCCGTGTGAAAGGCGAGGCGCTGATCTCGAAGATCCTCGACGCGCAATCGCTGGACGAAGCCAAGTCGTCAGCCGAGCAGCTCAAGGCCATGAGCCGGCCGTTTCTCAACTGGGCCGGCAAGGCCGAGCGGCAGACCTTCGAGGTGCCGACGCTCCCGCTCTTCGTCCACGAGCGTCTCTCGACCAAAGCCATCTTGGAGACCGTCAAGGTCCACGCCAAGGACAAGCAGACCGCGCTCGACCTGTTCGGTGACCCCCAGCGCCCGATTCATGAGCAGCTACGCGCCTACGAGCACCGGGACAGGTGGGTCAATCGGATGATCCTTGGTGACTCGCTGGTGGTTATGAACTCGCTGCTTGAGTA
>JBIOJG010000105.1:0-9618 GCA_044450645.1 Binatia bacterium
CCACAACGACACCCCACACCCTTTCAAGTGGGTGAAGACCGCCGACGAGATTCTGACCAAAATTGCCCGCTTCTGCGCTGACACCGTCGCTCGCCATGGCTAGTTGGTTATTGCCCGAATTTCCGTTACGCCCGACTAGTGTAGTGCGTCAGAAATCCCTTTACTCAGCGTCCCGGAGACTTCGTCTAGAGCGCTCAGGTCGAACGCATCCTCGCGAAGATCGCCAAATGTAAAGAAGTGTTGGACGCACTACACTAGGACAGCCCGTTCCCGCACTTAGACCCGGCGTTCAGCCGCACTCGGCAATCGCCGCGAAGCTGAGGCGGTCCCCACCACGCGGTTTGCGGCGCAGTGTGAATTAGCGCCACCACGTCAGCCTCACCCGGTCGCGTGCCGTAGGGTTAGCCTGCGGCATCTCGGCGATAATTAGAAAGCCGCGGCTGTTCAGCCGCGGATAGATCAACAACACTATCGTGAACGACGCCGCGTTCAACATGCGAAGAAGGAGAAGTCGGCCGCAGCGAATAACGGCTCATGCGGCTGCTGTGGGTGTTCAGCCGCGCCCGCAATGGCGGCGAAACTCACGCGTCAACCTCGCGGCGGCGCATTCACGCGGAATTCACCGACTCGAAGCCAGCCTACAGAGATACCCAAGTTGAACTTACATCGCACCGGCCGGATCATCGTAGGCAGTGAAGCGGCCAAGGCCGTCACGGCGCAGGTCTCGACTAGGCGGGCCTTCGCTTGTGGCGGCAAGAACCAACATCCGACCGCTGCCGAGCACCTCTTCGATGACAGTCGAGAGTACTCGCGACGCTCCAACTTCAGATCCGATCCAGCCTTGGCATAGGAGGTTCGTGAACTCGCTGTTCCTAAAACGGCGTCCACAATTGTCCCATGTAATTACCACACCACCACGTGGGCCATGAGCGTCATGCGACTGGAGAAGCCGCCGCCAAAAGATCTCTCGCGGTATCGACGACTGCGATATTGCCTTCCGCTTACACTAAGAGCGTCGGCACCCAGGGCTATAATTGATTTTCGCGGCTCCATGGCTGGCCTGCACGTACCCCTGTCAACGCTTCACCCCTGCCCTCACGGACAGCGGTGCATGACTCGGGGCCGATGTGGTTCGCTACTCCTTCATCGTGTGGCTCTCTCATCCACAACACCTTGCCGGTTTTGACCGGCGCACTAGTGCCTCAGTTAGTATCCGGCGGCACGTGGTGTTCATGGTGCTCTCGGCGGGCACGCGGCGATCTCGGCAGTCTCCTCCTCACCGCATCGGTGGAGTACTGGCACCGTCGATGTCCTGGCAGCCGCGGCTCAGCCCCAGCGGGGTTGTGGCTAGCGGTCGCGGTATCGCCGTTCGAGCACCTTCACGCCTTCTAGTAACGCCAGCCGGAGCACCGAGCTCAGGGTGCCGATCTGGGCCGTGAGCACGTCAATTCGGTCGCGTAGGTCAGCCGGGATGCGGATACTCATCGGCTGTTCGGTCAGTCGGTTCTGTTTGGGCTTCTTCGGCATACAGCAGACTCCTCCAGGTAAGCCGCTCACACTGCCGGCATCTGGTGTGGCTGCGCTTCCGATGCCACGGCTGCCAGGATGACTTTCACGCCTTGCGGATGCCAGGCGCGCCCGTTGCGTGGCGGCATCCCGCCCGCACTCAGACGTGCCCCGATCTGGCGCAGCGACAGGTGCCGGGCGCGCCATTGCACCGCGACCCGGATCACTTGCTGCTCGGTCGGATCGGGTTCAAGGGTCACGCCATCGGCGGCCACGCGCCACCCGTACGGTGCTTTGCCGCCCGTATATTCGCGACGCGCCCTCTTGTGCTGCATCGCGGCCATGGTGCGCTCGCTGATCTGATCACGTTCAAACTCGGCGAGAACGGCCAGCATCCGGAACACCATCTTGCCGGCCGCTGTCGTGGTGTCGATCTTCTCGGATAGACTCACCAGGTCGGCACCAGCAGTGTCGAGCCGTTCGCTGATCGCAATCGCGTCGCGGGTCGAACGCGCCAGCCGCGATAAGGAGTAGACGACGAGCGCGGCTTTGGCGTGACAGGCGCGATCCAGGGCAGCTTGCAGCCCCGGCCGGTTATCGGCCCGCCCGCCGCTCAGACCCGCGTCCGTAAATACCTCGATCAGCCCGGCATCGTTGGCTTCGGCCCAGGCGGCGATCCGTGCCCGCTGTGCCGCGAGGCTGACGCCTTCGGTGGCTTGCTCTGCCGTGCTGACCCTCACGTACCCGACAGCCTGCATACGGGCCTCCCGCGGTCAGCTTGTAGTCACTTTCAATACCACAGTCAACGCGGGACCGGTCATTGACACCGGGCCTATGCGCGACGGTGGCGGCAAGGCGGCTGGTTGTGATTGGCGGATCGGAATGCCCCCAGCGGAAAGCGGCGCTACTCGGCGCCGGGTGTCATGACGTGCCGACATTCCTGGTCCTGCGCACGCTCTCGTGAGCGACCCATGAGCGAGAACGCGGTGCTGGCCGCGTTGCGACGCATGGGCTGCCCCAAGGAAGAAATGACCGGCCACGGCTTCCGGAGCATGGCGTCCACACTACTGCACGAACAAGGTTGGAATCATCAAGCTATCGAAAGACAACTTGCGCACGCTGAGCGCAACGCCGTGAGCGCGGCTTACAATTTTGCCGAGCATCTGCCGGAGCGGCGCAAGATGATGCAGGCTTGGGCGGATTATCTCGATGCGCTCAAAGCCCGAGCAGACATGATACCACTGTTCAAGAAGGCGTAGCCAAGCAACCTCGCCGCGCGAAGGGTCACTGCGCGCTCACGGCGCGAGACGTAACTGCGCTTGATAAGGCCGTGGTTGTCGCGGCGGTAAGTCGGGCGGTGCGTCGTGGGGCCGCAACTGCCGCGTGTGGCATACTGCGTGCGGTCTTTAACGCCATTCCGGAGGCCAACAGCGATAAGCGCGTATCCGTAACATTACGGATGTCTCTTGAGTTTGGTATTGGGGGTCGCCTTACGGTTTGCTTGCCCAGACAGTGCAGGCGTGGTTAGAGATGCACGCTTCAGTTGATGCGGGAGGTTCGTTCGACGACATCAGACGGCTTCTGCAGCTTCTTCGAAAAGGCAACGACATCTCGGCCATACGATTACCAGCGGCGGTTGGCGGGTGACCCGGCCGTTGCCGATGCGGTTCTCGACGGCCCGAAGTCATTGGCGATCAACGTGCCGACTGGTGCGGGGAAGACCGCGGCGGCGGTGCTGGCGTGGTTGTGGAACCGCTGCGGGCATCCGGATGGAGAGCACCGCAAGCGGTGGCCGCGGCGACTGGTGTACTGCTTGCCGATGCGCGTGCTGGTAGAGCAGACGCGCGACAACGTCAACCGGTGGGTGGAGAATTTGCTCGTCGCGCGGCTTCTTGAGGACGAGGCGCCTGACTGTTTCACCCTTATGGGCGGAGACCTCGACGAGGAGTGGGAACGATGGCCCGAGAAGCCGGCGATTCTGATTGGCACGCAGGACATGCTGTTGAGCCGCGCGCTCAACCGCGGCTACGCGATGAGCCGCTACAAGTGGCCGATGCACTTCGCCCTGCTCAACAACGACTGTTTGTGGGTGTGCGACGAAGTGCAACTGATGGGGCCGGGGCTGGAGACCTCGCTCCAGCTTGATGGCTGGCGCGGCCCTGCAAGCGAAAAGCGCCGATGGCCAGTGTTCGGCACGGCTGCGACATGGTGGATGAGCGCAACGCTTCCGCCAGACTCGTTCGTGACGGTCGACCGACGAGAGGCAGGCCTTTCGAATCCGGCGCATGACAGACCTCGGTCTCCCATCGAGTTACGCGACGCGGACTACGAGAACGATGACCTACGACAGCGCCGCAATGGGAAGAAGACGGTCCGTGTCCTCGATGCGCTGCCGTCGGCCGCCAAGGCTCTGGACAAACACCAGGCAGGGACGCTCACCCTGGTGATTTTCAACCAGGTGAGGAGAGCCCGTGAGTTTCATGCGCGCTTGCGTGAAGCGCTTTGGCCAGGAGCAGACGGTGGGCGTGGGCGCAGACGCCCGAAGGCACATCCAAACCCGGCCGGTCTTCAGCCGGAGTACGTTATTCTCGTTCACTCCCAGTTTCGGCCCGCTGACAGGCGCACAGTCGTCGAGGCACTGAAAAATTTCAAGGCAACACCGGGAACCGGTCCAGGGTTGATCGCGGTGTGCACGCAGGTCGTTGAAGCAGGCGTCGATATCTCCGCGGCAAGGCTCTGGAGCGAGACGGCACCGTGGGCTTCCATCGTGCAGCGATTGGGTCGGCTGAATCGTGATGGCCGAGTGCCCGGAGCGATCGCATCTTTTTGGATGCCGAAGCCCGTTCAAACGAAGCCGAGTGACGACGACGCCACTGGCAAGCGACGCAAGAAGGAAGACCCCTTCCTGCCGTACAAGAAGGAGCACGTGGAACATGCCGAGGGCTTCGTCAAGGAATTGGCCGGAGTTGGTCCAGGCGCGTTTCTATCCAAGCTCGACGAAATCAATGCTCGCCCGGACGCGCTGCGACGCGACCCTGAGCCTGTCATCCGGCCCCCCGACCTCTACGAGTTGTTTGATACAGACCCCGACCTTTACGGTGGGTTCACCGACGTCAGCCGATACATCCGATCGGTCGATCGCGATGTCGACGTGCATGTTTTCTGGCGTGACGTCGACGCGAAGGGCCGGCCTGATCCCGATGAGCGGGCGCCGCAGCGCAACGAACTGTGCGGCGTGCCGTTCTACGAGCTGAAGGATTTCATTGCGGAGCGCGGTCCGGTCTGGATGTGGGACGATGAACAGGACAAATGGCAGGCAGTCCGGGCAAACGCGATTCGGCCCGGCATGACCTTGCTGCTGCCGAGGACGATAGGTGGCTACGCGTCCACCAAAGGGTGGACGGGACGCCCTGATGATGTTCCCAAAGAGGTTGGTCCTGACGAATTCGAACCTGCACGCTTCCTCGACGCAGACCCGCGAGCGGGAGGGCCAGCGTGGTTTGGTCTCGATGCACATACCCAAGCTGTTTCGCGAAAGATGGAGCAGCTCTGCGACGCGCTGGGAGATGGGTTGCCACGACAAGAACTTGGAGAGGCAGCTTTTCGACATGATGACGGCAAGCAACTCGACCGCTGGCAAGAGGCCGTGAGACGGTACACCGAGCGACTGCGCAAGAAGGCCGCCGAGTTCGTCGAGAGGAACGGAGACGCCCCCGCTGCCGATTTCGTCCGCGCCCTCATGAGTGATGTGTTGCGAGACGCCGACGAGCTCGCTCCGTGGGCAAAGTTTCCGGGCGTCAAGGATCTGCTGCGAGACGCGCTCCAATCAAAACGTCTCAGTCGGACGGACTGCGAAGAGGTTTGGGAGGCTCTCCGAAGCCAGTTCCGGCCGGGTCTACGACACGAATGCGCCAGCGCCCTCGCCGCGCGCCAGGGGTGGCTGGGCAAAGACTCTGGCAAGCTCACTGCGCTGACCGTTTATCTCATTGCCGCGCACCACGGAAAGGTGCGGATGAGTTTGCGATCCACCGGTCGCGTTGCGGAGCTGGCCGATCGCAACGCCTTCGGAATTACCGAAGCCGACCAGTTGCACGGCAAAAAGTTGGATTTGGAATGCATGGAGATGGGTGACATCGAACGCGACGGGCGGTTCGAGCCGAGCTGGACGCGGATGGTCCTCGACCTGCTCGGCCCGTGTGATCCGCGCCAGCCCGTAGCGCCGTTTCTCCCTGAGAAGACAAACGGCAGAGGTCCGTTCCTACTTGCCTACTTGGAAACGTTGGTCCGCGTTGCCGACTGGCGTGGGAGCGGCGAATGAGCGCTGAGGATGTCGCAGTCGCTGGGCTGCCTCCCACCCCCATCGGCAACTACCTCGCCGCGTTGGGCGTACTCCGAGCATTGGCGAGGCAACACCCAGGCGCTCTTGGCTGGTGGGCCGCGGGCGAGGTGTTCCATCTGGAGTCCGCATTCGGCGAAAAAGAATTGGTGAACTACTTCCTCGACCAATACTCGCCAACGCCCTTCGTACGCCCGTGGGAGCCGGATCCGAAAGAAGACCAGCAAGTGTTGAAGTCCTTGCCCAACGGTGAGCGTTGGGAAATTCTCCGCGGCGGCCTGCGGTTTTCCAGTGGTCTTGTCGAGATTTCCGTGCGGAGGAAGGATGCGGTGAAGAAACTGAAAGCTCGCAGGGCAGAGCTTGACCGTGTAGGAGGCACCAAGAAGGAGAAGAAGAAGCGCGAACAGGAGGACGCTGCCTGCCAGGCGCTACGTCGCGAGATCGCCGAGGCCGACGCAGCGCTGGACAAGAGCATGCTTGAGCGAACGGCGCCGGCCTCACTGCTTCCCCTTTTCCGAGCAGCCTTTGTACTCTTCGAGACGGAGGAGAAGCCGCGATACGGTCCTCTCTTGGGCTCAGGTGGAAACGATGGGAAGCGCGACTTCGCGGTGATGTATCTTCAGTGCATCAAACAAGCGTTGCTCGGCGATCGTGATACTTCCCGGAAGTGGTTAGAGCTGACCTTGTTCGGTCGTTCGTTGGACGGTGTGGCGATCGAGGTTCCCGAGTTCAGCGGTGGATCTTGGTTTCCTTCGGCCGTGAAGCTCTTCAACAGCGGGCAAAAGGGTTTCTACAGTGAGGGGCGGATTTCGCCGTGGACGTACATCTTTGCGGCGGATGGCGTATTGGCCTTCAGTGGGGGCGCGTCGCGTCGCCTCGGATCGAAGGCGCGACCCGAAGCAGTATTTCCGTTCACTACCGCGCCACCGGCGCTCAGCGCGGACGCCAAGAGAGTCGGGGTCGAGGCGAAGCGGGACGCCGAAGTTTGGACACCACTGTGGTCCAAGCGGGCAAGGTTCGACGAGCTAGCGTTTGTGCTCAGGAACGGTCGCGCGTCAGTACACTCCCGTGCAGCGACCGCGCCGGCTGAGTACGCGCAGGCTGCCCTTGGTCAGCAGGTGAATCGTGGATTCAGCCACTTTGAGCGTCATGCACTGGAGCACCTGACCAGCAAGAACACCTTCGAGGTTGTTCCTCTCGGTAGGTTCGAGGTTGGCGGCGCACGTGCCGAGGCCGCCCGTCTGCTTGCGGAACTCAGGCCGTGGATCGACAAGCTTCCGTACGATAACGCGAACGCGAAGAGAATCTGTGGTCATCGTCGACGCGTCGAGGACGCAATTCTCGCTGCATGTCAGCAACCATGCGCGGAGCGCCTTCTCGGATTGCTGCGCGTCGCTGCTGACATCGATGCCCGTATCGACCGCAACCGCGATGACCGCCTGGCGTGTAGGCCGGTCCCGCCTCTGTCGCTGCGTTGGCTGTCGATCTGCATCGATGAGCGGTGGGGCCCATCTCCAGAGTTCGTGTTGGCAGCAAGTGTCGCATCGCTACGCGCCAACAGCGAATGGGAGGATACGTGGGTGGCCGAATCCCCACGCGGTGTTCCCTCAGTGCGAGGCAATTTGTTCGCGATTCGCCTTTTCGAGCCACTGAGCAGTGGCAGACGCGGCGTTGCTGCATTCTTGCCGACCCGTCACGGGCGGGCGGCCTGGTCAGGGTTGAATCCCACGAGAGATCTGGCGGCCGTTCTTCGCCGACGCTACCTGGACAGCGGACTGTCCCTGCCGCCGGCCCTTCCAGGGAGCTACCCATGCCCCCCCAATGTGCTGGCAGCATTCGTCGCCGGACGGATTGACGCGGCCAGAGTGGCGGGGCTTGTCCCGGCGCTCTCGCTGCTGAACTGGAGCGAGCTCGACCGTGCGGATAAACATCCGAGCGAATTCCGCTTGCCAAGCAGTAGCGATCCTGGCGCGCAGCGAACGAGCGCCGCCCTCCGGGAAATCGATCCGGCTTTCCTGACATTGAAGCTGTTGTTCCAGCCGTACAATTTCGCGTTGGACGACCGAACAGGGAGAGCCTTCGGGGACCGGGTTTGCCCGCCGCGTGCCCCTGAAGTGCTCGCCTGCCTGCTGGCGGGTGATATCCCTCGGGCTCTCCGTCTAGCACGCGTGCGCCTGAGGGCGTGTGGTTTGACGCCTATTGAGTTCAACGAGAGTGGCCACAACGCGGATAGGGTCGCGAGGATTGCGGCAGCACTGCTGGTCCCCGTGAGCGTGGACTTCTTGCGGCTCGCTCTGCGACGGATCACGGTCCCTTCGCTTCGGTAGAGATCCGCATGACAAAGGAGGACAGAATGACGCTGGATCAACTTCTCACTGACACTGGACCGCGCCGTCTTACGATTGCCGCGACGTTGAAGCCGACCGGTGACCAAGACAGGTTTCAGCCCGCAGGGTTTCCGGAGATTGGACACGTCATCTACGACGCCCCTCGCTCGGACGGCGGAGTCGAGAAAGTGTGCATCGTGGACAGCTCGGCGAGTATGGCCAACCACCTGGAGAAGGTCTGCTGGGACGATGCCGCCTTTGATCTCGTCCTTGAGCTTGCTGGGCTCCCGTATGTGCGGGTGGTGACGGACCTGGACCCGGCTGGCAACGCGGACCGATGGCAGAAGAACGGCGAGGATTGGCAGCTGAAGACTGATGGGACACGGCCTGTCTTTGCCACACTGACGGAGGGGCACCGGCTTGCCTCGGACTACTTCCTCGACAGTCAGTGGCGCAAGGTCACGGAGCAGGTCGAGAAGAAAGGCAAGAAGGAACCGACAGACCGCCTGGAGGGCGGGAGGGAAGTGCTCAAGCGAGAGTTCGGGACGGTGTCCCTCGGAAAGGAAAAGACATTCACGCCGCCGACTGCCCGCAACGACGTGCTCAAGACGATTTGCAAATATGATCCAAACAGCCTCGTTCACGGCGTCTTCTTCTCCGCCTTCAAGGACATCAAGATTCCGCGTGTGCTAACCGCTCATCTCGAAGCGTTCGGGGCCGCGCGAGTCGATTACTCCGGTGTCAAGTTCGATCCGGTCGGAAAGACGGTGTCGGGGCAGCCGATCTTCCAAAGCGACGACTCGACGGCTCACACCATCCGCGCGACCTTCATCATTGATCTCCAGCAAATCCGATCCTTCGGGCGAACGGTGCAGAAGAACGATAAGGCCGAGACACTCGGGCTGAGTGAGGCGGAGAAGAAGCTGATTTTAGGTCTATCGCTGTGGAAGATCCTGAAGCTCTTCGAAGGCCCTTGGCGGTACCGTTCACGATGCGATCTCGCTCTCGATTGTCTTTCGGTTGAGCCAGACTCAATCGGCGATCTCACGGCTCTGAAAGCGTTGCTGGAACAGGAACACCATAGCGACGGTGAGAACAGGAAGACCGGCATCCAGGCTCTGATCGCCGCCTGTGCATTTACCGGGCCATCGGTTCGCATCGTCTACTATCCAGCCGGCGCTCTCTACAAAGAGGCTGAGAGGAAGGGCGCTCCGAGTAGCGCCGGCACCGGATCATCCGAAGACGCCCAAGACGATCAGCCGGATGACGAAGGGTGAGCCTTCGGAAGCTGCAGCAATGCCACTCGCATTACTAATCAGGCGGTAGTTTAGGCTACACATTGCCGGTCGCATGTGCTACAAGAGCGCATGCACATCGACGGACGGACGCTGTCGCACGAGACCTCGGAAACCATTCGCCACCTGGCGGTCCAGCGGGTGAAGGAAGGCG
>JBIOJG010000106.1:0-9578 GCA_044450645.1 Binatia bacterium
AACATCTTCCGTTCGTCCCGAGTAGGCGCCCTTCCTCTGGGCGCCGTATCGAGGGATGCTTGCGAGGCACGTCCGCCGCGGTCGCCCCTCGATACGCGCCCGGAAAGGACGGGCGCTACTCGGGGAGATCGGTATGCAAGCGTGTCACTGTATTTTGCGAGACTCAGTAGGAGGCTGGTACAATCACCTTCGCCTGGTCGTGTAAGCGCGACTCGTGCCGCGGAGGATGTCTCGCCGCCAGCCACGAGTGTTACGGGGCAGCCGCGCGAATCGACCACTTTGTCACGAGGTGCCTCTGATCCCCTTCCCGATTTCATGGCGTTTTTCCGCTCACGCTGAGCCCTTCGACGTTGCTCAGGACATGCTTGTCGAGGGGGCTTAGCGGCCCTTATTCAGCAGCTTGCTGAGCGACCGCGGGCGATCCGCTGGTGATCGAACGGCCTATTGACTGAGTGTCCGAAGGTAGCGCAGCAGCGTACGCACACCAAAGCCGGTGGCACCGCGCGGGTGGCAAGGCAAAGGCTTGTCGGCGAACGCCGTGCTGGAGAAATCGAGGTGCGCCCACGGCACTGTGCCGACGAACTCCCGCAAGAAGAGACCCGCCACGACCGTCCCCGCACCGGAGCCGCCGTCGCCGATGTTCTTGATGTCGGCCACCGTGCTATCGAGATCGGCACGGTACGCGGCAACCAGCGGCAACTCCCACAAGTTCTCCCCGCAGGCGCGCCCCGCCTCGATGAGTGCTCGCACCAGGGTAGCGTCCGTTCCCATGATTCCCGCGTAGCGATTCCCCAATGCCGCACGAACCGCCGCGGTGAGGGTCGCCACATCGATGAGCACGTCCGGTCTAGCGGCAGCAGCGTACGACAAGGCGTCCGCCAGAACCAACCGGCCTTCGGCGTCCGTATTCAGCACTTCGATGGTTTTGCCGTTCTGCGCGCGCACCACGTCGCCCGGTTTGATGGCGCGGCTACCCGGCATGTTCTCCGCGGCAGGAACGTAGCCGCGCACCTCCACCGCCAACCCCAGGTCACGCACCACACTCATCACCGCCAGCACCGCCGCCCCACCGGCCATGTCTCGCTTCTGCACCTGCATGCTCTCCGCCGGCTTGATCGACAATCCACCACTGTCGAACGTGATGCCTTTGCCAACCAGCGCCACGCGCTGGCACGGCCGCACGCTTGGTCGATAGACGAGCTCAATGAAACGCGGGGGTTGGGCGCTGCCCTGTGCTACGCCGAGTAATGCCCCCATGCCAGCACGCTTGATGGCGCCGGCGCTGAGGACCCGTGCCTGCAGCCGTTGCGCCCGGGCGATGCGCCTAGCTTCGCCGCCGAGATAACTCGGGGTGACGATGCCCGCAGGCAGATTGATCAAGTCACGGGCATAGCACGTCGCTTTCGCGCTCAGGCGCCCCCGTGCCACGGTGGCGCGCGCCGTAATATCCTCGCGTGCACCAGCTATATGCACACGCAGGAGACGCGGGCCACCGGGCTTCACCGATTTCAAGCTGTCGAACGTGTAGCTGCTCAAATCAAGGCCTTCGACCACCGTCTCCAACACCTCCGTAGACATCGTACCGGCAGACATCACCATCGCCGCGCTGGTGGCCTTCAGGTCGCGGGCACGGGTGACCACTGTGTCGGCACACTTGTACCAAGCCTCGACACCCGCGGCCGTATCGACGCCGACAATCAGGAGATGCGCAGGCGGCAGGGTACCCTGCGTCTGAAAGACAGCGACCTCTCCATCCGCACCTTGAAAACCTTGCTGGCGCGCTGCGGCGCTCAATTTCCTTTTCAGCCGCTGGTCGAGGCGCGCCAGCTCGCCCGAGTTCCAGTCGCGGCCGACAGCCAGCACGAGCATCTCGGCACGGATGTCAGCAGCTTTGCTGCGAGTGAGTGTCACGTCCATATCTCTGTACCCGGCCCTCGTGCTCCAGCTCGCCACGCTACTGACCGTGACGCTTGAGATAGTCCAGAACGATGTCGCGCTCCTGTGCCGTCAGCGGTGGCAGGCCGTGGCGCACGATGTCCCCCTGCATCCGCTCAACCTGGAACTTCCACATTTCGAAGGTCAGGCTTCCTGGAGCATATATACGGTGACACGTGTCGCAGCGCTCGGCGTAAAGCGTCGCGCCCGGGGAGTCGGGCTCCGGCAACTTGGCGTTGCACGCGGCCATCGATGCGAGAACGACCGCGGAGAGGAAAAAGCCTGTGCTCCATCTCATAGCGATTCCCGGAAGTATGCCGCCTGCCCGGTCGTCTCCTCGACCCCGATCTGAATAACACGGATGCGCTCGATCTTTGCCGCCACCAGCTCGCGCCCGACTTCACCGGCCAGGTAGCGCGCCAGCTCTTCGGCGGAGCTGTGCACGATGGGCAGCAGCACGACATCCTTGCTGGGAAAACTGAACTCATCGTCTTCGTAGCCAATGATGACTTGATGGCCGGCCTCACGGATGCGCAAGCAATCACTCTGCGCGGGGACGATGAATTTTTCGTCCAGCCGGCCGCAGACCCGCTTGGTGATCTGCTTGGCGATGCCGAAGTCGAGAACGTAACCCTCCGGCCCCAGATCGCCTTCGATATCGACCGACACCCGATAGTTGTGACCGTGCAGGGCCTCGCGGAAGCCCTTGTACGCGATGAAGTGCGCTGCCGAGAACTTCAGGTAATCCTTTGTCACGTGCACCCGGAATGTCTGCGTACCCATAGAAGTCACCGCCTACTGCCCAGGCCTTACCACAGGCAATCGCTCGCGCAAGCAAGCCGCTGGTTGTGCGTCCTCTCAGTGAAACACCGCCGTCACGTCGAAGTAAGTCAGCTCGTCCCGCTCGCACCCGTTGCACACCAGACGCACGATGCGAAAGCGACGCGCACCCACCGCTCGGGAGGTTTCACCATTCACCACCAGGGTCCCACCGCACCGGCAGGTCCTGCCACAGAGCGCGGCATCGATCTCGTCGAAGCGACTCACCGCTACCGGGCGATGAATGGTGGCGCCCGGTCGACGCTGTTCGGTGCGCCGGCGCTGCCGGCGCCGGATACCGACCGACACCACCGCCACCAGCACGGCGAGGCCAAGCAAGAGCCCAATCACGTCAGTGCCGCCTCGGAATCCGACGTGGCACCGAGCCGAGTCAGCGCCTGGTCCAACTGCGCGTGATTGCCGACCATCACGAGAATGTCCCCCGACTCGATCACCAGGTCCGGCGACGGGTTGGTCGTCGGCTGGCCGTTGCGGACGACGGCAATGATGGTAACGCCCGTCATCTTGCGCAGCTGCAGCTCGCGTATTGAGCGGCCGCCCACCGGCGAGCTTTTCGGGACCATGAAGCTTTCCGTCGTCGTCGCAGCGAGAATCTGCCCCAACTGGTCCAACGTCTGCCGCGGCAACTGCAGCCCCCGCAACATGCTGTATCCCTGCCTGCGGATCAGCTCGACCTGGAGCGTGATGACGTTGCGCGGCACGCGCAAGCGGCGCAGCACACGCGCGAAGATTTCCACCGAGGTTTCAAATTCCTCCGGAACGACTTCGGTCGCGCCCAGGCGCTGGAGCTCATCCATTTCCGCCACGTAGCGCGTGCGCACGATGATGGGCGCCTGCGCATTCATCTGGCGGGCAAGCGCCACGATGCGCCTTGTCGCCACCGGATCGGAGATGGCGACCACGATCACGTGGGCTGCCGCAACGCCGGCCTGGCGCAAGACCTCGGCCCGGGTGCCGTCGCCGTAGAAGACCGGTTTTCCGCTGTCCCGCGCCGCCGCCAGCCGATCCGGATTGATCTCGAGGATCACGTACGCCAAGCCTGTCTGCTGCAATACGTGTGCGAGGTTCTCTCCGTTGAGGCCGTACCCCACGACCAGCACGTGGTTGCGCACGGGGTGGCGTTCGATGTCCGTGCCTGGCTCGGCAACCCCGAGCCAGCGCTGCGGCGCATAGCTCACCCTGGAGGCGACGTATATCAAGAATGGTGTCGCCAACATGGTGAGCACCGCCACCGCGACGAACACCTGATACTGGGGCGGCAAGATCAAGCCGGCAGGCAACGCGAAACGCGCGAGCACAAAAGATAACTCCCCAATCTGTGCCAACGACAGTCCGGTCGTGATGGCAACGCGGGGCGAGCGGTAAAATGGGAACCCGGCGACCGTCGCCACCAGGGCTTTGCACGTAATCACACACACGGCTGCTCCGCCCAGACCCAGAATATGGTCGCGAAGGAAATCGAGAGGCAGCAGCATGCCAACCGAAATGAAGAAGATGCTGTTGAAGGCATCCCGAAACGGGAGGATGTCGGCGGTGGCCTGGTGGCTGTACTCGGACTCCGAGATCACCAGGCCGGCAATCAGCGCGCCCACGGCCAGGGATAGACCGAACTGTGCCGCTAGCCAGGCCGTCCCCAGGCAGAACAGCACGATGGCCCCGGTGAACAGCTCGCGGCTACGCAGCCGCACGATCTGGCGCAAGACGGCCGGCATCAGGAGCCGTGCCGCCACCACGATGACAGCGACCGCAACGCCGGCCTGCATCAACACGGTGGCAACGGCCAGCCACGATGTGGCAGCGGCGCTGCCCAGGAGCCGGATGAGCAGCATCATTGGAATCAAGCACAGGTCTTGGATGAGCAGAATGCCGACGGCAAGCCGTCCGTGCGGGGCGTTGATTTCGCCGCGGTCACTCAACGTCTTCAGCACGATCGCCGTGCTCGATTGAACGAGCAGAAACGCAAAGACCACGGATGTCGAAACGGAAAATCCTGCCGCCATGGCGACACCGCAACCCAACGCCCCGGTGATGAGTATTTGCAGGCTGCCGGACCAGACGATGATGCGCCCCAGTCGAGCGAGCTCGCCCAGGGACAACTCCAAGCCCACCACAAACAGCAGCAGTACCAGACCGAGTTCCGCCAGGCTCTCCACGTCCGCAGTCTGTGCGATGAGGCCCGCGCCGTTGGGACCGATGATCATCCCGGCAATGAGGAAGCCGACGACGGACGGCACGTTCAGCCGCTGAAAGATGAACACGATGGGCAGCGCGGTCGCAAAGAGGACGACCAGGTCCCGCAGGATCGCACCCTCAGCCATACAGCATGCTCATGAATCGTGTTCGTGAGTCGCGCACGGCTCACGCATCCTTCCCGACGGCATCCCGCAGGTGCGTCAAGCCGTCTCGCTGCAGCAGGTCCACCAGGCCGCGTCCAATCCGGTGTGCGAGCCGGGGCCCCTCGAAGATCATGCCGGTGTAAATCTGCACCAGCGAAGCTCCGGCGCGAATCTTCGCGTAGGCGTCGTCTGCGCTGAAGATGCCGCCCACCCCGATGATCGGGAGATCGGGGCCGGCGAGGCGATAGAGGGCGCGGATGACGGCTGTCGACCGCGAGCGCAACGGTGCTCCGCTCAGGCCCCCGGCCTCTTCACGCTGCGGACTCAGCCCCTGACGCTGGATGGTGGTGTTGGTCGCCACGAAGCCGCTGGCGCCGCCGTGGCGTGCAACTTCAACGATCTCCGGCAGTGCCTCATCGGCAAGATCGGGCGCGACCTTCACTAACAGCGGCCGCGGCAACTGCCGGTGCGTGAGCGCCAGCGAGTCGTTCTCCTTGGCCAGAGCGCGGAGCAGGGCCGAGAGGTGTCGCTCCGTTTGCAGCTCCCGCAACCCAGGCGTGTTGGGGGAGCTGATGTTGAGGACGACGTAATCAGCGAAGGTGAACAGTTGCCGAAAGCTGCGCAGGTAGTCCTCCACCGCCTGCTCCAGGGGCACCGTGCGGGATTTGCCGATGTTGATGCCCAGCGGGATGGTTGAGCGCTGCACACTCACGAGCTGCGCCAGCCGGCGCGCAACGGCGGTGGCGCCGGAGTTGTTGAAGCCGAGCCGGTTGATGAGCGCACGATCACGCGGTAGCCGGAATATCCGCGGCTGGGGGTTGCCCGGTTGCGCCTCGGCGGTGATGGTGCCCAACTCCGCAAAACCGAAACCGAGCAGCGGCCAGACATGTGGGGCACGGGCGTCCTTGTCAAATCCGGCCGCCAAGCCCACCGGATTCGGAAACGAGATGTTCCACACGCGCTGCGCCACGGCCGGGTGTGTCCACGGCCGCGGGGGAAAACGATACGCCAGCACGCTTTCGTAGACAGCCAACCCACTGAAAACCAAATGATGGGCCCGTTCAGGCTCCAAGCGAAAGAGCAGTGGGCGCAGGGCTCGGTAGAGCATCATTGTCGCTGATCGGCCGATGGCTGCGTCTTTCGTGGCGCACGGCGCAGCGCGCGCCTCCGGACATGTCAATACGTCAAGGCAGCCTCATGGAGCAACCAAACGGAGGCGGCTCTACGGGGTTTCCCCTTCGCTGGAGGGTGTGGTTCCCTGGTGCGTGCTGCCGGCGCGAGCAGCGAGAATCTCGTGTGCGGCCTGTTCGCCCGCGATCTTGCCCCACCCCAGTGCGCACAGCAGGCCAGTCCCTGGTAGATACCTCTCTTCTCCCAGGCCTGAGATGCTGACCGCTGCCCCGCCGCCGGCATAAAGGTTCGGAACGATGCTGCGGTCGATTCGCAAGACGCGGGCGCTCGAGTCGATAGCGAGACCCCCAAGCGTCTGTAACAGCGCAGGGGCCACCCGAATGCCGTAAAAGGGTGCCGCCAGCGGCTCACCAAAGGTCGTACGCCCAAAGCCATCACTGCCCGCACAGACCGCAACATTGTATGACTCCACAGCTCGGGCCAGGGCTTGCGGATCGATCTGGAACTGCTTCGCGAGGCTCTCCACCTCATCCGCACGTCTCACCGCTCGTGGCACGACGTCGGTAGCGAAGTACGCATCCGCCGCCATCGTCATCCTAAAGATGCGGGCATCGAACAACTCGTAGGCAACCCGACCGGGCTGCGAGAGCACCGGTGTGACCAAGGCCGCCGGGCCACCCGTTTCATCGGCGAAGCGTTCGCCGCGTTGATTGACGAGGAGGCCGCCCTCACTGATCAGCAGCCACGGAACCAAGAGATTCGATCCCACGGCAACGGAAGCGTACGCCTCGTAGGCGTCAAGGTCTTGTGTTGCCGCGCCCAGCTCCGACGCCCAGCGCATGGCATCGCCGCTGCTGCCGGAGTGGCCGGCGTGCTTCAAACCGGCGACCCTCGGGCAGTGCCGCGCCAGCAACTCCGCGTTGGCGCCAAAACCGTCGGTTGCAAGAATCAGCTTCTGACAGCGAATGTTAGCAGGAGTCTTCCGCGGCCGTTTCACCTGTACTCCGAGCACCGCACCGTTCGCATCGGTCCAAAGTTGCAGCACAGGAGTGAGAAGGTGCAACCTGATCCCTTGCCGATCGAGCGAACGGAGCAGGCCCTTGACGATGGGCTGGCCATTGCAGGAAGCAGGGGCGTGCAGACGCAGGCGTGAGTGCCCTGGGTCCGCCACCTGCCGGACCAGTTCCAACTCGATGTGGAACTTGTCGGAAAGCCAGTCCACCAAGTCGGCGGAGCTTTCGCACAACCGCCGAACCAGCGCCGGATCGCTGCGGCCACCGTTACGGGCCAGCACGTCGCGGGCAAAATCTTCGCCGACTTCGAAGATTCCCGCTTGCCGCTGCTGCCGGGTGCCCGCCGCAGCCAGCCTGCCGCAGCTGAGTGCCGTATTACCGCCAGCCGCGTCCCCCTTTTCCCAGATCACGACCTTGAGCGTAGCGTCTGCCGCCGCGTGCGCGGCAGCCAGCCCGCACCCGCCGGCACCCACGATGCCGACGTCCACCTCCTCATGCCAGCGCAGTCCGGGAGGTGTCACGGCCATACCATCCGCACGATAGCAGAAGTATGTCGGCAAAGGCTACAGGCCTGTACCTGTCAAGTGGTAATGCTCATGGAGTGTAGGCAGTGATCGGCCTTGAGCTTTCGCCTTGACCTCCTAAAGGCCTCAGCCGTTTGCCGAGGAGGCTTCGGAGGATGACAGCGCGTCGGAGTCAGGCGGAGCGGCCGTTTGCAGCTTGTAGCGTCGGTAGCGTGCCAGGATGCGTGTGACGTAGGCCACCGTGTCGCTCCCTTTCGCAAAGCCGTTGGGCAGCTGCTTGTAGATGGACGGCTCCTCGAGGAGTGGAAGCACCAGTTCCAGCGCGTTCTCCCAACGGTTTGGGTCGTACCCGAAGCGGCGCGCCAGTGCCTGCGCATCCCGAACGTGTCCTGGGCCCGCGTTGTAAGCCGCCAAGATGATCGCCAACCGGTCACGGCCGTCAGCGGTGTGGAACGCTTCGTCGAGCTGCCGCAAGTAGCGTACGCCGGTCTGGACATTGTCTGCCGGCGCATGGAACCGCACCGCGCCCACGGCTTCGGCGGCAATCGGACGTACCTGCATCAAACCAACCGCGCCCTTTTCGCTGCGGCTGGCCGGATCGAAGCGGGACTCTTCGAAGATCAGCGCCGCGATCAGACGCCAATCGAAGCCCTCGGCTTTCGCCTGGTGCGCAATGAGCCGATCGAACGGAGAAATCGTGATGGCCAAGCTGGCGCGCGGCGGGGCCGCCGTCATCTCCGCGAGCGACGGGATGGGCACCTCGGCGCCATCAACTCGAATGTACCAGCCACCGGCGTGCAGTGACCACGACCTCGCACGCGCCACCGGAACTTCCGCGGCGAGTGAACTCACCGTCTCTCTGGCGATCGTTTCATGGGGTCGCTCCGCTCGTTCCTGCTGCAATACGACTGCGACTGCAAGCGTACCCAACCCCACCGCCCCGCAGCGAAGCGTCCCGCCCAACAAGGAGGGGCCGCTCATCATTTGGGCGGCACTTTGCACGACTCGCGGCCAGGATGCAACCCCAAATCCGCGTTGACATACCACGGCGTTTTACTCTAGCCTGGCAGTGAGAGATGCAGCCGATGTCCGAGCATCAGGCCCTGGATCCGCTTCAGACTCGCGAGAAGATTCTCGCCACCGCTAGCCGGCTCTTTTCCGAGCAAGGGTACGAGAGCACATCCTTGTCGCAGGTTGCCCGTCAAGCCAAGGTCAGCAAGGCGCTGATTTTCTGGCACTTCGATTCGAAGGAGAAGCTCTATCGCAGCGCCTTACGGAAGACGCTGGAGCCGTACTTCATCGACGTCGATGGTCTCGAAGGCTTGGGCGAACGCGAGCAGGTCGAGCGGCTCATCGATCTGTTTTACGACTTCGTGCACGAGAACGTGTACTCGGTGCGGTTCTTTCTCAACCTGACACTACGAGCGGAGCGGCAACCGGACGAAGTACTGAGTCGCGTCAACGAACTCTATCGCATCTTCCGCAAATCACTGGCTGAAATCATCGATAACGGCCGGCGTCGGGGCATCTTTCGCATCGACATCGACCCGGAGCGCGACGCGGCGCTGATCATGGCGGCACTCGGTGGAATCCTGATCCAGCAGTTCATGAGCGACGAGTCCCCGTACGATCCGAAGGACCTCATCGAGCATCTCAAGACTACCCTCTTCCAGCGGCTTGTCGTACCGGCTGCAGGGAGCACAGCCGCGGGGCGCCCGGAAAGGGCGCCCCGCCCGCGTGAAACACGGCCGCCACCCCCCAACCCAGGGGAAGTTCACCGCATCAACACCGCCCACCCC
>JBIOJG010000107.1:0-8846 GCA_044450645.1 Binatia bacterium
GTACCTCCACCGCGCTGGCGTGATGTTACGCCCCAATGGGTACGCTACCCTCGACGTTGGGTGCTCCCCGACCGTTGCCGAGCGCTTCAAACGGCTCGACCGCCTGCTGAAACTGGCGTAATTATTGTCACATCAAGGTTAAGTGAGCAGCCTGCTCCCACCGAGCCACAGCATTCCTCGGTGAGGAAATCAGTCTATTGAACGCCTCGAGTCTGCCCCCCCCTTGGCTGTCACGGTGGTGAAGTGGAGAAACGCGGGCGGCTACGGGTCGAAAGCCTCCGCGGCACGGGACAACGTGGAATCCAGTTCCCGATCCATGATCTCAAGCGCCCGCGCCCGGGCTGCCGCTCGTAGGTGGGTTTGAACGCACGTCAGCAAGGTATCGAGAACCACCGGGCGTGGAAGAAAATCGACCGCACCCTCCTTCATGGCGCGCTCTCGGACCGCCATCCGGTCGTCGCAGGAAAACATGATGATGGGAATGTCTCGAGTCCTTTGCTCGTGGCGGAGTGCCGCCAACGTGCCCCAGCCGTCCAACTGCGGCATGATGAGATCGAGCAGAATCACGTCGACGTGTCTGTTCTTGGCGATTTCCAGGCACTGCAAACCTCGCGATGCGGTGAGACAGTAAATGCCGGCTTTCTGTAGAGAACGTACGGTGAGGATCAGATTGTCCACGGTGTCATCGACCACGAGGACCGTTCCGTTGGCTGGGTCTATCGATGGCGCTGTCATCCTTTGAGCCCTACGACCTTTCACCATAGTGCCTTGGCAAATGCCGTTCCAGCCGGGTCTCGCCGGTGTGCGGCTGGCAATATATGATTTTCAGCGCCCTGACATGGTCAATTCGTCAGGTTGTTGGCGGCAGTCACCACATATATCGACAGTTGCCAACGCGGCCCTGAGAAACGACTGCGCAAACCGCACATCACCTCGCCCCGTGCGCTTGGTCAGTGCGGCGACTCACCGTGTTGGCGCCACTTGTCGTACTTGCGCTGAAACCGCTCGCGCTCCTGCGGGGGGAGCTGGCGGAAACGCTCGTAATTCTGCTGGATGCGAGCCCGTTCGTCGGGTGACATGCCGCGCCAGCGCTCGTAACGCTGCTCGATCTCGCGTTGCCGATCCGCTGGGAGCTGCTGATGACGCCAATAGTTTTGTAGCGTCTGGTACCGTTGTTTCGGACTCAAGTCGTGCCAGCGCTCCGCCACGAGCACGCGTGCCGAGGCGGCGGATGCGAGAGCGCACAAGGCGCCGATCATCAGCAATGCCGTGGTGGCCCCGCGTGCGCTCATCCGGCCGGATCACCCTTCGTGCACGGTCTGATTGTCATCCAACGGTACCGACTCGACATTGTCAAAGTTCTCCAACGCGTCCAGGTGTTGGATGAGTTGGTAGTTCTCGAACAAGTCCGGTTGACGCGTCACGGCCACAGGTGGCGGTTCCACACCCAGCGGGATCAACACCGCCTTCGGACCACCCATGACGGAAAAAAAGAGTACGACCCCGGCCGTCGCTATGGCACCGGCGATGGCGAGCGGATGAAAAAGCCACTTCCGCGCTGACGCGTGGCGGTCGGGTTCGGCCGCCAGTGCGCGTTGCAGCTTCACCCGCAACGGTCCGGGGTCGAACTCCGCCAACGTCGCGACGCGAGGCAGTATCTGCCGCTGCCAGCGGATGGCTGCACGCAGCCCTTCCGCCTCGGCCGAGCACCTCGTGCAGGCGGCAAGGTGCCGTTCGACGCGTGCCGCCTTCCGGCGCGGTAACTCACCATCGATCCATGCGGTTAAACTGTTCTCTACAACCCAACAGCTTGCCATGGCCTACACGTTCTCCTCCCGCATCTGGTCGCGCAACGTGACGGTGGCACGATGGATCAGACTCTTCACTGCGGACACCGAGCACGACAGGCTTGCCGCCACTTCATCGTACGAAAGTCCATTCACCCTCGCGAGCATCAAGGCGGCGCGTTGCTGCGGCGGTAGGTGTGTCACGGCTATCTGCAACCTCTCGACCGCCTCGCGGTCCAGCACGGTTGCCTCGCCGCTGGGTGTCGACATCTCGGCGACCTGCGGCGGATCGCCGGCGTCGTTCCTGGTCGGATGATCAATGGGCTGGACTCGGGCGCGATATTCCGGTCGGCGGAGCTCGCTCAAACAGGCGTTGGTTGCCATCCGGTAGAGCCAGGTCCTGAAGCGGGCACGGGGAACGTACCGCGCTCGCGTCCGATAGATCTGCAGAAACACATCTTGCGCCAACTCCTCAGCCCGAGCACGGTTTCCAACGAACTGCATGGCGAAACCAATTACTCCTGCGACGTATTTCTCAAACAGCTGGTGGAACGCGGCCTGATCGTCCTGCTGCACCGCCAGCATGAGCTGCACATCCGGATCCGCCTCGGTGTCCAATGACGTACTCACTGCCTTAAACGCGCCAGAATGGTCCAGGTTGCGGCAGGATGAGACCGGGGCCGGTCGAAACCGCACCGGGGCCGTTTGCGCACGAAGGGGCACCTGGACGCCGGGTGCGCTCCCACCCTGGTTGCTCCTGCACGTACGGCAGAGTGCGCGCAGAGGAAGTGTTCATGTGCGGCGCGGCCGCAGCGCCAGTCAGCGCGATCTGGCCTTTTTGCGCTGCCGACTCCGGGCAGCTCGACCGGCCGCCACCTGCTTACGCGCTTTTGGTGTCTGGCGGGCGGCGATGCGGCGCAGCAACTGGTACTTCACTTTACTGGCGAGCTGTCCGAATAGCATGTTGAGTCGGTCGGTGTCGTGGCGCCGTAAGGCCTCCTCGATGCGTTGGCGGTGGTCATCAAGATAGGTGATTTGATAGTCGCGCTTTTGCAGCCGAACCCGTTCCGGCACTTTGGTACGTGCTTGGATGATACGTACGATTTCATGCAGAATCGTCGAATCGACACGCGCCACGGGCGACCCCCTCAGCTTCGGTTAATGCTCCGTTCCAGACAGGGGCCTTCTATCATGGATTGATGACAGCGACAAAAGGACGAAAGAAATTCGTCTATTCCGAGCAAAAAAGCACGTTGTGTCAGGTGCTTAGGTGAATTTGCCGTTGGCGCCGCGACCGCGAGCGCAGCTTCACAGACCGCCGCGCAGGCGCCGTTCCTGCACTTCTTGAGCCGATTTGCAGTCGATGCATAACGTGGTCACCGGTCGGGCCCTCAGCCGATCCAGACCGATCGGACCACCGCAGGCCTCGCACATGCCGTAGCTGCCGTCACCGATCCGTTGGAGCGCTTCGTCGATCTTGGCAATCAGCTTCCGTTCGCGATCGCGAATGCGCAACATGGCGTTCCGATTCGATTCGAGCGAGGCTCGGTCCGTGGGATCAGGAAAGTTCTCCTTGCTGTCGGTCATCCCATCGACTGTTCGCAACGCCTCGTCCAACAGTTCCTGGCGCCGCGCCACCAACAGCTTATAGAACGGCTTCAGCTGCCGCTGATTCACTACAGTGCCTCCAAGAATATTACCCCTACCATCGCCATTTCTGTGTGTAAAGCTAGTTGACGGGCGGAGGTCCGTGGGCCCGCTGCTTGCGGAAGAGCGCCGTCGCGACGTACCCTGGACGGCGTGCACTTGGACGCCCGCATTGACACGGGGGTGCGCGAGGTCGTTGACGCATTGAACCAGATCCCGGGGGTGACGACCCGGGCGAGCTGCGAGGGTTTGGGCCGGGATCATACGCACCACCGGCACGCAGATCTCGCGTATGTCATCTTCCGCCACCCGTTGCCGTTGCGCCTCCAGGAGTTTCTGCTTACACATATCGATTCTGTGGGGCGCATTGAGGGAGATGGTATCTACAGCCGCTGGCCAGACCGCAACCGTGCCTTCCTCGACGACCTGCTCGTCGCCGCGCGGAGTTATGCGGGCCAGCAGGGAGCGGAGCGGCGGATAGGTGTTCGCTGGCCGCTACCCAGATTGCGCTCGAGGCTGGCGCGCCAGCTCTTCAGTGGCCGGCCCGTCTCGGTGCAACTGTGCGTGTCCTGTGGCGAATTGGTCTTCGACGAACATGTGCCATCCCACCGGCCGGTGCCCCTGTTGCGCTGTGCATCGGATCAGGCCGCTCTCTGGTTCGTCGAGTTCGTGGCGCAGCCGCGCAACGCGCTGGACACCGATTTGATCGAGAGCGACGGCTGGATGAATTTGATAGCACGAACCCAGCGCAGCGAGTTCGGCGCGGCATTCCAGCGGCGCTGGTTGCGGTACCGGGCGCATATGCTGGCTGATCTGGCAACAAGGCAGATGCGGATCGGCGCCGAGAATGCGCGCCGCCAGCGGTCGGACATCGATTTCTTCTACAACGACACCCATGCCTTTTTCGAATGGCAACAAGACTGAGTGTGGCGACGGCTGAGCCCGCTGACATGGGGGCGGGCGCCAGGCCCCGCCATCCTGATGGACTCGAGTTACCCGGCTGCGAGCTGTGCGGTGTCGGCGGGCAGGTGCTTCCGTGCCTGAGTCCGAGCCCAGTGATCGGCTGCGAGCAGTCGGTCCAGCCCGTCAGCGGGTGCGAGCTGGCACGCATCCATTACCTGACTCAGAATGCGCGGAATCTCCAGGAACGGTATTGCTCCGGCCAGGAACGCAGCGACGGTGACCTCATTGGCCGCGTTCAGCACCGCAGGTGCCGTGCCACCGGCGCGCAACGCCTGGTAGGCGAGAGCGAGGCACGGAAACTTCGCCTCATCCGGCTCACCGAATTCCAGGGCCGGCGCCTGTGGCAGATTGAGCACGGGCAGGTGATCCAGCGGCAGCCGGTCAGGGTAGGAGAGAATGTACGAGATTGGGATCGACATATCGGGGATACCCATCTGGGCGAGGACTGAGCCGTCGATGTACTCGACCATGGAATGAACGACGCTCTGTGGGTGGATGACGACGTGGATGCGTTCCGCCGGCAGCCCGAAGAGCCAGTGCGCCTCGATAACTTCGAGGCCCTTGTTCATCAGCGTGGCGGAGTCGATGGTGATCTTGTCGCCCATCTTCCAGGTCGGATGCCGCAAAGCGTCCTCCCGCGTCACGGCGCGCAGCTCGGGAAGCGACCGGTGCAAGAATGGGCCGCCGGATGCCGTGAGGATGATGCGTCGTACGTCTTCTTTCCGGTGTCCGCGCATCGCCTGGAAGATGGCATTGTGCTCGCTGTCGAGCGGCAGCAGGTTGACACCGGCGGCCTTGGCCGCCTGGGTCACCAGCTCGCCGCCGAGCACCAACACCTCCTTGTTGGCCAGCGCCACGTCCTTGCCGGCCTCGATGGCGCGCAGCGTGGGGAGCAGTCCCAATGCGCCGACCAGAGCCGACACCACCAGCTCGGCGCCCGCCGCGGTTGCAACCGCCTCCATGCCCTCAGCGCCGTGGGTGATTCGCCCGCGGTATTCCGGAATCCGCTTCTGCAACTCCAGCGCTGCATGGCTGTCCTGGACCGCGACCAGGCTCGGGTGGAAGTGGCGCATTTGCTCGGCAAGGCGATCGACGTTCCTACCGGCTCCGAGGGCAGTGATTTCGAAGCGATCGGGAAAACGCGCGACAAGGTCGAGCGTGGTGACACCGATGGATCCAGTGGAACCGAGGATGGCGAGGCACTTCATGACGTGGGACGCACTGTACCACGGAACCGGCCGCTCACTCCACGGCCTGGAAGGGAGCCGACGCGCCGCAGCCGGGCGTCGGCCCAACGTCCTCTCCCGTCCGCACGCTGCGTCTATTCGGGAGGCAGCTCCGTGGCGCTCTGACCGTAGCACGGATTCTTGCGGCGACGGCCGTCCGAGTCGAAAATGTACTCGTTGTAGACATTCTCGCCGGCGCACAAGTAGGCCAAGCAGCGCTCGCGCGTTCCATACCACGCTTGCCCGATCGGCAATTCGCAATCGAAAGATGTTTGTGGCCGATTGACGTCCACGCTTCCGCCGCCTGGCACGACCAGCGCACCTCGCGGCCGTGGAGTCGGTTGCCCTTGCTGTTGTTGAGCCGGAGCATCACGGCTGGCCGTGTCCGCCTCTACTGTGGGTCCGATGCTGGCCCACACCAACGTTGCCAATGACAAACGAAGGATGCGGCTCATAGCACCACCTTGCACCGCGTCGCGGCAATTTACAATCCTCCCGGACATGATACCGACCGCACCGCCAATTGATGACACACGGCAGGCTCACTCGATGCTGTACGTGACCTGGAGTGTGGCGGATACGGAAACGGTTCCGGGCTCGATGGGTGTCGGTGCCCGGGCCTCCATGGCCGCCATCCCGCGCTCGAAGTAGCGTGGCTGCACCACCGGGCCCGTCGAAGTCGTGGCCGACGCGACTTCTTTGAGCCGCACGCCGAGGGCTTTGGCGACGCTCTCCGCTTGCGCCCGTGCCTCCGCCCCAGCCTTCTCCAGGGCGGCTCGCAGCTGGTCGTTGCGATTCGACAGGGTGAACTGCAGGCCGCTGATACGGTTGGCACCGGCTTCGTTGGCGGCGTCAATCAGCGCGCCGACGTTGTCGACCTTGTGGGTTTCCACCTGCACTTCATTGCGCGCGATGTAGCCGGTGATACGAGGTTCCGTAAGCTCCCCGGGCTTGACCTGCTGGTAGCGCGGCTCGAGCGAGTAGCGCGAGGTGGTCACCCTGTCATCCTTGCCGATCAGGTCTTTCACGGCGGACGCCACGGCTGCGCTCCGCTTCGCATTCTCGCTCACCGCCCCGGAGGCTTTGGGTCCGGAGGTCTCCACCGCGACGGTGAGAATCGCCAGATCCGGTGAGGCGGTCACCTCTCCTTGTCCGGTGACGGAGATGGTTCGGCGGCTCTCGGCTTTTTCGTCCGCCATTGTAGCGGGTACGGCGGCGACGGAGAGGCTTGCGGTGACGAGTAACCAGCAGACGGCGGACTTGTACATGGCAACTCCTTTCCTAGCTGATTCCATCCCAAGGTTACCACGAGTGTTCGGCGAAATCTGCTCACGACGACCGAGCGGTCGGCGAAAAACCCAGGCTGGTGCTCAGGCGGCGAGCGCGGCGGCGGCGCTGTGCACTTCGATGATCAGGATCTCGCGCGGCGTGTTGAGACGGATGCGCTGCCCGGTCACGCCGAGGCCACAGTTGACGTACAGATAACTGGCGGTGCGTTCGTAGAGCCCGCGGTCGAAGTCGGTGATGAACTCGGCCAGGTTGCGGATGCGGCCGTCGAACCATGGCACCCCGATCTGGCCGCCGTGCGTGTGGCCGGCCAGCGTCAGCGCCACGCCCCGTGCGGCGGCTTGCGGGAAGACGTCCGGGCGGTGGGAGAGGAGCAGCACGGGCTCATCCGCCGGCACCGTGGCCAGTACGGCGTCGAGGCGGGGGACCGTCGTCTTGCCGCGCGCCCAGTCGCGTCCATGGTCGTCCAGCCCGACAACATGGAGCAGCCGTCCCTTGACCTCGATGGTGGTCTTCTGGTCCCGGAGGACCGTGAACGGAGTGAGCTGGCGCAGTGCGGCCTCGACGTGATCAGCGCCGGCGTAGTGATCGTGGTTCCCGAGGATGGCGAACACGCCGTAGGTGGCGTGCAGTCGAGCCAGCACCGGCAGGAAACTGTCCAAGTCCGCCGTCGGCGAGTCGGCAATGTCGCCGGTGATGCAGATGAGGTCTGGTTCGAGGCTGTTGACGCGTGCCACGAAGCCTTCGAGTTGTGCTCGATCGATGTTTTGTCCGATGTGGATATCGCTGATCTGTGCGATGCGCAGCCCATTCCACGAGGGCGGGTAGTGGCGCAAGGGTAGGGTGAACCGGCGCACCCGCAGGCGTAGCTGACCGACGGTATACCCGTAGGCAAACGCCACGCCGATGGCCATCATGCCGGCGTTTGCGAGCCAGTGGAAGGCGGAGCCGAGTTCCGAATCGATCCGGAGACCAGCGTGATGAGTGGTGCGCGCTTCGACGGCGATGGCGCCGAGAAGGATCTTGGCGCTCATCCACATGGCGTCGGTGAGGAGGAGAAAGAGGACGCAGAACAGGCAGGTGAAGGCGACGGCGTAGTACAGCCGCGGCATGCCACCCACGGGGCCGTGGTCGCGTCGCTGTTGTCGTGTCCGCTTGGCCAAGCGTCGATTGATCCCGAAGATCAGCAGCGGCCCCGTGATCTGGGCGGCGAGGGGCAAAGAGCCGATCGTGCGCGACAGCCGCGCCAGCACCACCCACTGCGAAATGCTGACGGCGAGCAGCAGCAGCCGGAAAAAATTGGCGAAAAACGTGCGCACCACGTGCGCCCACAAGCGCTGCAGCGCCGCTGCAAGATTGCCGTACATGGAGGTGCCAGCGTAGCCAAATCCAACGCCCTGCGCCAGCTGCCTCTGGGGGTTCTGTTCGCGCCCCCTGCCTAGCCCTCCCCCGTTGCCAGGGGTGGAGCAGATTCCGGTTCCCTCCTCCAGTGAGCATCTCCGCGAACGGAGGAGGGTTAGGGTGGAGGCGGTTCAAACTGGAGGCCGCTTCAACGCCGCGACCATGGCGTCCAGCACGGCCGTCAGATTGCGATACACACCAGCATTGGTAAAAGGAAGTACGGTGTAGCCCTTCTGTGGCTCGGTTCAAGAGATCGGCGGTGTGTCTCCAGACGGTGCGGCACTCTGACTGGTAAGCGCAGCCCAGCTCGGGTGCTCAATGATCGTGGCGACCACCTCCGCGACGCTCGGGCACATGAGGAACCGGTCGTTCGGTCCACGGGGAGCGTAGTGGAGCGACCGCTCGGCTTGCAGTAAAACGACCGTCGGCACACCAACGGCAACCACCAGGTGCATCGGGCCGGAGTCCGGTGTCACAACGAGGCGGGCCATCGCGGTCAAGGCGGCGAACACACGCAAGGGTTGAGGCAGCATCA
>JBIOJG010000108.1:0-8546 GCA_044450645.1 Binatia bacterium
CAGCGCCACGATCTCGACCCCGGTGAGGACATGGGTACCCCAAACACCAGCGTCTCCGTCGCGTCGTTCATGCTCTCGCCGCTGCCGGCGCTACACTAAATTCGGATGCCGACTGTCTCACTTTCATTGACAGGCTCCGGTTCTCCCTGCAGGCGGCCTCCAGCGGGTCGAACTGCTCGCCTTGAAAATCAACCTCCTCTCTTCTGTTGCGTGCCTCTGGGCTCCCCGCTTCGCAAACTGCCAAGGCATGCTGGATGCAGGCTTCTAGCAATTGGACCGAGCGGAGGCCGTCCCTCTTGGCGAGGCGCTGGATTTCAAAAAAGTCGACATTATGGGCACGGGTGCGCACCCGCTCAAGACGCCAGCGGAACATCCTGTCGGTCTGTTCCTCGGGGTCGAACGGAAGGGCCAAGTCGACCGTCCGGCGCAGCGACTCTTCTCCAGAGTTCCACGCCTTTGCGAGATACCGCTCTACATCATCAGGGCGCTCTCGGGCGAAAATCTGGCATAACCATCCGGCCTGAGTGCGAGGCTCCTCTTCCGGAGAGGCCAACCAGGACTCCACGATGCCTTCTTCAGCTAGGACGTCGAACCATCCGGGATTTCTCGCGACCGTCTCCTCCAGAACGTGTGTGCGCCACTCGGGCTTTGCCAAGTACTCCACGACGAGAGCGCGCTCATCCTTATTCGGAACTGGGATCGTTCGTAGATGATTGAGGACGAGATGCTTCAGATGGAACCGAACGCCAGGATCTTTGAGGATGCCCTGCAGCGTGCTCGCGTAGAATTCCGGCTCGCGGTCCCGAAGTAGAAGGAGAAGCTCCCTCAGCTGCTGACGTCGAAGGAGAGACTGGTCGTGCTTCCGTAGCCACTCCACTGGCGTCTCGGCCTCTTGGGTAGCCGCGCGGAGCACACGCTCGGCGACTAGATAATCGACGTAGCTCTGGTGGGTAAATCGGATGCTGTTGCCGAGCTGCTGGAGCACGCCGAAGGAACGAAGAGCGTCAAGTGCTTGCTTGTGTCGGAGGACAAGGCTTCGGGGAGCATCCAGTCGGCCGTGCCGGTCGAGATAGTCAACCAGATCTTCAACTAACGCGTCCAAGTCTGTGCTAGCTACGCCCGTCGTCCCTGTCAGTCGGCTTCGGATGAATGCCCAGTACTCGGCAAGGAGGTCGGTCTGTGTCTCAAACGCCCGAGGTGGCACTTGCCCCGAGCGCAGAGAACACCACACGTAGAGGCACTGAGAGTTCGCGAGCAGTCGTCGCTGCCGAGGCGTCATCGAGTCGTAGACCGTCCCGCGGGATTCGACGACGTTCCGAACCACGTTCTCCTCGAGCTCCTTGGCTTCGAATCGCTCTAGGCGATAAGTGGGACATTCGCGCGCGGATTTCTCCCAGCGGCTGATCTGCTGGTCTTCGTCGAGATCAAACGTTCGGCAGGCCGCCACGACTCGCAGGTTAGGAAAGTCGAGCGCACGCTCGATCATCTCCTTGCAGATGAGCCAAGCCTTGCCAGCGTGGGCTCCGGTCCAGCGGATGGCGTCGAGTTGATCGACAACCAGCACTGCCGGGCGACCCGACGCGAATGCTGCGAGAGAGTCGCCAGGAGCGGCAGGTAGCCCGAGGTCTGCACTGAAGTGATCGAGGTCTTTCTCTGGCCGGTGGATGTCGAGGCGAACGGGGAGTACCACGGTGCCTGCAGAGAGCGACCTGACAAGTTCGAGCAGCACACTGCTTTTCCCCGCACCTGAACTGCCGTGCAGCAGCATGATGCGGGGGCCGTCAGGATTGCCCAAGGTGGAGAGAAGTTGCTGCGTTTCCGGTCGGGGGATCAGGTTATCGCCGATCAATGCAGTCCCAACCGACTTCTCGAATTCATCACGCAGCCGTTCGATGGCTGCGGCGACGTCACCCGGTCGGAGGTCTAGCGGGGGGTATCCAGAGTCTTTCAGGTGCCGACGAAGGTCATCGGCATATACGAAGTTACCGAGATGGCAGATCAGAAAATTTCCGAGCGACGCGATCACGTCGCGCCCTCTACCTTTGGTAAGCCGCGTGGCAAAGCGCTCCAGTTGGCCGGGATCGGAGTCGTCCCAGACCCGAAACTGCAAGCACTGCAAAAGCCGCAGTACCTCGGCGGCTTCCCTCTGATTGCTTCGATCGAGTTCCCAGATCGCACACAACTGAGAGAAAGCTTTGCGGTGAGGCTCGGACGAAAGACTCGTCTCGATGAAGACTGATGGATCGTTGCTGCAGTGGTGAGAACGTTCGGCCAAGTCCGCAAGCTCAGGGGCGCGATCTCGCGAGACGAAAACGAAGCGGTTGACGTCCGGACGGCCCAGCTGCACCTTCGCGGCCCGCAGGACCTTTTCGAGGCTGCTCGGCGGCCATTTACCGGTAGTGCCGTTCTCTTTCTTGCACTGGTGGACCTCGATCTGCCGGTTCAGCAGACCCAACCGGAGTTCGACGCCTTGGCCCTGATCGCCAGCAGGCTCCCAATAGATCCAAGCCGCGTCGCCGTGCAGGACGTCGAGAGCGAGGTTGACTACCCAAAGCCTCTCATACTCGTTCGCTAACTTGTCTGCGCGGCCCCCGATCTCAAGAGACATGGCTCAACATCTTTCTCCCGCAGCTGCACCCTTGCAAGCTCCCAACAACCTCGCGCTCGACTTCCCGACCGTGGGCAAATACACTGCACGACGCTGATACGGTTGAGGAGTTGCCGGTAGACTTGCTCGACCTTTATCGTAAAGGGAAGCTTTGCTGCCATGCAAGCCGTGAGGATTCGAAGTGACGATTCGATCCAGCTACCGAAAACCCTACTGCGACGCTTCCCGAAGCGCAGCGAGCTTGCCGTGTGGACCGAGGGGGATGTCATCGTGCTCAAGCGGCTGAAGCCGGCCAAGCTCTCGGCAATTGCCGCGCGGCGGCCCGAGAAGGAGATGCCGCTTGCCGAGATCGACGCGGAAGTCCAGAGGCACCGGAAAGAAAAGCGCTCGCGCAAGGCGTGAGCCGCTGCGCCGACACCGTCAGCGAGCAGCAGGCTGACCCAGTGGTTCAAGGGAGAGCTGCTGGGGTCTGGAAAGTGAACGGCGGTCTCCTACTCGGCCGCTTCGACCCGAAGAGTCAGTTGTCAGCTCTCGGCGATCGGCCCGGGGGCACACGGCTTGCATAAGTTGTCAATACTCAGCGGTCAGCCATCAGCTCGGAGCGGTTCAGGTCCGCAGAGGCTTGCCATCAGCCACGGAAACTCACGCCGTTCTGTCGCAGGGCGCGGGCGCTCTTCCCGTTGGATTTGCCCAATGCCCGCTTGCCCATCGTACGCATGGTGGCGCGGGTGAAGTCGCGGGAACGACAAGCTGCTCGAGCAGTTCCGGCGTTGACGCCTCCATGCCGTCGCGTTACTGTCCTGTTAGACCAGAATTATGGTCGGACGGGAACTGCCATGACGAAGACGCTGCCGATCTCTGATGTGAAGACCCATCTGCCCGCGCTGTTGGACGGCGTCACCGAACGCGAGGATGAGATTGTCGTGACGCGGAACGGGACGCCGGCGGCGGTGATTCTCAATTACGCGGAGTACGAGCGCTTCAAAGAAACGCTCGACGTGCTCTCCGATCCCGGCCTGCTGCGCCAGATCCAACGCAGCCGCGCGTTCTACGCCAAAGGCCGCCACGGATTGTCCTTCGAGGATGTGTTCGGTGAGCCGGTGCGACCGCGTGTGAAGCGCCGCCGCTGATGCGTCTGCTCGCGCTGGACATTCCGCCCCACGTGGCCGACGTCATTCGCCGTCTTCCGCCGGACGTGAAGCACAGCGTCAAACAGGCGATCCGCGCGCTTGCACAGAATCCGCAGATTGGCGCGCCGCTGATCGGTGACCTTGCCGGCCTCTGGAAGTACCGCGTGCGGCGCTTTCGCATCGTCTATGAAGTGGATCGATCCCGTCGCGCGCTTCGTGTCGTTGCAGTCGGCCACCGCGCCGTCATTTACGACGAGTTGAGCCAGGCGGCGCACCGGCCGGTGAAACGGAAATAGAGCACGCAGCCCGGTTGCTGACATCCGGATCCCAAGGGGACGTTCCTAGATTACTAGGATCTGGAGCGTAAGATAAATGTGACGCAAGCCGCGCGGGCACGGCTTGAGAGCCAGGAGCTGAGCGACGCCTGGCGAAGAGGGGAAGTCGGCGCTGCCCGACGGGATCTCATCCGCGTTGCTGAGAAGTCGGCCTCTTCTCCTCAACCGCTCATCTCACAGCAAGTGAGATCTTCAGAAACTCACGCTGCCAATGCGACCGTGGCGGTGACCTGAGCCACGCGCGGCCGCGACTGGATCGAAGCGAAGACCGCCACTCCTCCAAGGATCGCCACGCCTAACACGCCGGTGGCCAGCCGACCTCCTAAGAGATCGAAAGCAAAACCCGTAATGTACGCCCCTAGCGGGTTCATGCCCAATATCACCAAAACATAGATAGAGGTCACGCGCCCACGGAGTCGGCTCGGTGTCACTGTCTGTACCATCGTATTGGCGTTGATCAGGACGGTCACCATGGCAAAACCCGCCAGCATCATGAGCACGGCACACCCCGCCGCGGTGAGCGGCAAGCTCAGCAACGCATAGACCACCGCGAGAACGGTCGCTCCTCCGACAATGCGCTGCTGGCTGGCACCACCGGTCAGGCCTTGCCAGAGCGCGCCGCACACGGCTCCAACACCGACACTGGCGACCAGAAATCCATACCCCTCGGCATTGAGCCCGAGCACCAGCCGCGCGTACGCAGGCACCAGGGTGTGCATACTCAGCCCAAAGGCACCCATCCAGGTCATCAACAGCATCACATTGCGGACCAGGGGCGTGGACCAGACGTACGCGAGCCCCTCGCGTGGGTCGGCGATCGACTTCGCAAGATGGTTTCCGGCCGAGACGTGAATGGAGGCAAACGATAAGAACCATACCATTGGCAAGAACGACAGCGCGTTCGCGGCAAACGCCCAGGCGACTCCCCAACGCATGATGATCAACCCCGATACCGCCGGCCCGAGCAGGCGTGCGACATTGAAACTGAGGGAGTTCAGTGAAGCCGCCGCTGACACGTTTTCAGAACCGGCAAGCTCGACGGCAAAGGCCTGACGTGCCGGCTGTCCCATGGCGTTCACAGCGCCGTAGAGTAACGCGAACCCCAAGATATGGTGATACTGCGCGAGGCCTTCATGGACGATCACCGCCATGACCGCCGCCAAAAACGTCATCCCGACCTGCGTGACTAGCAACAAGCGGCGCTTGGAGCACTGGTCTGCCAACACACCTGCGGGCAGCGATAGCGCCAATGCCGGCAGATACTGGCAGGCGACCACGATCCCGAGGGATTGGGCTGATCCGGTGAGAGTCAGGACCAACCAGGCTTGAGATGCCGTCTGCATCCAGGTGCCGACCTGGCTGATGATCTGGCTCAGCCAATAGTGAGCGTAAGCGGGATCTCTCAGCAGTGCGGTGGCCTTCGACCTGCCCGCTGCTCTTGGTTCAGTCATCATGAGAAGTCCAGAGCCCCTTCATGCCGCGCTCGGCACCGCCCGTGTTGTGTTCTCCTGGCCTTGGCTGATTTCTCTCAGGAGCTGTTCATCTTCGCAAAGGGCAGCGAGTTTCTTCAGACACAACGTCTCGTTGGTGCCCTGAAGCGAACATGCCATTTCGTCGATCGCTACCGAGGCCAGTACCGATTGCACATAGGCTTGGATCAGGCTGTCCAGGCTGAGCCCGAGCCGATTGAACCCTTTCCGGTCAACTGGGATGAGGCGGCCGTCGTCCGTGGACCACTCATCCGCCCCGTGCTTGAGGGAAAGGTTGGTTCCGAGCATGTCCCAGGACGTGTGTCCGGCACTGAGCTTGTCGGCGAGGGGTAAACGGGCGCGGCGAGCAAATAGCGCCAACGGCTTGAAACCAGACTGGGTCGCACCCACCATGAAACGCAGGTCCGCGACGTAAATTCTGCCCGAGGCATCGGGAACCGTGCCGACGTGATAACGCCCACCGGCTGGCCCACCCGATGTCCAGCATCGATGACCGATCAACGCCTGTACAATGACGCGATCATAGTTGAGCTGGGTCTGGATGAATCGCTGCAACTCGACCTCGTTGGTAATCGTGAAGACGCCTTGGCCGCAATTCGTATAGGGCACCTTGACTACTGCGTAGCCGCCGAACTCCCGCACGATTGACGGCACCTCGGCCTTGGTCACGTTCCGCACCGTCTTCGGCAGATTGATCGCCAAGCCGGAACCGAGGAGGCGCTCGTTACAGGCCTCATATGCCTTGGCCGCGGACGACTTGTTGCGTCCCCCGGCAAGGCACGCAATCAGCGGGTTCATGATCAAGGTTCGGGTGTGTAACGGTATCCTCGTCCACGGCTTCTGCGTGACGTAACGCAGCGCGGCCCTGATCGGCTGACAACGTCCCTCGGCGGTTCGCAGCTGTAAAATTCCATCTTGGAAATAGGCTGCGGGATCGGGAGTATCAGCATGGTACGGTATCAGGTACACCGGCTCGTGGAAGCAGTCGGCCAGTGCTGCCGCGTAGCCCGAGGCTTCAACGTAGTTCTTGTCGTAGAGCACCGCCAAAGCACCGGCACGAAAGCTGTGCGCCTTGACGCACGGCGCGAGTACCTGTTCGACCAAGGTGCGATAGCTCCCCTGCGGGTCATGCTCGTCCAGCAAGGGCATGGATTTCTGTCCCGACGGTGACGAATTGGTTTCGAGCACCATCATGTCTCGAACTCCCTCACCGTTGGTGACGTGAAAGAGGTCCGTGCCAGCCCAGTGCAGGAAGCGCGGCTGATAGGTGAGCACGTGCCGGAGCACGGCGCCATCGACCCGTGGGTTGGTTTGCAGATGGCGTTGGATGATCTGCTCCAGAGATAAATGGAAGAAATCAGACACCGTGGGGTGGATGGCCGCGTTGAGCGATTGCAAGTAAAAATGACTCTCGGGTTCGAAAGTTCCTGGTCTTATGGCCTCTACGGATCTGATCACACTGCACCTCCTGCGCTACCCTGTTTGCTTCGCATGTGGCTTTCGGAAGACCCGCAAACGCAAGGGCCATGCCATGGTGATCTTCGTTCCTTTGCGCCGAACCCGCCCGGATGACTTTGAAGGGTGGCGCCGGAAGACGCGCTTACCCGCGCAATGCCCTGCAGTATGGTCGGCAAGACTTGCAGAGAAAATGGAGCTGTCACGGAGCTGTAACACAGCGGCGGGCTTCTGGCTCGACTCTCCCACCGCGGGCGAATACACTACGCCACGCTGAAGCGGTCGATGGGAGACGTCAGGAGGCTGCTCGGTTTTGGTCGTGGGAGATGAAGGGAAGCATTGCTGCCATGGAAGCCACGAAGATTGAAAATGACGGTTCGATCCAGCTACCGGAGACAGTGCTGCGACGCTTCCCGTAGGGTAACCCTGATCCCATAAGAGACCCGACAACCCCGAGTCGCGCGCTGAGAACGGCTTCCCATGTGTGCGGTGATCCGACGTTGGAATCTTTTCGGTCTTAAGCTAGGTATCGGCCCAGATCATCCGCTGTCGGGGCCCTGAACCGGAGGGCGGCCGAGAGGTGACCGCTTTTCTCATGCGCTTGCACGGACATGTCCATCCCGAATTCTGGCCGGTCGCGCGCGCTCTGGCGCGCCAGCTCCGGCGCGGCGGGCGCGGCGGCGCGGCCGTGTGCGTGTACCACCGCGGCGAATGCGTGGTCGACATCTGGGGCGGGTCGAAGGACGCCGCCGGCACACCGTGGCAGGAAGACACGATGTCGGTATCGTTCTCGACCACCAAGGGCGTGACCGCCACGGCCCTGCATATCCTGGTGGACCGCGGCCTGCTCGATTACGACGATCCCGTCGCCAAGTACTGGCCGGAGTTCGCCCAAGCCGGCAAGGAACGGATTACCATCCGCCATCTCCTCTGCCATCAAGCCGGGCTCTACGGCATCCGCGGCTTGGTCGACGACGTGCGGCGCGTACGGGACTGGGGTTACATGACCGACGCGCTGGCGCGCGCCACCCCGGCCCTGCCGCCGGGGACGGCCAGCGCCTATCACGGCATCACCTTCGGCTGGCTGGTCGGCGAGGTCATCCAGCGCGTCGCCGACCGGCCGTTCGCCGAGGTCATTCAGCGCGAGTTGGCCGAGCCGCTCGAGCTCGACGGCCTGTACGTCGGCGCACCCGCCGCCCAGTTTCCCCGCGCCGCGCGGCTGCTGATGGCGCGCAACGGGACCATGTCAGCGGCGTTCGAAAGGCGCCTGCGGCGTCTGCAGCGCGTGCTGTCGGCCCTGCGGATCCGCTTCGACGTCACCCGCATGATCGAGGCGCTGCTACCGCCCGGCCTCGATACCTTCGAATGGGACGCGCCGGAGACGCTGGCGGCGTCGATTCCGGCGGCGAACGGTCTGTTCACCGCTCGCTCTCTGGCCAAGCTCTACGCCGTGCTCGCCGCCGGCGGACAGTGGCACGGCAGGCGGTTGCTCTCCGAGGCCACGCTGGCCCGTGCGACGGAAATCCAG
>JBIOJG010000109.1:0-7642 GCA_044450645.1 Binatia bacterium
AGACTTCTCCCGCGCGCCCACACGTCCAAGGTGGCTCGCTCCTCGGGCGACAGCGCGATCACTTCGGCTCGCCTGCTCATGAAGCATGGTCTATATCACCAAGGACAATAAGTAAAGCTATTTACGACGCACTACACTAGTGTTGGAGTCGCCATCGCCCACCGAAATCCTCACTGGCAGTGAGGCGTGGCGCAATCGCTTGCTGGCGGTGGGTGACGGACCGGTTGTCGTCCCGGCCCTGCACCACATGTTTCTGCGGCATGCCGACGGCATGGCCCGACTGCGCGAGCTGCTCGCCCTCTTGCACCAGCGACGCGGGCGCGCGCTTGTCGGTTGCGAGAGTTGGGGATGGCGGTACCTGCGCAAGGCGCTTCGGATCGGCGCCGTCTTCGGCGAGCCCCTGACATTGCAAGCCTTTGATGCCGACCGGCTGGCTGAGTGGCTGCCCGATGAGGGCGGCGTGCTGGCCGGCGTCCTGCGCCAGCTTGCAGCCGAGTCGGGGGGCAACGTTGCCGTCGCTCACACACTCGCCGCGCGACTGGTGGAAAGCGGGACACGCCGAGGAGACACGAGTGTGAGCGCTCCGCTGCTGTGGCGGTTGCGGTTGCCCGGTTGGCCGCCGGAATCCGGCCCGATGGAAACGTTCGTTGCGCACTCGCTGCTGATTCACGGCGGGCTGCCGATCGGCGCATTGGCTGCGACGATCTTGGCGAGCGACGACGAGATCCGTGCCGGCGTGGAACACTTGGCGGCCGCCGGCTTGATTGAAGAAACCTGCGGCACCTGGTGCGTGTCCCCGGCGGGCTACCCCGCGGTGCGTACGCATCTGATCGGCCACGACTACGCCGACGACTTCTGATGAGGGCAGGAGCGCATCATGAACGAGGTATTCCGCGATTTGCACACGATCAACATTCCGCTGGTGCTGGCCATTCTCGTCGCCGGGGCGCTGGCGGTGGCCGCCGTGCGGCGGGTGGTCCCACGACTCGTCCAGCGTGCGCCCGCGCGTCTCCGGCACGGCCTTCTCCCTCTCACCAGTCTGTTGCGGCTGACGATCTACGTCGTGATGATCTGGCTCGTCGTCCCGCTGGTCATGCAGCCGTCACGCGAACGGTTCTTCGCCCTCTTCGGCGCAGCAGCGATAGCGATTGGCTTCGCGGTCAAGGATTACGCCAGCAGCGTGATCGCGGGTATGGTGGCGCTGTTCGAGCGCACCTATCGCCTGGGCGATCGGGTGCAGGTCGGCGACACCTACGGCGAAGTGCGGGCCTTGAACCTGCGCACCGTGAAAATCGTCACTCCCGACGATACCGCCGTCTACGTCCCGCACGAGAACATTTGGAACATTGCTATCCACAACGCCAACGACGGGGCGCGCACGATGTTGTGTGTCGCCAAATTCTATCTCCATCCGGCGCATGACGGCGCGCGGGTGCGGGAGAAGCTGATCGACACCGCGCTCACCAGCCCGTACGCGAACCTGGATCAGAAGGTGGCGGTAATCGTATCCGAGCACCCCTGGGGAACCGAGTACAAATTGAAAGCCTACGTCCTCGACAATCGCGATGAGTTCCTCTTCACCACCGACATGACGCTGCGCGGCAAAGCCGCGATCCAGGGCCTCGGCGTACAGTTCGCGTGCGTCCCTGTGGCTCCTGCCGCAGGGCACGCGTGATGGCCCACGGTGCCGCGATCGCGGCGTTCGTCCTCTGCCTGCTGGTTGCGATCTCGGGCTGGACCAACCGTGCGCTCGCGATTGCGGGCACCGGCACCGTGCCGGCCGGACATGCCGAGATCGAACTGAAGTCGCGTTACGCGCGGAACCCGACAAACGAATCCTCACGCCTCGCTGGCATTGTCAGTGTGGGCATCGCGCCAGGTTTCCAGGCCACAGTCGAGTCACGACTCCTTCTCGTTGAACCTGACGGGGCAGCGGCGCGCGGCGGTTTCGGTGATACCTTTGCCGAGCTCACGTGTCGTCTGCTCAACGAGGGTCACATGCTGCCGGCCGTCGCGGTCGTTCCTGCCATGCGGTTTCCCACGGGGAGTCCCGACCGTGGCCTGGGAGCGACCGGCTATGAGCCCGGGGTGCTGGTTGCGCTGAGCAAGAGGCTGGGCGAGATCGGCATAACGGGCAATGCCGGCTGGTCATCGGTCACGGCCGAGGACGAGGACGCATCCGATACGTGGACCGTCGCAGGGGCGGCCGAGCGCCGGTTGACGCCACGCTGGACGCTCTTCGGTGAAAGCGTCAACACGATCGGGACGCGCAGCGCCGACACCGCCGTCGTGCGCGCGGGCATCAGCTGGCAAGCAACGCCGGGCTCACCCCGCGAAGTCCGCATGTGACCGTCACCATCGGCATGAGCTTCGGGCTGTTCTGACCCCGCACTCCGTGCCGCCGGCACACCGCCCACCGCAAGAAGGCGGTACGTTGGAGCATGCGCAGCAGACCCGTCCGCCGAAGGCTGCAAGCCGCAGGTGGATCGCCGCGCACGAATCACCGCGGACGACCAAGCTCCACGACCGCACCACCGACCAGGTCAGCCTCGACGAGATCGAACGGATTGCGATCTGAAGCGTTCGTCCAAGCTCCGTGGGTTTATCTTGAATGAAGAAGCAGCTTGCGCCGCGGCAGACCGGCTGATTTCCTCACGACCCCAACGGGAGGGGGGACAGAATCGCTGAGCAGCGACAGCCTCACGCCCTGGGAATTGACGCCGGCGGCGGTGTGGTGGTACTCTTCGTTGTGAAAGGTTCATAACCCTATGCCACGCAACGCACAAACCACCGCCGTATTCACGATCTCACTACCCACCGCGATCGCGCAGAAGATCGAGCGCACCCGCAAGGAGCAGCACCGCAGTCGCTCCGAGCTCGCCCGTGACGCGTTCCGCGTCTACTTCCGCGCCCAGGAGCTCGCCGAGGACGAAGGCCGCCGCGCTTATCTCGACGCCAAAGCCGGCAAGGGCCTATCCCCTATCTACGACACGGCCGACGAATTCATTGACGCCCTGCACAAAGCCACCCGGCGCCCAGCCGGAGCGCGCCGTAGCCGAAAGAAGTAACAACGCCATACATGCGCGCGCGACGCACCGATCAATTCACCAGCGCCTACGAAGCCGCACCGGAGCGCGTTCGCCGCGACGTTGATAAGCAAATCCGGTTGCTCATCGAGCAAGGCCACCGTTACCACTCGCTCCGCATTCATCCGTGGCCAGCAGACGGCCCCGACGCCGTGCAAGCCTACGTCAACATCCACTGGCGGTTTTACTACTACGTCGAAGGCGAAGTGTACGTGATCTACGTAACCGTGTGACGAACCGCACCCTGCGAGGCCCTAAAGTTGGCACGAAGCGTGACGGGGGAACGAACCGGACGGCGTCCTCCGGCAGCACTCTTTGGGCTCATTGCTCCGGCGTTCCGTGCCGCAAAGTCAGACGGGAAGCGCCATCTTGTCGCAATCCATCTCACGCCCCGAGAAAAAGAGATCAATTGTTCCGGGTTGTGGTCGTCGTCGCTGCCGCAGATTCTGGTGGAGAGCGATAGGCGCGACGGCCCTGGTACAGGACGTTCCCATGCGTAGGCGCGCCCCAGGTGGTGGCGCTTTGTTCATTGTCGCTTCCGGACCCTCGGGGTGACCCACTCACGGCATTCCCATGAGACGCTTGACTCAAATGAATCGGACACCTATTGTTTTCGTCGACTGGGTCGTCGAAAATAATGCCCAAGATCATCAAGGTCGAGGAGAAGCGGCGAGAGATTTTGGCGGCGGCGGCGGCCACCTTCGCGCGCCTTGGCTATCACGGCACGAACTTGCAACGGGTGGCCGAGAGCGCCGGGATGGGGAAGAGCAGCCTGTACCACTACTTCCCGACCAAGGAGGCGTTGTTCGCGGCCCTGGCGGATGCTTTCCTGCATCACGAGGCGGACCTCTTCGCGAGCGCGTCGCGCCGCCGCGGTGACGCGCGCACGCAGCTGCGCTCCCTTCTCGATGCGATGAGCGGGTTGTTCGACGAATGGGCCAAGGTCGGGCCGCTTCTGGTCGACTTCCTACGCGCACCGGGCGGAGGGCGGCGGGTAGGCGAGACCTTCCGGACCGCACGTCGTGCTGTCGCACGGATCATCCGAGCGGGGCAGCGCGAGGGTGCGTTTCGCGCTGGGTCTCCTGTGGCGCTCGCCACCGCGGTCCTCGCTTGCGTGGACGGTCTCTTCCTGCAGGAGCTAGTTGAGCCCGGCTCCACGCAGGGGGCGCGCGGTGATCTGCACGATTCTGTGGCCCGCTTGCTGCGACGCGCAGGAGTACCGTGAGCACATACGTGTACATGAAGATTTTGGAATCCGCGCCGCGGCGCTATGACCTCGGGCTGCGCATCCTGTCGCTCGGGCGCGTGACGATCATGTACGACGCGGCGGCCGAGGCTGCGGTGGCCGGCCAGCCAGCGCCACGGGTTCTCGAGATTGGCTGTGGTACGGGCAACCTCACGCGGCGGCTGGCCGAGCGCGGTGCGATCGTCACCGCCATCGACATCAATCCGGATATGCTGGCCGTCGCGCACGCGAAGCTCAGCGACCTGAGCCCTACGGTGGAACTTCGCGAGATGGCGGCGGTGGAAATCGCCGACCGTTTCACCGCCGGCAGCGTTGACGCGGTTGCAGCAACCCTTGCGCTCAGTGAGATGAGTGAAGAGGAGCAGGCATACGTGCTCGACGCTGCGTATCGTGTACTTCGTCCGGGTGGCCGACTCGTGGTTGCCGATGAGGTCCGGCCGAGCGGTCTTGCGGCCCGCATCGTGCACGCTCTGGTGCGCTGGCCGTTGGCGTGGGTGACCTACTTGGTGACCCAGACGTCGACCGCCGCCGTGCGTAATCTCGCGGGTCTCGTGCGCGGTGCGGGATTCCGCGTCGTCGAGGAACGAAAGCTCCCAGGCGGAAGCGGCATGATCGTGGGGGAGCGGCCACTGGAGGCAGCGTGATGTCGTGGCGTGATTGGGTTGCCGAGGTCGTTGAGACCGCCTTCCGGCTGGTCCCGGTGCCGGTACGGACTGGCGTGCGCATCGTCGGCAAGCCCGATCGCATGAGCCCGGTCTTTGTCACCGGCAATTACGATCTCACCGTGCGCCGCGTGTTGCGGGCTCTGCGCGGCCTGGATGCGTACGTCATGGTCGCAAACTCACGTGGCGTCAACGTGTGGTGTGCCTCGTCGGGCGGTCACCTGGGTACGCATCAGGTGGTGACGGCGCTCAAGGTGGCGCGGCTCGAAGAGAAGGTCGTACACCGCGAGGTCATCGTACCGCAGCTTGCAGCCACCGGCGTGGAGGCAAAGGAGGTACGCCGGCGCACCGGCTGGATCGTACGGTTCGGCCCAGCCGATGCTAAAAACATTGCCGCCTACCTCGTCACGGGCAAGGACAAGACGCAAGCCATGCGGGAGGTACGGTTCGACGCGCGCCAGCGCTTCGAGATGGCTGCGGCATGGGCGACGCCGATCTCGCTCATCGCCAGCGTGCCAGGTTGGTACTGGCACCACTTCGCAGGCTTGGTGACGCTCGTATGGCTTCTCGCTCTGACGGTATTCTTTCTCTACGATCGGTTGCCGCTGCCCGATCGCGGCCGCCAAGCGGTCCTGGCCGTGGCTGCGATCGCCGGGGTGAGTTGCGCGCTGGCGTTGACCACTCTCTTCACACCGGCCGCACTGATTGGATGGAGTGCGACGGCGCTCGCGGTGCTCGGCGTGTTGACGTTTGATTACGCCGGTTCCAGCCCCACAGCGCCCGCCGGCCTGTTTGAAGAGAAGGAATTCCGCGTCGTGCTCGATGTTAATCGCTGCACGGGTGCGTACAACTGCTGGGCGGTCTGCCCGGAAGCGGTGTTCGAGAAGCAACCCGCCATCCACAAAGTGGCGATCGCCCGCCCCGAGAGCTGCATCCGGTGCGGCGCGTGTCTGGTCCAATGTCCACAGGACGCTCTCTTCTTCGAGGGACCGGAGGGGCGTAGAATCGGCCCCGAAGTGATCCGACGTTTCAAGTTGAATATGCTTGGCAAGCGTGCGACGCGCATCGAGAATGCAGCTGCGACCAGTTACTGTAGTCATTCCGAACGCCCGTCAGGGACCAGAGGGAGCCTGTTGCAACCACCTGGCCCTTTGATGTTGTATCGCCTGCCCGAGGTGTTCTACCGGTCGAACCTGGGCTGGTTGCTCGGCGGACGGTTTCTCCTTTTGAGCCACGGCGGCCGAAAGAGCGGAAAGCTGCGGTACACTGTGCTCGAAGTCCTTCGCCATGACACGACGAGCGACGCTTACATCGTCGCTGTGGGGTTCGGGCGGGAGACCAACTGGTATCAGAACCTTCTCGTAACCCCAGCAGCGAGTATGCGCGTTGGCCGAAGGTCGGCGCGGGTGGTCGCGCATCAGCTTTCGAGTGATGCGGTGTGTCGAGAGCTGTTCAAATACTGGCTACATTCTGTGCCATCGGCGGCCTGCTGGGCGAGATGTAGTTGCTCCCACGCTTACTGATCTACAAACTCCAGAAGCACCCCAAATCTACCCAGCGCGGCCGGTAGACCCTGCTAAAGATCGAGGCGATTGGCGACTAGAGCCTTGTGCGGTACTCTGTTTCCAAGTCCCCGCTCAAGCGGAAGCAACGCACCGACAAGCCCATTCCGGAAGCCACGGCTACGGCCGCGGAACTCCGCGCCATCAAACGCGGTCGAGCCCAGGCTGCGGCCGGTGAAGCGATCCCCTATGATCAGTACCGAGTTCAGCTTCGTGCACGGCTCAAAGAGGGCGCCATCAAGCGCGCTCAGCACGACCGGGAAATCGCCGCCGAGTGGGACCCGCTCGCTGACGAAGTATGGCAACGCGACGTCCGCCGGTAAGCTTTCCGAAACGGGGCGACGTTTACATGGTTCGCTTCGATCCCACCGAAGGCGCCGAGATTTCCAAGACACGGCCGGCCGTTATCATCCAGAACGACGTCGGGAACCGTTTCAGCAACCTCACCATCGCTGCGCCCATCACGTCGAAGTACGCCGCCGACCTCTATCCGACTGAGGTGCTCGTCAAAGCTCCGGAAGGCGGCCTGAAAACGGATTCCGTCGTCCTGCTTAACCAGATCCGCGCCGTCGACAAGCCCCGGCTCGTGCGCCACCTCGGTGCCTGCACCCATCCACCATATCGCTTGTGAACGAAGCGCTCGCCGTCAGCGTTGGCCTCGCGGATCTCTGACACACCCGGAGGCCCACGGATGATCCGCCGGCGAGCACAGGCCACCGGCATCGAGACCGGCATCGGTTGCCATACGTTCCGCGCCACCGGCATCACCGCCTACCTCGAGAACGGCGGCACGCTGGAGCACGCGCAGCAAATCGCGGCCCACGAGTCGCCGCGCACCACGAAGCTCTACGACCGCACGTCAGACGAGGTCAGCCTCGACGAGATCGAGCGGATCGCGATTTGAGTTCGTAAACCCAGTCGTTCTAAGTAACCGGTTTTGAGTCATCGGAGCCTGTCAATGAAAGTGAGACAGTCGGCATCCGAATTTAGTGTAGCGCCGGCAGCGGCGAGAGCATGAACGACGCGACGGAGACGCTGGTGTTTGGGGTACCCATGTCCTCACCGGGGTCGAGATCGTGGCGCTGA
>JBIOJG010000110.1:0-7399 GCA_044450645.1 Binatia bacterium
AGCAGCGCTCCCACCTCGACTACCGCCTGTTGGGCGTTGCGCCCGGGACGGTAGGCATACTGCTCTGGTGGAAGATCGGCTTCGAAGATCGGTTCCAGCACCAGCATCGCTGCTGTCATGCAGACCCGATCCCGCAGGGTCAACACAGTCACATCGAACTACACTTCGATCCTGTCAGCCTTTGGGTTCAGCTGAGGTAACCCATCCGTTTCACCCGCTTCGCGGTCACCGGTTTGTTGTTCTGAAGGTCAGAAGAGTTTCTGGCGTCGAGACTCTGAGCGTGCGCCATTCGGAATTAGGCTCGTTTGCAATGCCGCGCGAATGGACCGACTGGGCGCCCCCCAACGCTCAGGAAACGCCCGCCGGAGGCCAGCCGTTGATCACCGATGCCTTCGGTCTTTTGGCACTCAACGAACTCGTTGCTGCTCTAACCCGCAAACGTGGGGCTTGACCGATGAATCAAGTTATGAATCTATCGGACATTTATGTGATTCTGTCCGATGAAGAAGCAAGCTCCACCATCCGCAGCCCTGCGCAAGCGTCGCCACCAACTCGTGCGCGGCCTGCCCCCGATCGAGCAGATCGTTCGCGGTTCGTTGATGGAGACCTACAAACGCTGCGGCCGGCCCAACTGCCACTGCGCCGACGGACCCGGGCACGGCCCCAAGAGATATCTCTCCACAATCGCTCGAACCGGCGAGCGCCCACGGCTCGGCTACGTGCCCAATGCAGCTTACGCCCAAGTCGCCGAGTTCCTCGCCAACTTCCGCAAGCTGCAGGAGATGCTCAACGAGATCTGCGCGATTAATGCCGAACTGTTGCGCCGCCGCGAGAGTCTCGACTAGATGGATCCGGCCGTCGCCACCCTCGACCTCGCCAAGGCGGGTGCCATCATCGCCGACATGATCGAATCCTACCTTGCTGGGGGCGCCCCGCCGTCCAACCCAGAGGGAGACGATCATGATGATCTCCAAGATTGCCGATCGACATCTGTCGCGGGAAGCTTGCATCTACATTCGTCAGTCGACGATGGGGCAAGTCCGCTTCAACCAGGAGAGCACCGAGCGGCAGTACAATTTGGCGAGCAAGGCGGAGGCCCTCGGTTGGAGCCCGCAGCGGATCCGAATCCTCGATCGCGACCTCGGTCAGTCTGGCTCACAAACGACCAATCGCGAAGACTTCAAGACACTGGTCAGCGATGTGGCCATGGGCCAAATCGGTGCGATCTTCTCCCTGGAAGCCTCGCGCCTGGCGCGATCGAACCGGGACTGGCATCGCCTGCTCGAGTTGTGCGCCATCACCAGCACACTGGTAATCGACGAGGACGGCTGTTACGACCCGGCCGAGTTCAACGACGGCCTGGTGCTCGGCATGAAGGGCACGTTCGCCCAGGCAGAGCTGCACATCATCCGCGCGCGCCTCCACGGCGGTAAGCTCAACAAAGCGCACAAGGGTGAGCTGCACTTCCCGCTGCCGGTTGGTCTGGTTTTTGACGACGACAAGATTGCACTCGATCCTGACCAGGAAGTGCAAGGCGCCGTTCGAACGGTCTTCGAACTATTCGAACGAGAGAGCAGCGCATACGCCGTAGTCCAGCGCTTCCAGGGGTTGGGTCTTCGCTTTCCGCGTCGGTCGTACGGTGGTGCCTGGGATGGCAAACTGCTCTGGGGTCGACTGACCCATTCGCGGGTGCTCGGCATCCTGGCGAATCCATCTTATGCCGGCACCTACGTGTTCGGGCGACACCAAGCTTGCAAGCAGATTGGACCGACCGGCGAGATCCGCACCCAGTCGCGCCGGATGCCGCAGAACGAGTGGCGCGTCGTCATTCCTGGTCACCATCCGGGGTATATCACCTGGGATCAATTCCTCGCCAACCGCCACCGCTTGGCGGCCAACCGAACGAACTGCGAAGTCCTCGCCGGACCGGCCCGAGAAGGCCTTTGTTTGCTGCAGGGCGTATTGATCTGTGGCATTTGCGGGCGGCGGCTGAGTGTTCGCTATACCGGTAATGGCGGCCTCTACCCGATCTATCAGTGCAATTGGAAGCATCGGGAAGCCCTGTCACGACAAGCCTGCATGAATGTGGCCGCAAAGCCGCTCGACGCCGCCGTTGCGGAGCGACTGGTCACCGCCGTCACACCTTTGACGATCGAGCTTGCGCTCGAAGCGCTGACCAGCCTGGAAGAGCGAGATAAGGCAATCGCTGCACAGTGGCGACGGCGTATCGAGCGGGCGCGCTACGACGCCGATCTGGCGGAACGGCGCTACGAGGCGGTCGACCCTGGCAACCGCTTGATCGCCGGCACGCTTGAGCAACGCTGGAACGACGCAATGCAACGCCTGCTTGAGTTGGAGGCCGAGCTGGCCAATTTCGAACGGCAGACACTGCGTACCATCACGGCTGACCAAAAACGGCAAATCCTGCAGCTCGCGTCAGACTTCCCTCGTCTCTGGACCGCTCCATCGACCGCTGCGCGTGACCGCAAGCGCATGCTCCGCTTACTGATCCGGGATATCACCGTCACCAAGGGCCAAGATCCAAAGCTGCTGCGATTGCATATTCGCTGGCAGGGCGGCGCCATCGAAACAGTCGAGCTACGCCTGTCGCCGAACCGCGCTGAAGCGGTTCGTTATCCCGATGCGTTCATTGCTCACATCCGTGCCCTGTCGGCCACGCACGATGACGATGAGATCGTGGCGCTGCTCAACCGTGATGGCCTCACAAGCTCGACTGGCCGGCGCTTCACAGTCAGTATGATACGTTGGATACGCTATAAGCATCGCATCCCCAGCCCGGCGCTGCCCACCGATACGTTCAACGTCAAACAGGTTCGCGAGAGATACGGCGTCAGTATGTGGGTGGTTTATTACTGGATCGACAGGGGCCTCATAACAGCACAGAAAAGGAAGCCCGGCCTGCCATACGTCATCACGATCACTGACGCGACAGATCATAGACTGCGGGATTGGGTTGTAAGCTCTCCCCGCATTGCCTCACCATCCCCAAACCCAAATTGAACAAGGTGCATTATGCAGCCCACATCGAAATGCTCAGCGGCCGTTTAGAGCCGTCAGCCTTCGGAATGTAGGTTCGTCTGGCCGGACGCGCTCGATAACTGCCCCGGTGCACCTTGTCGTGCAGGTCCTTCAACTTCTCTTCGAGGTTTTCTCCATAGGTCTGCCACGTCACGCCGTCGATGCCCGGCGCGGAGTCCCTTTCGAGCGAAAGGTAGCTCTGCTTCAAGAGATCGATGGTGATGTGATGCAGCAGCGCAGTGAACCGTACACTCTTGCTCTGTCGCGCCGCTCGGTGCACGGCGAGGAGTCCGTTCGACGCGGTATCCCGGCGCAGTGTCCGGGCCGCGGCCGTCTCGCCGCCGTTCCCCTTGGGCGGGGTCCTTCCCTCCACGGCCTCCGCCGAGGGCAAGCCCTCTTTGTTCGGCCGCTTCTCGGGTACTATGACCCCGTCCGAATTCTCATCCGCGTGCATGTTCATCGCTCGGCTATTGCCTTCATGAACCGGCCCGGCTTGCCTGTCCGGGCACGGATGAGACTTCCCAGGTTCCGCGCAAAGAACTTCTCCACGTGCACAAGGTCTACGACTGCGCGAGGTTCTTCCCATGCAAGCCGATACGCCATGGGACGATGTTGCCTTCTCTTCCTCAGAACGAGATCGGCACCTCGGAATTAGACCCGTTTCGCAGCTCAATACTTGGCCCGTGGTCTCCCCTGTGAACGCTTCACGGCTGCCCTCGCGAGCAGAACCTCGTGCATCACTCGGGGTCGGGGTGGTTGGCTAGACCTTCCCCGTGGGGGACTTTCACCTCCTATTCTTTGCCAGCTTCCTGGCGCACACCGAGATGGGTCAAGTGCAGCGGTTCGGGCCTCGTCCGCCGACCGTCCGCCTCCATTGCGGGCATCCTGCTGCGCTGCCGTGAACTGGCAAAAGGGCCAAAAGCAGTCTCAGTCATTCGTAGCTGTCTGCGCAAGATGCATACGCTGCTTAGTGGCGAGCCAGTTACCGACCTTCCACTGCGCTTGGTCAGTGGACACTTTTTCTACGACGGCATCGGATTTGAGCTAAATCTATATTCTGATTTTAGTCACGTGTGACCTATATTAACTTATGTCTCGGTCAGGAAGGATTCGCCATGCATATCCATAGGGTGGGTAACTTTTGCGCGCGCGCGGCCACGACGGCGCGCCGGGTGCTGCTGTCGTGCACACTCTTGCTGGCGTTGCTTGCTGCACTTGCCGTCGAGGCGCGCGCGCAGGCCGCGGACACCAGCCTTACGCGCGCGCAACTGGAGCAGCTGGTTGCGCCGATTGCGCTCTACCCGGACTCGCTGCTGGCACAAGTCTTGATGGCTTCCACTTATCCGCTGGAAATCGTGCAAGCCGCGCGTTGGGTCGGAGCCAATTCGAAGTTGAAGGGCAAGGCCCTGGAAGACGCGCTGCAGCCGCAGCCATGGGATCCGAGCGTCAAATCCATCGTCGTCGTCCCGCAGGTACTGCAGATGATGAATGACAAGCTCGATTGGACCGAAATGCTCGGCAACGCCTTTCTGGCTCAGCAGGACGATCTACTGAAGGCGGTGCAAGACCTGCGCACAAGAGCGGATGCGCAGGGTACGCTCAAAACCACGAGCCAGCAAAAGGTCTCGAAGCAGTCGGTGACTGCGGCGCCCGAACCCGGCGTTTCCGGAGGTGGAGCGACGACAGTTATCGTCATCGAATCCGCCGATCCGCAGGTCATGTACGTTCCGACCTATGATCCCGGCGTCACCTACGGAACATGGCCTTATCCGAGCTATCCGCCCTACTACTGGTATCCGCCGGGGTACGTGGCCAGCAATCTTATTTCGTTCGGGGTCGGCGTGGCGGTCGGCGCGGCGATCTGGGGCAACTGCAATTGGGGCAGGAACCAAGTTAACATCAACGTGAACAACTTCAATTCATTTAACCGGACGAATATCGCCAATGGGAATTGGCAGCACAACGTTGATCATCGCAAGGGGGTGCCCTATGCCAATTCCAACGTTGCGGAACGCTTCGGACAGAAGAGCGGCGGCGCAGCGTCCGCTGCGCGCGATCAATTTCGCGGTCGCGCCGAAGGCGGGCAGTTGAACCTTGGCAACCAGGGTGCGCAGAACCGGATCGGCGGACAAGCCCCTGGTCAGGGCGCGGCAAACCGGGCAGCCGGTGGCGCGGGACCGGCGCAGGGCGCCGTGAAGAACGCTGGCGCCGGCGCAAAGAATGCCAAGACCGCCGCTGGTTCCAAGACCACAGCAGCCAAGACGGCCGGAGGCGGCAAGGCGCAAAACAAGGTTGCCGCGGGTGGCGGCGGAGCGAATGCGGGCGTCAAGGCGCTCGATGGCGTAGGTAGCGGCCAGAAGGTCCGTCAGGAAAGCGCGCGCGGCGCTTCGAGCCGCACTGCCATGGCGAGCGCCGTCGGTGGGCCGAACGTGCGGGCTGGCGGCGGCGCTGCAGGCGGCGGCGTGCGCCCAACTGGAGGCGGCGCGCGGGCAGGCGGCGGAGCAGCGCGCGGTGGCGGCGGCGGGGGACGGCGGTCCGATCTCAGGCTCAAGCACGACATCATCCTGCTCGGCCGCCTCGACGACGGCCTCGGCTTCTATCGTTTCAGCTACAACGGCAGCGACAAGGCCTATGTCGGCATCATCGCGCAGGAGGTGCAGGCGGTCATGCCGCAGGCGGTCGCGCGCGACCGGGACGGTTATTTGCGGGTCTTCTACGACCGGCTCGGCTTGAGCTTCCAGACCTACGATCGGTGGATCGCATCGGGTGCGCATATCCCGGCCATCGGACGGCCTTTGCACTGACGAGGTCGAGCAGCAGATTCCGCAACAGAAAATCACGATGTTGAACTCTTGTTGAAAGAGGACTCCATGAGCCATCGGCCAAACCGGACACCTGCATCGATCAGCCGTCTGCCTGTGACCCTCGTCGCAGCCTTCGCGGCGGCCTTCATCTGGGCCAGCGGCGGCCTCGCGGCGAGCCCGTCGAGCAATGCGCAAAGCACATACAGCTCGCCCGACGAAGCCGTGAAGGCGCTTGTCGACGCGGCCAAGAGCGCCGACGTCGATGCGATCGTTCAAATCTTCGGGCCCGGGAGCCGGGACTGGATTCTCAGCGGCGATACGGTCCAGGACGCACAGAAGCGGCAACGCTTCGTCACGGCCTACGAGCAGAAGTCCACGATCGAGATGCAGGGCAGCGACAAGGCTGTGCTCAGCGTGGGAGAGGACGGCTTTCCGTTTCCGTTTCCGCTGGTTCAAAAAGAGGGCCGCTGGTCCTTCGACGCTGCAGCCGGCAAGGAAGAGTTGCTGAATCGATGGGTTGGAAAAGACGAGCTCGACACGATTGAGACTCTGCTCGCGATCGTGGACGCGCAACGCGAATATGCGGCGATGGTCGTCGGCCAGGGACAGGTGCCCGAGTATGCGCAGAAATTCCGCAGCAACCCCGGCAAGAAGGATGGCCTCTACTGGCCGGCCGCCGCGGGCGAGAAGGAAAGCCCGCTCGGCCCATTGCTGGCCGAAGCGGTGAAGGTCGGCTACCGGGCGCCGGACCCCAACAGCGGATCGGTTCCCTATCAGGGCTACTACTTCCGAATTCTGACCGGACAGGGCGCGCACGCGCCTGACGGCGCTTACGACTACGTGGTGAAGGGCAAGATGATCGGCGGCTTTGCGGTGATCGCTTATCCGGCCAAATACGGTGTCTCTGGCGTGAAAACCTTCATGGTGAACCAGAGCGGCGGCGTCTATGAGGCGGATTTAGGACCGCAAACCGCGAAGGTCGCGGAGAAAATCCAAAAGTTTGATCCGGGGGCAGGCTGGTCGAAGGAAGAGCAGAGCAGATGACCGCAAGTCGGGTGTGGCGAACAGATAAAAACCCCGGTTTGCGGACCTTAATGAGCCTTTCGCAATGCAGTAATTGACAGAGACGAACCGCCGCTTTGGGTCAAACCGGTAAGGCTCAGAGTGAGCAAATGTTTTCCGGTTAGCCCCGAAAGCAGACCTTGCCGTTGGGTCATCGCTCATCGCTTCGCCCGCAACGCCGCCAGCACGGCGCGCCCCTGGTCTGTCAGCGCATACCGGGTCGCGGCGCGGTCGCGCTCGATCAAGCCCCGGACCATCATGTGCAGCGCCGTCGCGTGCGTGATGCTGGCGGCTCGTCAGCCCGTGTCAGACGCGAGGCAGAAAAGCAGGATGCGTTCGGGCACGGTGAGCGCGGCTGCGATCGATTCCGGGGTTTTGTCAACGGCGTGCGACTCACTCGCTTCAGCCAACAAACGGCGTGGCAGATCGCGTAAGAGGGATCGTCTCTCCAAGCACGCCGTCGAATCCATAATCGCCTTCACTCGCCCGCGATG
>JBIOJG010000111.1:0-7341 GCA_044450645.1 Binatia bacterium
CTGTCGAGGTGGTGAAGCAACTGTTCACGCAGCCGAAGAGCACCTTTGCAGGCAAATACTATCAGCTCAAGGGACGCGCCCTTCGCGCCGAAAAGCGTGCAGCAACCGCACCCGCCCATCTTGATCGGCGGCATGGGACCGAAGGTGATCCAACCACTCGCCGCTCGTCACGCCAACATCTGGAACTTCTTCGTTCAAGACAGCGACCCGCAGTCGGCACAACGCATCTGCGCGCAGTTCGACGCCATCTGCCGCCAGGTGGGGCGCAATCCCGCTGAGGTGGAGAAATCAACGAACCTGCGTCCGCAGCAGCTCAGCGCCAAGGAGATGCGCGATCGCATTGCCGCGCTCGCGACTGCGGGCGTTCAGCACTTCATCCTATCACTGGAGGCGCCATTTGACCGCGATGTGGTCCGCCGCTTTGCGCTGGACGTGGCAGCTCCCCTCCGTGAGAAGCGGACAGAGACTCCTCAACAGAGCAGCAGTCAGTTGTAGCGGTAGAATGGGGCAGTGCTGAGGATGACATGGGCACACCCGCAGGTGCGCCGCTCTCCCATTGCGCGCCGATCACGCGATTCTCGTATTGGAGATGCGGTCAGTCGGCTACGACCGGCTTGGCTTTCGCTACACACGGGTCAGCGATGTCGTGCGGACACCTGGGACCTACGAGGGCAAGACGAGCGGCGCGAACCCAACTTGCCTCACGCCACGGCGAGCGCTGGCTATGCTCGAAATGCTACACGGATGGGCATGCGGTCCGTCGTCATTCGTGTCCTTGCCCTGACCTGGATACTGCTGGGATTCTCGTGCTGCATCCAGCAATCGACGCTGGCAGAACCTGCACCCGCGCCAGGGAGCGAGTCGGACAAGGGAACCCAGCGCTTGATCACGATGGACTTCCAGGACGTGGACATCACCGTCCTGGTGAAGTTCATGAGCGAGATGACGAGCAAGAACTTCATTCTCGATGACCGGGTGCACGGGAAAGTGACGATCATCTCCCCGACCAAGATGTCGATCGACGAAGCCTACCGGGCGTTCCAATCAGCGTTGCAGTTGAAAGGTTTCACGACCGTACCCGCTGGCGCTGTGATCAAAATCGTGCCGACTAAGGACGCGAAAAGTTCCTCCATCGACACAGTCGTGAAGTAGAACTAGCAGCGTCACTCGATCAGTGTGTGGACCTCAGCGATCCGAATGGGTCCTCGACGCCCGCGATCTCCAGTGCCTCTCCTGGATCGATCCCTGCTTCTTCTGCCGCCGCGACGATCGCCCGCTCATATTCCGCGAAACACAAGTCACACATTGCCCTCGGCGTGTCGGAGTGCCAGCAGAAGAACACGGGGTCGTACGGAGTGGGCTCGCGTCCGAAGCGGGCGGCGAACGGTTTTGACTGCGCTGCTATTGCGTCCCGCAACAAATGATCGTTGCGAGGCAGGTCCTTTCGTCGCTGCATAACTACTCGGAGCCTACATCTGGGCGGCTACTTCAGCGGGATGGTGCGGCGTCGTGCGAGGGAACGGCGATCTGGCAGCCCAGTTCTCCTGTGCCGAGTCGATGCCGACCAGCCTATGCTGCTTCACGGCAGTCGTGGGCAGGCGCAACTGGGGCGAGATGAGACTCAACCACTCTCTTCTTCGCTACACGGGTCCGTGCCGTCCCCCGCAGCGTTTCTCGCAGCACCCCGAGCAAGCTGCCGATGAACGCCGCAATCAGCATCCACGCCAACACCGCTCCAACGGTGGGGCACACCACGGCACCACTGCCCAATGCGCTGAACATCGGTACGGACAGAATCTCAGGCAGTGTGAACATCTGAGACCTCCTTGCTCCTCATTCGCCTCGCTGCTCGATACTTTTCGCAAGGGCAGTGCCAATGGACCGCAGCACGTGCGTTGACGCGAGTTTGCACATGTCCGCAGTCCCAAGACGCGAGGAGGTGCTATCTGGAGTATGCAGTCGCAGGGAGGAGTGATGTCGGGGCTGGAGAGCAGGATGCAAGATGGGTATAGCGGCTGCGGATTGTTAGCAGTAGGCGGCTTGGAGCGGGACGGGATGCATATCGGGAATCGTGAGTAACGCGCAGTGGCCCTAAGTATCCTTCCTGTGCCTCGGCAAAACTCCATCCACCCTGCTCAGGCGGCCTGCTCCACTCGTAGCGGTGGTGAAGGCCATCGATACGGGGCCCTGAGGTGACTCTGGCAGTCGGCGACGACGGTGGGCACACGGTTTTTGACGGACTCCGCCGGTTCCGGCCGCTGGAGGCAACGGGATCACCATCGTGCACTGGTTCGGCAGAACCGGCGACGCGTGGGGCTAGGCGAGGCCGAGCGCCTGCTCCTGCGCCTGCCAGAGGGCTGGCAGATCGAGCCGCTGGGTGAGGACGCTGGCCGTCAGGTCCTCGGGCTGGCGGCCGTCGACGATCGCCTCGACGATAGTGGGCGCCAGGAAGCCCACCCGAATGAGCCGCCAGACGTAGCGGTCGCTGACCCGTTCCCGCCGGGCGATGTCGCCCACCGACGGCGCCCGTCCCGAGAGCAGGTCGTCTGCCCAGCGATAGGCGCGGGCGACCGTCTTGAGCAGCGTGTGGTCGACACGCGAGGGCGGCGCGGTGTCGTCCAGCACCAGCCGCATCTCGAGCCCACGCCGTCGGATCTGCAGCGGGACGCATCGCATCAGCACGAGTCCATTCGCAGGCGCCGTGGTGCACGCGTCGCCGCTGGGAAGCGGCATGGTGAGCGACACCCGCAGACCGTCCGGCTTCAGGTCGACGCGGTCGGTCAGCTGCCCCTGTACCGGCGCGGCGTCGGTGACCACGCGCAGGCGATCGCTCCACCCCTGGGCGGCCGTGAAGAGCGCCGGCAGGCGGCTGGCGTCGAGGCCCCCGCACTCGGCCGCTTCCGCGAGGGCCGCGCGGTCGGCGAGCAGCTGCTCCGCCACGGCACGTACCGCACGTTCTAGCTCGGGTGCCGGGATGCGCCAGCCTCGTTCAGGGTGCTCCTTCGCGCCGTGGACCAGTTCGCGCGAGACGTAGTACCGGTAGTGGCGCGCACCCTTGGCCGTGCCCTGCACATACAGCGGCTCACCCCGGTCGTCGAACAGCTTGCCGGCCAACGGACTGGGCGGTGCCTGGCGCGGCCGTTGGCTTCCCCGGCGGGCGGCCTGATCGTGGAGCCGCTCGTGGACGCGCTCCCAGAGCGTGCGGTCCACAATGGCCTCATGCTGCCCCGGATGCCGGTCGTGCTTGTGGCGGATCTCGCCGATGTACGTGGGGTTCGCCAGGAGTGCGTACAGCGCCCCGCGCGAGAAGGGCTTCCCGCCCGAGCGGGTGCCGGTGCGGGCAATGCGGACCTTGGACAGGATGCCGCGCCGAGCAAGATCGGTCTGGAGCCGCCGCACGCAGCCGAGCTTCAGGTAGCGGCGGAAGATGGTGCGCACGGTCTCCGCCTCCGCCGGGTTCATCACCAGCCGGCGCTCCCGCAGGTCATAGCCGAGCGGCGGCACCCCGCCCATCCACATCCCTTTGCGCTTGGAGGCCGCGATCTTGTCGCGGATGCGCTCGCCCGTCACCTCGCGCTCGAACTGCGCGAACGAGAGCAGCACGTTGAGCGTGAGCCGGCCCATGGAGGTCGTGGTGTTGAACTGCTGGGTGACGGCGACAAAGGAGACGCCGTGCGCATCGAAGACGTCGACCATCTTGGCGAAGTCGGCCAAGGCGCGCGTCAGCCGATCCACCTTGTAGACCACGACGGTGTCGATCAACCGCTCGCGGATGTCCGCGAGCAGCTGCTGGAGCCCGGGCCGTTCCATCGTGCCGCCCGAAAAGCCCCCGTCATCGTACGCTGTCGGGACGAGCCGCCATCCTTCGCCCGCCTGGCTGCGAATGAAGGCCTCGCACGCCTCGCGCTGGGCATGCAGCGAATTGAAGTCCTGCTCCAGGCCCTCCTCGGAGGACTTGCGGGTGTAGATGGCGCAGCGGCGCAGCTTAGGCTGGGCGCGTTCCATTGGCGGCCCTCCTGTCCCGCGTGCGCCCGAGGCCGAAGAAGCGGGGCCCCGACCAGCGGGTCCCGGTAATGGCGCGGGCAACCTCCGACAGCGAGCGATACCGCTTCCCGCGCCACGCACAGGCCGTCTCGAGCACCGTGACCCGGTGGCTGGTGCCGTGCCACTCGCGCACGAGCACCGTGCCTGGCGTGACCGAGCCAGAGGGCCGCGCCGGGCATCCGGCCTCGGCATCATCGCAGAGCTGGAGTAAGAACCGGCGGGTGGCGGGTCTGAGGCCGCCCAGCGCGCGCTCCTGCATGCGGTAGGCGAGCGCCCGGATGAGCATAGGACGGGTCAGCCCTGGTGGGGGCGCGGCGCCGCAGAGCGTGGCCCACACCTGCTTCAGGGCGGTCGGGGCGAGCGCGGACAGGCCCGCGACTTCCCGTGCCAGATCGCCACCACCGCTGCGCGGCGTGAGGGTGCGACCTGGCGATTTTGCCTGTAACATGGAGACCTCCGTCGGGGTCCATGTGCGCTCAGTCTGCGCCCCAAGTCCAGTCGTGCACCACCGCCCTAGGCTGCTCGACGATCGGAAGAACACTTTGGGCGAAACGGTCCCCGACGGGATTTGAAAGCGTGTCCAGTCGACCCACGTAGTAGGACGAAGGAGTCTGAAGCCCCTGGAGTGACTCCTTCACGGACTCGTGGGTGGGGGCAAGGGACCGTGCTCAGGACGGTTGCCAGCTGCCCAGCACGTCGCGGACGGCGTCCTCCACTTCGGCGCGCGCCTCCCGCTGCTCGTAGCCGCACGCCAGCAGGTCATCATAGCGGGTTTCGGCATGGCGGACGTGGGCGATCACGGCCAGGCGCACCGCCTCTTCATCGAGGCGCTTGGCCGCTGCCGAGCGCCCGACGCGACCGCTGTACTTGCGGCAGGCGTGCTCGGCGATCGGCCTCTCACGCCCGGCCGGGCACCCCGGAAACAGTTCGCGGACGCGCCGCGCAAAACTCTCGACGTATTCGCGGTCGAGCTCGGAGCGCCGTTCGGCCTCGCGTGCTTGCCGCCGCGCCCGCGCGGCACCATCCGCAAGACATTCCTTCTCGGCAAGCGCGAGTGCCACTTCCTCCACCAGAACGCCTTGCCGTTCGTAACGCTTGCGTGCCAGACTCCACTTCAGCACCACCGCCGCGAGCGTCGAGTGGCTGCACGCGCGTCGAGTGAGCGCGGCATCGCCGGACGGCAGAAAGACAAGGTGATCCAGATCCGCGCACGCCAGGCACAGGGCGCTGCGCTCGCCGGCTAGCGTGATCCACGCTTTGCGGCCCAGCTCGTCCCTGCACTCGTCACATGACGAGTCGCGGTTCGAGATGAACACCTTCAGGGCATTCTGTGCCGATCTCAACGCTAACTACCGTGCACCTTTCCGACTGTTACACGGTGACCAGCCTCGCGGGCGGATCTGCTGCCAACGACCGGTCGGCGCGCGGGTACGGGCTGTGCCCCCCGTGCCCTACCGTTCCGGCCTTGGCGCGGCTGGCCTGGTCCAGTCACGCGCAGAGGCCTTGGCGATAGCCCCTACCAGGATCTGCGCTTTCACCTTGTTTGCATCGAGTCCTAGCGCCTCGCACACTGCCACAAAGCAGAACGGCCACGCATTGCGCTCCGCCATGACCCAGACCAGCGCATCGCGGTATGCGCGCGCCAGTTTCCGATTGTCATCATGCGCCTGCCCGCACCGGAGAATGTTCATTGCGTCCGCCAGTACCGCCGCCATCAATCGGCGCTCCGGCATTGATTCCTGCGGCCCGTAGAAGAACTGCGAGGCGAGCGGTGGTATCGGGATGAAGTTGTCTTTACTGGGGCGCACGCTCGATCAGTAGCATGGCTAGCCGGCCCTAGTCACGCGGGTCGCGCCGGCCTGTCGGGACTGGAATAGCCGCTGGGCGATTTAGTCAACTAGGTTATTGCCCTAATCAATTAGGGCGCTTCGAACTCTTCATCGGCCTGGTCGTGCTGGCCAACAACCTCCTGGTCCTCGGCCGTCATCTGGCCAGCAAGCAGCGCCGGCCTCTGGCCGCCTAGTCACCGCCGGCACCGATGTACGCTCGCTGGGAGCGCGCCGAGGGGGAGCTTTGTCCTCTCGCACCTCGTTCGCTTCGCCGCAGTCGCCCCACCTTCGTAACTGCTGTACAAGCACCGATCGACTGATAAGATTCGCCTGACCCAGCCCACGCTGGGCCTGGATAATCAACGGTTTGCGAGTTTCGACACAGAAACTAGTTATCGATCGTCAGGAGTTTGCCTTGCGAGACGTCGCCCAGGTCCGGACGGGTGGTGAGGTAGATGGGTGCGGGGAACTCCGGCAGGAAGTGATCCGGCAGATCAAAGTCCAAGTCGAAGCGGGTGAGGTCGCGGCCTTCCTGTTTCTTGATCTCGTCGATGTGAAACTTGGGGAACACCATGCCCCTTCGGGATGGTTCGGGTGCGGCAGCGGCAGGAAGCCGGCGGGGAAGACGTCCTTGTCGCGGATCTCGTCCGGACTCATTGCTGCGAGCGCATCCCAGGTCACGCCTTTCGGCAGCGTCACGCGGACCCCGTCCTGGACGGCCTTGCCGCGTGACATCGTGACCCCCCTTCGCCGGCCGGTTGCTCAGGTCGTAGCGTTGTTTGAGCAGATCGGCCTGCCGCTTCTCCACTCCGGCTTTGGCCGCCTTCATGCGCGCCATGATCGCGCTGAAGTCCTCGCCGATGGCGACGGGCGCGCAGCTGGAGTTCTTCGCCGGCTCTTCCGCCGCCAGCGCGAGTGCGAGACTGCCGGTCGGACAACCGCTATAATGCCGCGGCATGGTGAACCCTATAGACGTCGACGAACTAAGGCTGAGGAGGGACTTCGAGAGCCCGGCGCTCGATGCCATTCGAATTCCCGCCGCCGTGCAGGACCTCGGCAGCGTCGTTGCCATGCAGGTCGAGGTGCGAGGTCTCTGTGCGACCTGCGCCAAGGCGAAGACCGCAGAGGCGTTAACCAAGGAATCCCATCACCACCGAACCGAAAGGAGCAGGAAATGAGCAAGCAGAAGAAGCTGACAACAGCCGCGGGTGCGCCCGTTGTCGACAACCAGAACGTGATGACCGCGGGGCCGCGCGGGCCGGCGCTGCTGCAGGACGTCTGGTTTCTGGAGAAGCTTGCCCACTTTGACCGGGAGGTGATCCCTGAGCGCCGCATGCACGCCAAGGGCTCCGGCGCCTACGGCACCTTCACCGTAACCCACGACATCACGCGCTACACCAAGGCCAAGATCTTCTCCAAGATCGGCAAGAAGACCGATCTCTTCACCCGCTTCTCCACGGTGGCCGGC
>JBIOJG010000112.1:0-6720 GCA_044450645.1 Binatia bacterium
GTCCCATGCCGCCGATCAAGATGGGCGGGTGCGGTTGCTGCACGCTTTTCGGCGCGAAGGGCGCGTCCTTGAGCTGATCGTATTTGCCCGCAAAGGTGCTCTTCGGCTGCGTGAACAGTTGCTTCACCACCTCGACAGATTCGACTAGGCGGCGCGCTCGCTGCCCCTTGGTGTAGAACGGGATGCCATAGGCTGTGTGATCGAGCTCAAACCACCCAGCCCCCATGCCCAAGATTAAGCGCCCGCCACTGACATGGTCCACCGTGGCAGCCATTTTGGCGAGCACGGCGGGATACCGGTAGGTGTTACCAGTGACGAGGACACCGACACGCACGCGTTGTGTGTGCGCGGCGAGGGCCGAGAGCAGCGTCCAGCCCTCGAAACAGGGACCTGACTGATCACCCTGGATGGGGATGAAGTGATCGAAGACGAAGGCGGTATCGAGCCCGAGGGTATCGGCGTCTTGCCACACCTGGAGGATGTCTTTGAAGCTGGTGTGTTCGGGGTGAGTCTGCACCCCGAACCGCAACGCATTGGCAGGCGGGTTCGCTGCCGCAACCACGCGTGGCATCGCGCGAACCGCCCCGCTGCCGTGGCAGTAGCAGCAAAGCCAAGACATCGGAGGAAACTGCGTCGGGACCAAACAATCGGCATGGATGCCTCCTTCAAAGTCACCGCTCAGCGTACCGCTCATCCGCTGTGGGGCAAGAGGTAGGCGCGGCCAAGGCGCTCTGTTTCGAACTTTACTCATGTTCGACGAGCGGGCCAACCGGCATGTGGATGGGGAATTGTCCCGCAAGCAGCGGTCTGCTAGATCCATCTCATCCTCCAATTTTTACCACGCGGTGCACGATCCAGACCCCACTCGATCGTGCCAGCGGACCGTGTCGCCCTCGAATCGATGGCGCCAATCTGCCGTTCGAGGAGATCGTGACGAGGAGCGGCGGCGTCAGTAGACCGCATCTCCAATATCAATCTTGGGCGCGCACTAGGAACACAACGCACACGTCGCGCAGTAGGTAGCACCTGTACCGGATGAGTGCAGCGCAGCCATCAGAAGCTGGCGCTTGCAGCCGTCGCAGCCGGAGAAGCGGCCTTCGCTCGGTCGCTCCACCACCCAACTTATTCTACCAACCGTGATCCGAACCTTCCCCTCCCGGCGTACTGTGTTTAGCAGGTGCTCGCGAAGGATTTCTCGATCATAGGGCGTGCGCGCCGGGAGAACGAGTCCGCCACCCGCGTATGTAACGTGCGCTGTCATGAGGGACCAACAACTCTAGCGGCAGAAGCGCAATGTGCAAGTTCAACATCACACGCGCAATCGACGTAGGCAACCCCGCTGCACGAAGGTATGCCACAGTCGTTCGACGACTTGAGACCTAACGCCATAGCTGTGAGTCTCCTTAATGGCAGAAGAGCACGACAGCAGTAAGTGAGCCATCAGACGGACCCTCGACGGAAGGGATCAGGGGGTAATCCGGTGTAACGCAGGAGGGACAGTCCGTTATGCACTCGGCAGTGGTGCGATGCCGAATATGCAGGACTCCCACTCGCTATGGGTCGCCGCTGCGAGACCGGGCGCTGACTCCAGAAGCGTAAACATTAAAACGTGGCGCTGTTGCACTTCCCGTACGTACAGCGGATGAAGGCCCGCATCGACGTGTTCGGCACCCTGATCGGCATCGAGCGGGTCGGCAATGAATGGCGCGTCGTCTCGGACCTGCGGGCAAGCACCGGAGAGCGTGTTGCGTAACGGCAAAAATTGGCACTTCGGCAAACTATATGGGGCCACGTCAAAAAAGTCGCGGACAGAATCTGTCAACTCCATAGAAAAACCAGCTTTCTTGACTGTGCGATCCTAGCGAGCGTCGCATCAGGCTTCGACTCGGTTCCGAGCGAAAGTATCGGTACATACCTTGCTTTGGTGACTGGCGTGGAGGTTCAGGTTATCGATGAAGCAAGCCCATGCGCCGCCTCAGATGACTTAACACCGGTCCCAGGGCCAGAATTTGCAATTCAAACGAACGAAATAGACAAAGAAAAGGACAGGAGGGCAAGATGAAGGCAATAGGGAATAAGGGTTTCACGTTGATTGAACTGCTGGTGGTTGTGGCCATCATCGGCATCTTGGCGGCCATTGCCATCCCGCAGTTTGCGGTCTACCGGCAGAAGGGGTTCGATGCCCAGGCCAATTCTGACCTGCGCAACGCTGGCAGTGCAGAAGAGGCGTACTTTGCCACAAACCAGGTCTATTCAGCCTGTACTACGGCCTGCGATGCGACGAGCCTCCCCGGCTTTGTGCAATCTGCCGCGACAACCATTGTGATGGCCCCCGCGACTACTACATTCACGGGTACTTCGACCAGTACGAAGGGTACCGGGAAAACCTGGACCTATGATAGTGCAGCTGGTGGTATGCAGTGAACTGAGATTTGATTTCTTCTTTTGCTGAAGTCGGGGATAGGCGTGGCGGCCTATCCCCGGCTTACTCTTGAGTGCTTCCCTTCCCCCCCATACACAAATCCCACACCGGCTGGTCTGTCAGCCTCTCAGCCACTGCTCGGCTGTCAACACGGGTCATGGGATGTCGTAAGTGATTGTTGGGCACGGAGACGGCTTCGGCGGGCACACGGGGAGCTTCGGTCACCGTCCCGTCGCCGTTATCCACGAACCGACCCGGCTGGGCGGTCGCGGTCGGCGTCGCTGATGCCCAAGCGCCACATTACGCTCCATCGACCAGGACTTGCACCGCCACGTTGGGATCATACACGCGGCCACCGGTCGGACCAGCGAAAATCAGATTGGCCATAGTGATGGGACAACAACCACTGTCCAGAGAAGGAGCTGCCGTCAACGTGCAGCAGAAGAGTTCCCCGTCGGGGATGGGAAGGGTATTGGATAAAGACAAGAAGAGCGCCCGCATCCACCCTTCGGAAAAGATCTTCGTCTGCACGCTTTGCCCGTCGAAGGATTGGCGACACACGTTGCGGTACCACTAGCATCGGACTCAACGGTCATGCAGGCGGGGTTCCAATGATCTGGGATGCTCGGAGAACCACAAGCTGGCACTCCTTGAGCTTACTAGGGACGAGTGTTCCAGCTTCGTCGGTCGGATTGGCTGCGAAAGCACAAGCTCACTAGGGAGTGCGTGTGGGGCGCGTCCTCCTTTTACCTTTACATATTCCTTGCCACACCGGTGAGCAAACCGATCTTGACACCAGTTGCAGGACACAAGCCACGATGCGTATGATTGTCCAACACCGTTAGAGAGCCGATCTCTGACGGGACGTTGCGCGAGGAAGTGGAGGGGTGGTGGTGAACGTACGCATTGCCGAGGGGAAGGAGTTGCCCAAAGGCTGGCACCCAGGGATGCCTCTGACCGTGGGCAGGAACACACAACCGTACGCGGCACCGAGTGGCGGCTGCCCCTTTGGTGCGCAGTGCTACTCCTGTCGGAATGGGCTCACGTGGAATCCCGCTCGTGGTAAACACACCGGGACCGTCCAGGCAGGGTCAACAAATCGACACGCGCTGCGACAAAGGTCGCGCCGCCTCCATCGTTGAAAGCGGATAGGCTCAGCGAACTCTTTTCGTGGTTGTTCGCGCAGCCACCGGTGCGATATGGGAGTCCGCCGTCCCACACGCAGGCGACGAGGAAAGTATCTTGATCGGGGCCGCCGATCAGCGTACATTTTGGGATACAAGAAATCGTGGGGAAGATCATGAGAGCGAAACCAGCACGCGTACTGGCGTTGCTGTCGTTGCTGGGGATGTCTCCGCCGCTGTTCGCGCAAACCACGACCACCTACCAGGCGCCGACCGGTACGGTGTCTCCGGCGCTTTCGATCAGAATGAACCTGACTGGCGGCGGCAGCGCGATGCTGAATCCGGCAGTCGGACCGAACTGCTACCTCGGGTCCACGTGTTCGTTTGCGGGATCGTCCCTGACCTATGCCCTGTCTGATGGATCCACGGCGAATCTCTCCAACTTCAACGGAACGTTCTTTCCGTTGGGGGGCGCTAGCTACGGAGTCAATGGCCAAGCGTCCGGCACGGACAGCGCCGGCCGGAACGTGAGTGTTGACAACGTCCAGGTGACGATGCACATCACCTGTCGCAGCGGTCGGGGAGGCGGTTGCACCAAGGTTTATACCGGCGGGACGCTCACCCTCACCCTGAACGCGACGCCGCCCGCTACGCCAACGGCAACGCCTTCACCGACGCCGGCAGTCGGTGCCACCCTACTGCTCACCGCCGTCAAGATCAGGCCCACGAGCGCAACGTCGGTGAACGGCTCCGTCACGATTGCCGGGAGCTTCCTTGTGCCGGCAGGCAGCTCGTTCGCTGCGTCAGCGGGCGTGACGATGAGCGTGCAGGCGACGGGTTTGGACGCGAGCTACACGTGGGACACTGGCGAGTGCCGGTCCAAGGGAGTGAGCATCCGGTGTCTGAGCATGGATAAGACCGAGCGGCTCAATCTCGCGGCACGTGCGGCCCCCGCGGGGACGTGGACCTTCATCGGGTCGTTCCGCAAGCTCGATGCGGAGGGGCCCTTTGCCGATCCGGTGACGGTGACGGTCACGGACGAGAGCACGGGCATTTCTTATAGCGGCACGATCGCGACCTGTTATCCGCAAGGTGCGGTGCTGAAGTGCAAGTAGAGACACCTTGTGAGCGTCCGAACTGATCCAGATCTTGCCGGATCGTGATCTGTTTCATCGGGCTCCCTTCGGTGCGGGGGCGGTTCGGGTACCGTCCTGAAAGGCGCGTCAAATTGACGCGTCGAACCTGCAGACTGTCCGAAGACGTCGACCAAGCGTGAGGGCCCCTGGCATGCCTGCCGGGGGAATTTGTTGGAATGCTGGTGGACGTGTTAGTGAAGATCGCAGCCGTCCCATCAAGGTTGGAACTGATTCGTTCAGGAGGGAGGCTGCTCATGGTCGAGATACAGCGGATCGTTTCTGCCAAGGGCGGTGGTACGCCGTTTCTCCTCCGCCTCGTTGCGGTCGTTCTGTTCGTCACCTCTCCCAGCCTCGCCAGTGGGAGTCGCCTGGATGCCGTTCGCGTGAACCCGAAAGCGCGCGTTGACCGGGCGGTACCGAGTCGCAGCGGCGTCGACGCGGCGGACACAGTGAGCGCCGCCATTGCCGCGCGCCTGTGGCGGCGCGTCGCCAGCTCGCCGGCCGTGCGGCGGCCGGCGTCGGCGGTGCCATTGACGCCTGAGCAACAAGCGGCGCTCGGCGAGTTGCAGCAGCGTGTGCAGACCACGGTTGACGTGCGGCTGCGCCCTGGTGTCGGGACACCCATGCAGATTCGTGGCCGGACGCTTGAGCCCGCCGCGCATTCGCCGCTGGCCGGCGACGCTGCTGAACGCACCGGTTGGAATTTCCTGCGTGCCAATCGGCGCCTCCTGCGCCTGACGGATCCCGACCGGGAGTTGGTGCTCCAGCGCAGCGAGACGGACACCCTCGGCCGCAGACATCTGCGCTATCAGCAAGCCTACAAGGGCCTGCCGGTCTGGCCCGCCGAGCTGATCGTCCATCTGGATCCCAGCGGCAATGTTGACCTCATGGATGGTGCGTTCGTGGCAACGCCCGCCGGCATGACCACCGAGCCGTCACTGGATGCGACTGCGGCGATCGCGCGCGCGCGCGCCGCCGTGCACGGCGGCGACCATGCCCGTGCCAGCAGGCCGCAGCTCATCATCTACGCACCCGGGGACCAGCCCGCGCGCTTGGGATGGAAACTGGAGCTGGACCTGTCTTTGGCGGCGCACTGGGCGGTGGTGATCGACGCCTTGAACGGCGCCACGTTGGCGGCGTTCAACCAGGTGACCGATGTGAACGTGCACGGCTCGGGCCTCGACCTCTTCAACGACACGCAGCCGCTCAATGTTTGGGAAGACACCGCCGGCACGTTCTTCATGGTCGACACCACGAAACCGATGTTCGACGCGGCCTCGACGCCGCCGTCGCCCGCGACCACGCGGGGCGCCATCATCGTGCAAGACGCACAGAACCAGCCCCCAGGGAACCCGTCGCAATCGCCGTTTCCACAGGTATTCGACGTCACGTCGGCCAGCGCCACCTCGGGCTGGCTCCCCGACGCAGTGAGCGCCGCCACGTCGTTGGGCGAGGTGTACGACTACTACCTGCAACGCCACGGCCGGAATTCGATCGACGGGCAAGGGGGAACGATTCTCGCGCTCGTACGGTTCGGGCAAAACTACGACAACGCCTTTTGGAGCAGTGCCCTGAATCTGATGGTGTTCGGCGATGCTCACCCGTGGGCCGGCGCGCTCGATGTTGTCGGCCACGAGCTCACACACGGGGTGACCAGCTACACGGCGAACCTCATCTATCAGGATCAATCGGGCGCCTTGAATGAGGCCATGTCGGACATTTTCGGAGAATCCATCGAGGCCGTCGTGCAAGGGCGGCCGGACTGGCTTATCGGCGAGAACGCGGAGGCGATCCGCAGCATGTCAGACCCGGCGCAGTTCGGCCAGCCGTCGAAAATGAGCGAGTTCGTCGTCACCGATACGGACCAGGGTGGGGTACACACCAACAGCGGCATCATTAACCTTGATGTGACAATAATTACGCCGCGTTCAGCAGCCGATCGACTGGTTTGAAGCGTTGCCGGACGGCCGGAGAGCATCCGACGTCGAGGAGCGGGTAACCCTGGGGGCGGACAATCACGCCGGCGCGGTGGAAGGAC
>JBIOJG010000113.1:0-6618 GCA_044450645.1 Binatia bacterium
ACGCGAGGTCCTTGCGCTTCTCGATCATCAGTCGCCCCCGGTTCATCATCTCCTCGAGGCGCGCGACGAATCCGTGCCGGTCGAATCCCTTCGGCGCGCGCCGCGGGCCCTCGCTGCTCACCGTCGTCCATTGGACCGGGCGGCTGTATGACGGGGCCGACGCGGAGGGGCGCCAGCCAACGGCTGCCCGCTGTCGGTCATACGCCAGGCGCTTGGTGCTGCTGGTGAGAACGTCGTGCGCCAGGTTGATCAACTTCGCGTGCTCGAGCGCGTCCGGATGGTTGCCGCGGTCCGGGTGCCAGTACTTGAGCTGCCGCCTCCAGGCGGCGTGCAATTCCGTCTCCGTGGCGTCAGGCGGGACTCCGAGCACAAAGTAGTAGTCGACCAGGGGACGGCGGTCGTTCGGCGAGGCGGCACCTCCTTGGTCTCACGCGCAAAACCGGGCTGTGGAAGCGCAGTCTCGCACGGAGGCTGGGGCTTGTGGCAAGCCCCTCGCCACTGGGATAATGGTCGTGCAGGCAGCCGCTCTTCGGAGGCCTCTGCCGTCGACCTTACGTTGCATTCTGCCCGCTCGCGTTGACGCCGTCCGACGGTTAGCGCGCGATGGGCACCAGCTCTCTCGGTGCCGAAGCGGCGATGCGCACGTAGGATCGTGAGCCTCGGTCATACGTGACGGGGCGGGCATGTGCGGCGAAACCGCTGACCGGGAACCACGCATCGATTCCCCGCATCAGCTCACGCGGACCCTCGACCTCGAGCAGGCCCGCGCGTCGCGCATCCACCAACGAGAGCTGTCCGAGGTACACCCTCGTGACGCACTCGAGGTCGCTGCGCACCACCAGGTCGTCGCCGAACCCGGGGTCGCTGTAGCACAGGTCGGGATCGCCCTGCCTTAGCACCAGCCAGTAACGCTTCTTCTCGTCGCGAAACTCGAACCGGACCACATGCCGCCGCTGGGGCAGCCGGTCGGGAAGCAGGTGCGTCAGGATGGCCCACATCAGGAAGTCGCCGTCGAGATGCTCCGGCTTTATCTCGAGATACTGCTGCCCCCAGATCCCGAGGCCGCGCACGATCTCCGCCAGCTGGCGTCCGGCCTCGGTGAGGTGATAGGTCGAACCTCTGCCTGTGGGATTCGGACCCGTCTCGATTACTCCAGCCCGTTCGAGGCTCCGTAGCCGCTGACCGAGCATGCTCGGGGAGATTGAATGCAGACCTTTGAGCATCTCACTGAAGTGATGATGGCCGGACATGAGCTCGCGGACGATCAGGGGAGTCCAGCGCTCGGCGAATATCTCAGAGGCACGCGCGACCGGGCAGAACTGGCCATATCCGGACATGAGCCAGATTCTGGGCTCGCCCAGGGACTAGAGCAAGTACAAATTTCGTAGCTGCAACTGCAGATTTCGGACTGGCGCCGGAACCACGCGCAACGTAATTTCCGACCCATGAAGCAAAAACTGATTGTTTGCGTCCTCGGCGTCGTCATCGCCGTGAGCGGAGCTGCGGCCGCGCCTACAGGAGTGCGCGCCGCGGATCGCGCCAACACCGTGATCGCCTGGAACGCAATCATGCTGAATACCTTCGCCATCGCGAGCGTGCCGGCTCCGGTCTCGACGCGCCTCGGGGCGATGGTCCAGGCTGGGGTGTTCGACGCCGTCAACGGCGTCCACCCGAGCTACACACAGATCCACGTCGCTCCGGCTGCGCCGCACAATGCGTCACAGCAGGCTGCGGCTGCCGGTGCCGCGTACACCGCCCTGGTGTCGCTCTTCCCCTTGCAGAAGGCCGCGCTCGATGCGGATCTCGCGGCCTCTGTTGCCGCGATGAAGGGCAAGGACGATGACTCGAATTCCGCGGTCACCAACGGCCTCGCGTGGGGCGCTGCCGTCGCCGCTCAGATCCTTTCACGGCGATCGGCGGATGGCTTCAACTCCGTTCTTCCGCCGTATGTGCAGGGAAGCGCGATCGGGGACTGGGCGGCGACCCCGGGTGGATCGGGGCCGCCGAAGTTCAGGACCCTTGCCGTGACGACACCGTTCGCCATGACGTCGCCTTCGCAGTTCAGGCCGGCCGGACCGCCCGCGCTGACCAGCGCGAAATACGCGACCGACTTCAACGAGGTGCAGGCCTACGGCAGCGCAACGAGCACGATCCGAACCGCGTTTCAGACCGAGACGGCCAAGTTCTGGCAGCTCGACACGCCGATCGGCATTTGGGACCGCGTCGCCGACTCGCTAGTGCAGGAGCACCACCTGAACCTGCTGCGCAGCGCGCGGCTGCTGGCGATGGTGAACATGGCCGAGGCCGACGCCACGATCGCCGTGTGGGACGCCAAGAACACCTTCAACTTCTGGCGGCCCGTCAGCGCGATCGCCCAGGCAGCGCTCGACGGGAACCCGGCGACGACCGCCGACCCCACGTGGCTCCCGCTACTCGTCACCCCCTATTTCCAGGAGTATCCGTCGGGCCACTCCGGCGTCAGCAGCGCCGCCGTGTCGGTGCTGGCGTCTTTCTTCGGCAACAAATCCGAGTTCACGGTCACGTCGATCGGCTTGCCTGGGGTCACGCGGAGCTTCACGAGCTTCTCGGATGCAATTGCGCAGGTGGCCGACGCTCGCGTATTTGCCGGCTTCCACTTTCGCTTCTCCTGCGATGTCGCAGCTCAGATGGGCAAGCAGGTAGCCCACCAGGCTGAATCGACGCTGATGCAGAGCCTCCACGATGGGGAGGATTGATCTGACTCGCGATTGAGGAGCGAGCCCTCTTAGATTTCGGGACGGTGAGGTGCCGGGTTCAAATCCCGGGCCCCCGACCAAAATCCGAATACGATCCAGGCGTCACGGCTGGTGCTGGGAGGGCGCCGGATCACAGCCGTACCACAGATTTCCGTGGGAACCTCGCCAACGGCATGACGTCCTGGTGAGCGTCCCCCTCGGCCTGAACTGTGGAGCAACCACCGCAGAGGTCTTTGTGTATTCAAAATCGGCCATTAGGACGTTGTGTGGGCGTCAGCTGCACACTGCCGGATCACAAGTTTTTCGCGGAGCAACGAAATCGAGACCCCGCGGCCATACCTTTCGTCTGCCGATGCGCATCGGCTCCGCTAACAGTCTGGTTTTGCGACGGGACACACGGGCGCGAAGTTCCCAGAAGCATCCAGTACCACTCGGCCGCCCAATGGGCTGGCCAGGGATACATCGACATGCCGAATCTGAGCTATCGCCTGGCAAGCGATGTTTGCGTTGGGCGCCGAATGCGGCGTCTCCTGCAGCGCGACCGCGACGGCCGTCGGGGATTCGGCAACAACACCTCGATAGTCAGACCCACATAGCCCGCTCGCGACTGCACCTGTGAAACCGAAGGTCAGAGTCAGTCCATCAGCGCTCAGAGTCGACCCAGGAGTCACGGATGCCTTTGACATGTCAGCGTTCCACACCGCTGAGGGCGCAAGCGCCGGATACGCGATCTCGCCGCTCATTCGATCCATGGTGAACAGCCAAGAGTCGATCTGAGCGCGACCACGATCAGTCGGCAGTTCGTATGCACCCCATCGCACGGCCGTGACGACCTGTGGCTGGACTACTTCGCAAGATGACGAGTTGTAGCCGGGGATTGGCTGCATCATGGCGGCCAAAGCAGTTGCGGCCGAGATGGACGGATAGCTGGCTTTCGCGCCTGACGACCAGGTCACGTTAGCGGTGGGGGGAACTGCATTCGAGGGCGTGATCGCCGTCGTCATCTTGTGACATATGGCAGCATTCTTGGCGTCCTCGTTGTTGGCAAAGCCGGCGGTTGGCGAGTTGTTTCCCACCAGCACCACCGGGCGCGGTGCTTGACCCGCTGGAAACGTCGTCCAACCTAAGAGGGCCTGCGTGGGAGGGCTTACAGGCGTTGGAGTTGGGACCGCAGCACTGTCGTTGTTGGCGGGTCCGCAGGCGAACAACGCAAGCGCTGCAAGAACCGTAACGGGCGGCATCACTCTCATGGCGCCGCGTGGCAATCGCGAGGTTGACTGCACCACTAGTTCAGCCACGGGACGGGCCCGACGAGAGTCCAGGTGACCCCGCCGTCGGCGGTCTTAAGTAGGTTGCCTTGATCGATCCAACGTCCATAGTCAGGTACGGCGGTGACTGCGATGGCAAAGCCGTTCCGTGGGTCGATGAAGTAGAGGTCTTGGACTTGGCCATAGCTGGACGCGAGCAGCAGGTCGGTCGGCACGGGCACCCAGGTGTTCCCACCGTCGTCGGTTCTGAAGAGCGGAACCGGGACGGCGGCACCGGCGCTCGAGCTAAGGTTCCGCAGATCGATGGAGCCGCCTACCTCCCACCCGTGAGCGGCGTCGACGAAGTTCACTGCGCTGTGTATTGCGCCCGGAAGTGGCAAGACGCTCCATGTCCATCCGCCGTCGGTGGTGGCCAGCAGTCCGGCCTCCGACGCGATAGTCCCGTGGAGTGAGTCGCTGAAGGCGGGCATGAGTTCCAGGCTGTTCGCCGGCACGGGCAGTGACGGGGCGTTCCAGGAAACACCGCCATCGTGGCTCACGAGCAGGCCCGGCCCGTCTGCCGGACAAGCCATCCAGCCTGTGGCGAGCGATGAGAACACGACCTGGACCCATACGCAGCCTCCCGGCGGGCTGGTGGCATGCGCCAGCTGCTGCCAGTGGGCTCCGCCATCCGTCGTGCGGTAGAGGAACTCGAGCTGCGTCCCAAAAACCAAAAGCCAGCCATGAGTTGGGTCGATGAAGTACAGATTTGACCTAAACGCCAGGTTCGGGCCTGCAACGCTTATGGGCTGGCTCCGGCGCCAGCTGGCGCCACCGTCGTCGGTGCCAAACACAATCGTCGACGATGACGACTGAACATGCTCGGCAAGCCACGCGTGCGTGCCGTCCAAGACGAAGGACTCAGGGGTTTGATTCGATGAGTAGCCGGCAGGCGTGACGTCCGTCCATCGGCGGCCTCCATCCATGGTCCGAAACACGTGCGCCCCGGGTCCGTCCGCCCAGCCGATGAGTGTCGTCACCATGCCGAGCCCGTACCGGCCAGTCGCGTGTCCGCCGGATTCGCTCGGGACGGTCACGCGTGGAGGGCGGGCGTAGAGCAGCGCCGCCACGACTGCGACCGCGAGTAGCACCGCGACCGCGCCCAACATCCAGTCGCGACGTGGCGTGCGAAGTCGATGCGCGCTGCCAACTTCGGCCGGCAGTGAGCTGAGTACTCGCGCCCGCAGGCCGACGTCAGGCTGCACTGCGTCGAGGGCCTCATGCATGCTGCCGCGAATCAGTTCCTCCATCAGATCAGTGCCTCCACGAGCGCGAAATGAGGGCGAATCGCCGCCAGTCCGCGACTGATGCGCGATTTCACCGTTCCCACGGGGACGCGAGCGATCGCAGCCACCTCATCGAGAGGCAGGTCGAGGTAGTAGCGCAGGACCAGTGCCTCGCGTTGGTCCACAGGAAGGTCGCGGAGCGCGGCTCGCAGGTCGGCGCCGCGCACGAACCCCTCCTCGAAACCAACGTCCGCTCGGTCTGGCGAGGTAGCGAAGCGGAGAACCAACCACCAGCGGCCGCGGATGGTGTCGCGACACTTGTTGGCAACAATCGCAAGAAACCAAGGCCGTATCTCGGTGTCGGGCCTCAGATTAGCCAGCTTGCGCCACGCTTGGACTGCGGCCTCCTGGACGGCGTCCTCCGCCGCCTCACGCTCGTGGAGCATCCAGAAAGCCAGGCGGAAGGCCGGGTTCACAAGCGGGCCCACGAGATCATCAAAGGCATGCCGATCGCCTGCCTTCGCCCGGGTGATTAGTAGATCGTTGCCAGGGGTCATGGTGTTGCTCGAATCAAATACGTGCCGGAGCGTCTCAAAGGTTCCTTAACAGCGAGAAAGGGCGGTCCGCCCCGCCCCAGGTGCGCACATTGTCTGCGCCTTGGTCTGGCCCCGTGCCACGGCTTCTCCACCTGTCGATTCGGTTTGAGTTCGAAACCCGTTGGCCAGGGGAGGCGATCAGCACAGCTCGGCGTTGGCCGGCTGAAGTGCGAATGAGACCCCCTTACGGAGCAGGTCAGCGCCGGTGGAGCGTGTACCAGTAGGCAGCGGACCCGAACATCGGGCCGCCGCGGTTTTCGGCGTCGACGTCCCATGCGCCGGCGAACCGCTGCGCCACCTCGGCTGGAGCCAACCCTCGGGGCCCAACGCGCGAGGCCCTGCCTTCGCCGCGGACGAAGCCGAAGATCAAAAGGGTCGCGCCCGCGCGCGCGAGAGCGGTGACGCCGCGCACATAGGCGTCCCGGCCGGCGTCGGGAATGCTGTGGAAGCACCCGAGGTCCAGCAGCAGGGAGTAGTCGGTCCCGATCCCGAGCTCGGTCAGTCGCGTGACATCGCCGACCATTAGCCGCGGTGAGACCTGCGCCTCGGCGGCTTTGCGCTTCGCGACGGTCACCGCGCGCGGGACGAAGTCGATGCCGGTGACATCCCAGCCGTGCCGGGCCATGTAGATGCTGTTCGTGCCGGTGCCGCAGCCGAGGTCCACCGCCTTCTGCGGTAGCAGCGCATCCGATCCTTCGACCACCGCCACGAGCTGCGGCGGAGGAACGCCTGAGTCCCACGGCTTGAACCCGAC
>JBIOJG010000114.1:0-6260 GCA_044450645.1 Binatia bacterium
CGGCCGACGGCGGCGAAGGCGGCCTTGCGTCCCGTCCAGACGCGAGCGCGCTCGGCGTCGGACTGCGCGACGTGGATCTCCCAGGCGCCGCATTTGGTGCAGACGTCGGCCACCTCCTCCATCAGGGTCTCGACCTCGGGGGCCGGGCCGTCCAGCTCAACCAGTAACAGCCCGCCGCAATTGGGATAGTTGGCCTGCACCGCGGCTTCAGCGGCCTGGATGGCGAGATTGTCCATCATCTCGATGGCCGCCGGCAGCATGCCGGCCGCGATGATGCCGCTCACCGCCGCGCCCGCCTCATTCGTGGAGTTGAAGGCCGCCAGCAGGACCTGGATGACTTCCGGCTTTTTCACAATGCGCAGGATGACTTGGGTGGCAATGCCGAGCGTGCCTTCCGATCCCACGAAGACCCCCGGCAGGTCGTAGCCTGGACGATCGACGGTCCGCCCGCCAAGATGGACGAGCGAGCCGTCGGGCAGCACCACTTCCATGCCCAGGACGTGCGTGGTGGTAAAGCCGTACTTCAGGCAGTGGGCGCCGCCGGAGTTCTCCGCGACGTTGCCACCGATGGAGCAGACCAACTGCGAAGAAGGATCGGGGGCGTAGAAATAGCCGTCGGGCGCGACCCGGGCGGTCACGCTCAAGTTGATCACGCCGGGTTCGACAACGACCCTCTGATTGGGCAGATCCACTTCCAGGATGCGGTTCATGCGCGTCAGGCTGATGACGATGCCTTTGGCTACCGGCAGCGCTCCGCCGCTCAGCCCCGTGCCCGAACCGCGCGCGACAAAAGGGATCTTTTCGCGATGGCACACGCGCACGATGGCCTGCACCTGCGCAGTGGAGGTGGGTAGCAGCACGGCCAACGGCAGCACCCGGAACATGGTGAGACCGTCGCACTCGTAGGTGCTGAGCTGCTCGGATTCGGTGATTAGCCCGGGCGCTCCGACGATGGCGCGAAATTCATTGAGGATGCGGGCTTCCATGTGCTGCTCTCCTCTCACGGCGAGCCATCGGCGGGGCGCGGCTTGCACCAGCAGCCCAGGAACGAGATCAGGCCACACAGCGGGGGCTCGTCGGCCCGGTGCAACACGACAATCTACGCGTGATTTCCTTTTTGACTTCGAAAACGGGGCCATTGTACACCCGTTTCGCTTTCCTGGGCGTTGCTTGAACCGAACCGAGTTCGTCCGTGGATGCCCTGGTCAACACTCGTACCAGGCTGCCACGTTACTCGCTTGAGGCCAAGTCACCAGCCGAGTGAATGGGAACGCGTATGCTTGCAGGATGAGCAATATGCCTACCAGGCAGGCCAGCGCAATGCTGTGAAAGAACACGTAACGCAGGATGTCTCCCGCATGGCGTATCCTTGGGCCGGGACTTGCAGAGGCGATCTGCTGGACCGCGTCATCTTGCTTGCGAGCCAACCAGGAAAAGCAAACAGCTGCGCGCGCCGTGCGCTCCGATAACGAGCGCCTGCTCGATATCGGCGGTCTTGGACGGCCCGGAGATGAAGATGCCGAAGCCGGGGCGCTCGAGACGGATGCGGTCGTATGCCTGTTGCATGTTATGAACAATCTGGCTGGCCGGCACGATCAACACAAGGTGCTGGGTCACCACGAAGATCGCCCGATGCGGACCGAGGTTGCTTCCGGGCACCCACACGGCACCGTTCTCCGCAACACCGAACTCGCCGGCAATGATGGCGATATCGAGCCCCTCGAGCTCGTGCGGATCCTTTAGGGCGGCGAGATCAACATTGGCCCTGCCTATGTCCGGGATAAGCGAGGCGATCTTGCGCGCCTGGGTGTATGACTCGAACTTCCCGAGCTCGGTGTCAACCTCCGCCAGGTTTGCGACGCGAACGAATTTGCCGCCCACGGAGCCGAACGCTTCTGCGAACTGTCTCTCGGGGTCGGCATAGGTAATGGCAGTCGGCGCTTTCGGCAGCGGCGACACTGGAGGCGCGTTGCGGCGCAAGGAGGCGAGAATAGCTTCCCGGCTGTTCACTTCGACTCCTCCTTAATGAGATCACGGAAGCTCTGTCGCGGCATCGGCGGCAGCTCGCGTTGGCGCCCCCACGCGTTCCAAGGACCATACACGACGGCCCGAGGCAGCCGCGGCACGATCCAGCGCATGAGCTTGCCTGCGATCCGGTAGGCCCACGGCCTCGCTAGAACACCACTCATTACTGCCATGGCGAGGCGCTTGTAAAGCGGCACTACCTTCTTTCGGACCAGTTCTTGTCGGAAGGCGTACAACTCGTGGTGCAGATCGATCTTCACCGGGCAAACGTCGGAGCAGGAACCGCACAGGCTCGAGGCAAACGGCAGGCTGCCGAACTGGCGGGGGTCGCGCAACGGCGCCAGTAACGAACCGATCGGGCCAGGGACGGTATAGCCATAGCTGTAACCGCCGGAGCGCCGGAACACTGGGCAGGTGTTCATGCAGGCGCCGCAACGGATGCAGGAGAGCGAGCGGCGGTAAGTCTCCTGACCAAGGATCGCGCTCCGGACGTAGTCGACAATGACCACGAGCAGTTCGCCGCCGCGCATCGGGCCGTGGAAGTGTGTGGTGTAAGTGGTCGCCGGCTGGCCAGTTGCGCTACGGGCGAGCAGCCGGAGGAAGATGGCGAGATCCTTAGCCCGGGGTACGATTTTCTCGACCCCCATACAGGCGATGTGTACTGGGGGCAGGCTCGTTCCCATGTCGGCGTTACCTTCGTTGGTGCAGACGACGAAGCCGCCTGTCTCGGCGATCGCGAAGTTGACGCCGGTGAGGCCCGCCTGCGCCGCCATGAACTTCTGCCGCAGATGGCCGCGCGCTGCCTCGGTGAGGTACTTCGGGTCGGAAGCATCCTTCGCTGTCCCGAGTTCTTTGTGAAACAGCTCGCCGATATCCTCCTTCTTCAGGTGAATAGCCGGGAGCACGATGTGGCTCGGTGGCTCGTGGCGAAGCTGCACGATGCGTTCACCGAGATCCGTGTCCGTCACCTCGATGCCGTGTGCCTCAAGGTAGGGGTTCAGGTGGCACTCCTCGGTCAGCATCGACTTCGATTTCACCAGCCGGGTGATGCCCCGCTCCGCGAGAATCCGGTGCACGATTGCGTTGTGCTCCGCACCATCGTGCGCCCAGTGGACCTGGACACCGTTGGTCCTGGCGTTGTGCTCGAACTCCTCCAGGTAGTCGGCAATCCGTGACAACGTGTGCGCCTTGATGGCCGCGGCGGCCTCCCGCAGATCCTCCCATTCCGGAATGCTCTCTGCTTGGTGATCGCGCTTCAGCCGTACGAACCACAGCGCCTGGTCGTGCCAGTGCACCCGCCCCTCATCGGCGACAAAGGGCGCAGCCTTCTCCGCATGTCCGATCATGAAAGTCTCGCGCCTTCCAGTATTTCCGCGACGTGCATCACCCGCAGCGGCTTGTTCTCGCGGCGGATAAGGCCGTCAAGGTGCATAAGGCACGAGGTGTCAAAGCCGGCGATTATCTCCGCTCCCGCCTTCTCATGGTCGGCGATCCGGTCCCGGCCCATGAGGCAAGAGACGGCCTCCTCGTTCACCGCAAAGGTGCCGCCGAAACCGCAACACTCGTCGGAGCGCGTGAGTTCGACCAGTTCGATGCCCCGCAACTGAGCGAGAAGGAATCGCACTTTGTTGAAGGGCGTCACCATTACTTCCGAGGAGCGCCCGAGCCGCAACTCTCTCAGACCGTGACAGCTCATATGCAGTCCCACCTTGCAGGGGAAGTCACCTTCAACCTTGACTACCCGGGCGATGTCCACCAGGTATTCGCAGAGCTCGAACGTGTTCGTGCGGAGGTGATCGAAGTCTGGCCTCCCCTCCAGCCACTGGGCATAGTGGTTGCGGACCATCGATACACAGCTTCCGGAGGGCGCGACCACGTGATCATACTTGCCGAAGATCTTAAGAAATCTCTCGGCAAGCGGCCGCGTGTATTCCGCACAACCCGAGTTAGCCATGGGTTGGCCGCAGCATGTCTGCTCCTCGGGAAAGTCGACATCGACGCCGAGACGTCGCAGCAGTCGCAAAGTCGCAAGTCCGACTCGCGGGTACAGCTGATCGACGTAGCACGGTATGAAAAGACCTACTTTGGGCATCGAGTCCTCGTCACCATGAATGGCGTTGACACGCGAATCGCTTCGCCCAAACTCTTGCCCGGACCGCCCGGATCCAACATGCTCACCGCTCTTGATTTGCTGTGTCCAGCCCCTAAAGGGGCATCTGATTTTGAAGAACTTGCGGCATCGCTAAAGCGATGCCCTGATACGAATCCTGAGTTCTTCAGCAAACTGTAAAGCTCGCAAGCGGAGCGACAAACTCATGAATGGATCATAGACCCCGATGTCGGTTAGGTTCGGGCACCAAATCCAAATAGCTGTTGTAACATCGCGATATCGCTCATTGACAGGGGTTCTGAGTGCTAACAGCCTGTTGACAACAGTTACGTCCGAGTAGCTCGTCATTCAACCAGGGATCAGGCCCTTGAAGACGTAGGCTTGGAGGAAGGCGATCAGCCCGATCACTGCCGCGCCCGCGACCGAATGCCACCACACCGTCCGGAAGATCGGCCCCAGGGCATGGGTCCGCTCGTACGGATCGTCGTAGCAGGCGGCGCAGGCGACCATGATGGACTGGGGATCGATCATCTTTCCCATGACGCCCCCGGTGGAGTTGGTCGCGACGATGAGCGTCTCGTTCAAGTGAAGCTGTTGGGCGGTGATCCGCTGGAGGCTGCCGAACAAGGCGTTTGAGGCGGTGTCGGAGCCGGTGAGGAACACCCCCAGCCAGCCCAGGTAGGCCGCGAAGAAGGGATACATGAATCCCGCTCGGGTGAACGCCAGACCGAGCACCGCGTCGGTACCACAGTAGCGCGTGAGGTACCCGAGTCCCAGCACCTGCGCGATGACCAGGATCGGGACCACCAGGCGACGGGCGGTTCGACGCACGGCCTCGCCCCATTGCGCGGCACTCAACCGCAGGACAAGTCCGGACAACAAGGCCGCCACGAACACGCCGGTCCCGGATGCCGACAGCCAGTTGATGGTGAAGATAGCCGCTTCCGGCTTAGCGCTGGCCGGGACCACCGGCGGCATGCGCTGGATCATGTTATGGAGCGCCGGCATTTGCCACGTCGGTAGGGAGAGCTTGCCCCCAAACGCGGAGCCAAGCAGGGTAGTCTGAAACGTGATGCCCGACAAGAGGTTGTTCAAGTAGGTCCGCCACGTCGGCATGCCCCAGACGGCGCAGCAGATGATGAGGATCGTCCACGGCAGCCAGGCATACGCGGTCTGGCTGGCCGTGTACTTGTACACCCATTCCGTCTTGTCCGTGGTCGCCGTCGCCATAGTCTTTCCGGCCTTGGCCAGGGCCTCGCGTTCCGACCGCAGCAGGAACCGCGTCTTGGGGTGCCAGATGAAGCGCAGGAACAGGGCGGTGCAGATGACGGAGAAGACGCCCGACACCACGTCGGTCATGAGGTGGAAGGGCTGCGACGAGGACGTGAACCACTGCATGACGGCGAAGGAGACGCCCGCGCACAGTGTCCCCGGCCACACCTCCCAGGCCTCTTTCCAGGTACCCCCCTCCATCTTGACGAACGCGGCAACGAGCCAGAAGGGGACGAGCACGGAAACGAAGGGGAGTTGGTGCCCGGCCATGGCCGACAGCTTTAGCTCAGGAAGGCCGCTCACGGCCGCCAGCGTCACAATTGGCGTGCCGATGGCTCCCCAGGCGACCGGTGCGGTGTTGGCCAGGAGGTTGAGAACCGCCGATTCGAAGGGGGCGAATCCCAGGCCCACCATGACCGCTCCGGCGATGGCCACTGGCGTCCCGAACCCCGAGGTCCCCTCGATGATGGCGCCGAAGGAGAAGGCGATCAGGAGCACCTGGAGCCGCCGGTCGAACGAGATGTGAATGATGGATTCCTTCACGATCTCAAATTTGCCGGAGATGAGCGTCATATTGTAGAGAAAGATGGCCCCGATAATGATCCAGATGATCGCCAGGAACCCGGACAAGCACCCGAGGCCAAAGGCCGAGAAGGCCGACCCGAGCGGCATCCCGAACCCCACGCAGGCGACGAGGAACGCCGCCAAGACTCCGTAGAACGCCGCATACGGAGCGTTGATGCCGAGATGCCTCGCGCCCTGTTTGTCGCGATGGGGGTGGAGAGCGATGAAATACAGCAAGGTGCAAATGGGAATGGCCGCCACGAGCGTGGAGAGCAGGGCGTTGCCGAAG
>JBIOJG010000115.1:0-5763 GCA_044450645.1 Binatia bacterium
GGTCGGACGACCATGCGCCTGTCGTTCATGGCCTCCTGCCGCCCACGCCCTGAAAATCACTCACCTCCGCCATCGCTTGATCCTCTGCGTCGACGAAGAATCGCTTGGCGGATCGATCCAGGAGGTTCAATTCCAGCCGCAGCACTGCGGCGCGCTCTTCCGGCAACGTCTGAATCAGATCTTGCAGCATGGCCCGCAGCCGACGGGCGACCTGAATACTCGTCCCGCCGAACTGACGAACTTCCGTCACCGCCAGGGAAATGAAGTCGTGCCAGTCCGGCAGTCGGTAAAGGAGCCGCACCGAGCCCTGCGCGTCTCGTACCTGCCCCTCATCCAGGTGGCGGCTTCCAAGATAGCGGAGCAGGTGCTGAATCTGGTCGATGGCCAGCACCGCCGTGGTCGGGTCGTTGATCGCCGGGGAAAGGCCCTTGGAGGCGATGTCCACCATGATCCGGAAGGCAAAGGCCGGGTCTTGCTCCAGGGTCCGTTCTAAGCCAATGGCGACCGATTCGTAAAGTGCTGCCACCGGCGGCGGCGCTCCATGGCCGAAGATCTGGAACAGGGGCTGGTCGGCGGCCACGAAATCGCCCACTTGAGGCACCATCTCAATCACGCAGTCGGCGTGCTGGGCCATGGACACGAGACCTTCCAAGTCGAATGCGAGGACAACGCCTTCTCTGAGGTTGGGGACCGTACATCGGGGCGCCCCGTCCAGGACTTCGGCAGGTTCCGGCGCTGCCCCGTGCGACTCGGAGAGGCGCCGCGGATAGACGTTTTCGATAACCTCTCGCCCGAGTCGGGCCGTCAACGCCAAGACCCCGCTCGGCCGGAGCGCTCTCCACACGCTGTCTATCAGGTGGAGGAAAACGCCCAAGCTCACTAGGCAACCGTACACAGAAACGTAGCCCGTGAGTGGGGGAACGCCACCCTTGATGCGGACAAGCGCCCCAAGCGTGAACGTGAAGATGAAAACAAACAGCGTCAGTGAAAGTATCGTGTCCCGGCTCTGTAGCATAAGACCAATGACGCGTGGGGTGAGCTGGACACTGGCGAGCTGCACGGTTATCAGCAGGGCGGAACACACAAAGACAATGAGCGTGAACATCGATGCAGCCATGGTTCCCAGAAGCGTCATCGCGCTGGAAGGGTCGTACTGCAGCTGCCAGCCCATTGCCGACTCGATCCAGTGAAGCAACCGAACCGCCAGCAGCGCCAGGGTCATGCCGAGCACAGGAAGGATCCAGAATGACCTTCTGACGTAACTTGAAAGACGATAGCGCTGCAGCCAGGTCATAGGGTGGCTCGTTTCTGCCCAAGCTCGGCCTTACAAAGGGCGTCCGGATGCGGCCGCCGATGGAGCCTTGTCTGCCTCGGTCTTACTTCACGCTATAGTTGCGGCTCTCCATGCAGGCCGAGAAGGCGCGCACCCAGTCGTCCCGCGCAACCGGCCTGCGCCTTCTCTTGTCCGTTCTTCGACCCCCGGCGCTCCAACTCACCGTTCTGCCTTCGTCATCGCCGCCACCAGGTCCTTCGAGCCCGATCCCCAGCGGGAGACGGTCTTGACCGCCTGTGTGAACGGAACGTCCAGCGGATGGACGCGGTCACGAGTCAGGATGTAGACGGCTCCGGCGAGAGGTGTGGGGACCGATGGGACGAAGACGGTGAAGCGGCCGTCCTCGAACTCCTCGATGATGAAACCCGGCACGAGCGCCTCCTCGATCTCTACGAGTGCCGGCTTCCAAACGTTCGCGCGGCCTTCCCCAGCGACTTGCTGCGTGAGACTTCGAAACAGTGCGTACCCCGGAATTCTCTCGAAAACCGACGCCTCCATCCGCTCGCGGAGTGCTTTGCCCAGGCGCGTACGGATGGCGACCCCAATCAGGAAGCACACCGTCAAGACCAGGACGAGAGACAGGACATTCCCGGCGGGCAGCCAGGCCGGCAGCAGCATCGTGAACGGCCGAATCAGGTTGCCCACGGACTGCGCGCCCTTGAGCAGAACCAACACCGCCAGATAGATCGGCAACACGACGAGCACGCCGCCGAGCAACGCATTAATCAAGAACTGGCGCACGACCTTCATCAGTCGCTCCTTTATTGCCAAACAGCTCCAGCTTCGACACGACCAGCAGGGAACAAGAGGACGGCACATTCGGACGCAAGGCCATCGTCTCCGTGCCGCGCAACAGCCCAGATTCGACTCGACACCTGGACGCGCCTCCCGGACATGCGCTTCTCCTCCTTCCTGAGCAATCAGTCAGCCGCCCTGGTTCGCACAGCGCGTCTGCGCGCCGCAGCCAGCCAGGGCATGGTCGAGCCTCCACATTCGACAGCAACGACCGTGCCCCGGACTAACGTTCGTCAGGTGCAAGGGACCAAATCCCTTTGAGGCTGCGGATTCTCAAGGCTAGCACGAAAAGAGAAAGGAACCCTCACGTTCGCTTTCGTGATTTCGAACTTTCGTGCTTTCGTGACTTTCTGAAATCCTCGCGTCCCAGGAAGAAGCTGACCGTTAGTAGTTCAGCGTGGGCTGACGCCCGCAACCCACGTGCGTCTCCGAGAACCAAAGCCAAAAGTCAAAACGCAACAGGCAAAACTGGGCTGCCCTTCGAGCCTTTGGAATGTGGATTTGGCTCGGATTTCGAGTTTCACCCTGGGGATTTCAGGTGGCGCAGCGGGAGGCGGGCTGCGGAACCTAAAAATGCGTGAACGGCGGGCCGAACTTCAGCGCAAAATTCGCCGCCGCCACAGCGAAATGGCAAACTTCATGGCGACAGGTCGCCGACGACATAGCGAATTGGCCGGGTTCACCGGGTTACCTCGTCACCGACACAGTGAAATCACCAGGTTTCCGACCAACACCCCCCGGCGACACAGTGAATTGCCACAATTCACCGCGCCACCTGCGTATTCCGGCGATCGTGAACAGCCAGATCGGGCATCGTGAACGCGCAGATCGGTCATCGTGAACACGGTGACGGAGCGCGTCGGAGCGAAGCGACGCTGGGCTGTTGGTTGGGGGATATGGGTGTGCGGGGGGTCTCCTTTCGTTGTGGGGTGGGGGGCGCTGGGCTCCGGCAGTGAGTTTTTTGGTTTACCGTCTTCGGGCTTCTCGGAGCGCAGCGACGCTCGTCGTCCTCAATCAGTGCCCTCTGGTTTGCGACGCGAGGGCCCCTTTAGCACAAGCTTGTGGGCATTGTGAAAGAGGCGATCACAGATGGCGTCGGCCAGTGTGGGCTCGCCGATGTGCATGTGCCACTGCTTGGTGAGCAACTGGCTGGCGATGATGGTGGAGCGCAGGCCGTAACGATCGTCGAGGATTTCGTGCAGGTCGCGGCGCTGCTGCTCGTCGAGCGGAGCCAGGCCGAAGTCATCGATGACGAGGACGTCGAGCCGCGCCAGCCGCCCGAGCAGCCGCGGGTAGGTGCCGTCGGCATGCGCCAGGGTGAGTTCGTCAAACAGGCGGGAGGCGCGGCGATAGAGGACGCGGTAGCCGTGGCGGCAGGCGAGCTGCGCAAAGGCGCAGGCGACGAAAGTCTTGCCGGTGCCGGTGGCCCCGCTGATGAGCAAGTTCTGATGTTCCTGCACCCAGCGGCCCGTGGCGAGCTGGCGGACCACAGCGCGGTCGAGTTCCCGGCGGGCGGGAAAGTCGATGTCCTCGACGGTGGCCTGATTCATCTTGAGCTTGGCATCGGTGAGCAGCCGCGTGAGGCGCCGATTTTCGCGGTACAGCCACTGCGCGTCGACCAACAGGCCGAAGCGTTCATCGAAGCCGAGGTCGGCAAACTGGCTCTGCCGGTGCTGCGCGGTCCACGCGTTGGCCATGGCATGGAGCCGCAGCGCTCTGAGCTGGTCCTGAGTGGGTTCGTTGAGCATGTCGCTATCCTCCTTCTCTTCCGTCGGATCAATCGCTGTAGTAGGCCGCACCGCGCAGGTGCGCGGCTGCGGGGGGCGGGGGTGGGGCGGCCGCCGGAGGCGTACCGGTCTTCGGCGGCAGGCGATCCAGCCCGTGTTTGAGAATCGTCTCAACGTGGCGATACGAGCGGGCGCGGGCCGCCAACGCGCGGGCACAGGCGGCCTCCAGCCGCTCGCGGCCGTAGTGGCGGCCCAAACGCAGGATGCCCAGGCAGGAGCGGTAGCCCTGTTCGGGGTGGGGCCGGTCGGCGAGGATGGCGGCGACCAACTCCGCGGTGCGCGGGCCCATGCTCTGTCCCCACTGAATCAACCGGGACGGGCTCCACTCCTGGTGCTGCTGATGGGCAGTGGGCATGTGTGCCGGCTGCGTGGTGTGGCGGCCGCGTTCCAGGCTGCGTACATGCGCCGCCACGCGCTCCCCTTTGCAGTAGATCTCGACCGTGGCGCCGCTGACGCGCGCCTCCAAGACCGCGTGCCGGAGCTGGAAGGGCACCGAGTAGTAGTGGTGCTCGACCTCCACGTGGTAATCGATGTTCGGCTTCACCTTCTTCCACTCGGCGTACATAAAGCGCGTGGCCGGTAACGGCTTGAGAGCGGGGCGATCGAGGCGCTCGAAGAGCTCCCGGCGGCTGGCCCCGTAGCGGCGCATCCGCCGGGCGTTGAGATCCTCGAGTAGCTCGGCGATGCGGGCATTGAGCTCGATGAGCGAGAAGAAGCTCTGGTGGCGCAGCCGCGCCAAGATCCACCGCTCCACCACTAACACCGCAACCTCGACTTTGGCTTTATCGCGTGGCTTTTTCGGGCGTGCCGGAATGATCACGCAGTCGTAGTGCTGGGCCCATTCCCCGTAGGTGCGCTGCACCTCGGGCTCGTACCGGCAGGCCCGCGTGACGCCGGACTTCAGTTGGTCGGGGACAACGATGGCCGTCACGCCGCCCCAATACTCCACCGCTCGCGTGTGGCTCCCGATCCAGTCGGGCACTTGCTGGGTGGCCGTGGCCTCGGCGTAGGTGTAGTTCGACACGCCCAGCACGGCGACGAACAACTCGGCCTCGATGGCCTCCCCGGTGTGCGGATCGACCCAGTGCGGTTTCTTGCCCGCGTAATCGGAGAACATCTTCTCGCCGACGCGGTGCACCTGGCGCATCGTGAACCCGCGCTGCGTCACCCAGCGCCGGTAGTACTCGCAGAACTGCGTGTAGCGGTAGCCGTCGGGGTGCCCTTCGAGGTACTCCACGTGCAACAGCTGCAGGGTCACGCCGGGCTTGTGGCGCTCGCGATGGAGGTAGTCGCAGTCTGGTGGTGTCGGCTGCTGGGCCACCGCCCGGCGCGCATACAGGCGCCCCTCCAGTTCCGTCTCGCTGAGGGCCTCCACCGCCGGCCAGTCCAGTCCGGCCGTCAGCGCCCGGTGCACGGCTAAGCTCACCGCGCCGAGGCTCACGCCCAGGCTGGCGGTCACCTCACGGTGGGTCAGTTTCAGCACCCATTTCTGACGTAGAATCTCTCGTGTCTTGCGCATGGGCAGTCTCTCCGTTGTCATCGTCTCGTCCTCCTCGTGTGGGGGAGGTGGACGATCCGGTTCCTGCCCAGCGCCGCCTCGCTTCTGACCGGCGTCCCCTCCCGCGTGTGGAGGGGATGGCCTAGCAGTCAGCTGGCGGCTTCAGTGTGCGCCTGTTCGTCTTCGCCGTGCTGCTCACGATCACCGATCTGCGTGTTCACGATGACCGATCTGGCTGTTGACGATGACCGATCTGCGTGTTCACGATCCCGATCTTCGTGTTCACGATGCTCCGATCTGAGCGTTCACGATGGTCCGATCTTTGTGTTCACGATGCTCCGAAATCCGCA
>JBIOJG010000116.1:0-5006 GCA_044450645.1 Binatia bacterium
CCTTCGGATCAGGTCGCGGAGGGGCGGGGAGCGATCAACGTGGCGCCCCGCCACCTCCAGCTTGCGGAGAACTGCGGTGGGGGGGCGGCCGGCGCGTGTGTGCGTCGCGAGCGTCGCCGCTGGGCAGACATCCACGTGCATGGACGCTAGAGCGAACACCTGGCGTTCGGGAGGTCGTTGTCAGCTGAAGCCATTGAGCTTGTCTGATAGATGGGCCCCCCGCCCTCTTCGTCCATGCCGTGGAGTATCCGTGGCCAACGAGCCTGCATTCACAAGCCCGGTAGACGAGGGCACAGGGTCGGGGGACCCGGACGCACATTGTAGTGAAGGAGCGCGACGATGAACAAGCAAGGCACCGCTGGCGTCGACGTCAGCCAACACACCCTCGATGTGGCGGCCCGCGCCCACGACGGGAGCGTGCGCACGGCGCAGTTTGCGAACACCGCCACCGGGCACCACCAGCTCATGAGCTGGCTGACCAAGGGGGGGAAGGCGGCCCGGGTGGTCTTGGAGGCCACCGGCGTCTACAGTTTCGATTTAGCCTTGGCGCTGCACGGCGCCAAACGCATCGAGATGATGGTGGTCAATCCCCGCGCCGCTCGGAAGTTTGCGGAGGCGTGTCTGCAGCGCTCGAGCACCGACGCCACCATGGCCGTGGCCTTACGCGAGTACGCGGCCCGCATGGAGTTTCTCCCCTGGACGCCCCCCGCGACGCCGGTGCGCCACTTGCGCGCCCTGGCCCGGCGAATCGCCACCGTGGTCATCGAGAAGGCGGCCGAACTCAATCGGGCGCATGCGGCGGCCGCCAGTGACGATACGCCCGCCGTGGTCCGCAACGACATCGCTGTCCACGTGCGGCACCTGGAGCGCCGCGTCACCGAGCTCGAACGCCAAGCCCTGGCGCTGATCACCGCGGACCCCCAGATGCAGTCGGCCTACCAGCATCTGATCTCGGTGCGCGGGATCGCCGCCACCTCGGCTATCCAGCTGCTGGGGGAGCTCCTGGTCCTGCCCGCCGACATGACCGTGCGGCAGTGGGTCGCGCATAGCGGCCTGGACGTGCGGCACGTCACGTCGGGCACCTCGGTGCACAAGACCCCCCGCATCTCCAAGCGCGGCAACGCGCACTTGCGTCGGATCCTCTACATGCCGGCGCTCGTCGCCGTTCAGTGCGAGCCGCACGTCCGCACCTTCTACGACCAACTCCTGGCGGCGGGCAAGAAACCGAAGCAAGCGGTAGTGGCCGTGATGCGCAAACTTCTGCACGCCATCTACGGCATGCTGAAAACCAACACGGACTTCGACGGCGCGAAGTTCCGCAAATTGCCACAGGGAGCGACCCAGGCGGCTTGAAATGAGAGAGAGTATCTATCAGTCACCCGCATGCGTATCGGGATCATCGGCACCGGTGTGCCTCGCCAAAATTCCATCTGCCTCAAGCGGCTGCCCGCCACTCATAGCGGTGGTGCAGGCCGCCGACCCGGGGCAGTGAGGCGGCCGTAGCGCGCGGCGAAGTCGGCGGACACATCGCTCGCAGCAAGGGTCGGCCCAACGCCGCTGTCGGGAATTTGGGTGGAAGGCGACGCGCCGCCTGGACGAGTACACATGGTTGACCAGCGCCTCCAACGCGCTGTACAGTCACACCCCAGGTCGCACGCGCGCTCCTGTGGAAGGGCTCCGGGCTTGACTGTTGCCCGCGCCCGAATCGCAGGGTAACCCGACGGTGCCGCAGCGGCCGGTCAGCTCCGTGCGGAGGAGAAATGAAGGTCCAAGATTCGTGGGTGATGCCCGCCAAGGTGGGATTGACGATCGTTTGGCTCGTGGCGCTCGGATGCGTGCTCAGCCCCGGTTCGTTCCCGTCGGTCGTTGCGACCGTCGGTCAGTGGACTTTTTGGGGAATGGTGGTCGTGCACGGGGTCGAGCTGTTCGCCTTGTGGATGCCGTACGTCCGGCGCGCACCTGGATGGTTCGGCGGGCACATTGTTCAGGTGATCCTCTACGGCCTCTTCCACGGCTACGCGCTCAAAAACGCGGAGGAGCGCAACTTCGCTCATCGAGCCTGAGCCCGGGAACCTCTGCGGGCCAAGAGCGGGCGACTAGCCCGGATTTCTCACCAAGAGTAGCACAATCACCGCGCCGTATAATAGGCAGCGATCATCTCATGCCGCGGACGGAGCGCGAGGGAAACGAATACACCTTCGAGTTCCACGAGAAGGCCAGTGCGCTTCAACCCCGCAAGGGCATCTGTGCAGGCTTCTCTCGATAACCCGAGCCGTGCTTGCAACGTCGCCAAGTCAGGTGTGGGTCCCGAGAATTCGATCATCCTGAAATCTCGCGTGTAATTTCGATCGCCATCGGCGGACGCCCGGATGGCATTGAGTACGCCTGGCGGCCACGATAAGGCATGCGGCCATGCGAGCTGTGGTGATGGCTGTGGTGACAAGCATCGGGGGCGCCGGCATCCCGCAACGCTGCACCTCCCCACGTCGTGCCCACCGAGAAAGAAGCGCCACAGTGATCCGGGGTAGAAACGGGTATTCGGTGATCGGCCGAGCCGCGGCGCCGCACCAATCCATGTGCTTCTAGCGCGTTGGTGGCAGAGGCGCTACCGACGGGCCCCGGTCTGACGACGGTGTGCCTCGCCCGCCCCTTGCCGGCAAGCGGGTGGCCCTGACCGCCGCCCAGGCACTGGAGCAATCGGTGGTTCCGGAATACTTGCTGGACAACGTTCCGCTCGCTGACGGTAACTGCAAGTGCATCCGAGTGAAGCCCTACCCCAACCGTGACCAGAGCCCGCTCAACTGGGACACTGTTACGGCGCTCGGCAATCAGAACCTATGCGCGACATTCAAATAGTTTGCCCTGACCCGGCAGCGCAGGGCGGTAGTCGTTTCGGCAGCAACGACGGCGGCGCGACCTCTCAGACCTTCGTCTTGCTTGCGTAGTCGTACGCACGGCGATAACAGATGACGCGCAGGTCGGATGGTCCGTCGCCCCTCGAAAAACGCGCGGCGACGCGCAGGGCCAGCCAAGAGTGGCCCTGCGCGGGCCGTTTCTCCGCAGCGCCAGATTCCTCCTGCCGCCGTTGCACAGCCCAGCCGTAAGCTGGTCGTAGTTCTGATCGGCGTCACGCTGTTTCTGATCTATCTCTCCAACCTCCGCGTGCTCAGCTCTGGTGACAACATCCCAACCAGGTTGTTGCCCTTCAGCATCCTGCGGGAAGGCAACCTTGATCTCGATGAATTTCCGCGTCTGCGCCCCGAAAAGGGGCATGTGGCCTACTACGTGCGGGAACGCAACGGCCACCTCTATTCCGATTCTTCGATCGTCACTTCGCTGCTCATCACGCCGCTGTATGTCCTACCGGCGTGGTTGTTGTCCGCTTACCATATTCCATACGACGACGTCCGCGCCCAGCTCGTCTTCGTCATCATGGAGCGCACGGTGGCGGCGGCCTTAACGGCGCTGTCGGCGAGTTTGCTGTTCATCGTGCTGCAGCGCCTGGTGAGGCCGGGATGGGCGTTGACGATCACGCTCATCTACGCACTTGGCACGCCGACCTGGACGTTTTCGGGCCAAGCACTGTGGACCCACGTGCTCAGCGAGTTGGCATTGGTGATTCTGTGCACGGTCTTTCTCCGTCAAGACGCCAAGGACCAACCATCCCGTGCTGCATTTGTCCTTGCAGGATTGACGGTCGCCGTCGCTATGGGCAACCGGCCCCAAATGACCGGCTTCGCCCTCCTCACTGGCGCATTTGTCTGGAACCACTATAGGCGCAATTTTGTGGCGTTCGCGGCCCTGCCGCTGCTGGGTGGAATAGTAGTTGCGGCGTATAATCTCTCGGCTTTTCAGTCGCTCAGCGGGTCCTACGCCGGATTCAATCATTTCTCGACCCCGTTGATGAGCGGTTTGGCTGGCTTGCTCTTCAGTCCAAACCGGGGCTTGTTCATCTTTACCCCTATCCTTCTGTTCGCTGTCTGGGGCGCCATTCAGGTGTGGCGGACGGACGCCCATCCGTGGATGCGGTACATGGTGATCGGTGTCCTGCTGCACGTTGTCCTGTACGCCAAATTCGACGAGTGGTGGGGCGGGTACGCGTTCGGACCCCGGTACTTCACCGATATCGCGCCAATCTTGTCCCTTCTCCTCGCCTACGGCCTGGTCCCGTTGTGTCGCGCGCCTCCGCTGGCGGTGCTGTGCGTGGCGTTGGCATTGTACAGCGTGGGCGTACAAGTGATCGGGGTGTACTGCGACGACGACGATTGGAACCGAACGCCGGTCCGTCTAGAGCGGTATCCGCAGCGGGTGTGGGACTGGTCCGATCTACACCTTGCTCGGGCGCTCCGAAGTGGCTGGCATGGCGGGCAACTCTGGCCTCTCTGCATCGAGGCTTTTCGTGACCCGGTACCCGCGCGTCTGGAGACGTTGCGGGTCGAGGATCTCGCCAGTCGGGTTACGGTCCAAGACGCGCCAGCGCAACTCCGGCACGGCGGTTCCCAACGCGTCGTCGCTTCGATCACGAATCGGGGTACGCAAGCCTGGCCGGTGTTTGCGGCCGACTACAACGTGCGCGACATCGTATACCTCCTGGTGCGCTGGCTGGCGAGCGGCGAGCCTATCTCTGCGGTGGGTGACCTTATCCGCGTGCCGAAAGACGTGAGCCCTGGCGAGGTGGTGCAGATTCCGTTCTGGCTCACAGCGCCAGCTCCGCCAGGCCCGTACGAAGTGGAGCTGCGCGTGGTCCAAGCCCTTGACGCGCGCGAGGGGGTGAGCAGCCGCGACGCCTATCGCTTTCCACTCGTCGTGCACTAACGAAGGTAGAGGGCACTTGGCCGGGCGCAACTTGTGATGGACGAGCCACGGCTGTGCCTCGCCAAAACTCCATCCACCCTGCTCAGGCGGCCTGCTATGGCGTTCAATGTCAAGGTCTGCAGAAATCCAGCTGTTTTCAGCCCTTCTGAGTTCGCCAATGAGTCTTGAGATTGTGTTGCCACCCGGCGGAC
>JBIOJG010000117.1:0-4726 GCA_044450645.1 Binatia bacterium
GTTCACCGTCACCCCGTTCCAGCCGACCACTCAGGACGACATCGGGTGGAGGGTGACGATGGACGACATAGAACCAGCCCCAGCCGATGATCTTGAGGTCGGTGAAGTCGGCTCCCGAACACCTAGGGTGGCGACCCACCACCGCACGTCCAGTCGTTCAGCGCCTCCAGACCGGCTCCGCCGAGCCACGCCACAGTCCCCGTGGTCGAGCGGCTTGCCGTCGATGAAGTACTGGACGTGGCGCCAGTGCCAGACCGGCCAGGTTCTGGGTGGAACCCGTGCGGCTGCGCAAGCCGGTAGTCGGCTATTGCGTCACCAATATCCCCACGCATAATGGATGACGCGAGGGAAGGCGGCGGGGTCACGATGGCTTACAAATTCACGATAGAAAGTCGGACAACCGACGCGCTCAAGGTGCGGCATGCGGCGAGTGGCCAGCGCTTCACCTTCCGTGTTTCGGAACCCAAATCCGGACATCGAGTTCTGAAGGGAGTTTACTCGCCCGGCGGTGCGTCAAGCCGCTCCACCCGTGAAGTGCTCGGCAAGGCCGCCCGCGCCTTCGCCGAGCGCGAGGCCAAAAAGGCGGACCTGATCGATTGAGGGGAGCGAGCCGCCGAGGGTATGGTCGTCGCCTCGGCGGCTCAAGAGATGAGCGAGGTGGGCTGAGGAACGACGCTCATCTGTGGATGAGGCTACGCCGTCGTGGTAAACGATTGACTAATCTCGTCCGGCCAGCGGCCATGGCGACTAGGGTATGTAGCCGGCGTGCGCCAGCGGCTTTATGGCTACTGGCGGGTTAACTGTAGATTATCGACGCGCTCCTTCGGGTCGCCCGTCGGCTTTTTGGCGCGTGCGGCGTCCGGCTCATCGGCTTTTGGAATAGCATCGGTGAATGCCGCGCCAAGCATGCCATTGGATCGCCAGAGCACTCGACATTTGCGGCGTCCGCCGACACCTCGAGCAATGACCAGGACGAATTGATCCGGAACGGTGCTCGCATCTACCGTAGTAAGTTTGGCGCCACCGTTAGAAAAATCATTCAGAATGCATGCACAGATCAAACGACCGTCAAAGTGATGGATCGTTGCGGACGATTGCCATTGAGCCCGCAGGTCTTTTCGCCGCTCGTGTGCCATGGGATTATTCCGCTGGTTGATCATTCGCCACTACGATTAGAACTCTGAAGGATTGCCTAAAGAGAAATTGAAGATACGGCACGAAAAAGCCCTGCGCTCCTTTCGGAGACGGGGCCGGCCGACGATGGTAGTAATGCTCAATCGTCACGGAAGGGGCTTCGGCGGCGTGCCAGCTTGACTATTGGCCGCCGCCTGAAGCCCCCCAACGGCTGCGGTCAGGACCCCGCTCTTTCCCTCAGGTTCGGGTGGGGTCCGCAGTCTCACGGTGAGGCATCGCAGCGCCGTCACACCCCCTATGCTGACACCGTGCCCTCGCCGTTCAAGCGCTTCGTCTCAGGAAAGCGGGTCGCAAAAGCCCCTCGCCTCAAAACGCGTTGACTTGGCGAATGCCCAGTTTTCCTGCGCGATCTTACAATGTGCCTCCCAAACACAAGCAAGTCCCGCAGAGGTTGCGCTTTGGCCTCAGGTGGCGGGAGAGCTCACTTCGAGCCTTTGGAAGCGACTGGGGTCACATGTGCGATGGCGGTTTCGACCGGCCTCATCGTTTCCTTGGCGAGGTTGCTCACAATCTGCCGGACCTTAGTCGAATGTGCTACAAAGCCCTCGAAAGCCTGCTTCGCGTAATCAGCCTGAACCTCGACTGCGTTGTCGAAGGTCTTCACGCCAGCAAGCCTCTCGAAGGCGGCTGAACCTGCATCAAACTGCCCCTTTGAGAAATCGGCAACTTCGCTGGCAATCGCCTGGAGCCCCTTCGACGCTGTACCCAAGTTCTTAAGGGCAGCGTCTATGCCCTGCTGACCGAATTTCTGAAAGTCCTCATACTGCGCAACAAACATCGTCCATTCCTTTTCAATACCCCCCACCGAACAACGCGAATTTTGTTACAATTTAATGACGCTGTACGCACTCAGTGGTCAGGGGCTGGCATGCGAGGTGGACTGCGGCCAGTGGAACTGCTTCCCCAGCGCACGGCCCTTACCCGGTCGCCCTCGACAATCGACCTTGCCGGCCTCAAGAGAGCTTGATACCGCCGCCCGCAGGCGCGCCCCTTTCATATTGTCTATGAGGCGGAGACGGCGATGTTCGATTTGAGTTCGCCCTCGCCTGCCGAGATAGCATCATCCAATGCTTTGCGGCCGCAGCGAAACTCGCCCTTCCACTTTGGCTCGGCGCTGCCTGTGCCAGCCTGGCACATTCGGCTGCAATTTTTCGATACTCGCGAAATGGAGCCATGGAGGCTGCCTCTATCCCGATTGGGAAATCGAACTCGAGTTAGCCACGCCTAAGCAATTGCCACGCCAACCCAATCCTTGAGCGCCACATCCGCTTCCTCATCCCACTTGCGTTCTTGTCGCCGCGAGTCATCGAAGCGATTGCAACCGGGGAACGTGCCGCAGGGTCTATCGGTGACCAGCCTCATTCGTGCGCTCCATCACAGCTGGGCCGCGCAGGAAGAGAAGTTCGCAGTTTCTGAATTCTGATCCCGCTCCTGCCGGGCGGACCGCGGCCCTTCGCGTTTGCGCGAGAGAATGCCTATGTTGGTGGTGGATGGGGGTACCCAGGGAGAACTGCGGGGAGCGCATGGACGCGCCGAACAAGGATTTTGTGCTCGCAGGGAGCCTCGAGGAGCTGAAGGCTAAGGGGCGGCTCGTTGTGCACGGTGGCCACCGTCCGATCCTCGTCATTTACGACCGCGGGCGCGTCTTCGCCCTCGACAATCGTTGCCCGCACATGGGCTTCCCGCTCGACGGGGCACCGTCGAAGACGGCATTTTGACCTGTCACTGGCACCACGCCCGCTTCGATCTCGAAAGCGGCTGCACCTTCGATCTGTGGGCAGACGACGTACCGATCTCCCCGGTCGAAGTGCGCAATGGCGACGTCTGGGTGAAGACGACGTTCGGTCAAGCCGATCCTGCGGCGCACTGGCATCAGCGGCTTGCGGACGGCCTTGCACACGATCTCGGCCTCGTCATCGCCAAGGCCATACATGGGCAGGTCGCGGCTGACGTACCGCTGGCTGATATCGTGCGGCAGGTGGTGCTGTTCGGGGCGCAGAACCGCGACGGCTGGGGCGTCGGTCTTACGATCCTCACGGCGCTCGCCAATCTCCTGCCCGTGCTGCCAGAGGAGGAGACCTATCTCGCTCTGTTCCACGGCGCGCGCCGCGTGGCAGCGGACTGCGACGGCGAGGCGCCGCGGCGGGAACGTGCGCCTCTTGGAAGTCGGCCGCATCCGGCCGCGCTCAAGCGCTGGCTGCGGCGCTGGACAAACGTGCGCCATCGCGAGGCGGCCGAGCGGACTCTGCTCACGGCGATTGCGGCCGGTTTCTCGCCGGCTGTGCTCGCCGATGCGCTGCTGGCGGCCGAGACGGAGCGGGCGTTCGCCGACACCGGACACTCGCTCGACTTCATCAACAAGGCGTTCGAGTGCCTCGACCTGATCGGCTGGGAACACGCGGCGGCTCTACTGCCGACTGTCGTCGGCCAGATGGTGGCGGCCCGTGGCGCCGAGGAGTTGACCGCCTGGCGTCAGCCTGTCGATCTTGTTGCGCTGTGTGACGAAGCAGCCAGCCAACTGCCGGAACTGTTCGCTGCTGGCCGGGGCGTGCATGGCTGGTCGCAGCACGCGCCACTCGCCCAAGAGCTGCTCGGTGACGATCCGGCCAAGATCGTTGACGCGCTCAAGGCGGCGATCCGGGCAGGCGCCGTTCCTGCCGACCTTGGCCGATCGCTGGCCTACGGCGCCGCGCTTCGGGTGGCGCGCTTCGGCAATGCCAACGAGCACGCCGACTGGGAGACGGCGCACCACGTCTTCACCTACGCCAACGCGGTTCACCAGATGCTCGCCCGGATCGGGATGGCCAACAGCGACGGTCACGTCACCGCCGTGCGCGGCGTACTACACGGAGCGATGGCGCTCTACCTTGCTCGCTATCTCAATGTGCCGGCGGCCCGCATCCCGGGCGAGGGCGGCGAACGGCTCGACGACCTGCCCGCCAATGCGGAGATGATCCGCGCCGCCTTGCTCGACGCCTTCGACCGGCAGCGACAGGTCGATCTCGCTGCAACGCTGGTGGCACGGCATCTCACGCTAGGCCATTCGCCGCAGGCGCTGATCGCCACGCTAGCGCGCGCGGTGCTGCGCGAAGACGCAGGCTTCCATGCCTATCAGATGCTGGAGGCGGGAGTCCGACAGTTCGCCGTATGGGGCGACACCGACCAGGGCCGGCACATCCTCATTGCGGTTGCACGCTATCTTGCAGCCCATTCACCGACCGAACGCGCGTCGCTGCAGACGGCCGACATCGCCCGGCGTTTGATGCGGGGCGGCGAGCTGCATCAGGACGCTGGGGTATCGTGACGAGGACTGCCATATGCCTCTCCCGCACCTCCCGCGCCTCTTCCCCGCACCCGAGGAACGTGGAGGTAAGACGCCTTTTCGGAGGAGGGCACTATGGAGGAGAAGGAGACGGCGCGAGTCGAGGCATTTAGCGACGGCGTGTTCGCCTTCGCAATGACGCTTCTGGTCCTAGAAATAAAGGTGCCGCACCCACCGCCCGATGCGGCGGGCGCCAAGTGGTGGCTCTTA
>JBIOJG010000118.1:0-4688 GCA_044450645.1 Binatia bacterium
AGGCCGACCCGGCCTACGGCGAAGGCGTGGCGCAGGCGCTGGGCATCCCGATGAGCGAGGTTGCAAAGAGCAGATAGCCAGATCATCGTCGGAGCATCGGCACCGGGGTCGACCGGAGACGACCGCGGGGCTGCCCTCGATGGAATAATGAAGAGAGGAGAACCCCATGAAACGCAGCGCAAACGCCACTTGGATCGGCGGATTGAAGGAAGGCCGGGGCAGCTTCACCGTCGCCAGCGGCGCCATCAAGGACCAGAAGTTCGGCTTTCGGACCCGGTTTGAGGACGCGCCGGGCACCAACCCGGAAGAACTGATCGCGGCAGCCCACGCGAGCTGCTTCAGCATGGCCCTCAGCGCGCAGCTCGGCGAGCGCGGCATCACCCCTGAAGCCATCGAGACGACGAGCACGATCACCTTCGAGAACCTGACGTTGACCAAGAGCGTGCTCAAGACGACCGTCAAGGCCTGCGGTGCGGACAAGGCCAAGGTCGAGGCGGCGGCCGCCGCCGCCAAGGCCAGGTGCCCGATCTCGAAGGTGCTGAAGCTCGAGATTGGACTTGAGTTGACGGTTACGGCGTAGGCAAGCACGCGCCATCTATTGGGAGAAAGACACCATGGGAACAAGAGGTCGCGAGATCATCGGCATGGACGTTGAGCAACTGATTAAGTTGCTCAACCAGGCGTACGCAAGCGAGTGGCTCGCCTACTATCAGTACTGGCTGGGCGCGAAGCTCATCAAGGGTCCGATGAAGGACGCCGTGGCGGCGGAGCTCAACCTCCATGCGACGGAGGAGCTGAACCACGCAATGCTCGTGGCGAACCGAATCATCCAGCTGGGTGGAACCCCCGTGCTCTCGCCAAAGGGCTGGTCCGAGCTGAGCCCGTGCAAGTACGACGCACCGGAGGATCCCTACGTGGCCGTCCTGCTCGACCAGAACATCGCGGGCGAGCAGTGCGCCATCACGACCTACAAGGGCCTGATGGACGCTACCAAGGACAAGGACATGGTGACGTACAACCTGGCGCTCACGATTCTCGAGCAGGAAGTCGAGCACGAGGAGGATCTGCAGAGTCTCCGCGAGGACCTCGACCTGATGGTCGCGCGCGGGAGCAAGTAGTAATTCGCAAGCTCGCGAGGCTGGTGCTTGGGTCGCTCACGGTGTCGGAGTGATTGTCCCAGCCTTCCGAAATGGGCTATTGGGGTCCAGAGACAGGCTGGTATGGGTCCATCTGGGAAATATCGGCTGCAGTACCGTTTGCGTCCTTACTGGAGAGGAGGTTCTTATGGCGGCAAGACGGCAGCACACGGAAGACCGCGTCATCGACACTTTGAACTCGATCCTGGAACACGAGTTGGCCGGGGTCGTACGCTACATGCACTACTCGTTCATGATCTTCGGTTACTCGCGGCTCCCGATCGTGAGGTGGATGCGCGACCAGGCAAATGAATCGCTGCAGCATGCGGCCGGAGCGGGCGAGCACATCACGGCGCTTGGTGGTCATCCGTCGCTCGCGATTGGCAAGCTGCTCGAGACCCACCACCACGATATCGATCAGATCTTGCGCGAGGCAATGGAACACGAGAAAGAAGCCGCTGCCATGTATCGCAAACTCCTCGATCTAGTGAAAGACGGCAACGTTGCGCTCGAGGAGTATGCGCGCACCATGGTCGCCGGTGAGGAGAATCACATCAACGAGGTCGCGAAGATGCTGCGCCGCCCCGAGACGCCCGATGCGGACTGATCTCGTCGCCTGCTTGAAGGAAAAGGGGATACGTCCAATTTCGCAGGCTGGGCTTCAGGCATAGGCGGTTTCTGGGCACGCATTCGAGCGTGCGCCCGATGACCCGTTCGAATGCGTCGCAGTCGGCGGGCCGCTCAAAGAGGATGCCGCGTTGGTTGGCGCGGTTGAGGACGTGGAAAACCATCCCTCCGGGAGCGATGCGCTCGGGTAGTGTCTAATTTGAAATTCAGGGGCGCTGGGGCTCCACCCTCCTTTTGTTTGACACGCGGCCGACGACTGTCCTACCTTCGCGCCACACTTCCCCGCAAAGGAGACATCGCCCATGCAACAAACAGTGCGACGCTCGCGGTCAATTGACAACACGCCTCGGAGAAGTTTCCTCCTGGCCGTCCTGGTGCTCCTTGCCCTGGCGCCGGCCGTGCCCGCCGCCACCGTGGCTGGGCCTGCGCCGACCATTACGTTCTTCGGCGTCACCCGCGCCGATAACTCACTCATGCCACCGGTCGGCACCACCGCCGGTGGCGCTCCGATCTATGAGAGCTCGTATGGTTTTGACTTCTATCTGGTCGTGGAAGCGCTTTCTGGGAACTCAGACCCGCCGGTCGGAACCAGCAGCTTCAGCACGGACGTCTCCCAATTGCCGGATCTGCAAGTCGAGGTCTCACAGCCGCTGGGAAATGGGAGCACCGCAGTCTGTGATGATACCGCCCCGAACTTCGGTGGCGTCCCTGCGGTCACGCCGTTCGACTTCTCAGTAGCCGAGGCGCCAGCGATCAATGATCTCGGGTGTCGGTTCCAAGATGGCCAAGGAAGACCGATCGGCCGGACCAACGTTTGGGCGTGCACGAAATCTTCCGACGGATCGTACCAATTTGTCGAGGCGACCAGCACGATCCAGTTCTGTGGTCTCGTCGACACGCCGCTCAGCTTCCCGGCCGGCGACACGGTCGTTGCCGCACGCGTCCGCGATATCGCCGGCAATACGAGTGCGGTGGTGCAACTCGTAATCCGCACCCTAGAAGCACTGCCGACCGCTACGGCAATCGCCACGCCAACGCTCGCCCCCACCCCGACCGCAACGGCGAGCAGTGCACCTGTCGGCACCGCGACCGGGAGCAGTGAGAACGGTGGTGACGGCTGCGCGCTGGCACCGCCGACGCATACCGCCGGGAACGCGCTGATTCTCGCGATCATACCGCTACTTCTAATGCGCCGGGGGCGCGTACGGCGGAATGAACGCCGCGACCGAAGCTGAAAGGGAGAGGGTGAGGAAACGGAGCTATGCGATCAGCGCCGAACCGCCGGTCACGGACACGCCCTCAATCGAGGAACAATTGAAGCTGCCGGGTAGCGACGGCTGATCTCTCCCCTCTCCCCTCTTCCCATTTTCAAATTAGACACTACCTGCGCTCGGCACGTGGCATCGCGTGTACGCGAAATTGGACTTATCCCCTTTTTCAGTGAAAGGACCGGTCCAAACTCCACAAGCCCGGTGTCAAGGACCGGACCCGCGTTGACTGCCGTAAGAGGCGAAGGTAGGCCTGGACCGGTTCGCTCCCTCCGACCAATCGCGTCGTGGTCGGGTCAGGAGGGTTTCGCAGCCGGTTGCATCGCGCGCACCATGCGCAACGGCACGCCGGCACGGGCGGCCTCCAACTGTTCGTCCGTCCAGGTAGCCAGTTCCGCCTCAAGCGCAGGGTCCAGCGGATGCTGCGCGAGGTACGCCTCCAGCTCGGCATCCGTGGCGCTGGCGATCCGCGCGCCCATGGTGCGCTCAAGGGTCCGAATCCGTCGCTCCAGGTGCATGGCCTGTCTCCCGCTCGTACTCGGCCGCGAAGTTACGCAGCAACTCCTCTCGCTCCTCCGGCGTGAACCGCTCCAGCTCGCGCTCGATGGCGGCGTTGAGTTCGGCCGTCTGCCGCTGCTCAAGTGAGCGCATGCGGCGCTTTAGCTGCATTTTTCATCGCCCTTGAGCGTTCATGTTTGCCCCATGAGTCTCCTCGCGCCGCCATTGTCTGTAGGGGCGCCGGGTCCCCGGCGCTCAGCGCTTCCAGCGCCCGCATGAAGTCATCCGGCAGTGGCGGCAGCATGCCGCCGCACCACCGACACCGCGCCCAATCTTCCGCCGGCGCGCCGCCCTGTGCGAGCACGTCAACGACGAGTCGCCCGAACGCATCGACCGTATGGTCTACACGGCTACGCCCGCACGGGCAGGTGTCCGGCCCAACCTGCGCCGCCTCCAAGCGTTCAATCCGAGTCTGTAAGCTCATTCGCACTTCTCGCCCACTCCGAGCTTCGTAGGGAACCAGCTAGCTCCGCTTGCTGGGTGGTTGCTCGAGGCTCCCATTCCTCTGGGGTCATCGGCGGTGGGACGCACAGCCCACCACCGACGATCACCCAGCGAACGCCGGCGGCGTCGGTGAATTCTCGTGGCGGAAGCACCCTCACGCGCCGTCGCATTTCAAGCCGGCGAAGCCGTGCCCCCTCAAGTGCGCGTATGCGTCGCTTTAGCTGCATCTTCCATCGCCCTGTTGTACTCTTCGAGCGCGGCTACCCGCGCCGCCAACTCCTCGTCGACGGTGAGCCGGCTGATGTGCGCCAAGGCTGCCAACCGGTCATAGAGCTTGAATTCGATGATCTCCAAGGTCGGCTCGCCCGGGCCGGCCGGTAACTCTTTCAGGGCCGCCGTCAGCGCGTCGTAGTCCTTTCGCCGCGCCGCCTGCCGCAGTCGGCCCAGCGCCCGCTCTTCATCGCGTGAGACCGGCCTGAGCTTCACCGAGGCGATGGCGTTGCCCAGTGCCTTGCGCACCGGCTCCGGAATCTCGTGCGCGGGCCGCAGGGCCAATCGCTCGCCGCTCCAGTCGAGCACCTCGGCGAAGGCGAACTCCGCGATCGGCTCCAATTGGGCGACGATGCGCTCCCGGGTCCACCCGGTGCGTGTGGCC
>JBIOJG010000119.1:0-4138 GCA_044450645.1 Binatia bacterium
GCTCGTCACCACGATCGCGCCGTTCGAATTGCCCGGTAACTGCGCCGCCTCTGAGACCGAGAGATGGCGCATTGACGACACGTTCGTCAGGAGCAGCGAACGCAGCGACGTCAGCCGGCCCAGCAGCTGGCCGTCCATCCACACGTTGATGACGTTGCCGAAACTGCCCTGCGGCACGGTCCAGGCCCTGTGCCTCTGGAGCACGAACTCATACGCCGTGCGGACTCCGCTCTCGGCGGCTGCCTGGATTTCTTCGCTCGTGGCCACGTCCGGGTTGTTGCCTGGCGCCAAGGACCCCGCTGCGCCGCTGTGGCCGGCGCAGGCAGTGAGAAGCAGCGTAAGCGCGAACGCGACGAAACGTACGCGGGACATGGCGACGCCCTTGGCGGAGTGGTCTAACGCGCCCCGGCTCGAACGAGCGTCCGGACTCTCGCCCGTCCTCGTGAACGCGGTTTCGGCTGGACCACGATCTCGACATCCAACCCGAGCGAATTGAGAAAGCGGTACAATCGCTCCATCGAGAACCCCGCAAGCCTTCCCCGATGCAGGTTTGAAACGTCCGGTTGGGTGATGCCGAGGAGACCGGCTGCCGCGGCCTGGGTCAATCCCCGGGTCGCTATCAAGTGCCGAATCGTGCGCGCCAGCTCAGCTTTGGCGAGCAGCTCATCGGCGTCCGATCGGCCAAGATCGGCGAAGATGTTGTCGCCGACCTTGTAGACGGCCCGCTCCTCGTTCACCTTCCCCGTACCCCGACGAGTGTTCCCCGCTGCCTTACGCATGACGATCCTCCTCATGCTTTAACGTGGCGTGATGTCGCTCCGCCATCTGATGGCGGTTCCGCACGAGAGCAAGGTCCCTCTTGCTGGTCGCAATCCCGTGCTTGGACTTCTTCTGAAACGCGTGGAGCACATACACCGCGTCGCGGAAGCTCACCGTGTACACGCACCGATACGTGTCGCCGTCGTGATCCTCGATGATCTCCAACACCCCGGCTCCCCCGAAACCCCTGAGCGGCTTCGCACTGCCGGGCGTCTCGCCGTACTGCACGTCGAGGAGGAGCGTGCCGAAGGTGTCCTGAACCGGTCCTGGCAGCCCCTTGAGGTCCTTCCAACTCGACGCGATGAAGTACAGTGCTTTTCGGGCCGGCGGAGGCATGCGGAAATATTGCAGATATACTATAGCAGATCAAGCCCACAGCGGACAAAGGCCCCGCTGTCGCAGGGCCTTGTGCCGCAAGCCGCTAGCCGTCCAATCTCTACAATGGGCCTGGGTAGAGTTGAACTACCGACCTCACGCTTATCAGGCTGCCACCGTTAGGCACCCAAGTCCGGCAAGTTGCTGGAAAACCTAGACATCCTGCGCGATCTACCCGGCGGGCTTGGTGCTGAAAACGGCAGGAAACCGGTCTGAATCGACACCACAATCGACACCATGAGTGAGCCCGTGGGTGCAGGACATCCAGTTATTTCAAAATACCGTAAGACCCCGTGGACGATCAGGTAGCTCCGCAATCGCCTGCTGATTCGGGTTACCGGGATCAGTTCAGCCGCGATCGGGCTCTCCTTCAGGGCAACCGCTCTTAAGTTGCTGCGGAAGAGAAATCGGCGCCAGAGACCTTGACGACGGCCTGCCAAAGGGCGTCCTGATTTGCGCGGTCATGGAGATGTTCATGGCGCATGACCTCAATGGGACCCGTCATCTTTCTTGGAGCCGAGCAAAAAAACTTACCAGAAACATCGACGCCAAACTTCGAGGCGGTGAGATATCTCTTGGCCCCGTCGTCAACGGAATGCGCCATTCCCGGAATAAGCTTCGCGATCGGCAACATCACGCGCTTCATTACAAAACCAAGATTGCGAGGCGCCTGGGTATCTGGAGCGGATCCGGGTGAAACGGCGTATACGGCCATATCTGCAGGGAGCTTTCGAGCAAGGGCCGCGACCCACCACGCGACAAATATTTTAGCGTCCGAGTAAGCCGTGTATGGCTTGTATTTCACATTCGGGGAGCTGCGCAAAATCGCTTCTATGGCTGAAACCCGGTCGCCTTTGTACTCTTTCGCGGCGAATGCCGCCAAGTCGGTAAATTGAAACATGGGCACATCACCTCGTGCAGGTTCCGCACCGGCAATAACGATACGAGCATCCGGCGCCAGAAGTCCGGCCCCTAAGAGTCCCATCGCTAACTGGTGATGACCGATCAGCGGCGCTTGCGACGACTCAATATTCTCACTGGTTACGACACGATCTTTACCTGGCATCAAACCAGCGTTAAGCAGGAGAAATTTTATGGGTACGCCTCGCTTTACCAGCCCGGCGACCGCCTTCTTCACGCTGGAAGAGGAATTAAGGTCTAGGGCGATACCCGTAATATTTTGCGTTCCGGCCTCTGTCTTTAATCTATTAACTGCTTCATCCACCCCGGGCTGGCTGCGTCCAGTGACGATAACGTGACTCCAACCATCCTGCAGAAGTTGCTTGGCTGCCGCATAACCGAGCCCGGAGGTGGTGCCGGTGACGAGCGCGACCGAATGTTCCATGGGCGTCTCCGTGGTGAAGGGTGAAGGCCGAGTCGTGAGGCCCCGCGAGGCCAGGGCCGGCTTGCTAATTTCGAACTATTCAGTTATATATTGGTCAGTGACCATTGTCAATGAGTTGTGAACCAAATGATTCAAAATACCGCTAGGCCGCGGGGTCGTCCGCGCAGCTTCGACGAGACGGGGGCGCTGGAAAAGGCGACTCAGGTGTTCTGGTCGAAAGGCTATGACGGAGTGACAATTGACGATCTCGTCGCCGGGATGGGTGTGGGACGGCCGAGCCTGTATGCCGTCTTTGGGGACAAGCGGGCGATATTCTTGCGCGTCCTTAGGGCGTACGCAGAACGGAAGGGCGCATCAGCCGCGAAGGCACTCCTCTCGCCACAGGGTCTTCGCGGCTCGATCGCGGGCTTTCTGAGGTACGCCGTCGAAAGTGCGACCGAGAAAGGGTCCGCCCGAGGCTGCCTTCTGGTGTGCGTCGCACCGCTTGTGAACGACGCTGAGGTTCAGCGGTTCCTGCAGAGCACGGTCGCGGGCGGCGCGGCGCTGGTGGAGCGCCGTTTCCGGGACGGGATCTGTGCGGGAGACATCCCGCCTGACTTTCCGGTAGCCGTGCGCGCGAAGCAAGTCACGGATTTTGCTCGTGGCTTGACCATGCGTGCGCGGATAGGCACGCCGCGCAAGACGCTCCTCAAAGATGCTGAGGAAGCGGCCGACTTGGTGCTCCTGCCGCGGCGTAGGGCGTCAAGATGAGATCTCCGCACCGCAGAGCCACCCAATTCATGGAGATCTACGTGAAGGCGCTGAAGCTCAGCTACCAACAGACGGATCCGGCGAGCGTCCTGCGCGTGGTGAAAAACGGCGCCGCATAGTTCCGCGACCCGACGGACGAGTTTCTTTCTGCCCATCCCGAGCATAAGATGGGCACAGTGCCGCGAGGCACGAGAAAACCCCGCGAGCGTATGTGCTCACGGGGTTTCGCTTTACGGAGTGGGCCTGGGTAGAGTTGAACTACCGACCTCACGCTTATCAGGCGTGCGCTCTAACCACCTGAGCTACAGGCCCCAACGAGCGCGAAAGCTAACGGTGCCTGCGGCTTGGAGCAAAAGAGACGAGCGATCCTGCTCGCCTCATCTCACCCCGGCCCGCGCCGGCCGCCCATCGGCGCACTCACGCCCACCACCAGCCGGAACGGCGTCGCCTCGTTGTGGATCCTCGTCCAGCGCGCCTCCACGAACGGACTGAGCGGCAACCGCCGAGCCGGCAGACGAAACCCCGCCAGCAAATTGAGCCCCGTGCGCGTCATCGCCACTCCCGAGCCATCGAAGTCGCGGTTCAGCACGCCCAGCCCCACCCCGCCATACAGCATCCGGAGCCGGCCCAGCCCGAACACGCCGTCGAAATTCAGCTGCCAGTCGGTGTGGTCGCTGCGGAAGAACAGATCGCCGCTCGGCACCAGCGACAGGTTCCGCGCCAGCGGCAGCGACATCTGCGCGCCCAGGCTCCAGGCGTCCACCTGGAAATCGTAGCCCACGCGCACACCCGCGCTGCCCATCCCGAAGCCGCCGAACCCCATCCCACCCCTCGGCCGCCGGCCGCGGA
>JBIOJG010000120.1:0-4005 GCA_044450645.1 Binatia bacterium
CGTCTTCGATGAGCCGGGGAAGGATGCGTTCGCGCTGGTTCGGAGCTGTCACTTTCTACCTTGCGGAGAGGACTGCTAAATCTATACGAGGGATGGGGTTAAAGCAATCTCCGGTCACCCCGACTTCGGCGTTTCTTCGGGGGCTGGAAATGGCCGGATTTCGAGCCTTCTGGAGGGCGACCGGGGTTGGCTTTGAAAGGATCCAGGTTCGTCTTGGCCCGAGCTACGGGGCGGCTCCAGTGGGGCGCGGAGCGGTCGGCAGGGATGGAATCGGCGGGAGCCTCCGATCCGCCGGGAGCTGCGAGTTGAGAAGCCCCGCGACTGTGCGGTTCGCCTCATGCACCGCACGCAGTCTAGGGTACCAATCGCCGTAGAGCGCTCGCGCGAACGATTCGTAGTTCACCCGCCACGGTGTATAGTGCTCCGGCGATTCGATCATGAACGCGACCGTTTCGCAGTTCTGCAGCGCCGATTGCAGACCGCCGAACTGTTCGCCGAGGAAGGCCCATGCGTTCTTGAGGGCGTTGTCCTGAAGACCGTCTTGAACGTGCGGAATGTTGTCCAGGAAGGTCTGGAGGTCCTCCTTCAGGGCGCGGCATCGGCGCCACTGCTGCTTCTCACGAGCGGTCAACCTCTGCGGGTCAGTAGCACCAGTCGCCGGCAGGCCGGAGGCATTGGAGAGGAGGCTCCGCAACGCCCTAGCAGCCGAGTCTAGTCGTACAACAAACGTCCGTACGTACTCCAGGGCTGACGTCCCACCGGTGCCCGTCCAGGCTGGCATCGGGAAGCCCCCGCTGAGAATGGTATCGGATGATGCTTGCGACGCGGATGGCCCAAGGCGAATCGGCCGCGGGATGGTGATCTTCAACGCGGCAGCCACTACCGTGACAACGGAGCGACCCACCTTCGCCGCAGCACCTACGCCCGTCCTTACCGTGATGATCGCCACGCCCGGCGAGACGCCCATCACGATGCCACTGCGATTGACGGTCGCAACCTGAACGTTGTTTGAAGTCCATACGTACGTAACGTTGTCGCACGGATTCCCAGCCGGGTCGTAAGCGGTCGCGAGAACTGGCGCGGTGGACTCAACCTGCACCTGCGCGTCGGGTGGAGACACACTCACCTCACGCACAATGCAGCGCGACCTCTGCGCGAGCGCGGCGTCTGGCGAAGCGAGCGCCGTCGCAACAACCAGACCCAGCATCCCTGCCCAAAGCCCGGCACGACGATTCAATTGCTTCATTGCGCCCGCACCTGGACGATCATCCATCCCGTGACTGGCACGCCCGCCTTCCGAGCCGGACGGAAGGCCAGGTCCTGGACCAGCGCTTTCGCAATTTCATCGAAGTCCCGGCAACTGGAGGGCCGAATGACAACCGGGCCCGGGCCGATCACCTCGCCCATCGTGGAGACGTGCACCATGAGGTTGGCCGAGGTGACCGGGGCCCGACACCGAGCGGGCGCCGCCGCGATGGGTGCAGTCATGGGTACCGGTCGATCATCGAAACACGTATGGCCCGCATTCGCGTTAAAGCCCGCTGGACTGCCGCACGTGGCACCCGCTGCAGTGGCTGTGGTTGTTGTCTCAGCGTTGGATGCCTCCAGAGTCACCGGCACGACGGCCCAGCCATCCACCGGACTTGTCCCTTTTCTGGCCGACGAGTACTTCGCCCGATTCAACGCAGGCAACGCGGCGCTGACGAGATCAGCCGGCAGGTCGCCTCTGGGCCGTATCTCCTTGAGCGCTCCGTCTCCCGACACGAGTACATAGAACGCCGGCTCTCCGGGGACGATCCGCCCGGCATAGGTTACAAAGACCGGAGTCGTTACCCTCGCCGGTGTGTCAAAGCACAGATTGCGCGGGTTGAAGTCCGGCTGTTGGCAGAACGCCGTCGCCACAGAGCCCGCCATTCTGTCAAGTAGTTGGATCAGGCTGTCCGTGCTGCCGTCGGTCTCGTAGTGCCCGAGCTTTGTCAGCTGCTGCGTGTCATACACGTCCGCGGTGAGCCGCACCTGTCTTCCGTTCTGGAAACTGTTGCCGATCAAGAGTTGGTTGGCACCAAGCCGGTAGGCGAACGCAGCGCTCGAATCGAGGAGGACTGAGATCGAACGACGCTGCGATATCCAGAGGCCTATGAGCCGGTTGAAGTCCACTGCGCTGACCTGGAAGCGCTCAGCGATCGTATTGGCGAGAGCGCGCGCAGCATCGCGCGAAGTCTCTGAATCGCCGGGCGAATAGCCACCGAACGGAAGCACCGCCAACATCGGCGCGGCCGAGCGCGGCGGCGGTGACGCAGTTAGCGATCCCGCGTTGCGAGTGTCGCTCGCCCCGCGAGACCGCAATCTGGGGATTCCCAGGGTCACGATGCCCGCAGTGACAGCGACCGCAAGTGCCGCATAAAGTAGCGCACGACGTCGATCCACCGGCTGCCGCGCTGCGGCCGGCGCGGTGCCCACGCGGAGCGCCTCCGCCACCTCCACCGCCGATTGGAATCGATCCGATGGCCGCTTCGCGCAACACCGCTCAATGACCTGCACAAGGGAGGGGCTGGCGCCAGGACGCCTGCTCGCCAGCGGCGGAAGCGGCTGAGTGAGGTGCTGCACAAGGATGCCTTGCGTGTCCGGTGCGTCGAACGGCAGCGCGCCGGCCAACATCTGCCACAGCACGATGCCGAGCGAGTAGATGTCGCTGCGATGGTCCACCTCGCCCGCACCCGCCTGCTCCGGACTCATGTAGTGCGGCGACCCGATGACGGATCCTGTCCCCGTCAGCTTGTCGCCGCTGCCAGCGGCGGCCTTCGCGATTCCGAAGTCAGCAACCAGCACGCGCCCCTTCTGGAGCAGGACATTGGCCGGTTTGATGTCGCGATGCACCAACCCACTGCTATGGGCCTCGGCCAGCGCCTCAGCGATTTCCGCTCCGATGCGCACCACATCGGCTTCGGGCAGCTGGCCCTCGCGCGCTAGCCGCGCGTCGAGCGTCTCGCCCGTGACGAACGGCATGCCGAAGTAGACGAGGCCCTCGCCCTCGCCGACAAAGAAGATGGAAAGGATGTGCGGATGACTGATACTCGCGACCGACTCGGCCTCGCGCACGAACCGCTGCACCGTGGACTTACTAGCGGTCAGCTCCGGCCGGAGCACCTTGACCGCGATCCGGCGCGAGAGCTTGCGATCCTGCACGCCGAACACCACGGCGAAACCGCCTTCGCCAAGCTGCTGACCCACCAAGAAATCGCTACCGAGGGCGTTTTGGAGGCGCGACCTCAACTCGTCGGGCAGGATTCTGACTGTAGTCTTCGACCCATCGGTCGGCGTCGGGATGGTCGGCGCTTCTGGATTCGGCGTGCCGCACCGCGGGCAGAACGATGCGTTCGCGGCAATCTCTGCGCTGCAGCCGACACAAGTCGACACTCGTCAATTCTAGCAGCCGGGATGAGAGTGGGCCATCAGCCCGGTACCGCTAGCCCATTTCAGCCGATTTCGACCACCAGTTTCCCGAACTGCTCGCCCCTGGCCATCCGCTCGAACGCCGCCCGCGCCTCTGCCATCGGGTACACGCGGTCCACCACCGGCCGCAGCCGGCCGGCGCCGAGGTGGGCCGCGACCTCGGCGAACTCGGCGTGGTTGCCCATCGTCGAGCCCAGAATCGTGTACTGGTGCCAGAACAGCCGGCGAATGTCCATCTGCACCATCGGGCCACTCGTGCCGCCGCAGGTGACGAGCCGGCCGCCGCGCGCGAGCGCGCGCAGGCTGGTTTCCCAGGTCGCCGCGCCCACCGAGTCCACGACGACCTCCACCCCGCGCCTGGCCGTGAGCCGCCGCACCTCCTTCGCGACGTCCGCCGAGCCGTGGTTGATGGTCTCGTCAGCGCCTAACGAGCGGGCGCGCTCGAGCTTCGCGTCGCTCGAGCTGGTGACGATGGCGCGCGCGCCGAGCAGCTTGACGATCTGGAGGGCGGCCAGCGCGACGCCGCCGCCGATGCCCCAGATCAGCACCGTC
>JBIOJG010000121.1:0-3783 GCA_044450645.1 Binatia bacterium
ACCGATCTTCGAAGCCGATCTTCCACCAGAGCAGTATGCCTACCGTCCCGGGCGCAACGCCCAACAGGCGGTAGTCGAGGTGGGAGCGCTGCTATCTCATGGCCACCCGGAAGTCGTAGACGCCGACCTTGCGGACTACTTCGGGAGCATCCCACATGCCGAGCTTCTAAAGTCGGTAGCGCGCCGAATTGTTGATCGGCGCGTGCTGCATCTGATCAAGATGTGGCTGGAATGCGCCGTAGAAGAAACCGATGATCGAGGAAGGAAGACACGCACGACCGAGGCCCGGGACAACCGGCGCGGCATTCCGCAAGGTTCACCCCTCTCACCATTGCTGGCGAATCTGTACATGCGCCGGTTCGTGCTGGGATGGAAGATGCTCGGGTTGGAGCGAAGCCTCGGCTCTCGCATCGTGACCTACGCCGACGATCTCGTGATCCTGTGCCGGAAGGGCAAAGCCGAAGAGGCGCTGCAGCGACTGCGCGACATCATGGGCAAGCTGAAGCTCACGGTCAACGAGGAGAAGACACGAATCTGCACGGTCCCGGAAGGAGAGTTCGACTTCCTGGGGTACACGTTTGGGCGGATGTATTCAGCGAGAACCGGAAAGGCGTACCTGGGGTACCGGCCATCGAAGAAGAGCATCAAGCGCATGGTCGAAAACGTCCATGCGTTAACGACCCGATCGTGGACATGGCAAGGGACCACAGAGCTGGTGGGAAAGTTGAACCGCACGATACGCGGATGGGCGAACTACTTCGAAGTAGGCACCGTCTCCAAAGCGTACCGGGTGATCGACAACTACACCGCTGTGCGGTTGCGCCGGTGGTTGCGCATCAAGCACAAGGTCAGGCGACGCAGGGGCGGGACTTATCCACTCTCGCACCTTTATGGGCACTTCGGGCTCGTACGTCTGAGCAGGCTTGGACACGACGTGCCGTGGACGAAGGCGTGAGATCTTGTCCGAGAGCCGGATGCGGGAGATCCGCATGTCCGGTTCGATGAGCGGGATGTGAAAACGGAGTCATGGCTGAACCACTAAGGCACCGCCACACGAAAGGGGCGGCAACAGATATGTTCGGCCTAAAGCCACCGCGTCACATCTCGACTCTACCCATTGCAGGCATCTCGCCGCACTGCCGCGAACCGCCGCTGCGGGCTCGTTTTCTATTTCGCGGAAAAGTGGTGTAATCTGTGGAGGTACCGGCGGTTGGGGGGGTGCCGAACTTCCCATTTCGCCAATTGCCATCGAGCAGGCTGAGTCCTAGTTCCCGTCGCCGCCGGCAGGGCGGCCCAGGGCTAAATCAGGGGGTACGAATATGAGCGCAGTCGGGAGACGATCGTTCTTGCAAAGCTCAGCGGTCTTGGCAGCAGGCGGCGCGCTCTCGGGCGCAGCAATTCTAACCAGACCAGCGTTCGGCCAAGGCGTGCCTGGCAATTCGCAATACGGCGTGAAGGCGCTGTTTTTCGATATGTTCGGTACCGTGCTTGATTGGCGTACAGGAGTGGCGCGATCAGTAGAGGCTATACTTAAACCGCGCGGGTACGCACTCGACTGGTTGGCCTTTGCAGATGCTTGGCGCGCGCAATATCAACCGGGCATGGAGGAGGTTCGCTCTGGCCGCATTCCATACACCAAGCTTGATATCCTGCATCGCCGCATGCTTGATAAGATTTTGCCCGGGTTTACGGTTACAGGGCTGCCCGAGGACGTCTTGCACGATCTAACTCTTTCTTGGCATCGCCTCGATGGCTGGCCGGATGTAGCAACGGCCTTTCCACGATTGGGTACGCGCTTCTTGCTGGCGCCCGTGTCAAACTCGAATGTTTCGATGATGACTGATCTCGCTCGTCGCAACCGTCTGCGTTTCGATTCAATCCTGGGCGCGGATATTGCCCAGGATTACAAGCCTAAGCCTCGTGTATATCAGGCGTCCGCTGAGGCGTTCGATTTAAAACCGAGCGAATGCATGATGGTGTCTGCCGCGGCTCACACCGATGACATCGTTGGAGCGACTAAGGCTGGTCTTCGCACGGCGGCGATTGCAAGACCTGACGAATTCGGGCCCGGAAGTAGGCCTTCTGTGCCAAAAGTGCCCGCCGACATTGTTGCGTCGAATTTGAACGACCTCGCCGATAAATTGGGCGCGTGATCACTGCACCCGATTGCACGGCTGGATGACTGCTTCGGGTCAGCTGCGGCGGTGTTGGCCATGGGCAGCCGAACGTCGGGTTCTCCTCTGACAGCAGACACATCGCCGCGCTGCCGCGAACCGCCGGGTTGGGCCACAAAGAGACTCTCGCGACGCAGCAAATGGCACGTCTACTCGATGACCTCGTCGGCGAAGACGAGCAGTCCGGGCGGCACTGCCAGGCCAAGCGCCTTGGCGGTCTTGAGATTGATGACAAGCTCGGTTCTTGTCGACTCCTGGACCGGCAGTACCGCCGGACTTTCACCTTTTAGAATCCGCCCCACATAGGTTCCGACAATTCGATACGCATCCGGGATGTTGGCGCCATAGCTGATGAGGCCGCCCTGTTCAGGAAACGTTCGTTCATAAGACATGACGGGAATTCGATGCTCGGCCGCGAGTGCCGCGATTTTCTTGTGGTTGGAGACGAACAGCGGTCTTGGCGCAAGGATCAGCGCCTGCACATTGCGCTCGACCGCCATTGCGAAACCCTGGCTCAAATCCGCTTCGCCGGCAACTCGCAGAACAACCACCTGCCGGCCCAGGGTGCGTGCCGCTGCTACCATGCTGCCCGGGGGGCCTGGCCCGCCTGGCCCCTCAAGATACCCAATTGCTGCAGCGCCGGGAACCAGCTCTTGCATGAGATCGAACCGCTTGCCTGCAAGCTCGGCGGTGAGGATGGTGGTGCCGGTCACGTTGCCGCCCGGCCGGTTGAGGCTGGCGACGAGGCCGACCGCGACCGGATCGCTGCCAGTTTGGAAAACGATCGGGATCGTCGCGGTCGCGGCTTTGGCGGCCTTCCCCGATGCGGTACCGCCAGTCGCTACGATGACCGAGACCCGCTTGCTAACGAAGTCCGCCGCTATTGCCGTGAGCCGATCGGGTTGCTGCTCCGCTGATCGGTAGTCGATAGTGACATTCCGGCCTTCAACAAAGCCCAGCTCGGCGAGGCCGCGACTGAGCGCCGCAGCATACGCCCGCCGGCCCTCCAGCACGCCGACGTCCATATACCCGATCACCGGCATCGCCGGCTGCTGCGCCCGCGCCGCGAGCGGCCAAGCCGCCGCGCCGCTGAGAAACGCGATGAATTGTCGCCGCCTCATGCAGTCCTCCCCGAGAGCCTAGGACCACTCCATGCGGGGCAAAACATAGCACATCCGGGTACGGCGGTCTGGGCTCTTGGGATGGACCCGCTGTACCTCGATAACCGGAAACTCGCTGCCGCTTCATGAGCTTCCGAGTTGGGCCAAAACCGGTCATCTCGACTGTCATGGCTGTCGCAAGTGTCGGCGATCACCACAAATATCTGACCCGCGCGGTGCCCATATAGATGTCGGAGCCTTGGGCGAACTCGCCGTCGAACTTGGCCATAATCGACCAGCCGTTGCGCCAGCGCCATTCGGTGCCCGCCGTGACGAGCGCGAGGTTCGTCGCCGGCGTGGCGCCGTCGACCACGAAGGTCGCCGCCGGCAGCTCGATGAATGTCGCGGTGAGGTTGGGATTGCTCTGCCAGTCATGCGCCCAGGCGGCGCGGCCGAACATGACGATGCTGTCGCCGTCGGCCTGCGCAAAGATCTGGTCGAACCGGCTG
>JBIOJG010000122.1:0-2302 GCA_044450645.1 Binatia bacterium
ACAATCGCTGCTGGTGGCTCCCTCAAGTTGAGCCACGACAGGAGGGTGGTCGAATGAAGCTCGGAGAGATTGATTACAGAGCGCTGCAAGAAAGCATCCCAATCGCGGTCCGGCGCGCCCTTGAGGCGCTCGTTCAGCACACCGCGGCGGCCGGCGAACATCTCTATTCCTTTGGCCTCTACACCTCTGGAGAGGCAAACTACTTGTCTCCGACGGGCAACTCAGCCCGTCTTATTCATCCCCCCGAGCGCGCCCCACGCATGTCACCCATAGTGAAATCGGACCCGAAACGGGCCACGACCACATGAGGCAATTAGCATCACTCGTGGCACAAATGTGTTCACAGACGCCACAGTCGGTCGGCGCCGCAGGGGTCATGCTTCCCTGAAGCAGTCGAGGGTGGCTGAAAAAATAGAATGGCGGCAGTTGTCGGCGACGCGGGACACACCGGTGCCGCTGTCTGCCGGAATGATCGGCGTGTCCCGCCCGAAGATCTACGTCCGGAGGACCGGCATGCACGTGAGCTCGCTGACAAGCCACTGCCAGAACCGCGCTGCGGCACGATCGAGGCTCAGTACCGGCCGGCGCGCGTGAATGACGAACCGACCGGCGACTCGCAGCGCCCGCTCACGAAGGCGCTTGACGCTCCAGCCCTCATGCGTTCGCCGTTCCAGCATCCTGCGCAGCATGTCCATCACGTTGTAGGCGAGCGCATTCAGCAGCAGCGTCGTCTCGTTGATCTCGAACGAATCGCACGGATTAGCGGCGCTGCGGGGGCTGCTGGACAACGCAGGCGCCAGGACGTTCATCAGTTCGCCCATGTACCCTTCGGCACACCCCCTCTCGCGGTAGTGCTCCAGCAACTCCTGACCGCCGATCTGGTCGGCAGTCCAGTTCGTGATCAGCCAGAAATGGTGCAGGTATAGTTCTCCTGGCCGGTCGAGGACCACAAGCACCACGCGCCTCTCTCTCGACCACTCCGCCGCGGCGTAGGTCATTTCGTGAAACCACACGCGCTCCTCGTTTGGCCGCCGGCCTGGCGGCCTTTTCTTGAAGGGCTCCGCCATGCGGTCGAGTACCGCGTTGTTCTTGACCCGCGCGACATACGGCGTCTGTCGCCCCTCGAGTGCGCTCAGGAGCTTGTCCTCGGGCATTCCGGCGTCAATCCGCACCGCAGCAACGACGCAGTGCTCCTTCTCCATCCGGTCCACGAGCTTGGTGATGAATTCGAGCCCGCCCGCCGCGCAATGTGCGTTTCCTTCCCGAAGCATCAAGTCCACGATCTCGCCACCACCGCCGATCGTCGCAACCAGCGGATGGTACATTCGCTGATGGTACGCCCCGTTGTAGGCGCTCCCGGGCTGCTGTCCCTCGATCCGTATGGGCAGAGCGTCCACGTCTACCGTCACGCTCTGCGCCCGCCGGCCGTGATTCTCCGCCCGACGTACCCGGGCGGTCGTCGCGAGCAGCTCTTCGCGCAGCACCGCGCGATTGTCATCGTCAGCCAACTGAGCCACCAATCGGGACATGGTCGGCTGAGAAGCGAGGCCATGCGGGACCTCCGGATTCCGTGGCACCTGTCCCATCTCAGCCGGTTCGTGGTCGAATGGCGCTGTACCCCGCCGCTCAGAAACAGCCAGCCTGAGTGCGGCATCGGCACGGAACGCGTCGGCGTCGTCCTGGTCGCGGTGACCCAACGCGAGCAACGCGAGGCGAGTCGCCAGCAACTCTGACAGCGGGTGCGTGATCAGCTTGGGATTCCGCGGATCCTCGAGCTTGCTTCCCAGCGACGCGAGCAGCCCAGAGCGTTCCATCGCCTCGCGCAGGAGCAGCGCGCCGGCGTTCGATGTCAGTCTCGTATCGCGCGCCTCGACCCGCACCGACCTGTTAAACTGGAAGCCTTTCATCGCGCCCTGAACTTCACCCATGTCGCCTCCTCATCCCGGGCGCCCACCCAAGCAAGATCTGCTCCAGTTCCCAGCGCTTTCACTCCCTGTGAACCACCTGTCGAGGATGGGGGGTGAATAAGACGGGCTCAAATCCCGAACACTCGCGCAGCATTGTCGTGCAGGAACAGTCGCGTCGCTTCCTCGTCCAGTCCGAGCGCTCCGACCTGCTCCAGACACGCGCCCGGGAGAATCATCGGGTAATCGCTGGCGAAGAGCACCTTCCGGCGTCCGTGTCCGCGCAGGTAGGCAACAAACGAAGCGGGATAGCGTGAGGGCTTGTAGGCGGACGTGTCGATGTAGACGTTTGGATACTTGGTCGCCAGTGAGATCATCTCATCGGTCCAAGGGTATCC